>CAADGV010000009.1 GCA_900696645.1 uncultured Chlorobiota bacterium | reverse complement strand
CCAACACCCAAAAACGCCGCAGTGAAGGCTCCGTTCGCTACGCTCACTCCGCCTCCACTGAACACGATGCTTCACCCTGACATTCCTACTGAGCGTAAAACCATGACATTTCTATTGGGCTTCTACAGATGAAAGAACGAAAGCAACATCAGGAGAACGTAGCCTTCTCATCAAAGCGGAGGGAGATGGTTCTCTTGAACCACCTCCCGATGCCTTTTCGCTTTGTACCGCTACCTGTACAGCGCAGGAGCTACATTTCTGCCCCCGTACTGCAGAAACAGGAAGTCTTCAGCGTAATATCCGATCGTGCCCAGGCGGCTTTGAACTTCTCATCAGTGGCAGCAGCTTCTTCATGTTTGCCGCTTCGGTGCAGACATGTTGCAAGCCCTTTCAGCGCCCAGCCGTTGTTCGGATGCCGCTCCAAATCCTTTCGATAGACTTCCTCTGCCTCTTTCACCCGGCCCTGTTCCAGAAGCAACGCGCCGAGAGAATGGCGTACAGGCATCATCCACCCCCACGGCTCATCATAGCGCAAAGAGTCGTCAAACTGAACCGCTTGGCGCAAAAGAGCAAAAGCTTTCGTGTAATTTCTGCGTCGGTATTCGAGTTCACCCTCTGCCATTCGAAGTCCGATCTGTAGAACGGTGCGGACGGGATTGTTGCCAATCAAACGACTCTCCGGTACTGCGGCTGCAGCTTTCTTAAACGTTTCAAACTCGACCGCGGCTTCCGGCACACGACCCAGGGCTGCGTAAGTTACCGTACGGCCATAATGCCAGAACGCGCTTGTTGCGACAAGATCTTCCGGCGGTTTCGACTCGTTCAGCAATTCTTCCCACATCCCGAACCGAACCATCACATGTACCGGTACAGCAACGAATCCATCGAGATAGTCGGCATACTCGCGTACCACCTCAAGGGGAATTTGCTCGACCATATCGCGAGCAGCCTTCATGGCCAGTTCTCTTCTTCCCTCAAACATCGCCGCGTAAGCAAGAAAATGATAGTTATGTGCCCGATAGAATGTGTAGAATCCCCCGCGCTTGATCCACGCCGTATCGGCAATGATGGCACGCTGGTTTGCTTTCACTGCCTCGTCATAGTGTCCAACGCGAATATCGATATGCGACGGCATGTGAACGAGATGTCCTGCACCCGGAACCCGGAATCGCAGCGAGTCCGCGGCTGCGAGAGCTTTTCCCGGAGTTGGCGATGCTTCCATGGTATGAATATAGAAATGACACGCTCCGGGATGATTCGGCTGCAATTCAAGCACACGCTCGAGTGTAGCAACAATTTCGGGCGTTCCGGGTTGTGGCGCGCCCGCCGGAGTCCACAAATCCCACGGACGAAGATTCATCATCGCATCTGCAAACAATGCGCCGACATCCGCGTCATCCGGATAGTTCTCCCACACACGACGCATTGCATTTGCATACTCGATATCAAGATTTTTCCGATCTTCCGGAGGGGGCCACGTGTAACGGGCGGCAAGAGCAAAGATCAGATCCTGCTCAACCGGCGAAGCATATACGGCAACACCCTTTGCCTTCTGCAGAGCCTCCCAAGCCGCAACTGCCGCGCTACTATCCATTGCCGGATTATTGATGTTGGGACCTGCCGAAATTGCTTGTCCCCACCATGCCATCGCGCACAGTGAGTCCAACAATGACGCCTGTCGGAACGATGTAATCGCCGCCTCATGATTGAATCCGTAGTACAACGTGAATCCCTGATCAAAGTACTTCTGCGCTTCCTCGTTTTTTGTCGTCACGGTGCGGTTGTAGTGCGAAAGATTCTCATACAGCGGGATGAGGAGGGGTTCAGGCGGTCCGCATGACACAAACATGAGAGAGAGAAGCAGATTGGCGACGAGGGACTTACGCATGTAACCTCCTTTGGGTAATGAAGGTCTCTTGGGAAGAATTCCCGCCCTTTGTATCAAAAGAGCAGCCGAAGCAGACGTAGGAATATAAGCAGAGGGTTTAGATTTTGTCAAGCAGCTAAAGAAGATGCCCCCGGCGGCTTCATGATGTTTGCACTTGGCATCTGGCTGCCGTATATTTTGCTGTGCTTATTTCGAGCAATTTTTTAGTATCCGCACATTTGCTGTTCTTTCACAAGTTTCGGAGGTACACATGAGAGCAATCTGGAAAGGCCATATTCGCTTCTCGCTTGTCACGATTCCCGTTCGTATTTACAATGCGGTGGATACGGATCAGACAATCCGTTTCAATCAACTCCACAAAGAAGACCACGGACCGATCGGGTACGACAAGAAATGCAAGAAATGCAGCAAAGTCGTCACCTCCGAGGATATTGTGAAGGGCTATCCGTACGAGCCGGATCGGTTCGTAATTGTTGAGAAGGACGATCTCGATAAACTGAAACTGAAGAGTACCAAGATCATTGAGATTGAAGGATTCATCGACGCGAAGGAAGTGCACCCGACACTCTACGAGGCCCCGTACTATGCCGGACCCGACGGCCCGGTTGCCGTAAAGGCCTATTCCCTTCTTGCAGCAACGTTGAAGGAAACGGGTAAGATGGGAATCGGAAAAGTGGTGCTGCGCGACCGCGAAGATGTTGTGATGATTGCGCCGCAGGAGAACGGCATTTGCCTGTACAAGCTCCGCTCGCCAAAGGAAGTCCGCAAGATCGGCGAAGTGCCGCAACTCGACAACAAGGGCGTTGACAAGAAACAGTTGGAGCTTGCAAAGAATCTTGTTGAATCTATGAAGACATCGCTCAACAAGCTCGATCTGACCGACAAGTACAATGACGCATTGAGAGAAATGATCGAAGCCAAAATCGAGGGCAAGCAGATTGTGACCGTCGAGGAGGAAGAGAAGCCGATCGTGGACATTATGACGGCGTTGAAGCAAAGTATCGAGCAGGCAAAGACACAACGCAAGCCGATGGAAAAAGCAAAAGGAGAGAAGAAGAAAGTTGCGGCAAAGGCCTCCGCTAACGGAAAACAGGCCAAGACAAAGAAAGTGAAAGCCGCATGAATGATATCCGTGATGCAGCCTCCAACGTATGTGAACCAACGCAAGGATGCTAATTGAGTAGGGCAGTGGGAAAAATTCTCGACTTCATACCGAAGCAACCCGACAAATTCGGTTTCGAGCGTGTCAGAAAGCGCAAGAAAGCACGATTCCCGAACAAGGGTCAGTTGAATTTGTTTTCGCCTGCGGCGGCTCAACTCCTGAAACTGCCGACAAACATCGGGCCTTTTGAGGAAGCGTTGCTTCTGGATGAACGCGAAGATGCACGCGCCGAAGAAGCGTACTTGCGTGCCATTGAGGAAGGCGATGATGTTGCCGATGCCTATTGCAACGTCGGCATCATCATGTCGAAGCGGGGCATGACAGCAAAGGCCTTCGATTGCTTCACAAAATCGCTTGAGCTTGACCCGCGGCATTTCGAATCCCATTACAATCTGGGAAATCTGTACTTTGAGGCGGGCGATTTGCGGCTGGCAAGAATGCACTACGAACTTGCCGCCGAAGTGGTACCGGATCATGCGGGTACATATTTTAATCTCGGGTTGGTTCATGCAATGAATAATGATGTTGTTTCCGCTCTGAAAGCTCTGGAAAAGTATAAGTCGTTGGCGTCAAAAGAGGAAGGCAGCAAAGCCGACGATCTCCTGGAAAATCTGCAACGCGTGAAAGACCTTCAACGCTGATGTAAACCGGGCCACGGCCCGTTTATCGGGGGAGGACGAGGAGAGTGTCATGTTGTTTCAGTCTTCACAAATTCTATCCGGCGTGAGAGTGGTATGAGATTCCTTCACGCCCTCATCATTCCGACGCTCATCTTCTTGGGCCGCTGCAGCGACAAGCCATCCGATTCGGTTTCCGTTTCCCCCGTCAGCGTTCTTTCCGTGGTTGTTCCGGATACTGTCCGGCTTGGTTCGCCAATAACGCTGAAGGCAACTTGCGGGACGCCGACGCCTTGTTGGGAATTCGAGCGATTCGAAATCTTTCATCACGACAAGCAGTTTACCACTACGGTTCTCGCCCGGTACGACGGGCGGCCATGTATTCAAGTACTTGGCTCATTCAACGCGGATACATCCATTGTTGTTCAGGAGCCGGGAACGTACACATTCAGGTTCAATCAAGGAGAAAACTCTATTCTCGAAAAATCAGTCGTTGTGCAGTAACACTGTTCGTTACTCTCAACAAATCAACCATCCACACTTTGCAAGGAGGCAGGTATGGCAGCACAGTTGGAAGATTGCAGACGCGTCTTGCGCGACGTTCGTCGTGAGTTATTTCACAAACCCAATGTTGTTGCAGTCGGAGTGGGGTACAAGACAGTGGCAGGAAAGAGGACGGAGCAACTCTCTCTGATATGTTCGGTTGAAGTGAAGAAATCGAAGGGAAGCCTTTCTCCCGCTGAAATCATCCCCGAAAGCATTCAAGGCATACCGACGGATGTGTACGCCTCGGGAATTCTGTATGCACAACAAAGTCCCACCGGAAGACACAGGCCTGCACCCGGCGGCGTAAGTATCGGGCATTATCTTATCACGGCAGGTACGCTCGGATGTCTCGTACGGAAGAACAACACAACCTACATTCTCTCAAACAATCACGTTTTGGCAAATAGCAACGATGCATCTTCGGGTGATGCAATACTGCAACCGGGCCCGTATGACGGCGGCCAGCAAGCTTCCGACACGATCGCCACGTTGACGGAATTCATCCCCATCCAATTCACAACAACAACAATCCCGTGCCCTATCGGCAATGCCGTTGCTTCGACACTGAACGGTGTCGCGGCGGCAATCGGAAGCAAGACCCGACTGCAGGCGGCTGCACCAACCGCAGCGGCGGCAGACAATCTCGTGGACTGCGCCATTGCCCAGCCCATCAATCCGAACGATGTTGTGAACAACATCCTCGGCATCGGTCAGATAACGGGAGTAGCCGAAGGAACACTCGGCATGGCGCTGAAAAAGAGCGGGCGTACAACAGGATTGACTACCGGAACAATTACACAGATTGACGTAACGGCGAATGTGAGTTACGGTTCAAACAAAGTGGGAACCTTCGTTGATCAGCTGATGGCAGGGGCAATGAGTCAGGGCGGCGACAGCGGCTCCGCAGTACTGAACAATCAAAATCAGATTGTCGGATTGCTGTTTGCAGGAAGCAATACGTCGACCATCATCAACAGAATTCAAAACGTATTTCAACTCTTGCAGGTGACATTGCCGTGAGCGCGGACGAACTGGAACGCATACGAAGAATCAAGCATGCGCACGAGAAGTTGTGGCTTGCATTGGATTCTGTGACGGCGGTAGGCATCGGAACAACCTCGACAGGAAAAGCGGGATTGATAGTCTCGGTCAAGGACGATCCGGGAAAGATACGGGAACAGATTCCCCGATCAATTGACGGAATTGATATAGAAATTCAGTTTTCAGGAGAATTAAAGGCACAATAGACTCGAAGCCCTCAGTTCGCTTCCCGGAACGTGGCCGGATCTATTGAGTATTCCGCCATTTTCCGGTAGACAGTTTTCCTGTCGATCTCCATCAACTTTGCTATCTGGTTGATGTTGCCCTTGTATAACCGGAGCATCCGCGTCAGATACTTTTCCTCTGCATCCCTTACAATCGCGCTGATATAGTCTTTGTAAGGAGTGTTGAGGTCGACCTCGGCGATAGGTTCTTTTGCAGTGGATGGCGCGTGTTCATTCGTCGGCAGCTCGATTGTCATGATCGTCTCTCCCGTTGTTTTAATGATAGCCCGTTTCATCAAATTCTCCAGTTCACGAATATTGCCGCGCCAATTGTAGTTCATCATGTCGGTAATAACCAACGGCGAAATAGACTTGACGCGTCCCCCGGAAAGGTCGGCGTGACGCGTCAGGAAATGCTCTGCGAGCATCGGAATGTCTTCCAGCCTTTCGCGCAGCGGCGGAAGATGAATGGGAAACACATTCAACCGGAAAAACAAGTCTTCCCGGAAATCCCCGTCACGCGTCATCATTTCAAGATTCCTGTTTGTCGCGGCAACGATGCGTGTATCCACCTTGATCGGAGTGTTCCCTCCGACACGCTCGAAGATCTTCTCCTGAAGTACACGCAGTAACTTCGTTTGCACGGTTGGGGCAAGATCGCCAATTTCATCAAGAAACAGCGTGCCGCCGTTTCCTTCTTCGAACTTGCCAGCTTTCTGCTTCATGGCCCCCGTGAACGCACCTTTTTCATGTCCGAAAAGCTCGCTTTCGAGAAGATTCTCGGGAATTGCCGAGCAGTTGACCGCCACGAACGGCTTCTCGCTCCGGTTACTGTTGTAATGCAGTGCCCGCGCAACAAGTTCTTTTCCCGTTCCGCTTTCCCCTTGAATCAGTATTGTTACGTCGGTGTCAGCAACCTGCCGGATGCTTTGCATGACATTCTTCATCTTCTCGCTGCGCGACAGCATATTGCCGAAACTGTACGTCGCGTGAAGTTGTTCACGCAGTTGCCGCAACTCACGATCCTTCTGTTGTGCATCGAGAGCCCTGCGAATCTTCAGCAGAAGCTCCGTGTTATTGCAGGGCTTCGTCAGGTAGTCGGTTGCGCCCAGGTGCATTGCCTCGACAGCGGTGGAAATGGAGCCGAACCCCGTCACCATAATGACCATGAGATGAGGATGGATGGCTTTCACTTTCTCCAGCAACTGAATTCCTGTCATCTTCGTCATCACGAGATCCGATAGCATAATGTCTACATTATTCGCCCGTAGCGCGGAGAGCGCCTCTTCTCCGCTTGTCGCAAGCACAACGCCGTACCCTTCATCCTCCAGCAGTGTCTTGGTCGCAACTCGAAACGCTTTGTCGTCATCAACAACCAGTACCCGCTCGCGTTGTATCGTCGATGTTGGCTCTTTAGTCATGAAATGTTCTCGCAGTAGGAAGTTCTATGGTAAATGTTGTGCCCCTGCCGGGCGTGCTGGCTACACGAATTGCTCCTCCGTGCTGCTGGATGATTCCGTACGTGACGGAAAGACCAAGCCCGACACCGCTTACTTCTTTCTTGGTAGTGAAGAATGCATCAAAAATTCGTCCGAGGTTTTCCGGCGGGATTCCAATTCCTGTATCGGACACAGTGACCTGTATGGCGTTGTCGTGATCTGCCAGTCGCACTGTCAGGGTACCCCCATCCGGCATTGCATCACGGGCATTCAGAATCAGATTCAGGAAAACTTGCTTCAACTTGTCGCGTGAACCAAGAACAGACGGAAGCCCGGGGGCAGCCTCCACTGCCGTGTTGATACCGAACTCCGCCAGTGTCTCCCGATTCTCTTTGAGAAGATGGTCAAGCAGATCCGCAAGATCAACCGGGCCTTTTTCAAACTCCAGCATCGAACCGCGGTAGAAGTCCAGCATTTGTCGCGTCAACTTGGACATCCGCGTCACTTCTTCGAGGGCTAATGCGACCAGCTCTTGGGCAGGTCCATCGATCTTGCGGAGCGACGATTGCAGCAAACTCTGGATATTGTGAATGGGATTGTTGATTTCGTGCGACAGCTGTGCCGTCATCTTACCGGTAGCTGCAAGACGCTCGCTTTTCAGAAGTTCCTTTTGCGCCTCTTTCAACCGCGCAAGCGCCTGCTCCAGTTGCTCATTGCGCTCCGCCAAATCCTTGTTCACTTCATCAAGCTGGCGGATTTTCTCTTTCAGTGATTCACGCATCGCGTCAAATTGCGACGAGAGATACTCAAGTTCATCGCGTGATCCTGTATGGTGAGTCTTGTCATGGTCAATCGCATAGTCAAGATTGCCGCTGCTGATTTCCGCCGTTGCCTTCACAAGTTTGTCAACGGGTTGTGATACAAATCGCCGGAACATCAGACTCGCAAACACGGTTGCAACAATCGTGAATCCGACAAAGATCATGAACGAACGATTCCAGTTGTCCTTTGCCGCACTTGAAATTTGTGAGAACGAAATGTGCAGATCCACGGCACCCAGCGTATACCCCACCGGAACAGCGTGGCATTTCTGGCATACATCGGTTGCGTTAAACGGCACCACACCTCTGAATTGATCTCCCACACGGACAAACATCGGCTCGCCGGTTTTCAGCACTTCAACCTCCATATCATCGTGTGCAATTGACGTACGATACCGGCTCTCGTTGTATAAGATTCCCTTTTCGGCAAGCACTTCAGGGCGGAGTTTCAGGTTGTTCACTGTGATGTGCAACGTGTCGAACGGTTGAAGAAGAGTCGTGCGTGCAAGGAAATTCTTGTCCACTTCCAGGTTGTTGACCATCATGCTCACAAGAGATTCCCGGATGATGTCGGCGTATGTATGAGCAGCCACCTGTGCCTGTTCCATCATCTGTCGTTCCTGATAGTAGTTGTTCGCGGCAACGCTTAACGCAATGAATGCCAGGAACAACGGTAGAATGCCAAGAAGGATCTTTCTTGACACAGACCAGTGCCGGAATGCGAACGTGTTCTTCATGTGATGTTTCGGGATGGATTATTGTACCGAATAGAGCCTTGAGAATCAACGAATGTTCTCATCTCGCCTCCATCCATACCAGTAAAGAGGTAACGGGCGATGAAAGTTCCAATACAATTGTTTCTCCCTCTTCTCTCATATATATTTAATGAAAGGGCAAAGGACTCCACATGCAATTCAGTGAACAGACGGAAATCCTGCTCCGGCAGGTTGAGCAACTGGCAAACAAGAACCTGGTCAACAGGAATGATGTCGGTACTCTCCTTGAGATTGCCGGGAAGAACCAGTGTATTCACATTCTGGATGAACTGAGCTTCATCGCCAAGTTCGCGCACAAGGCATTCGGCATCATGAAGCGTATAGGTAAAGATGCCGATGGCTACGACAAGATGTCGACGGAATTCGGCGAGAGCATTATACGATCACAGCATCTGATCGCCCGAATACTCGATTTCGCCCCTGAAGCCGCGAGAAAGCGCTTCACGGAGAAGTACCTCATCGCCTCGCCTGCGTCCTTTGAACAACTTCTTTCGCTTCTGGCAGATCTCAGTTGGTACAAAAACTACCTCATCGACTCCCGTGAAGGGAAAAGCGGTTAGAAAGTCGTATTGAAAACCCATGATAAAAACTGTACATTGAACTATGCCAGCGAGACAACAATCCGCTTCCCTTTCCGGTTCTTCAGGCACGAATTCGGCGCTGTGGCGCTTTTCCCTGTTTGCGTTCGTTGTTGCGTCAATCATTTGGCTGGGGGCGGTGAATGCACGCCTGTTGATCGGGAACGATATTCTCAAGACGGGCACTGCGGAATTTCTGGAGTATATCAATCCGGATGCGGAACGTGAGGTGTACAGACTTCTTTCCTTGATGTCGATTGCGGTGATAGGCGGCTACACGATAGCATTCACAAGCAGTATCATCTTTCTTGTATTCTCGCCTTTACGTGTCAAGGAACACGGCTGGTTGTTGATGAGTGCAATACTTTTTTATATGTTCGTCCCTGTTGAAATATACACGCTCTATTTGGATTGGAAGATGATTTATCTGGAATTCTTCACGACTACCGACAATGATATGTTTCGCGAGATATTCATGGAACGGATTCGTGCATTGCAGGGCATTCCATTGATCGCGATGTTATGCTACTACACGGTTATCGGACTTGCTGTGTTTCAGCCGATGAAGAACAGATTGGTTCTCTCTTCCGTGCAACGGGAGCAGCCCGCATGAAACATGAACATATCATCATGGAACTCGAAGATGTTGCACGGCAACTCGACGTAACAGTCCGCTACGAAAAAGGTGATTTTGAAGGGGGATTTTGTATTCTGAAGGACAACAGAATTCTTCTCATCAACAAGAAGCTGGCGCCCAACAGAAAAGCAGCAGTCCTCGCGGTCGCAATGCAGGAAATAGGATTGGAAAACGTTTTCCTGAAGCCTGCATTACGCGAGTACATTGAAGATGAAGTTGCACGGGCTTCGAGAACCACAAAGCAGGGGCAGGTTTCTGCACGATAGTAATCCGGAAAACGATTCTCTTCCTGAACAACCCCGATGATCAAAGCTGTTATTTTCGACCTTGACAATACGCTCGTCGATTTCATGGCGATGAAAAGGCAAGCCATCACCGCCGCAATCGACTCGATGATCGATGCAGGCCTGAAACTCTCCCGCGACGAAGTTCAGACACGGATCGATGCCATTTACGATGAACGGGGCATTGAATTTCAGAATGTATTCGATCAATTGCTGTATGATATTTTTCAGAAGGTTGATTATAAAATTCTTTCGGCGGGAATTATTGCCTATCGTCGGGCGCGGGAAGCGGCCCTTGTCCCGTATCCGCATGTGAACTTGACGCTTGTTTCGTTGGTGAAGCGCGGTTTGAAACTTGCAGTCATTTCCGACGCCCCGAGCCGGGAAGCATGGCTGCGTCTTTGCTATTTGAACCTTCATCACATGTTCGATCATGTGATTACATTCGACGATACCGGGGAGCGCAAACCGAGTCCGGTACCATTCTTGAAGGCGCTGGAACTGTTGCAGGTTCAGCCTCACGAAGCAATTATGGTGGGCGATTGGGCCGAACGTGATATGGTGGGCGCTGCACAAGTCGGCATAACAACAGTCTTTGCGCGATACGGCGACACCTTCGGAACAGTTGATACCAACGCCCGGTATGATATTAACGACGTGTCGGAGTTGCTGGACATTGTTGAACAAGAAAACACTCGCGCTTGATGGTCAAAGGAATCGGCGTCGATATCATAGAAATCGACCGCATAGAAAAGAGTATTGCCCAACTGGGAGACTCCTTCTTGCACAAGGTGTTCACTTCCGGTGAAATCGCGTACTGTTCGGCAAAAACGACCGCCGCCCAGCACTACGCGGCACGATTCGCAGCAAAAGAAGCACTGAGCAAGGCACTCTCGACCGGCTGGGCGGGCGAGTTCCGGTGGAAGGATGTTGAAGTAACAAACGAGATGTCAGGGCAGCCGCGTATCGAGTTGCATGGTTCGCTGAAGCATTCGCTTGAGCGTTGTTCGGTGTTGGTGTCGCTTTCCCATTCGGCATCGCATGTTGTCGCTATGGTTGTTATCGAGGAATTGTCACCGTGAAATTTTCCATCTATAGAAAACTGCTGTCCAGCTTTGTGCTGATCATCGTTTTGATGGTCGCCGCAAATGTGTATGTCTTATGGCAGTTGCACGAAGTCACCACAACAACCAGCCTCACATTCCGCAACGACGTACGCTCAATCAATCTTGCAAAACAACTCCAGGTGGTATTGGATGACGAGGAGCAGTACGCCGAGAAATACCTGATCCGACGTGATAGTTCCTACTTGCCTCTTTTCGCACAGCAGGTCAGGGTATTCAACCAGCTCGCCGATTCGATGTACGATGCTATGCCAAGTTCAGCCGAGATCGATTTGTTGTTTCGGTTGCGCACAGGACACAGGTGGTTCGTTGAGAATATGGAAAGCGAAATCGCCAAACATGCACGGGGGGGAACGGGAATTGTCAGCCTCGGCAACGCGCATCTGGACAGTCTTGGCGTAATGCATGGATTGGTGGACAAGATCATCCGGCTGAACGAACTTGAAGTGAGCAATTCCGTTTCGGGCATTAGCGAGGCGATGGTACGTTCTTCAAACGTTGCATGGCTCATCACCGTGGGTGCCTTGCTTGTGGCTCTGACCGTTGCGTTAGTCATCACCAGAACTCTTGTGCGGCCTATTCGTACTCTGATCAAGGGAACAGAGAATATTGCCAGAGGCATTTTCGATCCCATCGAAGTGAAATCGCGGGACGAAATGGCTTGGCTTGCGCGGGCTGTCAACGAAATGAGTTCCCGCTTGAAGCAAATCAACGACCTGAAGACCGAGATGCTTCATCATATCTCGCACGAGTTGCGGACTCCGTTGCAAACGATGCTCTCCGCACAGTACCTTCTTGCCGAACAGAAACGCGGTCCGTTGAACGAAGAGCAGCAACGACTTGTTTCCTCAATCAAAGAGGGAATCAGAAAGTTGACAGTGTTCAGCAACCAATTTCTGGATATTCAGAAAATCGAGCACGGCGCCATGGAGTACGCATTCGACCGTTTGAACTTCTTGGAAACAATAACGCCGACGGTGGAAGACGCAACGTTAATCGGGGCGGAAAAGGAGATCACCGTTTCGTTCACACACGAAGCCGATCTGCCCGACATCAAAGGAGATGCGGAGAAGATTCCGCAGGTGTTCAGCAACCTGCTGAGTAATGCAATCAAGTATACTGAAGCCGGCGGAACGATTCGCGTTCACGTCGCAAAACACAAAAAGGGAGTTCGCACAACTGTGTCGGACTCCGGCGCAGGCATCTCACAGGAAGATTTGCCGCGCATCTTCACGAAATTCTATCAGGCAAAGAATGCAAAGAAGGGAACAGGAATCGGACTGGCTCTTGTAAAACACCTCGTCGAAGCACACAAGGGGAAGATTTCTGTTGAGAGCGAACTCGGCAAAGGCACAACATTTACAGTTGATTTGCCGGCCATGACTTCCGCGGCAAAACCGCACACCACGCAATCACGAATTAAGGAGGAGGCGGCATGATGCGTTGGGGGATAGTGCTGTTTCTTTCATCGGTGTTCCTGCTAGGCGGATGTTCGTACAAATCGGCATCCGACTATGATTCCGAAACTCTGGCTGGATATCACATGCAGCGGGCCGACAGCCTTGAAGCTGCAAACTTGCTGGGCGATGCGGCATTTGAATACAAACTCGTCGCCGAACTCTACCCGAACACAAGTCATTTTCCCAATGCCGTACGCAACACGGCGCTTCTCTACAGCAATCCCGCCAACCCGGTTCTTGATGACAGCCTCTCTCTGACGTGGTTTCAAAAGTACCTGACTCTTTCAATTCCGCGGGAAGAGCGAGTGAAGGCGGAAATCTATGTAACCATGCTTGCCCGTTTGACTGCGTTACGCAAAGAATTGAACCGGAAAACCCATGCTCTCGACAGCCTGCAGAACACAAGCCGGAAACAGTCGGGCGATCTCGCTGCACGAAACAAGCGAATTCAAGAGTTGGAGGCAGAATTGAAGCAGTCAACGGTCGAATTGCAGAAATTGCGTGAGGTTGATGTCAGAATCAGCAGACGAAAGAGCGGCAAGTAGGCGGATCAATTCCTTTGCAATTCTAAGCACAAATCGTTAGTATTCGACCAAGAACTCTGTCAGAAGAACAAGGTTTGAGATATGAAAGCAACCGGCATCAAGAAACTCTACTACTCGATCAGCGAGGTCAGCAAAATCACCGACCTTGAGCAGTATGTTCTTCGTTACTGGGAATCGGAATTCGACGAGTTGAAGCCGCAAAAAAACCGTGCCGGCAACCGCATCTACACAAACCGCGACATCAAGCTCATTCTCTATATCAAGAAGCTTCTTCGGGATGAACGCTACACGATTGAGGGAGCAAAGCAAGTTCTGAAATCGTACACTCCCGATATCGATGCAGGAGAACAACTCGAACTGATCGATGCGCCAAAACCGAGAACAAAAATCAAGGACGAGCAATTGCGCAGTGATGTTATTGAAGTGAAGAAGTTTCTTGAAACACTGCTTCAGAAGTTGAATTGACACAAGCCCGGCCACTCGCCTCTTCCCCTATACGACAGAGTTCTTGCAGAGTATGTTGTCGAGTTGAAGTCCATCTCTTCATGTGTGTATGTGATAACGGTTGAAATGAACTGATGCCGGTTCTGATGTTTGCACGACACAGCTCTGTCCGCTTCCTCGTGATTGCATTTCTGTTCTCGACGCAATCCTTTGCGCAACTCCACACCCGGTGGCAGCAACTCCCGAATCCCACTTCTATCGATCTGAAGAAATGCTTCTTTCTGAATAGCACCACCGGCTGGATTGCCGGGAGGGAAGGTCTGATACTCAAAACAACAAACGCGGGGACCTCCTGGAATCAACAGCAGTCGGGCATACCAACCGACATCATCGACATCTTCATGCTCGATGAACAACGCGGGTGGGCACTGAGCTTCACGAACTGGGTTGATACTGTGACGTGGTGGGGAGCGACAATTTTGCAAACACGGAACGGCGGGGACGCATGGACGCACGAACGGTTCCAGCCTGAAGGAAGATACTTTCACACGATCATGTTTCTGGATACGCTTAACGGCTGGATAGGCGGCGAATTCGGAGATCTTCTCAACACAACCGACGGTGGCACAACGTGGAATCCTGCCACCGTGGATTCCACTGAGTTCGGGCAAGTGTCCATTGTCAATATCATGTTCTTTTCCGAAAGCACGGCTTTTGCAACAGGTGGCTTGTTCGATATCGCGGGAGTTGTTCGAAGAACGACGAATGGCGGACTTCGTTGGGTTGAATACGGCGTTAGTCCCGAACCGGTGTATGATCTTCACCGCATCGATTCGTTGAACCTCATCGGGGTTTCGGGAGATTTCGAGTACGGAGTGGGTGTTGTCCGTTCGAGCGATGCGGGAGTGCATTGGGAATACGAGTGGCTTGGAATTTTCGGCAGACCATCAACTCTCAAGTTTCGCACAGCAAACGAAGGCTGGGTCGCAACCGAAATAGATCCCAAACTTCTCTTTACTTCAAACACGGGTGCCACCTGGCATGAGGTTCCTTCTCCGTCCGGGAAGGTCATTCATGATCTTGTTTTTGTTGACTCGGCAACGGGGTACGCAGTGGGAGATTCGGGAACGATCTTGAGATATGTGCCAGCGCCGACCGCAGTCCGCGAACAGTCGAACAACATGCCTTCCGCTATTGTTCTTATGCAGAACTACCCCAATCCTTTCAACGCGTCTACAACCATCAGGTTCCGACTGAATGAAGAGTCACCTCTCAAACTTCAAATTGTGAATCCTCTCGGACAATCCGTGAAGACACTCATTTTCGGCGAGCGACTCAAGGCGGGCGTTCACTCATATCAATGGGATGGCACAACGCAATCGGGCGCCGAGGCGGCGAGCGGAGTGTATTTCTACCAGGTCATTACGCCGGTTTCTGTTCACACCAAAGCGATGGCGTTGATAAAATAGGTCTTCGGGTTTCTGCTTGTTTTCACGATGGAAGTTTATTATTATCATGTTGTTGTTTTGACCCAGTACTTAATACGTAAGGCAAGGCCATCCGGCGAGAGCAATTCCCAAATCGCCAACAGGATGGCTTGAGTCTTAAGAAACCAAATTCGGAGCGTGGCGCAGCCCGGTAGCGCACTTGCTTGGGGTGCAAGGGGTCGTGGGTTCAAATCCCGCCGCTCCGACAAAAGATGGATTCCGACAGAGCGTGGCACAGCCCGGTAGCGCACTTGTTCCGCTTCTCAGAATCCCGCTCCTGTGCGGAATCCCTGAAGGGCGGGACTTGGGGTGCATGGGGTCGTGGGTTCCCCGCCAAAAGCGGATCAACCACCGGCTGAAAATCCCGCCGCTCTACCGGTCCTCTGAAAGGGAGTGCATTGCTCTACAACAAATATATCCCATGCGTTCTTCATGCGAGGCAAAGCCCCTCTCTTCACATTCCATCTGAACCGACCGCTTCGATGGACAGTACGCTACAATCTTCCTTCCGTTGCATCCGCTCGCGAAAAACAATTCAAGACACCATCACTAATTTCCAAAGGGGGTAGAACCGTGCTAAGAGTATTGTTGTTGCACACGCTCATTCCTGTTTCGATCCTATTTTTGGGATCAGCAGTATTGGCGCAGGAGATCATCCGGCCTCCGGAGCCTCCCCACCCGAGAAGCATCGAGCCTGCCGATCAATCGGCACAAGCGTTGTTTTCACCTTTCTCCCCCGCTGCCGACATTGTTCAGTCGTGGGAGGGAATGGCTCAGGTCGGTACTATCCGTCCTCCTGACCCTCATGGAGCTGCAGGACCGAGCGGCGTCATCGCTACAGTAAACTTGAGAATTACATACCATACAAAAACCGGTTCGATTGTTTGGGGCCCCTTTAGTCTTTCCGGAGCGGGCGGATTCTGGGGCGGAGTTGGCAACACGGGCAGCGGCAATTCCGATCCGCGGGCGCTGTACGATCCTGCAACGGGCAGGTTCTTTGTTATCATGCAGGAGAATACGTCTCTCAACCAAGCGTTTCTTAATCTTGCCGTCTCCAAAAACTCCCACCCTACAACGAGCGATACAAGCAACTGGCATTTCTACAGATTGAATATCACACAGACTGTCGGTGCGACGAACTACGGCGCCGACTATCCCGGGATGGGAATCGACAGCCAGGCGGTATATGTCACGTTCAACATGTACAGTCTTCCTTTTTCAACAGGAGTGTTCAAAAATTGCCAGATCATCATTCTGAAGAAGGCGGATATTATTGCAGGAACGGGCACGTACTCTCTACTGTACACACCGGACGATTTTACCAATGCGTTCACGCTACAGCCCGCAACGGTTCTCAGCCCGACCACGCCGGGAAACAAGGTGTATTTCGGAGATATTTCGTTCGCCAACACAACCTCGGTTAGAGTCTGGGCGGTCAGCGATCCGCTTGGCACTCCTTCCCTGTCGTTCTCCACAGTGACGGTGCCCAATCATGGCGGAAGCACCGGAGTATTCAGCGCTCCGCAATCGGGGACATCAACAACAATCGCTACGCTCACTCCCCGGACTCAGGGGAACGCGTTTTGGCACAATGGTTCGCTTTGGTTCTGCCATACGGCCGGGGGTGGATCGGGCAAGTCGAGCGTATACTACTACAAAGTGGCAACGAACAACTTTCCCGGCGGAACTCCCACGCTTACAGAATCCGGATTCATCAACGGAGGAACCGGGGTTTGGACATATCAGGGATCGATCGGCGGAAATGTGAACGGCGACGTTGCACTGGTCTATACACAGTCCTCTTCATCAACATTTCCCACTATCATGTTCACAACCCGATTGAACTCTGCATCGAGCTTTGATGCACCCCAACTGCTGAAAGCAAGCCCGGGGTTTTCAAACAGCGACAGATGGGGAGATTATGCGTCGGTAACAGCGGACCCGGTTGATAACACGTTTTGGCTGACACACGAATGGGCCAAGACAACGGCATCGCACAACTGGAGTACGTGGTGGGGCAACGTTGCGCTGAGCCCCGTTCCCGTCCAACTTGCAAGTTTCACAGGAACACTGACAACCTCCGGCACCGTGCAACTGGAGTGGATGACATTGAGCGAAATCAACAACTACGGCTTTGAGGTTCAGCGGGGAGAACATCATGGCGGGCCGTTCGAGACAATCGCCGGCAGTTTCGTCCCGGGCCACGGCACAACGCTGGAACCGCGGCATTACACGTGGACGGATATGACGCCGAGCCGTCGCCTTCCTTATTATCGACTCAAGCAGATTGATTTGGATGGAACGATCCATTATTTCGAGCCCGTGTTTGTGTCAATCGTGACACGTGTTAGCGGCGGATTCGCGCCGGCAGAATATGTGCTTCAGCAGAACTATCCCAATCCGTTTAATCCTGAAACTGTAATACGATATGGTCTGCCTGAGCAGACTCATGTTCGTCTTGAAGTGTTTAACGCTCTCGGCCAGCGGGTTGCTTCGCTGGTAAACGGAAGCCGCGGGGCAGGATACCATGAGGTCACATTTGATGCCGGTTCACTGGCAAGTGGCGTGTATGTGTACAGACTAAGCACCGGGGGGTTTGTCGATTCGAAGAGGCTTGTGCTTGTAAGATAACCTGCCGTAAAGAGCTGAAGTTGAGGGTCGGAAGAATCTTCCGACCCTTCTTCTTTTCAAATATCAATCCGCATCCCGACCTTCACATAATCTGTGTGTGTCACCGAATTCGTTCATTCAATAGCTCGATAATCTCATCGCTGCTGTCTTGACCCCCGACGCTATCACTTGAATATTCATGTCTTTCAGCATTCTGATAGTCACGTCCACATCCTTCTGGGGAAGCGAATCAAGCGGACCGGTTTCGGATTCCACCGTTGCACATCGGGAAGTCCGCCCAACCGCTTTCCAGTTCGATCAGCCTCCTTCGGATTCGACCTCTTAGAGTGTTCTCATGATCATAGCCAACCATTAGACCTGTGTAGCACAATCAAGAGCAATAAATCACCTTGAAGATGACCTCCCTTTTCCTTAACATTCTTGTGCTGGTTGGCCCGGATGGCGAAACTGGCAGACGCGCTAGCTTCAGGAGCTAGTGGCCGCAAGGTCGTGCAGGTTCAAGTCCTGTTCCGGGCACAATATAAACTGATAACATCCCGCTCGAACGTGTACAATCCTTCAACAGAAGTATTCACGAGCGGGATTTTTCTTACGTAGAACTGTGATGTTTGGTTCCTTAGGAACAGTCTAAGCGACATTTGAGTAGGTGATTTGTGATTGCTGCTTATGGTCATTGATGACTTCCATGGGCGTTTTGTAGTGGAGCGCTTGATGAATGCGCTCAGTGTTGTAAAAGGTTCTGAACTTCTCGATACGTTCTTTGGCAACGAGAGGATTCTCGTACATGGCACCCCAGACTTCTTCGTATTTCAAGGTGTGGTGAAAGCGCTCAATACAGCCATTCGTCTCGGGATGATGATTGCCGGTGCGCAGATGAATGAACGGCGAACTTTTGATGTACCGGGCAAAGCGTTGCGAGATCATCGCCGGGCCGTTATCGGTCAAGAGCTTGATGCGATCGGGAATGGTGATGCCGAGGTTCTGCGCTTCCCGCAGCGCTGCGTTGCAGGCATCGATGAGTGTCTGTGCATTGTGTCGGTCTGACCAGAGCGTCACAAGGGTGTATTTGGAAAAGTAATCAATGACATCACTTCTCCGTTTGTAACATGATCCTTGAGGACTTCGGTGAACAGCGCATGTGACGGATCGTGCCGGGCACTGCATAGATTGGTCACGAATATGGCGCTAACAAGAAGCCGGGCAACCCGCTGATGGGAGAAGAGGGTTTCCTTAACGCATTGTTTCAGAAATGGCATCAGAACAAATCACAATGAATTACCGAATGAATCACACAGGGAAACGTAAACACGCTGTTTCATGATACCAATCATCTATCACGAGATTGTCACCGGAGACTCACGGCTTTCACAATCCCCCGCAGGAAAAGCAAACAATGGGGACAATCGCGTTACGGACGAGAATGTGCGGGATCACTTCACCACGGAAAATATTCTATATTTTATGCACTCAACGGATGCGGGTCCAGCGAGACGGTCAGACTATTCCTTACCATCACGTGTTTGCCAAGGCTTTTTGCTTCCGAGACGGTTCCCCCTGCGAGACCAAGCGGCACTTTTGTGCTTCCGACAAACATAAGTGAGCTAATCGGGCCGGCCGGCTTGTGGAACTCGATCGGCTTCGACAAGCTCAGCCGTCACCGTGTGCAACCTGCCGGCAACGGATAACGAATCAGAGATTCGCTTTACGTGATGAAACAGCAACGCCCCGCACGTCAGCGGAGCATTTCATTTTGTTCTTTGCATTGTATTGTTCATGTTATACAGAGACGAACGAATCGGGCAATTCGTTTGCACTTGTGAGGCATGACGCGACAGGGCCATCGCAACATGACTACGGAACAAGAAGATCTTCGTTCTCCTCACAATCAACAAAAACGAACTCGCCCGCCAATGTGGAATCGGGCGGGAGTGCTTCTTTCAGCCGGCAATACTCTGTAAGGGTAATCACGTTCAATGTTGTATCGTTGTACCAGAGTCTTGCCGCAATGCCGTTGCCGGACGGAATCAACGACATCCCCGACAGGACAATGGTTGTGTGCGGGGGAAGCGTCGGGTGGCGGACAAGGAGCGCGCCGTGGAATCTATTCAACTCCCCGGCTTTCTGAATGAGATGGAATGTCCCGTCCGTTGTCGCAGCACCCCGTCGCTCTTGCGTAAAGAGGCGCTCAACGTAGATCACGTTCGAGAGAATAACTGCAATCACCATAGTTGAAAACAGAATTGTCCGATAGACAGTCCGGCTGGGCGGCACTATTCTCCCGATCATCATAACGAGCAAGATCAGGAACGGCACAAGCGAGTAGGTCGCGTAGTATCGTGCCGCCTGGTTCCGCAACAAGATCACTGAAAGAATCCCGGCCATCATCCATACGCCGAAAAAGACAATCTGCTTCTTCTCCGCCGAAGTCAGAGGCTCTCTGAGTCTCACACCTTGCAGAACCGCGCCGAGAACAAGCATTGTGATCATGCCGGCAAGTGCAACACCCGGAATCCGCAGGGACGGGAAGAGTGATTCCGCAAGCCAGCGAGAGTAGGAACTAAGGTTGAAGAGAACATGACTGCCCGCAATGTCCATTCTGTGTGGATGTGACGGATCGACCTGAAAGGGAGACATCCCTGACAGTTTCACAATGATGTAGAGAAAGATCACAATAGCGAAAGGCCGCAATCGTTTCAACAACGATGTATCGAACAACAAGACATAAGAGGCGAGAACAATAACAAGGAACACAGTCGCCTCCTTCGTCAGCAAGGCCAACACAAAGAACGCAACCGACATGCTGTTTCTTTTCGCAAGAAAGAATGCGAGCGAAGCCAGAACAAAAAGCATCCCTCCCACATCATAAAAGCCAACCAGCCAAAGAAGCGGATCAAGATGAATGGACGCCGACGCCGTGTAGATCATCCCCACGGTAACGGCCAAAGGTTTCATTGCTGTAACATTCGCAACAATATACATAACAAGGCATCCGTTGCAGGCGTGAAGGATGAGGGCTATGATATGGGAGCCGGTCGCGTCGACTCCGAATGTCTTGTAAACAAATGTATAGTACATCATTGCCAGCGGCCGGTATGTTAGCCCGTCGAATCGGAGGAACGCATCACGGATAGCTCCGGTTGCGCCGCCGGTGTGAATCGGGTAGAGAAAGAGCCAGTCGTCGTACACGAAGGGCTGCGACACGGTCCGCCAATACAGAATGCCCGTTATGCCGGCAATTGCAATCGCGGCCGCAACGATGGTCGTGAAACGCAAGTCTGCAACAGTGGATCGTCCGTTCATGAATAGTTGCTTCGAGTGGGAGAATACACAGAGGGCTTTGTCATTGGCGCAAACATGATAGAGGAACTATGAAGTTCGTTTGCATAGAGAGTAGGAAAAGGGTCGCTGACTTGCAAGGTCTCTCTCAGTTACAGCGACGTCGAATGAATAGCCAGAAGTGTTTCTTCGCCCACCTGTTTGGATTTCAGCATGCAATCAAGTACATTGCCGAAACTATTCTTCATCACAAAATGTGCATCCCCCATGAAAACGCTCAGTTCGTACCGAATTACATCCATTTTTGTTGGAGCCGTGTTTCTTCAGGTTGCTTCCGGGCTCCAGCCTCTCATGGCCCAGAAATACAGCGAGGTAACCGGACTGGCCTTTCAAGGCAAAACAGTCCGCAGCGCCCGAGTGACCGTTTTGCCACCGGGGAATACAGGCAACAAAACAGAAGCCGCCGTTGGTGATCGCTACGTTTCTGGCACACGGTTAACCATTCCTCCCAGCACCATCATTCAATTGAAGAGTCCCGGAGGAACGCAGGTGGTGAAGTCGACAACGCCGGGGAATGCAATGCAATACACCGTCGAGTTCACCGCGAAAAGTGAAAACCACGTTACCAAAGGCCTCGGCGCGCAAATAGCTAATACCGTTCACAAAGCAGTCGGCTACAACTACAGAAACACGAACGAAAAAGGAACAACGGCTGCCAGCAAGGGAACCAGGTTCACGTTCACCGACTTGTCTGAAGGAAAATCCGGGAAAGCTGTTATCAGCACCGAAGAAGGAAGCATACAGATCATCGACAAGGTTCCTATCCACATTCAGGGAGTAACGCTGAAACCCAAACGACATGGGGACGAGTTGTCCAAATCCAATTCCGTAGTGCAGTCAGCCGGTCAAGGGGCATTCACCTCCAGCAATGCTGCCGTTGAATATGACAATTACCAGGAAGCGATTGCTGCGTTGCAGCAGGAACTCGCCGATGAATCTGCGCCGGATGAATTGGCGGAGGATTATATGGGATTGGGAGAATTGTTCATGGAAATGGACATGCCTGTTGACGCGGTACCGGCCTTCCGCGCCGCTATGCAGTATTTTGAGAATGAATATGGTTCCGACGATCTGAACACCCTCGAATCCGCTTTGTCACTTGCCAGGGCTTTGCTGAGTACTGAGAAGGCGAACGATGAACAGGAAGGGAAAACTCTGTTGGCGAACTCGATTCAGATTCTTTTGGAAGAACTGGAGATGCAAGAAGGCGACCTTGCCTTTGCCCGTCAGGAGGGTGACCGCGAAACCGTGAGTCTGCTTTGCGAAGACCTGGAGAAAGTCTATGCATTTCTGGGATGGGCGTACGATATGGCCGGCGATGAAGGCAGAAGCGAGATGTATTACGCAAAGTCTGAAAAAGATTGCCGGTAGTTACCCGTATGTTTACGCTCAAACGCCTTGCAGTTTACCTGATCACCTACCTGCTGACCGTTGTTGTTGTAATCGGGCTGATCAACTGGAAATGGGTGGATACATGGCTGGTACACAAAGCCAATACGGCGGGTGAATCAGGAGAGGTCGTCAACAACAAACTGGTGTTCGTCAATCTGGAAAAGCCTGCAACCGGCAGCGAAGGAGAGTCGTTCCGGCTTTTCCGGCAACGTGTTGTGCAATTACTGAACACTGTTGCGCGGGAAAGCCGTTCGAACAACAATCCCGCAGGCGTGGTGCTGGATATCTGGTTCAGCAGGGACACTACCGAACTTGAAAACCTCAAGTCTGCTCTGCACGAACTGAAAGACCTGAATATCCCCGTGTACGCATCGTACAATATCCGGGCAGAGCACGAGGAAGCGGATCTGACACAGATTGATTTTGGTGAGATTGAAGAGCAGCACGCTATCGACATCTACAACGCCTACCTCGCAGGATCAGACGGGCAACAACCCGGCAGCGGACGGTATCATACCTATATCTATCCGAGCAACGAAGGAAATATGGCCACGTATGAGAATGACATCTACCTTCAGTCGGCCATGTTTGATACTGTATGGATTGAATCACTTGCCCGAAGGGTTGCCATGGATCTTGGGGATTCAAGACACCTGAGACATGAACCTAAACGGGAAGGTTCGATCATTCCATTTGGTTCAGTGGAAGAGATGGAAAGAATCACCTACACATTCGTTCCCGACTCGCCGGAGGCAGGTCGCCTTCATCGTACTCAAGAAACCAACGGCCGGGTGAATCTCTCGAATAAGATCATTGTCGTCGGAGATGTAGTACACGATATTATCAAAGTTGGTAACCGGAAAGTGCCGGGCCCGTACATTGTGACGTGGGCGCTAAGCGACAACCTGGAAGGAAGTACGCGGCTGAAACTGCCGATAGAGAACCGCTACGGGATAGTCGGGCAATTGCTGTTCTTCTCTCTTTTCAGCGTGCTGATTTTTGCCCTGCTGTTCAGGTATGTCAAAGCTCTGCAAACCAAACCGGCTGCAATTTCGATCCTCGCGTTCACTGCCGGTGTTGTATTGTTGGCGCTGTTCGGATTCATCTTGTTGGGTTCAGGCAACGTCATTCCCGTTGGACAAACCCTTGCCGCCATGTTGGTGGCGGTACTACTCTCCTCGAAATTCACACACAAGTTTCTCGTAACCGGAGTGGCAGAGGGTTCGCAGAAATACGACGTCTTTATCAGCTATTCCCATTCACAAACCGAATGGGTGAAGAAGAATGTGTATGAACCATTGGCTGCATTCCGGAAACCGAATGGCGACAAGCTGAGCATCTTCTTTGATCAGAAAAGCATCGGTATCGGTGAGGCGTTCACGGCCAAGTATATGTGGGCCATTGTCGATACAAAGTGCTTCGTTCCGGTTATCTCGGAGGATTATTACGCAAAAAATCACTGCCGGAATGAACTGGACTGTGCCATGAAACGCTGGGTGGAAAAGTTGCTGTCGATACAGGCCCTTGCCTTCTCCTTCAAGGCAGTGCCTGAGGCATACAATGGTATCGACTACATCGACATCAACCGGAATCCGGATTTCATCGGGGTAATTACACGGAACCTGTCGGGATCGTAGAGCCCGTGAGAGCAACTTGCGCGTGGAACCCTTTCCCTTACGTCATGATTCTCACGAACGAACATCTTCGGGCCTGAAGGCATAGGGCTTTATTGTGCATTCCCCTCCGACCATCGTCTCCTTGAACATAACAGCAACATCATACTTTTCGAAGAAAGCAACTGGCTTCTTCCCGTCTTCGAGAAACACCGCCCAGTATTGCAACACCTTCGATTGGCGCGGAGCGTGCCCGCCATATGGTGCGTGAAACATGCCTGTACAAAATAATGTGTTACAGAATTTCAACTTCCTGAGGTACCACAAACAACATTACGCATCCGGTTCTTGAGAAGACGGAATGTGTCGCGCCGGGAGGCGTGTAGAGATAGTCGCCCGCAACAAGATGATCCGGGCCAAAGCGTACGTCACCTTCAAGAACGTATACCTCTTCACCTGCAGGATGGTTGTGATTCGGGTAAGAGGCTCCCGCCTCAAATTTCAGCAGAAAGGTTGACGACCGCTGTGTCGCGTCGTCATAACGAAGCGGCTTCACGTAGATACCGTCCGTCTTTACGCCTGCTTCAGTCAACGGCGACCATTCCAGTTTAGCGGTGTTCGTGATTTGCTTGCTCATTGCGGCTGATTACCTCAAAGTGAGTCGGAATTGTTGCCTATGCGCAAAGCAACATACGACATATTTGTCGTACTGTCAAGTTATGCTTTTAAACTTAAACGCGGGCGTCATAGGGGAGTTGACATCGAATGAAGGTGCGGCAGCGTTCAACCAATCGGTAAGATTCAGCAAGCGGGATTGTATTCCGCCTGCGGCCGTCTGAAACAATAGCGCTAAATCAGAAGCCCGTCTCCTCCAATTAAGGCGAGAACGGGCTCTGATACGACCTCCACAATCCGATTCGCTACGACGCGACTTTTGTGACCATTGCCTGCTTGCCGAATACCATCGCAACGGCAATTCCATAAACGACGCACTCAACAATGCTATAGAAGAACCATTGCAGCGCAAGCGAGTACGGAATGTCAATCATGGAATAGGAACCGTATGCCATTCCTGTACCCATCCAAATACCGATATAGAGTCCGTAGCGAACACCTTCCGCAATCCCCTTCCCTTCATACCCCTTCGAGAAGACAAACGTGAAGAAGAAGGCGCCAACGACGGCAAGTACGTGGTAAATCCACATGAGGGATTGCATGTCCGGACGGAACGCCGCCTTTGCCGCTTCATACGTGGATGCAAGAAGCACACCGTGAATGAGAAACATCATAATCTCCGACAGCACAAATACCACCGCAAATCCTGTAAGGACTTTTTTGTTCATAACAACCTCCAAAGGTAGTTAAAAATGAAGTGGACTGGCTGTCCCCTCGCCCGATTGCCGGGCAGCAACCGCCGCAATGCTACGAAAGTTTGTTGTGAGTGTCAAGCGAGGAATACCCCATTTTCGGTGCGGAAAGGAAGATTTGTGGAGCAGAGCAGATTGGATGCAGACATCAATAAATCGAGGCCGAGCGCAGACGGCTCGGCCTCGTCGGTCAGACTTCGTTCATCAACAAAGAGAGGGTCTTTTCTTCATAATGTGACCTCAAGAGTCAACATCACCATATCACCATCCTCTATGTCTTCTTTGTTTCGAATATCGGCCTTAACAGGCAGAACGTAGGAGTTTGACTTTCGGTCGGGAAAAATGGACGTTTTCCATATCGTCTGACCGATAGTCGCCACCACCCGCAACGAACCCCATCCCCGCCTCGTTGCTTGTGATGAGAGCTTTATTGCTTTCGCGTGCCTGGCCGGAAGCGTGATGAAATGCCACGCCCCCGGCCCGTGATACCGCCAAAGCATGGATCTGAATTTCAGAGTCAAACGGGTTTGGCTCATTCTACGAGCTGAAAAATCTCCCGACGTCCGGTCAAGTACAATTCTGTGTACTTCGACAGTTCTTCCGCCACTTTGGGATCCATGTTCGGGTCGGGCTTGCCGGACTTGTACTCTTCCATCATCTTTTCGAAGTCGGCAAGACTCTTCACCTGCATTTCCATCACGACTGTGTTGTAGTCTCCAATCATGTCTGTCATGACCCGTATGTTAGAGTCGGCAGCGAATGCCTTCTTGAACAACTTCGCCAGTTTCGATGCCTGTCCGGGCTTTGCGGTGAACACTTCACGAATGATAAGCATATGTCAACCTCCTTCTGTTATGATGAACTATTTCCCTTCGAACGCTTTCTGAAGGGCTGCAATATCGAATTTCTTCATCTGAAGAAACGCATTGGTTACTCGACCGACTTTTGATTTGTCCGGATCCTGCAACATCTTTTGAAGAATCGTTGGCACAATCTGCCATGATACGCCAAACCTGTCCTTCAACCAACCGCATTGTTGGGCTTTTTCATCCCCGCCTCTGGAAAGGTTCTCCCAGAAGTAATCCACCTGCTCCTGCGATTCACAATGCACAACAAACGAAATCGCCTCATTGAATGCAAATGCATGTTCCAATCCGCTCTCCATCGCCATAAAGACGTTGCCGTCGAGCGTGAACTGTGCGTGTTTGACTGTGCCCTCTTTTTCCCCCTCGCTCGCTCCGTAGCGAAGCATCCCCGCAATGCTCGAATTCTTGAAGATGGAAGAGTACAGCTTCACCGCTTCCTCAGCACAGCCGTGCTGTGTGCCGACGAACAACAGCGACGGCGTGATCGTCTGACCGACATCCGCTTTCTTTCCCAGACTTACCTGCCATGATACTCCGAACCTGTCCTGCACCCATCCGTATTTCTCGCTCCAATCATACTTCTGAAGTTCCATCAACACAGTTCCGCCCTCTGCAAGGTTCTTCCACAAGATTTCAAGTTCTGCTTCTGATTCGTGAATCACAAAGAAGGAGATCGAAGGATTGATTTTGAAATGCGGTCCGCCGTTCAGCGCGGTGAATGATTGTCCCTCAAGCTGAAACTCCACGGTCATTGCCGAACCTTCAGGCCTTTTGTGTATTTCATAGCCTTCCTTGCCATAGCGGGAAATCTTGCCGAGTTTGGAATTCTTGAAGATGGATGTGTAGAACGTCGCGGCCTCTTCCGCCTGCGTGTCAAACCACAAGAACGGAGTAATTCTTGTCATGGAATCTCCTTTCAACGTTGATGTTTGCGACCTTGTAGATGTTGCTGATGTGCCGAGGAAGAGGACTACTGCTGTCAGCAAAAGCGATGTTTTCATTTGTGTGGCTCCTTCTACTTTTTAGAAATGGAACGCCTTCACTTTGCCGTTCGGTTTTCCATCAAGACAAACAGTTTCGTCGTTGTGTTCCAATTTCGAATCGTCATGTTTTGATAGATTGGAAGTGAGATCACTCTTGTCAACCGGCTTTGTGATGCCTTTGCTATGAGTCGTGAGAAATAGAGAATGCCCCCGGCCTTCATACGCCTTGTCAACTCCTTCTTTAACGGTAATGCTCTCCATCGCCTTGTTTGCCGCTAACGGCTTCATCAGAAAGATCACATCATACCTGTACCGGGCGGGATCACTGCCGAATCCGGTCGGAGCATCCTGTACAGCGCTACGGAGTTGTTTATGCGACACGATCAGGACGCGGGAGTTGTACCGCAATCTGGCGGACAAGCCTCGTTCGATCTTGCTTGTCAGTGTTGTCTCGTTCTTCTCGCTCGAACCGAATATCACGTTGCCGCTTTGAATGTACGTCACTACATCGGCGAACTCCATCTCCTCAAAGCATGATTTCAAGTCCGCCATTTTGATGATATTGTGGCCGCCGACATTTATGCCGCGGAGCAGGGCAAGGTATTTGGTCTCGGACATATCGTTCTCATCACCTCAACAAAGTTGTCCCCCCCGTCGCTACTTCAACCTGACCAATTTCCCTTTCCGTTTGACGATGTTTTTATAGTCCCATTGGATTGCTTTCGCTTTCTTGAGCCAGCGACGCAAGTCTTTCATTCGGATTTCGGCGGAGGAAGTGTAGCGGGCTTCGGCTGCTTTGAAACTTCCTTCGGGGTTCAGGCCTTTCTCATCAAACGATTGCCCGCTCCAGAAAAGGAGACGCACAGCATCTTTCAGCTTGCTGTACCCAACGATGGGGTTCCCGTCCAGGAACCATACCGGATGTGCGTGCCAGATTTTGCTCTCCGCTTCGGGCAAGCCTCGATCGATTTTTCCGGCTAGCGTTTCGCAGATCTCCCTGTCCGCGGGAGCCAAAGACCTGTTGTACGTTTGAATGTCTCTTTGCATACTCGTGTTGTCTTTCTTCACCTGTTTCCCGATTGCTTTTCCGCTATCGTCTTAAGTTTCTGCAAGGCTTGCGGCCACATATTCATGAACATCTCCTCATATTCCTTCACTGAATCCATTTCCACAGACACTTCCGTTGTCCCTCCCGACTCCTTGAACGTATAGTTCTCATGGACGCCTGCCCAAACTTTTACAGCCTCGCTCGAGGTATCTTCTTTTCCGTTCTCAACCATTCCAAGATGTTCGATGGAGATGAATTCGTGGAGACGGTTTTCTTTGATTCTGCTGACCATGCCGGACATGCCGCCGTTTTGGACGGGAGCAAGAAAGAGAATTTTGCTTCCCTTGTCCCAGTTACCGACGTAGTGGGAACCGGGCGAGAATACCTCCGTCCACGCCCTGTACGATTCATCGCCGAGCAATGTGTTCCAGACTTTTTCTTTCGGGGCGTTGATGGTGATTGAGAAATTCAGCGTGTCCATTATATCCTCCTACTTCTTCTGGTTGGTATCGTAATTAATCATCCACTGGATGCCGAACTTGTCCCGTAACGAGCCATAGTAAGCTCCCCAGAACATATCCTGCATCGGCATTTCGACTTTGCCTCCGGCCGAGAGTCCGTTGAAAAGCTTATCCGCTTCCTCCCTGCTGTCTGGCTGTATAGTGATATAGAAATTGTCGCCGACAGTCAATTTCTGTCCCATGCACTCCAGTGCATCTGTGGCCATCAACATATTGCCCTTGCCGATCGGTAGCGCTATATGCATGATTTTGTCTTTTTCATTTTCAGGGATGTTACCTCCCTCAGGCGGCACATCTCTGAAACGCTGCAGGGATTGAAACTCACCGCCGAATACCGACTTGTAGAAATTGAAAGCCTCTTCGGTGTTTCCGGCAAAATTGAGATAGGGGTTGAGTGAAGGCATGGCTGGAACTCCTTATGATTGATCTATGAATACGCAATTTCTTCCTCTCGAACACTCGTTCAACGTTGTTTCACATTCCGGCACACTCACTTAGATTCTCAACAAGCCTCGAAACCCTCTCGCGGCATAGTAGGATTCAGCACCGTTGTGATACACAAAGACATGACCGTAGCGACGATCGCAAAAGAGAGCGCCCCCAAGTTTTCTAATATCAGATGGTGTTTTTACCCAGCTCGATGTTTTCGTGTCGAACTGTCCAAGTTTCTGCAACTCCCTGTATTGTTCTTCCGTCAGAAGCTCAATTCCCATGGCCGCTGCCATATCCAGCGCGCTGCCTTTTGGCTTATGCTCTTTCCTCGATTCCAGAGCCTCACCGTCGTAACACAGACTTCTGCGGCCTTCAGGACTCTCCGCCGAGCAATCGTAGAAGATGTATTCGCCCGTCTTTTTATCGTGACCAATAACATCCGGTTCACCCCCGGTCCTTTCCATTTCATTGAGCGACCACAGGTTGTTGCAGGTCTCCAGTCTCGCCTGTACCTTGGCCCAATCAATGCCCTTGTGGCGGCTCATATTTTTCTCAAAACGGGTCTTCAATGTTCCAAGCAGAACTTGACGTTGTGGCGGCGACAATTTTTTGCCATTCATGTTTTTCATACTCCTGGATTCTGTAAGTGGAATCTACGACAACATGCGCTCACTGTTTCCATTGGTTACGTTACTTCGACGTTGATCGGCGGCGCTCGCTCCCGGCCACCATTTCGGACAGATCAACAGCAGGCCGAATCTCGAACGGACCCGCCTTCACGCCCGGATGCTTCGACATAAGTTCGACGGCGTGATTCATGTCTCTCGCTTCGAGAATCAGGATACCGCCCAACTGTTCTTTCGTCTCGGCGAACGGGCCGTCCGTAACAGAGACCTTGCCATTCCGGAACCGCAGCGTTTTGGCTTTGCAGGCATTGTCAAGCGCTTCTCCGCCGGCAAAATGGCCCTTACTCCTAAGGATATCGTCGTAGGCAAAACATTCATCCATCATGCTGTGTTGTTCCGATCGCGAAGTTGCTTCCCAGCCATGCTGGTCGATGTAGCCGAGGTAAATGAATTTCATAATTTCTTCTCCTTCTGTTTTTCGAGCTGAGCTTCGACTGTTGGATTGTTGGCCGCTTGCTGCACATCTTCCGGGAAATCCTCCATCTCAAAAATCTGCCGGACTTCGATGACGTCGCCGCGGTCGGCAGGAATCTGCTTCGCCCATTCGATTGCCTCTTCTTTCGATTTCACGTCAATAAGCCAGTAGCCGCCGACCACTTCCTTTGTTTCAATGAAGGGGCCGTCGGTTACCTTCGGCTTTCCGTCGGCAAACGAAACGCGGAAACCGTTGGCTACCGGGTGAAGTCCATCGAGAGCAAGCAACACTCCGGCTTTTGCCAGTGCCTCATTATACTTCATCATGCGTTCAACGGCATCTGCAGGAGGGGCAAATCCCGGTCCAGGCTTCTCCGAATCCGGAATACCGGGTTGATAAATTCTCGGAATCATCATCATCATGAAGCGCATTAGCGTATCTCCTTTACCGTCTTATGTTGAAGTGTGAAATTTCTTGTTCAGTTCATTAAATGGTCGATTGATAAGGCTGGGATTCGACACCCGCTTACTCAACTGTACCGCCGTTCTTCGGGCAACCTCTCTTCGATTGGCCTCACCTCGATACTCCCCAACCGGGCCGAGGGCCATTTCGATGCAACCTGGATCGCCTCATTCAAATCCCTCGCATTAATCAGAAAAAATCCCCCGAGGGTCTCTTTCGTTTCGGCGAAGGGGCCGTCGGTAATCGAGACCTTGCCGCCACGGACTCGAACCGTCGAGGCAAGCTTCACACTTTGCAGCGGTTCGGCGGCGATAAGACGGCCGTTGTTCTTCAGATCGTTCACGTAGTCGAGCGTTTCCTTTCTCAATACCTCCCACTCACTTTTGGTGAGGGAGTTGAGAATGCTTTCCTCTTCGTATGCGAGACAGAGGTATTTCATGTATTCTCCTACAGAATTGAAAACCGCTTGCATCAGTTAGCCGATTTGCGGAGGGCGGAATCGACCTTCAGGGGGAATACTCCTGAATGAAAAACAGTGGCGTCACTAACTACGGTGGGGCAAGCCCACCTGCGGGACAAACTACGTCCCTCCAGTGGGCAAGCCCGGAATCTCCAAAACAGGGCGAATTTCGATAGTGCCGAGAGTTGCCACAGGAATTCGCGTTGCAATCCCGATTGCCTCGTCCAAGTCGTTGGCATCTACGAGATAATAGCCGCCGAGTTGTTCGTGCGTTTCCGCAAACGGGCCATCGGTTACAAGCTTTTTGCCGTTGCGTACCCGGACACTTGTTGCCGTGTCAATCAATTGCAGCGGACTCGCATCAACGAACTTGCCTTCGGCTGCAAGGTCACGCGAGAGCCGGGCGGAATCAACATAGCATCGATCCCGCTCGGCGTCGCTCATTTCCTTTTCGTTGTAATAGACCAGCAGCATGTATTTCATCGCAGAGCCCTTAGCTATTCAAAGCGAAAATTCAAATGAGTTTACTCCTGTGTACCCACACCAATCTCACGAAAGCGTTCAATCGCCGGATTCGGCTCGAAATCTTCCAGTTCGAACATCTGCCTCACTTCAATCTCACATTCTTTACCCGACCCGGCGAGGTTGGGGAAGCGTTTAGCCCAATCCAACGCCTCGTCCCTGGATCTGACTTTGATGATGGTGTAGCCGGCAATCAGTTCCTTCGTCTCAGCGAACGGGCCGTCGGTGACGATGCGGTTGCCGCCCGAGTACCTGATGCGCCAGCCCTTCGAGCTTGCCTGAAGTCCTGAGGCATCGACCAGCACACCGGCTTTTGCCAATTGCTCGTGATAAGTGGCCATTTCACCCATCCGTTCCGGCTCGGGCATAACTCCCTTTTCGGAGTCCTTGTTTGCTTTGACTATAATCATGAACCGCATGTCTACTCCCGTGTGTCTTGTTATTGATTCGACCTTCCACCTTGTAGTCGATTGGCGAAGGCTGAAATCGACAGGGGGAAGACAGTAAATCTGGTTACAGAATTCCCTATACAATGTCCGCCTCAAAACATCCCGTTTTCGTTTGGAGATTGCTCGGGAACAGCCTGGCCTATATCCCACATCTCGGCAATGAGGCCATCCTTGAACCGGAAGATGTGAACAACGGCCGCTCCCCTGTCTTCACGATTTTGCCTGATATGCGAGAAGACGGCAACGTACTCGCCCTCCTGCAGCGTCAGCTTGATGTCCAGGATTTTGTCGGGGTGTTCCGCGGCATTCTCCTCCATTGCGGTTCGCAACGACGCGGCGTCGCCTCGGAAGTAAGGATTGTGATGAAGAAACCCGGGGCCGACGTATGTGTACGCGTCGCTGATGTTTCCCGAGGCAACAAGCCGCAGGCAGTCTGCGGCTTTTTCTTTCAATGTTGTGGCTTTCATTTGCGTCTCTTTCAAAGTTAGGCAGGAAGAACTTCGATAAACTTGAACAGGGCTGGAAGAACCTGAAGAGCAACGCCGTATATGAGAATGGTTTTGCGCATATGACAGGAAGGCTCGGACCAAATAGATAAGCGACTAACAATGCTCAGCCCCAAAGTGTTTCCACGGGAACTGCATGCATGTTCTTTTCAAATCCAACGACTTCACGTCCGGTGTAGAGTACGATACCCCGCTTGAATTTGGCCCCGCAAGCTTCTGAGAGAATTTTGAGTCCGGAAAATGTCCCGCTATCCACACTTGCGGATGATTTCACTTCTACGCCGACAACAGCACCATCATCCCGTTCCAGCACAAAGTCCACTTCCTGGCCGTTGTGGGTACGGAAATGATACAGTCGACAACCTGTGTCAGACCAGCCGGATTGTTTTACAAGTTCTGCAAGAACGAACGCCTCAAGGAGATGTCCGAACACTGTTGGATTGGCTTGCAGTTGCGAGCTATTCATTCCCAGCAGGTATGCGCCAAGGCCTGTGTCTGCAAGATAGAGCTTGGGAGTCTTGACCAGACGTTTCCCAAAATGGGACGACCAAGCCGGAAGAAGTCGTGTCAGGTATGTTGTTTCAAGCAATGTCATGTAGCGCTTCAGCGTGGTCTGGGGAATCGAAGCTGTGTTCGAAAGCTCTGCGAAGTTCAGCAACGAACCGATGCGGGTGGCAAGCAAATTGAGAAGGCGGGGCAATGTCGTCAAGCCTTCGATGTTGGCCAACTCACGAATGTCACGCTGAAGTATTGTCGTAACAAACGAGCCGAACCACGATGCTCGACGTCCATGCTCTGTTCGTTGTACAGCTTCAGGAAATCCACCGGCAATAATTCTCTCAACCAGTTTTACCTTTCCGGTTTTGTCGGCGGGGCTCCGAAGTTCAAGCCGGTTTGCAAAGAGCATGTCAATGACTGACCCGTCTTTTCCCTCCAACTCCCTCTGCGAAAAAGGCCAAAGCGTGAGAATCTCCATCCTGCCAGCCAGCGAATCAGCGATGCGGGGAAGCAGCAGGACGTTTGCCGATCCTGTCAGGAGAAACCTGCCCGGCTTGCGGTTTCTGTCCACCGACGATTTGATTGCAAGAAAAAGATCAGGTGCGCGCTGTACTTCATCGAGAATGACAGGGCCTTCCAAGGCATCTACAAACCCGTGCGGATTTGAGGTGGCCGCTGCAAGTACGGCTGCATCGTCAAGTGTGAGATAGCGGGCGGAATACTTCTCTGAAGCCAACCATTTTGTCAGCGTGCTCTTTCCTGTCTGCCGTGCGCCGACCAACGTAACAACCGGAGTGTCTTGAAGCGCAGCAAGGATTTTGGGAGTGACGAGGCGGTGAATCATGACAAGATAATAGCAATTCGGTGGATGATAATCAACCATTAAGTGGACGATTTTCATCCACCTGATGGACGATTTTCAGCCGGATACAGGGAATTTCCGACATCTTCTACACCACTTCATTCAGCCTTCTCTCCAAGAACCTCCGCTCCGGCTCGAGACGTGTGAGCGCAAGCGCACGCTTATATGACTCCCTCGCCTCAGCGTGTCTGCCCAATCTTCGGCACAAATCTGCGCGGGCGGAGTGTGCAAGATGGTAGTCGGATAGATCGCCGCGGGCAAGGATGCCGTCAATAATCTGCAACCCGGCTTCGGGACTGCTGCTCAGCGCCACGGCAACGGCGCGGTTCAACTCGACAACGGGCGAAGGGGCCATTTGCAGCAACACATCGTACAATGCAACAATCTGTGCCCAATCCGTTGCTGCGGCGGTGGGCGCCTCCGCATGAACGGCGGCAATTGCCGCCTGCAGTGTGTACGTTCCGAACCTCTGCGAGGCAAGGGCTCGACGCACAAGCTGCGTTCCCTCCCGAATCGTCTCCTGATTCCAGAGGGAACGATTCTGATCCTCCAGCAAAACAAGATCGCCTTCGGCAGACGAACGGGCGGCTCTTCGCGACTCCTGCAACAGCATCAATGCGACAAGTCCTGTCACTTCCGGCTCGAACGCGGCCGCTTGCGGATTCGCAGGCAGTAACTCCAGCAGCAGCCTGCCAAGCCTGATCGCCTCGCCCGACAAATCAGCCCGCGTCAGCGAGTCGCCCGATGATGCCGAATAGCCTTCATTGAACACAAGGTAGATAACATGCAGAACGGCTTCGAGACGTTCGGGGAGATCTTCCTGTGAAGGAACTTTGTACGGAATACCCGCATCACGGATTTTCGCCTTTGCGCGGACAATGCGTTGTGCAAGAGTTGATGGAGTTGTAAGAAACGCCCGGGCAATCTCTTCCGTGGTAAGTCCGCACACTTCGCGAAGCGTCAATGCAATGCGGGCATCCGGCGCAAGGGCGGGATGGCAGCATGTGAAGATCAATCGCAACTCGTCGTCTTTGACGGCGCGATCGGCAATCTCTGCGGGATCGTTGCTTTCGGCTTCGAGCTGTTCAATCGTATCCGCGCTCGATTCGTCTTTCCGCGACTGCCGCCGCATGACGTCAATTCCTTTGAAACGCCCTGCGGAAACAAGCCACGCCCATGGGTTCGCGGGTATGCCTTCTTCGGCCCATTTCTCCATTGCAGCGGCGAAGGCATCATGCATTGCCTCCTCGGCAAGATCAAAATCGCCGAGAAGGCGAATCAGCGTTGAGAGAATGCGGCGCGATTCGGTTCGATAGAGTCCGTCAATGGTTTCGCGAACTTTGATGTCAGCGGCATCATTCATCACTCAACCCTCACTCCCTCTGTCACACGCGTAGTGCAGATTCTCCAGGAACACCTTGGAGGGAAGAGTACACACAGTAAGAAGGGAATGGAGGAAATGTGCTTGCGCATGTCAGGCGGATGCTTATTATCTTGTGCAACAGAGATGGAAAACAAAAACGGAAATATCGGATGGAAAAACAAGCCGCTGGTAAAAACCTAGAATGGCTCGCCACAGAGGCACGGAGATACAGAGATTTTTGGGGCGAGAGAGGTAACCACTCCTCTGTAATCACGTCCTTTGCCGTAGTTCTCTGAATAAAACTCTGTGTCTTTGTGTCTCTGTGGCTATCAAATGCTAGAACCGGAGCGCAACCCCTACCTGAATCGTCATGATATCAGTATTGGATTTCAGAACATCGTACTTGACCTGGCCGTTTTCACGCCGGATGGAACCCTGCTTCAAGTACTCGGCCTCGCCTCCCTTGATGTAGCGCCCGCGAATATCGAGCAGCACTTCGTTAAGTCCCGAACCTTCAACCTCTGACGAATACAGCTGGATCATCAAGCCTCCGCCGCCGCCGTAGCTGAACGCTATATCATCCTTGTTGTTGGAGCTGGCGACTTCTTCGCCGCCCCGTCCGCGATTCTGGATTTCGGTTTGCGTGTACAGATAGTTGATGCCGGCAAGGCCTTCGAGGTACGGACGGATGCTTCCCTGATTCGGTTGAAGTCTGAACACGCCGTGAAAGAGTGCGAAATTATTCGACGTTTCCACATCAACCATCACATCCGGAATAGTTGTGCTGAACGGTTCCCGCCGGCGTTCGGTACCGTATCGCATAAATCCAGCTTCGACGCCCACCATGAAAATCGAGCTGACGGGCGCAAAGCCAATGCTCGCCGAGATTCCGTAGCCGTTTTTGTCAACATTCGATTTGAAATCGCCCATCGGAACGCCGACGAGAAAATTCAGCCCACCGAGCGCATTTTGTGCGTACGCCCCGGGCCGCGCCGCTATCCCGAACAACAAAAACAAACTGACTGAAAGAAGTACTCTCTTCATAAACTCAATCCTCAAATTAGTGAATGGGAAAAAATAAAAACACTCGCTGGAAATATCGCAGCTCAACACAATCGAAACGAAAACAGCAAAGTCTCGTATTCATACGTATCCGGCGGCAAAAAGATTCCTACATGGAAATGGGGGGGGAAAGAATACTGCCGCTGAAGAGATATGCTGTTGAATGTTCTTTGTTGACAGACCTCAAGGAAGTATGGTATATTTAGAGTGACATGTGAATGGAGGCTTATTATGAAACGCCTCGAATATGCAGTACTTGTGTGTGCGGGGATGTTGTGGGGATGCACACACACACGCCCTCCTGAAATGCCGCACCCTGAACTTGTACGCATATCTTCCCTTCCGTCTTTCTCATCGTTTACACGCAAGGATAAGATCACGCTGAGTGTGCTGTTCCGTGTACTTGAGGATGGAACGATTGCGGAAGTGAGAATGCTTGGCTCGAGCGGTGATCCGCAATGGGACGCCGTCGCCATTGATTCGATGAGGCATTGGCGATTCAATCATCTTGCAGGAGAGTGCCCGCCCGACGGCATCTGGGTTCGCAATGCTATTGTAGTTCAGGCTGAAGAACAGATTGTGATGGCGCTTGCCGGACTGACTGTGCAGAGTGAACGGGAAGCTGATTCGTTGTATGCCCTTCTGGAACAAGGAACTCCGTTCGAAACTCTTGCACGGAACGCGGAGGGAACGGGGAAACCCGTTGAGCCGGTGCCGGTAAACATTGCACAGTTCCCCCGAAAAGTGAGGGACGAGGTACGCAAACTGCGCGTGCATGATTTTACCAAACCGATCCGGATCGGCGAACGGTACGTCATCTATAAGCGGTTCGAGCAGAATCTGTTGAAGACGACGATCCGGTGAAGCGGAGAACTTTCGTTGAAATGGAAAAGCTCCCGGATAGGGAGCTTTCCTGAACTCGAGAGATGAACTTCAATCCGACAGCTTCAGTTTCTTGAGCTTGGGCTTGATCACAAACTGGCAATACGGCTGGAACTTGTTGTCGTTGTAGTAGTTCTTGTGATAATCTTCCGCCTCGTAGAATTTTGTCAGCGGCTGGATCTCCGTCACAATGGGATCGTTGAAATCCTTCTGCGCTTCCTTCTTTGATTTCTCCGCCGCCGCCTTCTGTTTTTCATCGTGATAGAAGATGACAGAACGGTACTGCGTGCCGACATCGGCGCCCTGCCGGTTCAGTGTTGTAGGATCGTGAGCCTGCCAGAAGATATCGAGAATTCTTTCGTAACCCACTTTGGCAGGATCGAACGTAATCTGCGCAACTTCAGCGTGGCCGGTTTTGCCGGTTGTGACTTCCTTGTACGTCGGGTTTTCCTTCTGCCCGCCCGCATATCCGGGCAGAACGGACGTCACCCCGTCGATTCGTTGAAACACTGCCTCAACACACCAGAAACATCCGGCACCCAACGTTGCCTTTTCCAAATGACGTGACTCCTTTCCTTTCTGACCTCCTCCTCCGAGAAGCATCAACGCAATCAACAATGTATGCATACATCCTCCTTCCGCCACAATCTAACAAACAAACATCACAAATCGTTCACGCTTATCTGATTCTTCCCACAAATACATCCGGCTCGCGGCGGCTTGCTGCAAACATTTTTACGAGAATCAATCCCGCGATGAAACCGCCGATATGTGCCGCATACGCAACGCCGCCCCCCTCCGACCCGATAGAGCCCGCCCCGCTGAGAAGCTGAAGCACAAACCAAAGGCCGATCGCTGCAATAGCCGGAACCTCCGTCAGCATGTTGAACATGAGAACGCGAACACGCTTACGCGGAAACAAAAGGAGATACCCGCCCAACACGCCCGATATAGCCCCTGATGCTCCAACCATCGGAATATAGGGATTGCCGCCGAAAGCAACAGTCGAGAAAACATGCGCAAGAGCAGCGAGCACGCCGACGACAATGTAAAACAGGAAATATCGTGCATGCCCGAGACGATCCTCGATATTGTCGCCGAAAATCCAGAGGTACAGCATGTTGCCCGCAATGTGCATGAACCCGCCGTGCATGAACATCGACGTCAGCAGCGTGAGGTAGACGGGTATAGGCGTCAGTTGCAAGCCCAGGACCCTGACCGTTTCACCCGTACTTGGATCCTGAACGGCACTGTTCTGTGTTGTAATATCTTGCCCGGAAATGATTTCAGCCGGAACTGCGGCATAGGCCATTGTAAATTCTTCGTTCCCACCCAATCCCTGCAGGAAAACAAAGACAACAATGTTCACAACAATGAAAGCAATATTGACGACCGGAAGTATCCGGCGGTCGGAATTGTCATCGCCGATAGGTAGTATCACAAGGTACCTCCTGAACTAAATAGTGTGTGCGTTCCGGGAATATCAAATAACGATTTTGGTAGAGGGGTGATCGTTCAACGATTGATAGATCCGCCCGCGATCATCTTCGTCGCTCACGATCATGGTCACTCGAAGCGATACATACTTCCCCTGCGCGCTTGATTTGGAAAACACAATCTCATAGGCCCGCTCATGCAACACTTCCCCGATAGCAGTTCGTACGTCGTGCTCGTTCAATCCGATCACAACGTACGTCCATTGATGGGGATAGATGATCTTCAGTTCCTCGTTTCTGTTCTCCAACCTTCCCTCTAATCTAATCTCGTAAAATCGTCCGAAGCTCTATACAGCTCGTTTATGTTCACGTGCTTGATGTTCCGGAGGTTGTGCGGATTAAGGATGTAGCGCGCAAGAATCTTGTATGCGTCAAAATCGAACCTGCTCACGCTCTTGAACAATTCCGTCTGACCGAATTCGGTAAACCTGAAACACGACAGCAAACACCAGTTGTCAATCAGAAATGCCTCGCCTTCGTTCGTCACAGGATTCCGCTCTTCGATAACAATGCCTCCGTTGAACGGCCACGCCTTCACGCGTCTTTCGGCAAACGCTTCTTCCACGCGGGCGTTGTAGGCTTCGGCCGGTTCTTCACCCATGCAAGCGCCATCGCATTGATGCAAGTGATATGCAAAGCAATAGGAGTTGGTTTGATGAATGCCGAGAAGTCTCTGACAGAGACGGAATTCCCGTGTGATCTGCGCGAGATATTCCTTTGCCTGCGGCATGTTCTTGAAGATGCCCATGATCGGCGCTTCAAGGTCAATTTCTATTTCATGAGTCTTTTCAAGAACAATGCTCGAATACCCGGTCGACGTCGTGACACGCCGGGCGAGAACGAGATCGCGATGGCGGCGCGAGGCAACGTTGTACATCGGGCGGAGTTCTTTGATGAGCTGCGATTCAAGCAGCAACGCGCCAAGTTCACCCGTCGTCTGCCTCGTCTCGATGCGTGCCACCTGATGTGCCACCTCCATCTCTTTTGCAGAACGATGATCGCCGGAGAAATGCGACATCACGCGATCGCGGAGAGAGACGCTTTTCCCGACATAGAGCAATTCGCCGTTCTTCCCGTAGAACAAATACACGCCGGGCGTTTCGGGCACTGCGTCAATTGTCTCTTTGTCAAGTTGTGGTGGGAGACTGCTTGTTTTCAGAATTGCATTGACGGCACGTGTCAACAGTTCGGGCGTTACTTCGTCCTGCACTTTGCAGAGAAAATCCATCACGACACGGGCATCTCCCATAGCGCGATGGCGTGCCGGGCATTCAATCCCGTGACGCGTCATGACGCTGTCAAGATTGTGGTTGCGATGCATCGGGAAAAGTTTGCGTGAGAGCTTCACCGTGCACAAACATTTCGCGCTGAATTCCCGTCCAAGCCGTCTGAACTCGTTCTTAATAAACCCGTAATCGAACCGGGCGTTGTGTGCGACGAAGATTACGCCATCGAGCATCTTGAACAATTCCCGTGCAATCGAATAAAACATCGGAGCATGTGACAGACTTTCCGAGGAGATACCGGTAAGCAACTCAATTTCATGCGGCACGAACCGGTCGGGATTGACAAGCGATTGAAATTCCTTGACAACTCTCCCCTTCTCGATACGAATGACCGCCACGTCGATGATCCGGCCATACATAGCATTCCCGCCCGTTGTCTCGACATCAACAATAGCGAGAGGCTTGTCCTCGAGAAACCGGAGCCGGGGTTCGAAGTTGATTGGCTGAGAAATGGTCAAGAGTGTTCGTTGGTTGGTAATTTACGGATTACGGATTACGGACTGTCGATTCGAGATTGCAGGGGAGAATACTAACATAACCGCAATCTACAATCAGTTATCCCGATTCTTCCTCTTCAACAATCTTACGACATCGGCTGGAAAGGGAATCGCCGCAGCCCCGCCCCGTTTGAGCGAGGTCAACGCGCCCACGGCATTCGCAAACCGACATATTGAAGTTAACTCTTCCGCGGATAAATCACCAACCGGGATGTTGGTGTGCGCAAGCCGATGTAGAAGCGCCGCGAAGAAAGCATGCCGCAACCGGTCGTATCGACAGGCGTTGTTGTGAAACCCCGAACAAATCCATTCGCCGGCGGACGTCTCCTCCCAAAACTCAAAATCCCGCTCTCCCTCTTCCGTTTGCCCCTTCAACGCCGAGAGCTTTGACAAATCCCAGCACACCGGCTAACGGTCCCGCCGCAGTAGCCACAAGATCAACCAACACCTCGCCAATGGTGGTGATTGCTGGAGAAAGAGATTTCATTCTCGTGATTGTGATAAACTGAATCAACATCCAACAGGAGACTTGCTTAGTCAAGAAGGCCTTGACTTTCTTGCGCGATTCAGTGAGATTATGCTTGCAGTTCGGCACAAGGAGCACCATGCAAGCACAAGGCATCATCTTTACATACGACGACTACCTGACTCTTCCCAACGACGGGAAGAGGTACGAGATCATTGACGGAGACCTGCACATGTCACCCTCGCCGATTCCCGAACATCAACTTATTCTCTGGCAACTCACCAACATCTTCACCCCTTTCATTCATGAGAACAAATGGGGGAAACTCCTTCTCGCCCCAACGGATGTAGTCTTCTCCATGACGGATGTTGCGCAGCCGGACTTGATGCTTATCTCCAGGACCCGCGACCACATTATCACGAAGAAGAACAGCATTGCGGCACCCGATTTCATTGTTGCAATCCTCTCTGAAGGAACCGAGAAAACAGACCGCACAACAAAAAAGACGCTGTATGAGAAATACGGAGTGACGGAATACTGGATTGTCAATCCGTTTGACCGATCAATAGAAGTCGTTGTCCTTGAGGAAGTTCGTTATGTTCAAGGGATACGATTTACTACTACCGATCTTGTCCGCTCAGCGTTGCTCACCGGGCTCTCATTTCCCACCGACATTGTTTTCGAATTCGAGTAATCCATTCTCTCATCAAGCAAGGAGGCAGAGTCATGTCCCTCGTGGCTGAAGTACCTTCAATTGTATCCGCAACAAAACCCTCCAACGGCATTCGCGTACTGATGAACTACGTGAACGGAAGATGGATTGATTCCCGCAGCACGAATCTCCAACCTGTCATGAACCCTTCAGTGGGACAGACAATTGCAAAGGTTCCACTTTCCGTACCGCAAGATGTTGACGATGCGGTTGCCTCGGCACGGAAGACGTTTCCGGTGTGGTCGAACACACCCGTTAAGGAACGCGTGCAGGTCTTCTTCCGATATAAAGCATTAATGGAAAAACACATGCAGGAACTTGCGGCGCTGGTGCATGAAGAAAACGGCAAGACGATCGGCGAATCGATTGCCGAAGTGGAGAAAGCAATTGAAGTCACCGAGTTCGCCTGCTCGATGCCGCAACTCCTGAGCGGCGAAGTTCTTGAAGTAAGCAAGGGCGTCGAATGCAGAATCGACCGTTACCCTGTCGGAGTTGTCGCCTCAATTACGCCGTTCAACTTCCCGAACATGGTGCCGAACTGGACAATACCGAACGCGCTTGTTCTCGGCAACACGATGATTCTGAAGCCGTCGGAACTTGTGCCGTTGAGTTCCATTCGCATCGCGGAATTATTGAAGGAGGCGGGGCTTCCTGACGGCGTTTTCAACATCGTTCACGGCGGACAGGAAGCTGTCGAGGCGATTTGCGATCATCCCGGCATTGATGCTGTGACGTTCGTCGGCTCGACCAAAGTTGCAAAGCTTGTCTACCAACGCTCAACAGCAAATCTCAAACGGGCGTTGTGTCTCGGCGGAGCGAAGAACCATCTTATCGTTCTCCCCGATGCACACGAGGACATGACGGCATCGAACGTTGCCGCAAGCATGAGCGGCTGCGCGGGACAACGCTGCATGGCCGCGTCGGCAATGGTCGCGGTCGGCAACGTCGATCATATCATCAAAAAGTTATGTGACGAGTCCCGCAAGATCATACCCGGTAAGAATCTCGGCGCCGTCATTTCGAAGAAGGCAAAGGAACGTATCGAGGGATACATCACCGAGGCGGAGAAACAGGGAGCAAAGGTGCTTGTCGACGGGCGCAATTGTGTTGTTGAGGGAAAGGAAGAGGGCTTTTACGTCGGACCGACGGTCATCGATTTTGTCAAACCGGAAATGCGTATTGCGCGGGAAGAAGTGTTCGGCCCCGTCCTCGCCATCATGCGCGCAGATACAGTCGATGATGCGTTGAAGATCGAAAATGCCAATCCGTACGGCAACGCGGCAAGCGTCTTTACGCAAAGCGGCGGCGCTGCGCGCCACGTGATCGAGCATGCAAGCGCGGGAATGATCGGCGTGAATATCGGCGTGCCTGTTCCGCGTGAGCCGTTTTCGTTTGGAGGATGGAATGACTCAAAGTTTGGCGCGGGAGATATTACTGGAAAAAGCTCCATTGAGTTCCTCACCAAACCGAAAAAGACGACAATAAAGTGGAATCCGGAATCGAAGGTGAATTGGATGAGCTGAAAAATGGAGGTCGCAAGTTGCGACCTACTACGTTGACGGTGAAACACGGAAAATCAAGAACACGATCCTGAATGAAGACTTCGCAATTGAAATCATCTTCCATTGTCCCGCTTGAGCGTGTCCAAAGTTCAATTATGCTGATTCGCGGGAAGCGCGTAATGTTCGACTCGGACCTTGCCCGTCTTTATGGCGTGAGTACGAAACGCCTTAACGAACAAGTGAAGCGCAATAAGGAGCGGTTTCCGGGGGATTTTATGTTCCGCCTGAACAAAGCGGAGTTGGAGAATTGGAGGTCGCATTTTGCGACCACCAAACCGTCGGCAAAAATGGGCTTGCGAAGACCGCCATACGTCCTTACTGAACATGGGGCTCTGCAACTTGCCAGCGTCCTCAACAGCCCGATAGCAACAGAGGTGAGCATCCTTATTGTGCGAGCCTTTGTGCAATTACGCGAGGTTCTCTCCTCTCACACACAAATTGCCCATAAGTTGGAAGAGCTTGAACGCAAAATTGCAACGCACGACGAAACCATCACCTCAATCATTCAGGCAATACGCCAACTGATGGAACCTCCCGAGCCGCCGAAGCGGCGACCCATCGGGTTCCGGCCACCGGAAGCAAATGATCGCTAAGGCGTTCGGCGCTTCATCAAAAGCACGTACATACCAAACGCAACAGCAAACCCGACAAACCACGCGTAATCATACAAGAAGCGCACCTCCGGCACAACCAAGCCGATGAGGGCAAGAACAACGCCGGCAAGAAGCGCGTACACTGCTTTCATGTTGAACCCGCCGGTAAACTCGTATTCGCCTCCCCGCACATACAAATCAGCGACGTTGAGTCTCTGCTTTCGCACAATAAAGTAATCTGCAATCAACACGCCCGCAATCGGACCGAGGAAACTCGAATAGCCGACAAGCCACCCGAAAATGTACGTGCCGTAGTCGGCAAGCAATTTCCATGGCATCATCACAATGCCGAGAACGGCTGTAATCAAGCCGCCGGTTTTGAAGCTGATTTTTTTCGGGAAAAGATTGGCAAAGTCGTTTGCCGGCGAGACGACGTTCGCTGCAATGTTCGTTGTGAGTGTGGCGACAGAAAGTGAGAAGAGTGCGAGCAAAATAACAACGGGACTCTCGAACTTCGAAAGAAGAACAACCGGATCCCAAATCGCCTCTCCGAAAATCACAACCGTTGCAGATGTTACAGCAACTCCAATAAATGAGAATAACGCCATCGTTGGCGGAAGTCCGATCGCCTGTCCTATCATCTGATCACGCTGACTTCGAGCGTAGCGCGTAAAGTCGGGAATGTTCAGAGACAATGTCGCCCAGAATCCCACCATTCCGGTCAGCGATGGAACAAACACCTTCCAGAACTCGCCGACAGTCTCGAACTGGCTCGGCTGTGAGAACATCGGCCCGAAGCTGCCAATAGCAAAATATGCCCATGCAAGCAAGCCCAATCCCATTGCAATCAGAAACGGCGCGGCATACGACTCCAGCCATTTGATGGATTCCGTTCCCTTCACGATGAAGTACACATTCATCGACCAGAAAATGAGAAATCCGATTGCCGGCCCCCACTCGAAGATTGCCCACTGCGGCAAGAGAAGAATAATCATCGAGTTAAATGCCTGTCCGCCGATCCACGTTTGAATGCCGAACCAGCCGCATGCAACGACAGCGCGCAGCAGTGCCGGCACATTCGAGCCGAGCGTACCGAACGACGCACGGGCGAGCACCGGAAAAGGAATGCCATATTTCGTTCCGGCGTGTGCATTGAGGATCATCGGAATCAGGACGATCACATTCCCGAGCGTCACGGTCATCAAGGCTTGCCACCAATTCATGCCGCTCGCAATCAATCCACTGGCAAGCATGTAGGTGGGAATGCAGACGCTCATGCCGATCCACAATGCAGCAATGTTGTACGTACTCCACGTGCGTTGGGAGAGTTTTGTCGGGGCGATGTCGTCGTTGATGAGGGGACTGTGTTTGACGGAGGAGAGGTCGACTTCGACCAGTTCGGAATTCATAAGCGATGTCATAATCAGGAGCGGTTGATGATATTATGATCTTACTTACTCGGTGTAGCCGCTTTAGAGGAAGTCGTTGAAACGACTTGCAAACGTCAAGGTGCTTTTTGATCCCACGACTTAAGTCGTGGGCTGGCAAAAATAGAATGTCATTCTATCTGCTGGCATGAGTGTCCCGTTTGAGCAACTTGCCGCGCCCGACCGTACCGACAAACTTTCCGTCACGTGCCGCAACTTCGCCGCGCACGGTCACGACATGCGGCCTTCCTTTGATCTCCCAACCTTCAAAGGCGCTATAGTCAAGATTGAGGTGATGTGTACGGGCTGAAATCGTTCCGCGATACGTCGGATCGTACACGACCAGATCGGCATCGCTGCCAATAGCGATCGTACCTTTGCGCGGATACAAACCGAACAACTTCGCCGCTTGCGTGCTGGCGCAATCAACGAACGTATTCAAATCGAGACGGCCTTCGCAGACGCCGTGAGTGTACAACAGGTTGATGCGATCTTCGAGTGACGGGATGCCGTTGGGGATTTTCGTAAAATCGCCGCGTCCCATTTCTTTCTGTCCCTTGAAATCAAACGGTGCGTGATCGGTAGCCACCGTCGAGACGAACCCTTGCCGCAACGCGTTCCAGAAAATCTCTTGATTCCGCTTGTCGCGCAACGGCGGCGACATGACATACTTTGACCCTTCAAAATTCGGAAGTTCGGCGTGACTCTTATCCAGCAGCAAATACTGAATCAGCGTCTCGACCCGCACATTGACACCGCGTTGCATCGCAAGCAATGCTTCCTGCAACGCTTCCTCGCAGCTCGTGTGGACGAGGTAACAGTGCGTGCCATGTATTTCTGCAAACGTCAGGAGGTGATGCACACCTTCTGCTTCGACGCGGGGGGGACGACTCCAATAATGCCATTCAGGGCCCGTCTTTCCTTCGGCAAGAAGCTTCTGCTGTAACGCGAGTACCGCGTCTGCATTCTCGCAATGCGCTGTAACGATCACCCCAAGCTTCTTCGCCAAACGCATCGTATGATACAACTCCTCGTCAGAAATGCCGAACGCGCCTTTGTACGCAAGAAATACTTTGAAACTGGTAATGCCGCTCCGGACGATTTCCGTCAGCTGGCCTTCCGTCTCTTTGTCGAGACGAGTCACGGCCTGATGGAATGTAAAATCACATGCACTGTTGCCTTCAGCTTTGCCCCGCCACAATTCGAATCCGTCTGCGAGCGGCTGCTCTGAACACGACTGGCAAATCATTTCGATGAACGTCGTCGTGCCACCGACGAGCGCCGCTTTGCTCGCCGATTCATGTGTGTCTTTGGCGAACGTGCCCATGAAGGGGAGATAGATGTGGACGTGCGGATCAATGAAGCCGGGAAACACATACTTTCCCGTAGCATCTACGACTGTGGCGTTCGGCGGAGCATCCAGTTGTTTGCCGATACGCGTGATATGTTCATCTTCGCAATAAATATCGGCCGAATAGTCTTGCTCAGCAGTAATGATGCGGCCGTTTTTGATGAGGATTGACATCTGTTTCTCCTTGTAGTGAGCTTTACATCCTACATCCACGGCTCATCCGCCGTCGGGCCGTAGATGGACGGCACTTTGCCTCCGGCGAGTCTGATGTAAACAGAAAGCTGCCCGCGATGATGAATCGAATCCATCAACATCATCCAGGAAAGATCCATCTTCCGAACCGGCTGCATTGTTTTTGGCGCCACTGGGAATACGACCTTTTCGTCGAAGCTTGCATCGGGCATTGCTTTGATTTTTGCCACGAGAGCAGCATTGCCTTTCTCCGTTGCACTGACAATCTCATCGAGAGTGGCGGGTGGCTTGGGAGCAGACGAGGTGAAGTCGAGCGCGCCATCGAGAATTTGAGAGAAGAAATGTTGTTCCGCGGCGAACACAAACAACAAATCACGCGCAGACTTAGACTTTTCCGCAGGCTTCAAATCGAGCTTGTCAGCAGGATACGCCTTCAACACTTTCAGTGTTGTCTGGAACTCGCGTTCCCACGTCTGTATGAATTGATCTCGCTCGCTCATTGAACAACTCCTTTCAACAAAAAAATGATTGGGGGATGTGATGCCGCGGAGGCTGCGGCTAATGAATTTCAATTCCGTGTTTTTTCTGAAACGCCCGCAAATCCTCCCAGGTCATTGGTTGCGGCAGTTCTTTCACCAACTCGTTCCATGTTTTCGATTGTGTGCCATCGTCGAAACGAACCATGGAAATGCACTTCTCTACCGGGCACACGATGTAGCAGAGCCTGCATCCGACGCAATCGCTTTCGCGGACTTTCGGCTGTTTCCTGATTTCCGTCGAGCCGTTCGATCCTACGACCTTGTCAACAAGATCAATGCACTGATGAGCAGTGTCTTCACATGCAATATAACAGAGATTGCATTGAATACACTTCGATTCGTCAATCCGTGCAACAGCTTTGAACAATAGATTCAGATTGCCGAAATCGTCAATGCGCTGCAATGCTTTGCCGCGAACTTGGTCAAGCGATGTGTAGCCTTTCTCCTCCATCCAATTCTCCATCCCCTCAATCATGTCTTCTACGATGCGGAAGCCATAGTGCATTGCCGCGGTACATACCTGAACGCTTGAAGCTCCCAGCAGGATAAACTCAAGTGCATCGCGCCACGTCGAAATACCGCCGATGCCGGAGATAGGAAGGTCGATTTCAGGATCGAGTGCAATTTGCGAGACCATGTTGAGGGCGATCGGCTTGACCGCGGGTCCGGCATATCCGCCGTGACCTCCTTTTCCTCCAACGGAGGGCTGCAACTCGAATGTATCAAGATCGACGCCCATGATGGTGTTGATAGTATTAATGAGGGAGATGCCGTTGGCGCCTGCTCGCTTCGCTGCTCTGCCGGGAAAACGTACATCCGTCACGTTGGGGGTGAGTTTGACGAGCACCGGAATTGTCGAAGCTTCCATTACCCATTCGGTGATCATCTGGCAATACTCCGGCACTTGTCCGACGGCGGAGCCCATCCCCCGCTCGCTCATGCCGTGCGGACAACCGTAGTTCAGTTCGATGCCGTCCGCCCCTGTATCAATCGTTCGCTTCACGATATCGTGCCACGTTTCCCTTTTCGATTCCACCATCAACGAAACAACCACGGCACGATCGGGCCAGAGCTTTTTCGTTTCGGCAATCTCACGCAGGTTTGTTTCAATCGGCCTGTCGCTGATAAGCTCGATGTTGTTGAGGCCGAGAATTTTCTGTCCGTTGTAGTCAACCGCGCCATAGCGGTTGCAGACATTCATCACCGGCTCGCCGATGGTTTTCCAGACGGCACCGCCCCACCCTACTTCGAAGGCTTTACAGACTTGGTAACCGGAGTTCGTCGGAGGTGCCGACGCGAGCCAGAAGGGATTCGGCGACTTGATGCCACCGCAATTGATCGATAAATCAGCCATAGGATCTCCGCTATTTGCCAAAACAGAACTCGTGAATTCCATGCGCCGCCCTCTTCCCATCCGCCGCGGCGTTCACTACTTCCTTTCCGCCGTTGATGCAATCGCCGCCGGCAAAGTACTTCGGGTTGGATGTTTGCAACGTGTAGGGATTAACCCAGACTTTTCCTCCTTCAATTTTGAGATTCGGAATCTGAGCGAGAAATGTCTGTTCAATGTTTTGTCCGACAGACTTGATGATCATATCAACAGGAATCCGGAATTCGGAATGCGGTACAGGAATCGGTCGCCGCCGCCCTTCTTCATCAGGCTCGCCGAGTTGCATCTGAATGCACTCGAGTGCCTCCACATGCGCATTGCCGATAATGCGACTCGGAGCGGTAAGGAACTGAAACTGCACGCCTTCGCTTTTGGCAAGTTCGTACTCGAAGTCGTACGCGGGCATTTCTTCACGGCTTCGCCGGTAAATGATCATCACCTGTTCGGCGCCGAGGCGTCGCGCTTCCGTCACTGCATCAATTGCCGTATTCCCCGCTCCGATAACAGCAACGCGTTTGCCGACATCAACTGAATGCCAATTGCGCGTCGTAACCTTCCCGATGAAATCAAGCGCATCCACAACGCCCGGCAGATTCTCGCCTGGAATGTTAAGCCGTGATGCCGAACCGAGGCCGACACCGAGAAAGATCGCGTCATGTTTCTTTTCGAGATCGCCAAGCGCAATATCCTTCCCCGCGCACACGCCCGATTGAATCTTCACGCCGAAACTCTGCACGAGCCTCACTTCCTTGAAGGCATCTTCCTGCATCATCTTGTAGGGAGCGATGCCCCATGTGTTGAGCCCGCCCGGTTTCTCGTTGGCATCATAGATTGTCACATCGAAGCCGAGCAACGCCGCCTCGGCTGCGCATGAAAGTCCCGCAGCCCCCGCACCAATCACGCCGACACTTTTGCCGTTCTTCGGTGCCGGTGCAAACAACGGCGGCATCCCGTGCTCAAAGTACCAATCAATTGCATAGCGTTGCAGCCTGCCTATCTGAATCGGCTCTTCGCCGCGCTCGTTGTACACGCATGCACCTTCACACAGCACATCCACCGGACACGCCTTTGCGCACGTAAGCGCGACCCAGTTCGATTTGAGAATCGTCTTCGCTGAACCTTTGATATTTCCCGTTGCAATCTTTTTAATAAAGGTTGAGATGTCAATGTGCGTGGGACACGCTTTCATACAGGGCGAGTCATAGCAATAGAGGCATCTGTTGGCTTCTGCAACGGCGGAGTTAGGCGTGAACGGCGGATGAAGTTCGGCAAAATTGGCTTCGTATTGCTCGTGCGTCAGTTTTGGAGCGAGGTTTTTCATTGTACCTCCGCATCCGCGATTCTCAACGCCTCGTCCAGAGCTTTCACCCCTTCATCAATTTCATCCTTCGACACAATCAACGGCGGCGCGACAACAAAATGACTGATCCACGCCTGAACGAACACACCGTTCTTCATCATTTCTGCGGCGACCTTGTCGACGACCAGCGGCTTGCCTGAGACTTTGTCTGATTTCGTGTTGAACGGCTCTTTCGACTCTTGATTCTTCACGAGTTCGACTGCCCAGAAGAGCCCCATGCCGCGGACCTCACCGATTGAGGGGTGCTTCGGTTTCAAGGCATGCAACTTCTCGCCGAGATACATGCCAAGTTCCCTTGCCCGCTGATTGGTATTCAGCCGCTTCATCTCGTTGATGGCGGTAATTGCGGGCGCTAGCGTGATCGGATGCGCTTCGTATGTATGTCCATGAGAGAAGTAATGATCGTCGAAGTAGTCGGCAATCTTCTTCGTGGTTGCACAGAGTCCGAGCGGAACGTAGGCGGCGGTAATTCCTTTTGCCGTTGTAAGAATGTCGGGCTTCACTCCCCAATGATCCACAGCAAACCATTCGCCCGTTCGTCCCCATCCGCTCATTACTTCATCGGCAATCAGCATCACGTTGTACTTGTCGCAAATCTGGCGAAGACGCGGGAGATACTCTTTGGGGGGAATGAGAACGCCGTTGGTTCCGACTACCGGCTCTACGAGTACTGCGGCAACATCGCTTTCATTCTCTATCATGTGTTCAATGTACTCGACGCACGCAATGCCGCAACCGGGATAGGTGTGCATCATTGGACATTTGTAGCAATTCACTTCGGGCGCAAAAATGACGCCGGGAATTTTGCCCGCGGGCTCCATTGCCCAACGGCGCGGGTCACTCGTTGCCGCAATCGATCCCATTGTTGAACCGTGATAGCTTCGATAGCGCGCAATGATTTTGGTCTTTCCCGTGTACATCCGTGCAATCTTGAACGCCGCCTCGTTCGCTTCTGTTCCTGATGTCGTGAAGAAGAACTTCTCCAGTCCTTCCGGCAACACCTCCAGCAGCATCTTGCTCAACTCGGCCCGCACATCCGTGGCAAAGCCCGGAGCAATAAACGGAAGATGACGCGCTTGTTCTTCAATCGCTTTGATCACGGCGGGATTCTTGTGTCCGAGGTTCGAACACATGAGTTGTGAAGAGAAGTCGAGATACTTCTTTCCGCTGCCATCCGTGAAGTAGCAACCTTCTGCGTCTGCAACATGCAGCGGCTTCCACCCTTTCTGAAAGCGCCATGTGCCGTACGTGTAGCGGGCGGTGAGTTCGGTGATTTTTTGCGATGTGAGATTCGTGCTCATGATTTCCTTTTGATGACTATGTACGGGGCTTTCCCTTCGCGAACACCAAAGCCGATGCGTCGTTTCGGCGGATCCGGCGGCGAAATGAGCTTTCGTAACGCATCAAAAACGACTTTGAACTGGGCGTCATACTTTCGCTCAAGTTCGTCGAGCCGCTGGGCAAGCGCTTTGTTGTCCGCCAGCATACGGCGCAACTGCACAAATGTATTCATGATCTGAATGTTGACCTGAATGGCGCGCTTGCTGCGCAAAACGCTGTCGCCCTGTTCTGTAAACACAAACGGCAACGAAGTTGAATGCTTCAACCGCTCGAACCGGTCACAATTTGTGACCAGTTCATCCCGCTCTTTCTCGGACAATTGAAACATGAAGTTGGGGGGAAAACGATCAAGGTTTCGCTTCACGCTCTGATTGAGAACCTTGGTTTGTACCTGATACAATTCAGCAAGGTCACGGTCAACCATCACTTTCTCACCCCGAATGAGAAAGATGCGTTGCTCAATGATTTCCGTCGGAACTATGTTTGCCATGATGGTCTGGTCAGGAATATGCTCGTGGGGTAATCACAAATTGTGACAACCCGTTGCTCCGTTATCCTTCCACGAGAGGCTTGTACGCATCAGGCCGCCGGTCGCGGAAGAACTGCCACGTTTCGCGCACTTCCTTTATCATATCCAGATCCAAATCGGCAACAACAAGCTCGGACTTGTCCCGGCTTGCCTGCGCAATAATCTTGCCGCGAGGAGTGCAAAAATAACTCTTGCCGTAAAACTCGCCGATGTTCCACGGTGCTTCGACGCCTACACGATTGATTGCGCCAACGAAATAGCCATTCGCAACTGCATGCGCAGGCTGCTCGAGTTCCCATAAGTACTCCGAAAGTCCAGCAACCGTCGCCGACGGGTTGAAGACTATCTCCGCGCCGTTCAATCCGAGACATCGTGCCCCTTCGGGGAAATGCCTGTCATAACAAATGTAAACACCAACTTTTGCGTAGCGCGTGTTGAATACGGGGTAGCCAAGATTGCCGGGCCGGAAATAGAATTTCTCCCAGAATCCCGGGTCTACCTGCGGAATATGCGTCTTGCGATACTTGCCGAGATACGAACCGTCAGCATCAATCACAGCGGCGGTATTGTAGTACACGCCCGCCATCTCTTCTTCATAAATCGGGACGATCATCACCATCTGATACTTCTTTGCAAATTCCTGCATCAGCTTTACGGTCGGGCCGTCGGGAATGTGTTCGGTGGAGTTGTACCATTTTGTTTTCTGCTCGGCGCAGAAATAGGGACCGTAGAATATTTCCTGCAGGCAAAGAATCTGCACACCCTTCTTGCCAGCATCTTCAATGAACGGAATATGCTTGTCAATCATCGTCTTCTTGATAACATCAAGCGGCTGGTCGTTAGAGGTTGCGATGGAACATTGAATGAGACCGCATTTCACGATGCGCGACATTACTGCTCCTGCTAATAGTTGTTGAGTTCAGTGGGAAGAAGGCGTATGCGTGCTGAAAATAGTAGGCACAATTCTCATTTATGTCAATAGCTATTGCAGCACGACGAGCTTCCGGCTGCGGGAAACACCTTCCGCTTCGAGGCGATAGACATAGATTCCGGCGGAAATCCCCGTCATGTCAACTGCAACGCGGTGAAAACCAGACTGCTGGTGTCCGTTCACAATGTTCTGAATCGTCCGGCCGAGAACATCATATATTATCAGCCTCACGTTCATATCGCGAGGCAGGCCGTATTCAATGATTGTTGTCGGATTGAAGGGATTGGGATAGTTCTGCAGCAAGATAATCTCGCCGGGTACCAGATGGTTTTCATTCGCAACTGACGTCGGACTCAAATAGTGAACCACACGTTTCCAGAAGATGTCCACGGAATCTGTACCGGAGACAACGCGGGCAGAAATCGTGTCAGTGCCGACAGTCAACGGTGCTGTAATTATTGCAGAGTACGTTCCATTACCAAGGTCGGTCACCGCACTCAACGCGCCGATTCCTGTTTGGCGGAGAAGAATTATCTTTCCGCCGGACAGCAACGTATCGGAGTTATTTTTAGGAATGATTGTTATTGATGCCGTTGATGTGCCGTTGGCAATCAATGTCTCAGGGCTAATGGTAAGTTGAGAGAGAAAAGGATCAACCTTCATCCGCAACGAATCTTTCCACTGGTTGAATTGAGTACGAAGCAGATTGATGGGATCGACGCCGATGGACGTGGTCGGAACGACCTTCTGCAAATACGGAACGCTACCGTCGCCAATGCGGACAACTTTGATGAATCCCGACTGTGACGACGTGTTACGGACTGCGCATCGTGTATCAGCCCCGATAATTTTCGCCGCTTCCAGCGTTGCCATCAACCGGTCTGCAAGAGAGCCCGGCGTACGCAGAAACGTGTTCCTCATCGTATCGATGATGACCTGGCCGGAGAGGATATTCCCCTGAACAGCATAACCGGGTCCCGTTGCGTGATTTTTGTAGTTCGTGCAATTCACGCCGGTATATGCAGCGCTTTCCCCTCGCCTGCGAAGGTCAACAACTCCGTATTGTCGGATGGTAGGATTTCCCTGCGCGTCGTTCGCCACCATGTAGTTGACGATCTGCTGCGGTGAATCGCCTGCCAACATGCGCTGACGGGCCGCTAACTGGTTTGTTTCAAGGTAGGATGCTTGCGTGTGGATTGCGCCGATCCCCTCCAGTACGTCGCTCAAAATAAATGCGCCGACTCCATTAATCGCCCCGACACACGACGCCCCGGCGCTTCCGATCTCTCCCGTTGCCGTATCAACAGCAACAATGGAAAACGTATCCTGTGTATAAGCCGGCATTGCTGCGAGCAATACAAAAAGAAGAACAATCAATGTTCTCATAACCTCAAAAGGGAAATTGTTGGGAAAGTTCTTGTTAAGAATAGGAGAAATACGTCAGGAAAGCAAGAAAACTATGCGGCGTGGGAAGCTTTGTACGAAGCGGCGGCTTGAAGATTGACGGTATAGCGTTCTTTGAGGCAATGAACGCACATTTCTTCCTTCGCTCCGGCACTCGGGTATTCGAGAACAGTCTCGTAAGAATGGACGCCGAAAACACAGCGGAGCCGCTTCCAGATATCTCCGAATGACGGATGGTAGATCACCGTCTTGCGTGAAGACATATGCACGCGAATGAATCGCATGACATTGTTAAGAAATGTTGTTGTTGAACTGTGAAAAAGCAGAGGGTGAGATGTGTTGCTGATACAAATATATAGCGCGGGACTTCAGAAAACAAGGCCCGCGTCACATTTCGGAAAAATATTTCCGGATCGTTACCGGTGAATAGTCACACGGTACGCGAGAAAACAGGCTTCGTCTTGCCTATTGTGTCAATGTACGCATCGAAGCACATGGCGATGTTCCGCAGCAACAGCCGTCCCGCTCCGATGATGGAGATTTTGTCAGGAGAAATTTCGACAAGACCATCGTCGACGAACCGCTGCAGTTGATGCAATGATGATTCGAAATACCGTTTGAAGTCAATGCCAAACCGTTCGTTTACCGTTGCGAGATCCAATTCAAGGTCACACATCAGCCGCATGATGACGTACTTGCGGATGTGGTCATCCTCCGTCATCCTGTAACCGACGTGTGTAGCGAGCCGGCCGGCGTCGATGGCTTTATAGTAATCCTGCAGGTTCTTTTCGTTTTGCGCGTAGACGTTCTGAAAATGACTGATCGACGACATGCCGAAACCGTACAGGTCGGCTCCTGATTTCGTCGAGTAGCCTTGGAAGTTTCTGTAGAGAGTCTTCTCCTTCTGCGAAATTGCCAGCTCGTCCGTCGGTTTAGCGAAATGATCCATCCCGATATACTCGTAGCCGTGCGACGCAAGCAACTCGATAGTCATTTTGAGAATATCCAGCTTCTGCTCCGGCGTCGGTAAATCTTCAGGATGAATGAGCTGCTGATGTTTCTTCATCCACGGAACATGAGCATAATTGAACACGGCAATCCGTTCAGGCGAGAAGTGCAGAACCTTCCTCACCGTCTTCTCAAACGATTCGACCGTTTGAAACGGAAGTCCGTAGATCAAGTCTAGATTAATCGAGTGGAAATCCAACGCTTCAGCCCATTTCAGAACCTGCAACGAGAGTTCTTCGGGCTGTATCCGGTTGACGGCCTTCTGCACCCGCTCATCAAAATCCTGAATCCCCATACTCATCCGGTTGAAGCCGACATGGCGCAACGTACCAAGATGCTTTTGTGTCAGCTCCCGCGGATCAATCTCAACACTCATCTCTACTTCGGGATCTACGTTGAATTTCGACTTGATATACTCCCCGATGTCAAGAAGTTCTTCCGGCGATAGATGTGTCGGAGTGCCGCCGCCCCAATGGATTTGCGTCACTTTCCTGTTGCGGCCAAGCAGCGGCGCAATCATATCGATTTCTTTTTTGAGATAGCGAAGATACTCGGCAATGCGGTTCCGATCCCGCGTCACCATCATCGTGCAGCCGCAGAAGTAACAAAGCGTATCGCAAAAGGGAAAATGGAAATACAACGAGAGATCAGATGTCGCATCGGCAGCGTTGGTGTCGAGTATTTCCTGTTTGTAATCTTCTGCGGTAAATGCCGTGCTGAACAACGGCGCGGTAGGGTAACTGGTATAGCGCGGACCGGGGGTGTCGTACTTCTTGAGTAATCCGAGATCAACTTGAGAGAACAGGGCTTGCATCGAACAGAACTCCTTCATTGGTTACGCACAGGTTTTTGCAAACCCGATGCCAAGGAACTGCTTTCAATATAGCCATTTCCGGCTGAAACTCAGCGATTCTTGGTCGGAAGGAGATGCTCCCTGCAAAATGTGAGAAGATCTGTCACCTTTTTCCCAGCTTTGGGAAATGCGATCAGGTTGGCTGCTCGACGAGCCGTATTCTCGTGTACGCAATCAATCCTCCCGCATCAATGATCGCCTGACGGGATTTGGGCAGAGGCGTGATCTTGAATGTCTTTCCCGTCGTTTTGTTCAAAACGAAGTCGTGCCCGATGTTCAACTCATCGCCCTCGTTCGCTTCGATGTCGGGGACTTCAACCAAGCGAAGACCGAGATTCACCGAGTTCTGCAGGAAGATACGGGCAAAACTCTTCGCCACAATGATAAGCTCGTGACCTTTCAACGTCGAGACGGCTTGCTCACGTGACGAGCCGCAGCCGAAGTTTTTGTCCGCAACAATCACACTGCCCGGCGGAATCTGTTTTGCTTTCAACTTTGCATTGAACTCCGTCATGTCCGAAAAAGCAAACTGCGGCGTCTCAGTAGGTAACACGGTCGCCATGTGGCGGCCCGGATAGATGACGTCAGTAGAAATATCAGCGCCAAGTTTCAACACAACATGTGGCATAATGTGTTCTCCTTTGGAAAATCCCTGTATCAAATGCGACATACTAATTTCTACACCCTAAACAATATCGAAGTTCAAAATATCAAATCCCTGGTCCCATTTTTCGCCATTTGTATTTGTTTCGGATTTCGGTATTCGTGCTTCGGATTTCACCTTCAAACGGACCGCGGATCAGTGATTGTTCCTGTAATCGCCGATGCTGCCGCAACCGCCGGCGAACAGAGATACACCTCACCTGTCGGATTCCCCATTCTACCCTTGAAATTTCTGTTTGTTGTAGAAAGTGCGATCTCATTGTCACCCAATGCGCCTTCATGCACGCCGAGACATGGTCCGCAGCCCGGATTCATCACAACAGCCCCTGCATTCATGAACTCTGCAATGTAGCCTTTGCCGAGCGCTTGACGATAGATTTTTGCAGAGGCAGGGAAGACAAGCATGCGAACATTTTTTGCGACCTTCTTGCCGTGAAGGATCTTGGCTGCAACTTCGAGATCGTCGAGGCGGCCATTGGTGCACGAACCGATCACGATCTGATTCACTTTCACGTGATTGATTTTATCGATGGGCTTCACATTGTCAACCGTATGCGGGCATGCAATCTGCGGTTTCAAATCCGACACATCAATGTTGATGATTTTCTCATAGCGCGCATCGGCATCCGGTTGTACGAGATCGAGATTGTTTGTTACACCTGCTTCGTGGCGCAAGTAACGCAGTGTTTCATCGTCACCCGGTACAATCCCCGAAGTTGCCCCCGCTTCAACAGACATGTTGCACAACACCAGCCGCCCGGATGTCGGCATCGCGTCGACCGTCTCTCCGCCAAACTCAATCACTTTGTAGTTCGCCCCTTCTGCACCGATCTTACCGATCAAGTGGAGAATAAGATCCTTCGGACCGACGAATTCGGGAAAATGCCCTGTGACGTTTACGCGTATCGTTGCAGGCACTTCAACATTCAGCACCGTGCCGAGCGCCCACACACTTGCCATTTCCGTCGCACCGATGCCGAAGGCAAAGGCCCCAAGCGCGCCGTGACTTGTTGTGTGGGAATCCGTTCCGACAACAACATAGCCCGGACGAACGTAGCCGTTTTCCGGAAGTATTTGATGACAAATGCCGCCGACATCGCCCCGGATATCGTGGAACTTGCGGATGGCGTAAGATGTAACAAAGTCACGTATCTTTTTCTGGTTCGTTGCCGTTTTGGGAGATTCAGCGGGAACACGATGATCGAAAATGATGGCAACCTTGTCGTGGTCCCAGACTTTCGGTTGGAGATCAGTTCCTTTGTAGATTTCCAAGAATTGGTTGATGACCAGCGCGGCATTTTCGTGCGACATCGCCAGATCAACTTTCGGCTCGACAACCTCTCCGGCTTTCAGCGATGATTGGCCCGTTGCCTTTGCCAGGATTTTTTCTACTACAGTCATTCCCATTGCGTGTTCTCCTTTTTCCCTTGTTATCTCGTATCGTCCTGAAGGACGACGCCGGTCAAACGAAGCGTCGTGAACGACGCTCGAACAAACATCAATAGATTACCTTGCTACACTACGCCTCGTTCTTTCAGTTCCGAAATCTGCTTTTCTGAATAGCCGATAGACGTAAGCACTTCCTCTGTGTGTTGCCCCAGTGTCGGCGGCGGACATTCGACTCTGCCCGGCGTTTTCTCAAACTTCGCCGTCAAATTGAACAGCTTCAATTCGCCGATGCCTTCGGCGGGGATTGTCGCAATCGTCTCGCGATGCTTGATTTGCGGCTGCTCAAGCGCATCCTGCAAACTCAGGATTTCTCCCGATGGCACGCCGCGTTTGTTCAGCACTTCAACCCAATGCTTCGTCGGACGCTCTTTCAGCTTCGCTTCAAGCAGTGGCGTCAGCTCTTTTCTGTTCTTCTTGCGAACATCACGCTTCTGGAATCGAGGATCGGTTTTCAACTCCGGCACGCCGAGTTCTTCTGCAACGGCTTCCCACTGTTCCTGTTTGTTTGCAGCGATGTTGATGTAGCCATCTTGCGTGACAAACACACCCGACGGCGCGGCCGTGAAGTTGTCGTTTCCCATCAACACAGGCGGCTGCTTGCCGATGAGCCAGTTGGCCGCAACCCATCCCATCAGCGGCATAATTGAATCGAGAAGCGCTACGTCAATGAACTGTCCCTCGCCTGTTCGCTCACGATAGAACAGCGCAGCCATGATTCCAAACGCAGCATTCAGTCCGCCGACTGTATCGCAAACAGGAAAGCCTGCGCGCAACGGATTCAGCCGTTCGTCGCCGTTAATGGCCATCTCGCCGCTCAAGCCTTGAATGATCTGATCGTATGCCGGCTTCATCGCATCGGGGCCCGTTTTGCCAAAGCCGGAAATGCCGCAGTAGATGATGCGGGGATTCTCCTTCTTCAGCACGTCGTATCCGACACCGAGGCGATCCATCACATCGGGACGGAAATTCTCAACAACAACATCCGCCGTCTTCACAAGTTTCAGAAAAATCTCTTTGCCCTCTTTCTCTTTGAGATTGAGAGTAAGAGATTTCTTGTTTGCATTCTGTGCAAGGAAACTCGTCCCCATCAACTTCTCATTCAATTCGGGAACATTGCCCAGTTTGCGCGCAAGATCGCCTTCCTTCGGATTTTCGATCTTGATGACTTCGGCGCCGAGCAACGACAGATGCAGCGTCGCAAACGGCCCGGAGAGGACGTTGGTGAGGTCGAGGACGCGGATGCCTGAAAGAAGTTTTTGTGTGATATTCATTCCCTTGATGCTGTTATATGAAACTGTAGTAACTCCCAAGTTTCCCTTGTCATGTAACTGAAGAGATGTTCTCTCCGGTAGAGTTTGACGATTCCTACGTTCGGAACCAACCACGTTTCAGAATGTCCGTATTCGTTGAGCTCCGCAAAATCACGGACGAGAAGGAATCCGCTGGCAAAAGTCCCGCCTGAAGTCGAAACGGTTCCCACACGCATTACGGTACTTGAGTCAAATCCGTACTCGCCTCTCCATCCCCTACCCTGTACAAAAGGAAAGGCATACATCGTGTTGACCCGGACCCATTCTGGTTCACGGAGAATCCGGATTGTATCCTCGGATTGCATTACATACAGCGTGTCAATTGTTGGGCCCGGATAGGCAACGCGCTGCCAAACCGTTGCCCGGATGCCGCCGGGCAGGATTACCTGATCGTGAACGTGTACTCTCACAGAATCGGTACGATTTGCAACGCTGTCGTGACGAAGATAAAGCCAGAACGTACCGCGGGTGTTCGGAAATTCGTTTACTGAAAATGTGGAAACGAGAGAATCCGCGGCAAGCGCGTACTGGATGTTGCCGCTGAAGTTCTGAAAGGACACAGTGATTGACGCTGGCAGGCCTACCACCATGAGCACCTGATACATGCCCGCAAGTCTAAACGTGTCCGCATGAATCAAGCCGTTCGCTTGATCTCGCAATGCGAAGATTGCATGCCCTTGCGTGAGATGCGAAACAGCGGCGGAGATGTAGAGACGATTCTTGTTAAATGTCAGCGGAATTGTCTGAGAGCCGCCGAGTCGTTGCGCATTGACGCTATAGCTGAACGCATTCAGCGTGCTTGCAACCGAAGGCATGTTGAAACCCTCGCCTCCCTCAATCACGACTTCGTTCTTGTTGCAGGAGACCAACAACGCAGCAGCAAGAACGATCTGTACAAATCTGCCTTTCATTGTATCGCCCTCCTGTGTTTCCCGCGACCTGTGTGTGCATATGGTAGCAAGAAACTCAGACTACCTCCAGTGCCCCGACCCGATAGAGCATCCCCGGCAGTTCCCTGCCGAAGAACTGGCTTGTGTCGTTGGCCGTAGCAATGAGCATATGGAGATCAATCTCCTCCCGCAACCCCATCCTCTGCACCATGTGCACAAGATCCTCCGTGCAGGTATTCCCGCCTGCAATTTTGGTAAACGGACAGCCGCCGAGTCCCGCCACCGACGATTCAAACGATGTTACGCCGACTTTCATTGCTGCGTAGCAGTTTGCAAGGGCAAGTCCGTACGTATTGTGAAAATGGCAGGCAGCTTCGATGTTCTCGCCGAATTCCAGAATCGCCCCGAACATCTTCTCCACCTGTTCGGGCGTAGCGTGTCCGGCGGTGTCGGCAAGACTGATGTTGCGCAGTCCTGCTTCGAGATATTGTTCAACGATTCTCATCACCCGTTCTTGCGGCACATGTCCCTCGTAACCGCAACCGAATGCGGATTGTACGGAAACCTGCACTCTCTTCTCCGAAGCCTCCGCCAACTTCGCCATTTCAATGATGCGGCGTGTAGCGTCGGCAACAGACATTCCGGTGTTTTTCCTGCTATGCGTCTCGCTTGCCGAAACTCCCATGCAGATCATCTCAACGCCGCATTCAAGCGCCCTTTCCAATCCTTTCTCATTCAACACAAGGACCGAGAGTATCGTTTTAGCAGGCTTCTGTTGGAGGAGGTGATTGAACAGCTTATCCGTATCCGCCATCTGCGGGACTTTGTCGGCACGAACAAACGAGCCAACCTGAATGATGTCAACGCCTGATTCGATGAGACGCTCGATCCATTCGATCTTTTTCTCCAGCGGAACAACCTGCTTCTCCATCTGCAGGCCGTCACGCATTCCTACTTCGTGTATGATGATGTTGTGCATGATGAACTCTTGTGATTGTTCACCGCTGAGACGCAGAGATGTTTTCATTCAACTCTGCCCTCAGCGCCTCTGCGGTGAGATTTCTCAGTCCGGCAAATGTTGCGCAATGGCTTTCGCCATCTCGAGTGTCGAGCTTGTGCCGCCCATGTCGTACGTGCGGACTTTCCCTTCCTTGATCACCGATGCGGTTGCCTTCTCGATACGATCAGCCTTTTCCGTCTCGCCTAACCAATCGAGCATCATCTTAGCCGCAAGAATTGTGGCAATCGGATTCACTTTGTACTGCCCGGCATATTTCGGCGCCGAGCCGTGCGAGGGTTCGAATACCGCAAGGTTCCGGCCGATATTTCCCGAACACCCGAACCCCAAACCGCCAACCATTTGAGCAGCAAGATCGGAGATGATATCGCCGTACAGGTTCGGCGCGACGAGTACATCGTAACTGTAAGGGTTTTTCAGCAGCCACATGCAGATAGCATCGACGTTGGCATCATCCATCAGGATTTCGGGGAAGTCCTTCGCCACCTTCTTTGCCGCCTCGAAGAAGAGTCCGTCCGTTGCACGCACGACGTTCGCCTTGTGAACAACGGTGACCTTTTTTCGTTTGTGTTTTCGTGCAAATTCAAACGCCGCTCGAACGATCCGCTCCGAACCTTTGTGTGTGTTCACCTTGCAGGAGATTGCATAGTGGGTTAAGGGCAGGTCTTTGAACGGCGTAAATGGTTTTGAGATTTTTGCGAGAACGTCGGCCAGTTCCTGCGGCACCGGATTGAACTCAACGCCTGCATAGAGATCTTCGGTATTCTCGCGGAACACAACAATATCAATTCCCTCTTTGAAGTTGAGAGGATTGCCGCCATACGCTTTGCAGGGACGCAAGCAAGTGTACAAATCGAACAGCTGCCGCATGCGAACGATCGGAGAACGGTATGTCAGTCCCTTGCCCTTCAGTTCCGGGACGAGTTCCTCTTCCGCCGCCTTCACCGGCTTGGACGTGATCGCACCGAACATGGCAGCATCAACGCTCTTAAGCAGATCAACGGTACGTTGAGGAAACGCGTCCCCCTCCTTGCACCAGAATTCCCATCCGATGTCGCCGTGAATGTAGTCCGCATCGAGCTTGACCGCATCCAACACGATTTTCGTTGCATCCATAACATCCTGCCCGATACCGTCACCGGGAAGCCACGCAATTTTGTATTTACTCATGTAACAATCCTCTCAATTCAATGTTGTTCAGACTCTGCTTGTTTGATAGTATGACAATCGCCAAGACGGACAATGAGCTGAACTCACGCCACCCCGGCGATAAGTAAATCGGACAAAAAGAACAGAATACCTGCTTGATTCTATGACCTTGCGGCCTTTTCTGCTTTGTGTTCCTGCCACGAATGAATGAGCGACTCGGCACCTTCAACGCCAAGCCCGATTCCCAGACCGATCAGCAGGCCGTCAATCCAGTTGTCGCGAAACAACGTTGCGGGAAGCATTTCCACTCCGGTGAACAACGCGACAATCAGCGTGAGCAGCACAAACATGATGCTGTACACAATTGCCACAACGGTGAACTTCGCCTGCCGGAAATGCGCAAGCTTCCGTTCAAATGTGAACGCCAACGCCACAACGGGCATATTGACGCCGAACGACCAGATCAACGCGTTCGCCCACGGAAACCATGCCGACCCAATGACAAACTGGATTGCGCTGACCACAATTGCTGCTGTAACTGTTTCCGAAAGGTTACGCACGTGATAGAACGCAAAAATAAACGAGCCGCTTAGTCCAAACGAAAAGAATGCGAATGCCACGGAAGTCGGTTGCATGACTTTCCCGCCGTAGAAAATCAATCCTACCGCAACGCTTGCGGCCGTTCCGGCGAATGTGATCAGGAACAGCTTGAAAATCTGTTTCAATTCTAACTTCATATCAGCCTCCTGTGAAAGAGTTGATTGCTCCAATGTACTGCACGCATACCGTCGGAGTCTGCTCCGGTTGCGCTTGTCAGATGGAACTTAACACCCTGCGAGTTCATGGTCGAGTTCCGGTCAAACAATATCAGTCCGCCATACCGGCTTCTTCCTGCCGTTCGATGCGGAGTTCCTCCAATTCCTTCCGCAATACGTCTGCATGACCCTGCTCCATTTCAGAAAGCTTCAACAACACATCTCTCGTGTGCGGATTGCCTGCGAGTTCGGCTGCGTTCCTGTAATAGTCGCGTGCGTACTCTTCATCCGCTATGGCAAATTCGAAGATCTCCTCCAACGTCGCTTCCTTCCAATCTATGTCGTCATGTCGCTGATGCGTCATGCCCGCCTCCGTTGTTAGGTGAAGCTGTCTGTAATGCGGTCAATGGCTTCGAACTTCGCTGCGAGCATTAATCGCTTTTCCTGAAGAAGCCGGATAGAGTGTTCTCTGTCTTTGATCAAATCCTCAAGCAGGACACGAACATCCGGGTAGTCGCAATGTTCGGCAAAGCGCTTGTACTCCTTGATCGCCTCTTTCTCACGATGCTCGGCGACTTCCAGCGCGTTGCAAAGGCCCTTGCACGAGTGAACGCAGGTTGTGTTCATGGGTAATCCTCTTTTGTTGATTTCGGATTACGAATTGCCAATTGCGAATTCCTCTTTCCGCAATTCACAATTCGAGATTCGCAATTACATCTGCTCAACATGAGCTACCAACTCCTGCCCGCGCCGCAGTGCCTGCTCGTTCAGCGGCAGCAAGTGATGGTAACGGTCGGGCAACACTTTCTTCAAGCCGCCCATCACGGAATTCAATGCAACAACATCCTTTCGGGCAAGGAAAGCGCCGAGCACGATCATGTTCATGATTTTGGAATTCTTCATGTTCGATGCTTCTTCGCTTGCCGCAATCGGCTGCACGTCAATATCCGTGCGTGTGGGCGGATTGATGATGTTGGTGGAATCGTACATCAGCAGGCCGCCCGGCTTCACCGCTTTCTCAAACTTGTCGAGCGAAGGCTGGTTCAGCGCGATAACGGTATCAAACGTTGTGATGATCGGCGAGCTGATCCGCTTGTCCGATACGATCACGATGCAGTTTGCCGTTCCGCCCCGCATCTCGGGGCCATACGACGGCATCCAACTGATTTCTTTCTTTTCAATCATTGCGGCGTAGCCAAGGGTCATCCCCATCGAAAGGACGCCCTGTCCGCCGAAGCCTGCGATAAGTAGTTCGTGTGTCATCTTTTTCCTGTTGTCATTTTTAGATATAAACACTCAATCCGAACTTCACTCCTTGTGAACTCACCCTCCATCCCTTGCCAGTCCATTCGTTCACACTTCTCCCGCTGTATTCAATAGGAGGACCAATCAACGTTTTTCTTGTCTCCGAGTATGTGGATTTTTCATAGGAAATAGCGATGCTGTGTTCCGCATGGAGAGAAAGTCTCTTCGTTGCAAACCATTCCACTCCCGTAAGTCCTACGATCCCAAAACCTATTTTTTTGTTCTCAACCGACTGGTGATAAGCTCGACTTGAAAGCCCCGGTGGACGAGGTTCGATTCCTGAAGCCTCTTGATACCCCCGCGAATATTGAACTGAGAGCCCTGATCCCAGAAAGAGGTTAACCTCTTCTTGTGGATTTGTATAGAAAAGATAATGCGCATGAATGTCGATGCTCTGTCCGTTGACTGATTGAGCAGTCGTTCCTTCAGAAAAGAGAGAGACTGTATCATTCTCAATGGTCTTGTCTATCCTGTCCGATTCACTATTGTTCAATCCGATCGTAATCCCCAGACGAATCGCGTCGGTGGCCGAAAGATGCCTTTTCCCCGACAGAGCTAATCCCTCAAATGGGCTCAGTGTGAAATTACCGGAAATCTGGAATTGTAACGCCCATGCCCCTTCCTTCAGTGAGTTGTCTGCGTTAGCCTCCTCCGTCTGTGCAGAAACACGTACTGCGCCGAACGAAGCCGCAAGCATAACAACGATGATGATATGCGAGTAGTGTTTGTGTAGCATGATAGAAATTTCTCCTTCCTCCGTTTGAGTCTCCGTCGAGACGTTCAATCGAACGTCTCTACTTCGGGACTTTGATTTCTCCCGGCGGATAGATCGGAAACATATTTTCTTCCATCCACTTGTTTGCCTGTAACGGCGTCATCTTCCAGCCGCTCGGGCAGTTGGAGACGACCTCAATGAAGCAGGTTCCTTTCTTTTCTTTTTGATATTGGAACGCTTTGGTTATCGCCTTCTTCAAATAGCGAACGGCGTTCGGCGTGTGAACGGAATTTCTGCTCACGTAATACGCGCCGGGAAGCGTCGCGACCATCTCGGTAATCTTCATCGGGAAGCCGGCAGTTTCGACCGTACGTCCGGCGGGCGACGTTGTGGTTTTCATATTGAGAAGTGTCGTCGGGGCCATTTGTCCCCCTGTCATGCCGTAGATTGCGTTGTTGATGAAGACAACGAGGATGTTCTCACCACGGTTGACGGTATGAATTGTCTCCGCAGTGCCGATGGCAGCAAGATCGCCGTCGCCCTGATAAGAGAAGACGTATTTATCGGGATGAATGCGCTTGATGCCCGTCGCCACCGCCGATGCTCGTCCGTGCGCGGCTTCCTGCATATCGATGTTCATGTAGTGATAGGCAAAAACCGAGCAGCCCACCGGCGCAACGCCGATTGTTTGTTCGGCAATGCCGAGTTCATCAATCACTTCCATCAACACACGATGGGCGACGCCGTGTCCGCAGCCGGGACAGTAATGCAGCCGCATATCCGTAAGCGTGTCGGGTTTCTCGTACACGCAATCCATGTTTGCGATTTCGGGTTCAATCAAATCAAGAATTTCAGTTGACATATCAGTATGCCTCCGCCGTCTGTGCTACATTTTTCCGAATCAGTTTATCCAACGCCTTGACAATCTCCTCCGGCGAAGGGATGATGCCGCCCATCCGTCCGTAGAACTCGACCGGCACCCGGCCTTCGACGGCGAGACGCACGTCTTCCACCATTTGTCCTGCATTCATCTCGACAGTGAGCACGCCCTGTATGCGTTCTGCCAAACCGGTCAGAGCCTTCGACGGGAACGGATACAACGTCTGCGGCCGCAACAACCCGACGCGGATTCCCTGCTCACGCGCCAACTCAACCGCCCGATGCGCGATGCGCGCAACAAGTCCGTACGCCACGATGATAAACTCGGCATCGTCCGCGTCCATCAGTTCATAACGGACTTCCGTTTCCGATATCTTGCGATATTTTGCCTGCAGGTGAAGATTGATTTCCTCCATCTTTTCGGGCTGAATATGCAGCGACGTGATGATGTTGCGGGGACGATCGGCCGGTTTGCCGGTTGTTGCCCATGGTTTTACCGGAGTGTGATCTTTCGGATCGTACTCACGAAATTCTACTTTCTCCATCATCTGTCCGAGAGCGCCATCGGTGAGAATCATAACCGGGTTCCGATACTTGTCCGCAAGGTCGAAGCCATCGAATACGAAATCGGCCATCTCCTGCACGCTTGCCGGCGCGAGAACGATGAGACGGTAATCGCCGTGGCCGCCACCTTTCGTTGCCTGGAAGTAATCGCCTTGCGACGGCTGGATGGTGCCGAGACCGGGCCCGCCGCGGTTCACGTTCACCACGAGACACGGCAGCTCACCGCACGCGATGTACGACAAGCCTTCCTGCATCAGACTGATGCCGGGACTTGAGGACGAGGTCATCACTCGTGCGCCTGCGCCCGACGCGCCGTACACCATGTTGATCGAAGCAACTTCGCTTTCGGCCTGCAGGACAATCATGCCGCGCTTGCGTCCTTCATCGGTGAGGTATTCGAGGATTTCCGATTGCGGTGTGATGGGATAGCCGAAGTACGCCTGGCAGCCCGCGCGGATCGCAGCCTCTGCCAACGCTTCGTTCCCTTTCATGAGCTTGATGTTATCGTTTGACACGTCTGTTCCTTTCGAATTTCGAGTTTGTATAGTTTGTAGAGTTTATGGAGTTTATAGAGTTCTCCAAAAAGAAAACGCCGAAGAGGCAGTACCGTTCGCTGCCGTTCGACGTTCTGGTTGACAAATAACGTTCACCGAAGCAACCTAGCAACGCAGCCCCGCTGTCTATGTTCTCTATAATCACGCCGTGCGTGGCATGAGCGCTGCCTTACGATATGAGCGAGCGCCGTTGCTACGGTTGTGTTAAGCGCAGTGCCCCGCACGCTGGTCACAAGTCAAACTACAAGGGGAAGCTGGTTCATCTCCCATGAAGCACTATGGTTTTCATCGGAGAGCCAATTGTTTGACCAATGGCGAAAACCTCTTTCCCATCAGTCCAGACCGCCGAAAATTCCACACCCTCCATTCGCAGGTGTGTATATTCAAACCAGTCGGTACCGTTGTAGTGGTAGAGCCGACTAGTGGGCACAGGATCCCCCATGCCTGCAGCAAATATGTTGCTCTCGCTTGATGCTGCCATACCCCTTCTACCAACGTAAGGCACTGATAGGACAGTTGTCCAAGTTGTCTCCGCTTTGCGTTGGATTCCCCCATAACCGCTTCGATACATCGTTCCTCCCGGTGCAATGAATATGGAAGGATATTCGTAGGTACCGTCACGAACTATCCACTGCGACCCCACGCGTTCGTACAAATAATAGAACTCGCGATGGAGTACACGTGGTGAAACTCCAAGAACAAGAAATGTTCTTCTGGCGTCCCCTTCAATTTGTCGCACTACGATATCACGACCTGTTGTATCAAAGGCGTACGGCACAGTGTCCCGCACAAAACGCGACGCTGTGTAATACGCTAGGAAGCCATCCCACCCACCGATCCAGACTGTGTCTGGTGACCTCCCCCAAACAGTTTCCAAGCTGGACTCGCTTGGTAAGCTAATCTCTCGCCATGTGGTGCCATTGAAATGGATGAGGAAACCGTCCAGCGAATAACGATTAGTAGGGATATAGCCGGCGGCATAGATGTCCTGTCCACTAATGCCAAAGATCGCAGCAAACGACCCAATTCTGCTTAGTGGCCCCCCCTCGGTTATAACAAGCCTGACGTTTGTCCATACATGACCATTCCAGTGATACATGTTGCCAAATGCGGTATTGTTGTGCCCGGCAACGTAAATGTCGTTGCTTGACGAACCCCATATCGCACGCATTATCGTTTGAAAGCTTCCCGGATAGGCTAACGTGTCTACTGTCCAGGTGTATTCACGTGGGTTTTTCGGAAGTGTTGGTCCGACAGGGTCTTTCTTGCAGCCTCCACTGAACAGGACAAAGGTCATAGCGGCGCTGACCGCCAGCATGTGAAGTGCTTTCATGTTCACCTCCCCGCTACCTCGCAAGTAAGAGCTTGATCGTCTTCGCGTATAGAGCCTTACCCGTGCTATTGGTGACATTCAACCGGGCAAAATACGCTCCACTGCCTATGGCAGATCCAAAACCGTTCCTACCATCCCACGTTGCACTGTAGTATCCTGCTTCTCGATAACCGTCAACAAGCGAAGTTACTTCACGTCCCTGAACGTCATAAACAACAAGCGACACCGAACCACCTTCAGGGAGCGAGTAGATAATGCGAGTGGATGGATTGAACGGATTCGGGCTGTTGCCGAGGTGCCACTGGACAGGTGTAAACTGGGTTGATGCGATCTTGGGAAGAATAGAACCATCGCCATAGACAGCAGTCCAGTTCTCATCCGAATAGGTAGAGTTCGGTGAGTAGTACGAGCGTACGTCGTACCAGACCAAGTCGTGCGTGTAACCTTCGGTTACAACATAGTCGTAGTCTATGAACTGCGTACTAGTTCTCGGAAGCGTCGTCAACAAAACGGGCGGTGACGTCGTGCCCTGCCTCTGGTGCTTGACCTTTCGCCAAATCTGGTATATAGTAACCTGAGGATGGGGATGAACCTGCCATGTTACACACACATTAGAGCCAATTGGGCCACCAGCAGCAATGTTGGCAGTTGGGAGTGGTCTCGCATTGTAGTGAGCAGTGTAGGTGGCGTGATTTCCAACGGCAAATGTCCGCGGGTTAACCGTGCTGCCATCGTTCCATTGTGCAAATGTGTGGCTGACACGATCGATCTCGTTGGTGATAGCTTCGGCTGTGATACTTGGGTTTACCTTTTCAAGAACCTGAGAAACGTGAGGGGCAGGACGCAACTGACCATTCACCTTGATCTGGCCACCGCTTGCACCTATGAAGTTATTTTGAAACGTAACATCCCATTCGATTGAGAAATCGGCGGTGTAGGTTACGCTTCCCGGGATAATCTCTGTGCGAGGGTTCTCGCTTCCAAGATCAAATGTGCCTCTGAGCCACGTCAGAAAACGCTGCCTGTTGCCTGCGTTGTCCTGCTGTGGACTAATCGCCATCATCTCCAGCTGACTTCCTTGGAAGAACTCGCCTGTCCAACCTGATGGACGTGGTCTCCAGTTGCCGAACTTGTCCTTGCCTACGTAGACCGAGCCCCCGTCAAAACTGTTGCGAAACGACACGGCAACACCTGTCCCACCAGTACCTCGATGATACCCAACAGGATCACCTTGGGCCTGCCTCACGGTGCTCAACAGGACACCTCTCTGTTCTGAACTATCCTGATTCGGAACCTGATCGACTCTGATGTTATTAATTACTAATGGAACAGGAACCTCAACGACGAAAGCCGCGTGTCCGGCAGGGAAGCTTCGAACCGTCCCGAAGACGACAATATCTCCGACCCTAATACTCGCCAATGTTGGATCTGCCACAAACGGAAAGTAGATTTCATCAATTTTTTCTGCAAAGGTTCTGGCGGGGTCACATTCAAGATCAGCGGCCGATTTTCCAAATGCCCGTCCCTGTGCATATCCATAGCAAACACTGGTTGAGTGATCATGGGTAATCGGTATGTGGCCCATCGTTTCCGATAGGATGATTCCAACGGAGACCAGGAGAGTGAACGTGAGAACAATTAGCCAAACTGACTTCCTTTTCATTTTATTTTCCTCGTTGTCTTGATGTGTGCAAATGGTTCCATCGTTATATGAACTGTGAGGCATTGCGCTTAACATTCTCCGTCACGCATGAAGATGCCTCGTCATGCTGTTCGAACATAAGGATGATACATCATCCTCAAGAAAACATCCGTCATACCGGCTTTCTACCGTGCCTGCGTCTTCTTCCGTCGCCTTCGCATTGAAGGAAAGAGCGGCCTGCGGCCCCGTTCATCTTCCTCCGTCGTTCCCTGAAACACCCATGCAATCACGTACACGAACACGAGAAAGCCAAGTACAAGCGTTATGATTTTGATGAAAGCTGTGAGTTCCATGGTTTCCTCCTTTCGGTGGAATGATTCGGCCCGTCTCTACGAGACTGTCACCGTGATATCCTGCTTTACATTGCTGATCGTTGCAACAGGCGTTTTACCTTTCTTCTTCTCCCGATACACGGTGATCACCGCATCAGGACATACAAGCGCGCAGTTGACGCAGCCTGTGCAGTTATCCTTCACAAGCACGGCATAGTGGTAGCCTTGCTTGTTGAGGTGGGGTGATAGTTCGATGCTTCCCTGCGGACACGCTTCGATGCACAACTCACACCCCTTGCAGGTTTCAACTTCAAATTTGACTGTTCCTTTTGCCATGTGTTCTCCTTGGTTCTGCGCTTGTCTAACACGTGAAATAATGTACTCTTGCGAAATCCTCCAACTCCGGCCGGAATTTCGGATGCGCAATGCTGATCAACAGCTCAATGCGTTCACGGACTGATTTGCCGTGTAGATTTACAATACCGTATTCGGTGACAACGTAGTGGACATCGCCACGCGTTGTTGTCACTCCGGCTCCCTCTTTCAAATGCGGCGTGATGCGGGAAACGGTGTCATTCTTTGCGGTCGAAGGAAGAGCTATGATCGGCTTGCCTCCTTCGGAACGCGAAGCGCCTCGAATAAAATCCGTTTGTCCGCCGAAGCCGCTGAAGAACTTGTAGCCCATCGAGTCGGCACACACCTGGCCGGTGAGATCGACCTCGATTGCGGAATTGATGGCAACCATTTTGCGGTTGCGGGCAACGGTGAACGGATCGTTGGTGAACTGTGTCGGGCGAAACTCCATGAAGGGATTGTTGTCGATGTAGTTGAACAACTCTTGGGAGCCGAGCACGAACGACGTCACCGTCTTGCCGGGCAACAGTGTCTTTCGTTGATTAGTGATCACGCCCGACTCAATCAACGGGATGATGCCATCCGACACCATTTCGGAATGAATGCCGAGATGTTTTCTGTCGGCCAGGAATTTCACCGTTGCATCGGGAATACGCCCGATGCCGAGCTGCAACGTTGAGCCGTCGTCAATAAGGCTCGCGACATTCTCGCCGATCTTTCTGTAATTTTCCAATTCTTCCGGTGTTTCATCGCCTTCCATCTGCGGAAGCTCGCGCAGGGGTGTATCTACTTCAACGCAATAATCGATTTTGCTGATATGAATAAAGGAGTCGCCGAGGGTTCGCGGCATATTGGTATTGATTTGGGCAACCACAACTTTTGCAACATCCGTTGCCGTTTTTGTGCATTCAACACCGACGCCGAAACTGCAATATCCGTGTTCGTCGGGCGGCGACACTTGGATGAGAGCAACGTCGATCCTGTAGTTCTTGCTTTGGATCAGCGCCGGGATTTCCGAAAGGAAAATCGGTGTGAAATCCGCCCGGCCCTCGCAGACCGCCTTGCGCACATTCTTCCCGATAAAGAAGGCATTGTGCCGGAAGTGTCCCTTCATCTCGGGGCGTACATACGCCGCTTCGCCGACGCCAAGCAGGTGGCAGACTTCGACATCGAACAATTCCCTGTACCGTCCGACCATCGCATCCACCAACACCTGCGGAACAGCACAGCCGGGATGAATGTAGACGCGGTCGCCCGAGCGGATAACGGAAACAGCTTCTTCCGCGCTGACGAACTTTCTTTCGTATTTCGACTTTATTGACGGTGACACTGAACTGTAGTGCATACTCCTATTCGAATCCTTTCTTGCAACTAATGGGTTTCGTCCAACGATACTGCAAGATCCATGATGATATCCTCCGGCTTCTCGAGTCCGGGCGCCAGTCGAATTCCGCCGGGATTCATTCCTGCCGCCATTTGTTCTTCGGGTGGAATGGCCGAATGCGTCATCGAACCGGGATGCTCGATCAGCGTTCTGATGTTACCGAGGCTGACGGCAAGCGTGATGCAATACGCATGCTTCGCCACATGGTTGATGAAACGTTCTGCGCGCTTCAAACGATCGGCAGGATTTTCGCCCTTCATCACAAAGTAGAGCATCGCGCCGGGGGCAAAGTTGCCGTCGTAATCGACCATTTGGCGTCGCGCCAGTTCCGCTTGACCAAACTGCGGCAACCCCGGATAGTGAACACATTCAATCTCCGGGCGTGTTGTGAGAAATTCGGCAATCTTCTGCGCGGTTGCCTGCATTTGTCGCATCCGGACGGCCAGCGATGGCAATCCCTGCACAAGCACGGGCCACGCCGCCTTCGATGACAGCACGCCCCCGAAATCTTTGCGATACAACATCAGCCTGTCATGACTCCACTTCGGGCCGATAACAACGCCGCCGATATCTGTTCCAAATCCCCCGATTGCTTTCGTCAACGAATGCACGACGAAGTCGATGCCGAGCGAGATCGGGCGTTGACAGAATGGCGTTGCGAATGTGCTGTCTACAACCGTGTAGATTTTTTCTTCGTCGGATCGTTTTGTGTTGAGATTTTTCACAATATCCGCTACGGCTTTCAAGTCAATGAGATGAAGTGTCGGATTGACAGGCGATTCGAGATATACAACGCGTGTGTTGTTCGTAACGTGACGAAGAATGATATTCGGATTCGTCATATCGACGAATTTTGTTTCAATCTTGAGTCGCGGATACCAATTCGTCATCAACGAGTACGTGCAACCGTAGAGAGTCTTGTGGGCGATAATTTCGCTGCCGCTTCCCGTCAGCATGCCCAGAATACCCGAGATTGCCGCCATTCCGCTTGCGAATGTAACGGCAATGTCTCCGCCTTCGGCATACGCGAGATTTTCCTCCAGCATATCCTTATTCGGCTCCCCGAGTCTGTCGTAGATGTAAATGGGCGCCTTGCTTTTGACTGTGACTTCGTCGCTTGAATGCGCAAATTCCGCGAACCCCTCTGCGCCGCGCTGTGCAGAATCGAGACGGAATGTTGCCGAGGATGAAATAGGCGGCAACAGGTGGTGGCTATAGTCCCATCGCGGATTTTGTGCCTGGCCATAAATCAAATGTGCTTCGACTGAATGGCTGTTGTCTTTCTTGAGTTCTTTGTTCGATTTCATATTGTCACCTCTCAACGAATGATGCAATCTTCCACCGGCCTTCTCGGACTTGGCACCGGTTGTTCCATTGAATACCCGATGCGGAGCAGAAGTTGCGGCCACATGCCCAGGCCGAGCATTTCCTTGAGCTGCAATCGTGCTTCCGGTATTTCGATGGGCATGTTGAAGAAGCTGAACTGTAACCCGTCACGCGTCAGGCCGAGAAGGATTCCCTCCAACGTTTCTCCGACGCCAAGCCAAGCCGGAATGGAATCTTCACTATAAAGAACGAGAAGCGCCGGTGCCTCACGACACAGCCGCTCGTCGTGCTTTGCTCTCATGCCCCCCATATCAAGTGACTTCACAGCCCACGGCACAACTGCCGAAGGTATATCGCCGATTCCGAAGGAAGCGCCCGTCATGCCGTCGGGCTTCTGTGTTTTGTTCGGGCGAAGCCATTCGCCGAGTTCTTTTCTGAACTCCGGATCGGCCTGCTGAAGACGCCCGGCGTATGCAACCAGTTCTGCCACCGCTGCATTCCTCTTCGGATCTGTAGAGATGAAGATGGAAGCCTCCGACTCTTCTCCCGCTTCCCGATATCGTTCCATCATTACGTCGGCAACACGTGCCGCGAGAAATGGATGCCGGTTGGTGTGCCGACGGGAAATAGCGCCAAACAACTTCTCGATCTTTTCGTCTCCATGGCTGTGCAGAGATGGCGAAAGGGAGACAAAGGCTATCGGCAATTCGCTGTCGCCGCTGAAATTGTAATCCACCCGGACATCAAATCCGAAATGGATTGCGGCAATGCGCAGATTCATAATCGCCGCTCCGACACCCATCAACAATTCCCTGTTGTCCGGATCGGCAACCGGAAGCCGCCGTGTGTAATCCGCATACACGGCGACACCGTTCTCAAACAGACGAAACATCCATGGCTGTGTGTTGTGACTTGAAGGCGCAAGTATTGCATACCGCACCAAATGTGTGAACTGCTCCTGAAGAGAACCCTCCCGCGGGAATGGCATATTTTCCACTTCGTAGGGAGTTCTCAACGGATCAAACGCAGGTGTCTGCATACCTTTTATGTCATCAACCTCGATTGTTGCCATGATCGTCTTCCTGGAGTTCCGCCTCAACCACTTCGTCTTCCGATCGAATGGCATCAAGCGGGCAGTCTTCTTTCGCCTCCAGCACCAATTCTTCTTCTTCACGGTCAACGGGCTGCTTGGCCACATAGTACGTATTCGTCGGTTTGTGGAACTCGAAATTGTCGGGTGCCACTGCCGCGCAGTACGCGCAGCCGTCACATTCTTCTGTTGTATGATATCTGCCCGGCACATTCTCCGGTAGTTTCGCCGCTTCGCTCATGATGTTTACGCCTCCTTCAAGCGTTTAACCATTGCTATGAAAAATCCGAGGGTCATGATCACCGTTCCCCCCCAGAGAAGATTGATATACGGTTTGATGCTCGCTTCAACCACCAGTGTTTCAGGAACTGAAGATTCAGATTCGTCACCGCGGTGCAACGTAACGGTCACTGATGAGGTTTCTGAACCCGTCCCTACATTCAATGACACAAGCTGGATTTCACCGTTCACCAACTTCGACGGTGTCGGGGTGTATCGGGGTTCTCCGGTGCCCGAGTAGTGCATTGCGGGAACAACGGTTTCGTGTGCCGATCCGTTGGAAAGTTCAATCACCGAGCCGATGGTCATACCTTGCGAGCTTGCCATCATTCCTCCCTGCGAATGGTCATTCATGTCGAACTTCACGAACGTTGCCTTCACATCGCCCCACACAACAGTCTCGCCCTTCGGCATTGTGTATGTTTCGTGGGTATGTGATGCATGGGCGTCGTCCTGCTGCAGGGAGACAGGAGAGATGTACACATCCTTCGTCAGGAAGGATACTATGTCCGGGTTGCGCATCAAGCCTTGCTGGCCGGCATCAAACATGACCGGATCGAGCCGGAATGTCTTTCCATCTTTTTCAGCCATCACATGAAAAGCAAATTTGCCGTCGTCGGTCGGGTGATAGCCGGTGTATGTCATTGTATAACCGAGAACCTGCTGCGGTTGATTGAGGGGGAGAGAAAGATGCTGCGACCTGCTGTACTTCCCCGTTGCAATGATGCCGAGGAACATCAATGCAAGCCCCAGATGGGCAAACTTTCCGCCGAGCAGCAACACGTTGCCGTTCATTGTTCGCACGCCGGTTTCTATGTTGACGAAGAACGCAAACGCCGCCGAGAAGGCGAACAGTGCAAACATCCAATCCCTTACCCCGACAAACCAGAGAACTGCTGTAATGACAGCCGACGCAAGAAGAGACATCATTGATCGTTTCAGCATTGACCTCCACTCGTCAATTCCCCACTGCACAAAAAGACTGAAGCCGATCAACAGGCCGATTGCAATGCCGATAGGCAAATGAGTCCGGTCGTAGAAGGAGGGCTCGACGGTTGTTTTCGACACAATCGGCAGGCTCGTACCGAACAGAACAACAGCCGCGCTGATGAGAAGAATGATCATCCCCGCGCCCAGCGCTGTTTCCCTGCTAACGAACTCCGTTTCTCCGTTTACCGGCCTCAGTTCTTTGCGACGAGCTGCCATCATGCCAAGCCCGAGAGCCGCAATAAACACGAGATAGAGAATGAGCAGAGAATACACGAGCATGCCGGGATCGGCAAATGAGTGAACGGACGAATCGCCCAACACTCCGCTACGTGTTAGAAACGTGCTGTATACGACAAGGAAGTAGGAGATGATGGCGAGGAAAAAGTTCGTGCGAACAAACTTCTCGGAACGTCGCTGAGCGAGAAGCGTATGAATAAGCGCAACGGATGTAATCCAGGGAACAAGGGACGAATTCTCAACCGGATCCCAACCCCAGTAGCCGCCCCAACCCAACACACCGTACGCCCAATACGCTCCGATGATAAGGCCCATGCCGAGTGACACGGATGCAAACAATACCCACGGGAATGCCTGCATAATCCATTGCTGATAGTCCTTTCGCCACAAGCCGGCAACCGCGAAGCTGAACGGCACCGACATCGCTGCAAACCCGATAAACAGCACGGGCGGATGGATGACCATCCAGAAATTCTGCAACAACGGATTCAGCCCGCTTCCGTCGGGCGGCACCTGACCGACCGCAGCATCCGGAAACATCTCCCACAAATACATGAACGGAGTCTTAACTACGAGCAATAACAGAAGAAACGACTGAAGCGCCATGAACACGCCCATTACATACGGCTCCGTTTTACGTTTTGCCGTGTAGGGGGAAAGCCAAAGAGCAATCAACGATGAACAGAGCGCCCAAAACAGAAAGCTCCCTTCCTGCCCCGCCCAGAATGTCGAAGCAAGAAGAAAGACAGGCAGCGAACGGTCACTGTAGCTGTACACGTAACCGTTTGAAAAATCGTGATTGATGATGAGTGCAAGAAGAAGTGCCGATGCAACAAGAATACTTGCTACACTAAGTTTCATCCACACGCGGGCAGGATAGAGCAGAAACCGCTGATGGTTCGCATTACGATAGTAGTTGAGGGTCGCCACCAATGAAGTGACCAACGCCAAAACGGTGACCCAGAAACCGAGAACAGTCATTACAACCTCCAGATTAAATACGTGAACACACGGCATCTATAGGTCAACCCGTGTGCCACTGCCCACCGCGGGCAAACGGCGAATGCAGGCGCTATTCACGACTTTTTGACGTGATGAGAATTCCAACATTGTTGAAATTCCGATTCGTGGGAAAGATTTTGCAGGAGTGATAAAGGCCGGATTAGCGGATTTGCGCCGTACAGGCCCGGTGGCAGCAGTCCATTTCAGGCCAAAGCGAGCAGGCTTTGACAATCCGTATATCTTTGGGAATGAGAACTGAAGAAACGGCAGCAATCCTGGGAGAGACTGCAACTGTTGCCTGTTGTTTCTTTTCAGGGCAGATGACAAGTTTGCCGCGACTGTAGCGTTGGTATGTATCAACTATCGTGGGCATCGCAATCGAAATTGCGACAAAGTTGATGAGAAAACTGATGACAAACAGAAACTCAATCATCTGAACACCCTATCTGCTTGCCGCAATATGTGATCGCTTCCGGGTTTCTTCAATCACCTCCACGATCAGCGGAAAATACCGGTCGAGTGCACAGTCAACTTCATCGCGCAGCGAGCAGTTTCCGTTGGCCGACTGGTGTGTGCATGAGCCGCATACATGCTTACGCAACTGTTCCTCGTACGGAACGATCGAATGGCTGTACACTGAATTGATGGCGTCCACAATCGCGGGTAAGTATTCCTTCATTGCACAGAATCCATCTCCTGCGATACGGCAATTGCCGTCCCCGCTTCCATCAAGACACCTCACGCAAATCCTCGCTTGAAGTGCCTCCCAGTATTCTTCTCGCGTCGGCATGATTACATTCCTTTCGCTCAACGGAGCCGTGGCACGCTTTCGCCTGTTACCCGGATGCTGCGTCTTTCAGCGCAAACTTGAACGGGATCGACACCCATACTCTCACCGGACCTTGATTCATCACGGCCGGAGTAAACACGAATCCCATCGCGGCTTCAACCGCAGGATCGTTGAACAACTCGGCGGTTGACTTTATCACAACTGCCTTCTTTGGCAAGCCATCCTTATCCACCAAAATCTTCACCCACACGGTCCCTTCCAGTCCGGCGCGGATTGCCATATCGGGATACTTCGGAATCACGCGCTTGACAATCTGCGGTTGCTTCTCAACCGGAATGAACGCATCCATTTCCGGATCGTCATCAATGAGAATATCCTGCTGTATCTGTACCCCTTCACCTACTCCGGCGGCTTGCTCAAGCGCAGGTGAAGGTGCTGCACTCAGTTCGGCTTGCGTAGCGAATGTTTGTTCGGCGGTAACTTCCGCATCGGGTACCGGTACGGGAACGCCGATGGACGGCTTAACGTTTGCCGCAACACCCACTGCGGGCGGTGGCGGCACAGCCGAGATGGACGGAGGCGGACCAAGGTCGCTGTACTTCATGATACGCACAGATACCATGGGAATGTCGTCTTCCGCGTTCAGGTATTTGATCAGATAGTACGAGCCCAAGAATACTGTGTGGACGACAAAAGAAATCACCATACCCTTGAAGTAGTTCTTGTGAAAAACCTTCTTCAGTTCCGAACGTCCGTAGGTCGTCTTTTGTGCCCCAGCCTGAGCCGTAGCGGTGATTGCTTCATCTCTCATTGTAGTAACTCCTTCCGTTTCGAGCATGTGCCTGGCGGGGAAAACCTCTCCCCCACACATGTGAACCGCAATACTAATGCCAGCAAAATGAGGGGGAAAACGCTACAAGAAGAAGAGAATAGCGATTCGAAAGCGTTCATTTTCTCAATACTGAGAATGCGAAATGAGGAGGAGAAATAGAGAAAGGGCTGAATGCACCGTGCCACTCAGCGGAAAACGGATAAAAAAGCCTCAAACGCTACCGCGCAAATGCAGCGGCAACGAGAAGAAGAAACAAAAACGGCAACACAAGAGCGGCAAGGTAAATCTGAATACGCATGGAAGTAACCACTTTGAAATGTATATCAATTCAACACTTGAGAGGGCAATTGATGTGCCATTCCGAGGACACATGATTGGACAGTGAATACCCGAATATGCACCTGGTTTGCGTCTGTGCCTTCTTAAATCTGGGAAGAACCACGGGCCCATTCTTAAAAATGAAATGTCCCGTCTGCCGGAAAGCAAACGGGACATTCGGTTCATTCATCTTTTCACAAATCAGTAGTCGATTTCAGTGCCGGCGATATTGAGCTTGCCGTTAATGTGCTTCGAGGGATTGATGATTTGTGTGTTGGCGTTGACTACTTCGCCATGACAGTTCGCGCAAGTCCATCCTTGCGGAATGGAGGGATGTGAACCGCCTTCCGCTGCCGTCTTGGGAAGGGCGCGCAACATCAATGTCGGGCGAGTTACATCGCCATGACATGTACCGCACGCCATCTGACTTCCACTCGGATCGTTCCACACGGGAGCAAATTGCGGATTGCCGTTCTTGAAATTCCCGTGACAATACGTTGACGAGCATTTCAAGGTAATCGGGTCGTACGCCGGATTCGGGGTGAACAATGGAAGATTCGGGCTGTAGTTCGGAGTTCCGGGCTTGTTTGTAACCGTTCGGGTCAGTTCGTTGTTCATGATTACTTCAGCACCGGGAGTCTGATCGATATGGCCGGGAGCGTACGTCGGCCCCGGAACCACATGACACTCGTTACAGAGAATCGGGTATGCCAGCGAACTTCCGAGGAAGTGAATCTGATGGGCACCGACTCCGCGGGCAGTTCGTGCAGTGTTGCCGTTGAGATCGCGCGGTGGCGCGGGATTCGTCGTGCCGTGACATGTTACGCAGTTTTCCGGCCCTCCGGGTTGATTGTGGCACGTTCTGCAAGACGAAGGCACTGTGCCGCCGGCGTAACTTGCCCCGTGGCATGTTTGACACGGACGCATATCCCAGTTGTTCGCCGCAATTGCCTTGCCGTGAAAGTTAGGGGATGACGGATCTTCGAATCCGCGGCCGTGAATATTCGCGCCTGTCGCGTTATGACAGGTGATGCAGGAAACCTGCGAGCTGCCGCCGTCGTAATCCTGCCCGTGACACACAAGGCATGACGCAACCGTCGCGCTTCCGGCCTTGAGAACGGTGCCGTGAAAATTCGTCGACGCTGTATCAAGCCAGCTGTCGAGGTGAACCTGCGTTCCGGGCGAAACCGGGGGCAGGCCCTCCTTGAGTTCCGTGCAGCCATTCCAGAGAACGGCTGCACTAAAGATGATTGTGAGAACTACAATTCTCGTTTTCATAATCGTCACCACGTTAAGGTGTTCGCAATGCTTGCAGCGATGAGTTGAGCAATGCCTGAGTGTATTTCTTGTTGTGCATGCCGCGGCTCGCATCATGCTCGATAAAGAAGTAGTTGTAGAGAGCCCCGGCCCTGTACGCAGGACTGATCCGCAGCGGGTTGCCAGTACTTGCGTTGATGCTTCCCGACGCAGTCACCCAGTTCCGTTGACGAAGCAGAGTGAACAAGGAATGCAGCGAATCTTCAATTGCCTTTTCGGATGCAAGCAACGTTGCCTTCGTGAACCCGCCCGTTCCGTGGCAGCCGCTCACGTTACATCCCGCCAGCACGAAGAGGGTATCCGTTGCTGCTTCCGTTGACGAGTACCGGATTTTCATCGTATGTCCGCCTCCGCGTCCGGCACCGAGATCGGGCGGATACACTTGTGACGCCATGTGGCACGCAACGCAGCCTTCTTCCTTGATGGCGGTGTTAAGCGTGTGACCGGAGTTCTCATACGCCGTTCCCCGGAACTGGAAGCCTCCTGTTCCCATCAGCATCTGCGCCTGTACGCCGTAGTGCGGGTACCATCGCGACGATGTGATGACAATGGTATCGGAAGCAGCATATTTCGAGGTATCGGGCCTCGGGTTCAATGAACGTGGTTGATGACATTGTGCGCACACGTTCCCCTTACCATAATCAAACGTCGCGGCAGAATACCCGACAATGGTGGAGGCAAGTGTCACCGGATTGGAGCTACGCAGAGAGAAGTCACCCCGTGAGTGCGGAGAATGGCAGGCAAAGCATCCGGGCGGGCTGGGGTTGCTCTTCGGCGCCACGGTCTGCGTTGCAAAATTATTCTTCCATCTTTCAATAAAACCCTCGGTCGTGTGACATCCGGCGCAATCGGGGCCGTTGCGCTCCAGATCGCCGCCATAGGCATGCAGCGAACGCTCCCATTGATACCGACGTGCCCACAAGAAGTATGTTGTGTCAATGTCGGGATTGTGGCACGAGCCGCAATTGATGTTCGGTGCAAATCCTTCGAGGTTCAGAACGCCCGTAGTCCCGTCTTTCCCGTCCTTTCCGTCCTTGCCATCGGAACCTGCAGGCCCTTCGCAACCGAAAAGCACAAGCGCAAATGCAACCAGCACTGCGAGCATTGCTAATGGAGTGAATGGTTTTTTCATGACGATGTCTCCTTGTGATTCGAAGTATATTCGACTTTGCTTTCTCAACAATCTGTTACTGGAACTACACTCTACCGGACCCGACCATTATCCATATGGCAGGTAAGACACGACGGGTCTCTTCCGGTTACATCATGACAAGTGATACAGGTTTCCATATCGCGCCGAGCCTCTTCGGCATGCAACCCACCGCCTGAGCCGCGTCCGAGCGTTGTGAATCCGGGAATGCTATGCGATGAAGGCTTGAACCGCAACTGCGAAATATTGCCTCCGGCGCTGTGGCAATCCGCGCAGAATGTCTGTACTGAATGGCATGATTGACAGTCTGCTTCTCTCGCTTTTGCATCAATGCCGTGCGAAAAGCGGTAATTCAGATCGTGGACGTTCTGCAACAATGTTTGTCTGGGCGAATCCTTTGTCGAAGTTTTGTGCGACGGTTCTGTCGCCAAATCTCTGCCGCGGCCGTAGCTGTACGATTTCAATCCCGGATCGAGATGGCATTGCTGGCAGAATGTTTCCTTGTGACACATCTGGCAATCGGCATTCAACGCTCCGAGACGTGTCATATCGCGATGATTTCTTGAAAAATCGGATCGCTCATGATCGGGAGGAATCAGAGTGACAAAATTCGTGTGGCAGGCTTCGCAGGTATTCGTGGCTTTTCTGTCGTTGTGACACGTGTTGCATGTTGCCATCGAAGGGAAATTCGCTGCCGTTACGTTGGCGACGTTCTCCACACCGGCGTGACACGTGGCGCATTCAACTCCCTCCATTGCAACGTGTGCTTCATGCGAGAAAATCAGGTCCCGTTTCACCTGCGGAGCAGCCTGGAAATCACTGGTGTTCTTGTGGCAGTACCCGCATTGAATCATTTCCGGATCGCTTACCTGTTCCTCATGGCAGGTGATACATGCGTCATGATTGGCAGCGAGATTGTCCGACATGAACTTGCTCGTTTTCGCCGCCGCGTGACAGGTTGCGCAATCCTCAACTCCGGCATCTTTGATGTGGAATTCGTGCGAAAACTTCACCGTCGGGACTCTCCTTCCGTCAGGAGAGCTTCCTCCTGCATTCAGTGGAGATTTCTCCGAAAGAACAACAACGCCAAGCCCGACGGCACATGCAATGAGAAGTATGATGTATCGGCGTATCATAATCTTATCCTTTACTTAGAAACTCAACCATAAAAAAAATCGTGTCTGCCTCCTTGGTTACACGGAGGCAGACAGGAAAAGACACTCAGCCAGCGGCTGATCCGCATGCCGCGCAGCGTCAGGCGGATAATTTACCACAAAGTTGGATTGCGGGTTATTTCTCTCGGTGTTCATACTGAGTTCTTTGTGCGTCATTCGTGTCTTTGATTCACAGCGTATCAGAACTGTGTCGTAAACCAGTAGTTGACCTTCCCAAAGACACGGACGTCACTACGGACAATCTTGTTCTGCAGCCACTGTCCCTGCAGGTCGAACGAGAGCTGCGACATGGGGCGAAATGTTGCGCCGAGAGTTGTTGCAATACCCTCTTCACGCTTTGCGTACTTGTCCAGTTTGTACGTGATGTATGCAACCCCCAACGAGGGGATGAACATATTGTCGAAGAACGGGTATGTTGCCTGGATGCTTGCATTATCCTGCTCGCCGGCATAGCCGGTTGTGCCGCGATATGACAATCCGATGTAGCGGTGAACAAGACCCACAGTATAGCGGAAGCCTTTGTCGTCGGAGTACTTCACGTACGCACCACGGGCAAACGCACGAACGTCGGGGAACAGGATATAGTCGGCGCCGAGTTCAAACTCATCCACCGACTTCAAATCGAACAGTGAGAAGAACGAATTGTACATCACCCGGGGCTCACGGCGAATGAAGTCGCCGCTGACACTCAAGTCGTCGAACAAGCCAAGCCGGATACCCAACTGTCCGCGCTGCATTTTCTTGAAACTCAAATCATAATCATACCTGCCGTACACACGGGAAGCGCCGAACCTGTACGACACATCGCCGCTGACGTACTGTTCTTTTTCCGTTTCGGGCATGACATAGACAAGGAAGGGATTGAACAGCGAGTCGGCACGGGAGGCCCAGTATCCGACGCGCTCACGATGGCGGTTGATGTAGCTGATCCCTATGCGCGCATTCTCGATTGCGTTCACGAGGAACTGGCCGCCGACGGTAAAATTGTTCTTCAGCTTCTTCCACTCGCGCAGCTCGTACTCAACAGGTGTCGTTTGTCCGCCGTAGGCTGTGAACCGGAATTTGTTTTCCGCAAAACGGAGCGTCAACAATCCTCCGTCGATTGTGCCGTTGCCGACGCCGGCGAAATACGGAACGCGTCCGAACGAAAGATCCGCCGTATTGAAGATATTCTTCCACTGTCCGTACACATAGTAAAAGCGATAGTCGGGGCGTTCATCGAGTTTCTTCTGCAACATCCCCGAAACCTGGAAATGGGTGTGAATGCTGAAGTCGGAGAACGCTGCATCGAAAATAGCGGACTGGAACCCGCGCACAAATCTCTTCGAGACATCGACTGTATCGTACTTCTCGTACGTGTAGAATGAGCCGATTAGGCGACCGTTGATGACCTGCGCTGAGGCAGTCGCTTGAACCAAGAACGAAATAAGTGCGAAAGAAAGAACGAAAGGAGTGAACGTTTTCATAGGTATCTCAGTAGTGTTTGAGATAGGATATGTTTGTGTCACGGCAACCTGCGTGCCACGGTTAATGAGCTGGAAGTGGCGAATTCACATCAAAGAACGTCAATTCCCCGATATACCGAGGCTTCCGGGTTCCAATTTTTAAGAGAACATCTTAGTGATTTCCGACAAATAAGAACTTCTGCCGGGAATGAGCGCGCTGCAATCGAAAACGATAACGCGGTAAACGACCCGCTATAGAGAGTGAAAGAGCCGCTCATGGGAAGTGTTTCGCGCACCGGGCACCTCCGTGTGCTTCTTAGAGAACAGTTGCTTTCTGTTGCTTTTTCTCAATGCGTCGAATGGTCAGGTATAATGAAACAACCAAAACTGAAATAATCAAGGTCGCTATCCCCAAACCGACACGACGGAAATAATACTCGTCAACCGCGGCTTGCGCCTCGCCGTGTACCGTTGAGGCAACAGTAAGGCCCTTTCCAATCACATCGCTGAACTTATCGCTGTCAAAAGCATGTACCATCGTTCGAGCTTCCAATCGAGCCTGCCGTGCATCCCGGAGTTTGTATTTTGCTTCGCTGATCTCCATCCCCTTTTGTTCAGCTTCGTCCACAAGCCGTTGAGCCTGTTGTTCACCCGATTCGAGACTGTCGGCAAGAAGGCGCATCAACGCCGCAGCTTGAAATCCTTTTGCGTTGTCTTCTTCACTGTGACATCTGCCGCATGTTGCTTCAGGCGCTGTGCCAAGAAGCTCATTCGTTGCCGCAACAATTTCATGATTGCCGTGACAGGTTTCGCATTCAGGGAGTTGCAGATCATCGAACGCCCTCTTATGCGGGCTCGCCGAAAACAGATCAGCATTTAACGCATGGCATGTACCGCACACTTTAGAAATGGACTCGACACCGGGCGGGGTCGCCGCATGATTGCCGTGACAACTGTTGCATGCCGGGGCTCCTAAATCATGCTTTTGCAGCAGTGCAATACCGTGCACACTTGAGGAGAATTTCTCAAGCTGGTCAGTCGGAATATCATACTCCTTCATGTATTCCGCGTTACTGTGACATGACCCGCATGTTGCCGGCAGGTTTGTCGCGTACACTTTCGACTTCAAATCTTTCGCCGAGCGGATGTCGTGCGCACCATGACAGCTTGCGCATTCAGCCACTTTCGTATCCCCTTTCGCGTTACGCATGCCGTGAACGCTTGTTCTGTATTTCTCATTCTGATCGACAGGCAACGACGGGTTGTACGACCGCATATAGACGGCATTGGAATGACACGTTGCGCATGTCTTCACAACATTCAACGGGTGAACGGGAGAAGCAGGATTCTTCGCCGACACTATGCCATGCGCGCCATGGCATGTTGTGCATTGCGCGATATGTTCCTTACCGGCCACGGCCAGTTTGCCGTGAACGCTCGTCTGCAATGTCTTCCATTGATTTACGGGCAGTGCCGAGCCGTATGATTTCATCTTTGCTTCATCCGCATGACACTTTGCGCATGCTTCGGAAATCGCATCGCCCTTCGGCACGCCGATAAACCCGGCGGCTTTGCTCATTGCCCGTTCCATGTCGTCAGACCTGGGGTTTCCGCCGTGGCAATCCGCACACGAGACTCCCTTCGAAGCATGAATATCCTTTTTGAATAGTTGCGTCGGCTTGTCACCCAGCAACTGATGGCACTTCACGCATTCATCCGCTCCGAATGAGTAGCTTGCACACACAACCAGCAACGCCGATATTGCAGCGAGTCGTTTCATAGCAGCCACCCGAGAATAGTGAGAATGATGATGTACCCGACAACGAATATTCCGATATATGTCGTGGTCCGGTTTTGTTCTCCGCGGGCACTTTTTCTGTCCCAGAAAGGAACCAGCATCCACAGCAAGCCGGCTATCCCGAATGTCACTATCCCCAGCACTTCTCCGTCAATGAACCAGACTTGCGCAGGAATCATCTTGAGCGTCTGGAACATGAAGAGAAAATACCATTCGGGCAGAATTCCTGCCGGAGCCGGAGCAAAGGGGTCGGCCTTCTGCCCCAATTCCCACGGGAAAAACACAGCAAGAATAGCCAGAATGTTCAGCACAATCAGCCAAAGAAGAAGATCCCTGAGCAGGAAGTTGGGAAAGAACGGCATTGTCTTTTGCGGAGCAGCAGCCCCTGCCTCCACGCCAAGCGGCTCGCTCATCCCCTGACGCTGCACAAGGAGAAGGTGGATTCCCAACAACACCGTGAAGATGCCCGGAAAAACGGCAACATGAAAACCGAAAAACCGTGAGAGTGTCGCTCCGGTTACGTCTTCTCCTCCCCGAAGGAATATCAAAATCGGTTTGCCGATGACCGGAACGACGCCTGCAATGTCGGTGCCGACTTTGGTTGCGAAGAACGCGAGTTCATTCCACGGAAGCAGGTAGCCGCTAAAGCCGAAGCCGAGACCGAGGAACAGCATCAACATCCCTGTGAGCCACGTGAGTTCTCGCGGTTTGCGATACGCCCTTTCGAAAAAAACGCTGAACATGTGAATCACGGCAGCAAGAATAAACAGGTTTGCGGCCCAACTGTGAATCGAACGAATCAGCCAGCCGAACTGCACTTTCGACATGATGAACTGAATGCTCTCGAAGGCAAGTTCTTCCCCGCTTTTGTAATACAGGAGGAGAAGAATGCCCGTCACAACCTGGATGAGGAAAAGAAACAGCGTGATGCCGCCAAAGTAGTACCACACAGAATGCCGGTGCACGGGAACATATTTCTTTCCCATGAACTGAACAAGGTCTTCGAGCTGCACACGCTCGTCAACATATGTATAGATTTTTGTCAGGAAGGTTTTCATGATTTTTTCGAGATGAGAACCTCCTCTCCTTGCAGCACGACGCGGTATTCATCGAGAGGCCGCGGCGGGGGGCCGGCAATATTGCGCCCGTTGAAATCGTACTTGCCGTTGTGACAGGCACACCAGATTACACCCATCTCCTTGTGGTACTGCACGGTGCAATCGAGATGCGTGCATGTTGCATCGAACGCACGCAGTTCACCGGCAGCCGAGCGAACAAGGATAACGGGCTTATTGCCAAACCGGACGATCATGCCGCTGTCTTTTTCAATCGACGACAGTGTGCCGACTTTGACGCTTGTTACTTCGACTTCGGCTTGCTTGGGTGGTTTGAGATATGCAAAGAGCGGATAGAGAATCGAGGCAGCCCATGCGACAAGGCTGCCGCCCAGAATGAGTTTCAGAAAATCACGCTTCCCGGGTTGTACGTGATCGTCGGGATCGCTGGTCATGAATGACCTCCAGTATGTAAGTTGGACTTACGGCAATCGCTTTAGTTGATGCTTTCCAACGTCTGCTTTCTCTCTCTCTCTCCTGAATTCGGGATTTGGAAAATAAGATTTTGGAATCTATGGCCTATTGCCCGGTATGGCAATCTCTGCACAACGTTTCCTTCCAGATATCGCCGATATCTTCAGGATGCTCGAATTCAAGCCCCGCAATATTCATTGTCGTCGGAACGGGGGCGGTACCTTGATAGAGTATTGTGTGGCACGTATTGCAATCGCTGGAGATCGCTTTGCCTCCGGGACTCACATGCTTGCCTCCATGGCAACGGAAACAGCCGATGTTTGTCATATGATCGACGTTGTTGGGGTATGCCTTCCAACTCACCTTCATGCGGGGAAAGAAATTACGACTGTACTGCAACTTCAATTCCTCGGAGGCAAGCCGGATCAATTCTTCTTTCTCTCCGGCTACAGAAGGATAGTTGTCGCGGTAATACTCCCGCAACAGCAGCGGGATGCTGTCCATTGCCGCGGCGGTTGATGAGTAGGGCTGCACAAGGGCGCTAACGGATGCGGCGCGTACGTTCGGCAACTCCGTACTGATACGCCCCAACGTCATGCTCTGGTCAACAATCCGCACGGGAGGCCGGTAGATGTGTGACGGGCGATTGTGGCAATCGATGCAGTCCATTTTGTTCTTCGGAAGCTTTGCCAGATCCTCGTCCGAAATATTTTCTTCGGTGGAGAAGTACTCTGTGACCTCACCGGTATTCTTGTTCATCATGCGTACCCACGGGATTACTTGCCTCTGGCTGTCGGTTGCCACGTACGTGACTTCGTTAGCGATATTCATATGCCAGTGAATGCCGCTCGTAGGGCCGCGGTCGGTGCTGCCGCCGCCGGTTTTCATCAGCAGGGCGATCGTCCAGCGCGTGTTTTCCTCATCCGACTTGAAGTAGGTATTCACGTACTTCTTCTCGCCTGCAAAGTGTGACGGCCAGTGACACTGCTCGCAGGTCTCTTGAGCAGGGCGCAAATTTGCAATCGGCGTGGGAATCGGGCGAGGATAATTGTTCACTGCAACGGCGTACACCTGGTACGCTCCCGACAACTTCGATCTTACATACCATCCCGCACCCGAACCGACATGGCAGTCAACGCATTTCACTCGGGCGTGGGGCGAGTTTTGGTACGCAACAAACTCGGGCTCCATCACGGAATGGCACGTTTCGCCGCAAAACTCTGTTGATTCTGTCCACTCAAACGTGCGGTAACTTCCGTACGCAGTGAACAGCAGGAAGATGACGGTGGCAGATGTAAACAATATGATCGCGGAACGCTGTCGCGAGTTGTTCAGATCCACATGGAATGACATGCGGCTTGCAGGCAAGCCCTTCGCACGTCGGCGCTTCTCCCGCCACACCCCGACAGGAATGAGCAACAGTCCTACAATGAGAGGCACCGGCAGCATCACATACGAAATAATGCCGATATATGCGGGCGCGTGCTCCTGAAATACTTCAACGAATGTGAGAAAGATGATGGTCGCAAAGCTGACGACTGCAAGCGCCGCGCCGGTTATGGTTATCGGGTTATAAAAGCTATCGGGAAGTCTTCGTTTCATGTGGATCGTTTGAATAGGAAGAGTCGGGAACGTATTCCCGTTGTACTACAATGCGAAGAGCCTGAATGAAAGGGTGCCTTCAGACCCTTCGCAAGATCGGAGACTATGTTACTACTTCTTTGCTGTGTGAGCGATCTTGGCCCACTCTGTATCAAACTTGAAACCTTTGAAGGTCGGGCTTTCCGAGTTGTGGCACGTGACGCAGGCTTTTTCGTTCTTCTCGCCCTTGATCAAGCCGGCTTCCTTCGACTTTGCCAGGTCGCCTTTGCTGTGAAGCATCTTGTAGCCCGAAGCCGCACCATGGCAGGCTTCACACGTGACACCCTCTTCCTTCTTGAAGCTTGCTTCAATGTTCTTTGCCGTTCCGCCGCCGGTCACATGGCACTTCAAGCATTCGGGCGCTTCGTGCGGTGCAACTTTCAGCCCTTTCTCCTTTGCGATCTTCTTGGCTTCTTCGCTCAGAAGAGTCTTGTATGCGTTTGCGTGGGCGCTTTTCTCCCACACGGCGAATGCCGTTCCACCTTTACCGCTCTTATGGCAGGCAGCGCACATTTTTGCTCCGCTGAACTTGTTTTGTGCAAGGCTTGTTCCGACAACCAGAACAAACATTACCATACACGCGAGTACGAACCGGGTTGTTCTCATCGATATTGTTCTCCTTTTGGCTTGTGTTGTTGAAATGGAGCTAACCATCTCCACGGTTAAAGTATAACATTAGACAGCAAAATACAATTTCTGCGCAGCGTATTCATACCACCAAATCCTGAATCAGCGATAGGCAAACAGCATTGCGTAGATAATCCACACAACGATGCTGAATCCGATCGTGAGCGCAGTCCAACCGAATACACGTATAGCCCTGATGACAATCGGTGGATACGGTTCGACCAGATATTTTTCCAACTCGCCGCTTTTCAGAAGAGCTTCGTATTCCAATGGCTTGTCGCGTTTGAATTCTTCAAAATCCATCCTCCCGCTGAACACACAAATATCCATCGGAAATTTTTCCGGGCGAAGATGCGTGTTGAAGAAATGCACCGTGAAGATGAAGCCGACCGCAAGTAATGCTTCGTCACTGTGGATAATTGTGGCGACATTTAGCAACTGACCGGGCATAAAGTGCGTGAAGAACTCGGAGAACCACAGCATGAAGCCGGTTGACCCGATCACAAAGATTCCCCAGAACACTGCGAAATAATCGAACTTCTCCCAATATGTCCATCGCCCATACTTCGGGCGGGGCCCTTTGCCAAGAAACCATTTGATGTTGCCGACAAAATCCTGCCAATCTTTCTTGTTGAAAAGCATGGAATCAGGGCCAAAGAGAAGCGCTTTCCATGAACCAAATTCTTTTCGTTTTCTCTGAACGAGATTGGCAATGTGGGCTACGAAAATGCCGACCATCAACACCGCAGCGAGCCGGTGAATGTACCCCGCCGATTCGAACCCGCCAAAGAGCTTCCCCAGAATCACAGCCCAGCCGGTGTATGAGAACTTCAGAGTCATGCCGGTAAGTGCAAGGCTCATGAAGCTGACAATCATAACAATATGCAGAATTCTGTTGAGCCGCGAGAAGCGAAGAAACTGTCTTTCTTCTGCGACAACTTCAGTGAGTGCTGACGGCGGCACTACCACTTCTGCTGTGTGTGAAGCATCTTGCATGTATGAACTCGTGATCGTTATTCCTTACCCTGTCGTGCCTTCATCTTCCGGTGGCTTTTCTTCCTGCTTTGGAACCAAAGCTCTCAGCTTCTCAGTTTTTTCTTTGTTCAATTCCCGACGCATTTGCACAGCACGGGGAAGCCAGAGAAGCGTATGCACACCCCCGAACACGAACGTGCCAACCAGTAACGAAGTCATCCCCCAAAACGTCCAGAACAAAATCGGATACTTCTCGGGGTCGTGGTGTGTTGCGTGCGTAAGATAACCGGCGAATCTGCGCGTAGCCCCTTCGTGGCATTTCTGACATGTGGCGACGACATTCTCACGACTCAAATGTGATTCCGGATCGGATGTTGGTAGAATGTCATGGGCGCCGTGACAATCATAGCATTTTGCAGTTTTAGTGTAACCCAGCTGCGACACTTTGCCGTGATACGTGTCGAAATACGTTCTTGCAATATCTTCATGACAGCGGCCGCACTTCGACATGATTTCCAGCTTGAACCCTTGGGCATCGGCACGCTGAATGGTGTGCGCGCTATGGCAATCGCTGCAAATCGGCAATTGTTTATCCGTCTGACCGATCTTTTTGAAGTGAATACTCTTCTCGAACTGATCCTCTATGCCGTGATGGCAGCGACCGCATGTGGCGGGCACGTTTCTGGGGTTCACACTCGATGCCGGGTCATTCTTTGGCAAAACACTGTGGGCAGTATGGCAGTTTGTGCACGTTGCTGTAACCGTGAGCCCGCTCTTCATCAAGCCCTTGCCATGAATACTTTCAGTGTAGTGAGCAATAATGTCGTGTTGTTCGCCGGTGTAGCGGACGGCCGCTTTTTCTCCCTCACGATGACAGCGTGCACACAAACCGGGAATATTCGTTGCAAAAATCGGTGACTTCGGATCGAGTTTGCCCTTGACTGTATGCGTTCCGTGACACTCTTTGCATGTCGGCCCGTTCGGATCATTTTTTGCAACAAGCTGGCCGTGCATGCTGTTCGCAAACTGCTGGCCGACTTCTTCATGGCAGGATGCACAGTCAACCTTTTTCGTAATCGTTTCGCAAGGTCGGACGTGTGATGCGTTCACTTCCGAGTGACACTGGCTGCACGCAATTTTCGAGTGGCGGGAATGACTCAGATCTTCTTCACGGGCATACAGCGATCGCCCGTCTTCGCCGGACTTCAGATCTTTGTTACTGTGGCAACGCAGGCAATCGGCGTTCGACATGCCGAGGGAGTAAAAGACTTTTCTGACTTTGTGAGGCTGATGACAATCCACACATGCCGGAAGGATGTGTGCTTGTTTCTCCCACAACTCACCGCGAATCACCTTGCGGTGAACTGTTTCGATTTGAGCATGACACTTCGTGCATGTTGCCGCAATATTCCTTCGTGCAATAGATGAAGCGGGGTCGGTATGCGGCAGAATAGAGTGGGCGGTGTGACAGGTCGCGCAATGGGGAGCAACAATGAGACCTTTCCGCAATAACCCCTCGCCGTGAATACTCTCGGAGAAATTCTCAAGAATATGATCCTGATGAATTGTGCGCTGTTTGGTCACCGGCGTCCCCTCTTGATGGCATTTGCCACAGAGGTACGGCACCTGCAGGGCCGCAACCGGCGAAAGTGGATCTTTCCCCGACACTACATCATGATATCCGTGACAATCCTTGCATTGCGGTGCAAGTGGATCACCGCGAAGTATTGCTTTGCCGTGCAAGGATCTAGCGTGCTGCTCCTGTTGCGTATCGTGGCATGTGCCGCATTCAACAACCGCAAGTTCATCCTCGTGCGGTAGTTCTTTCCCTTCAAGATCCGCGTGACACGAAATGCAGCCAAGCGATCCGTGAACCGAGTTCGCAAACTTCTTTTCGGCAACAAAAACGGGGATCGTCTTCCCCTTGCGTTTTCCGACCTGTGTTTTGTCCCCGTGGCATAAGAAGCACTCATCGTTTTCCTGCGCGAGCAGCGATGACATACCCGCTGCCAGACTTACAGCAATCACAAGAAGATGTTTTGAGAGCTTCTTCATGGTTCAGGTTGTTGTCTGCTGTTGTTCCTTTTCCTGTTTGGCTTGTTCGGCCAGTTCCGCCTCTTCACGTTTCTTGATGTCTGCCAGTTCCAGCGGGTGTTCTTCGGCCATCTCTTCTTCAGTCAGAGTTCCCTTCCAGAATGCAAGGTTCAGAGGATACGAATCAGGATTGAAGATGACGAAATAGAAATGCCAGACGATAATGGCGAGCGTTGCAAGCCATGCCTCATAGAAGTGGATTGTCCGTGCGATATCCCAACCCATTTTCGTGAACAGACCCATAAACGTATTGTCAAACCACAGAATCACGCCGGTGACAGCCATGACTACCGTTCCCCAGATCAGTGCCCAATACTCCGCTTTTTCGATGTAGCTGAATCGGCCGAACTGCGGCCTTTCTTCGGAAAATCCGAGATAGTATCTGAAGGATCCAACAACATCCGCTATGTCTTGACGAACCGGCAACAAATCCCGCAGGAGACGTTTTCCCCGCGGCACGGCGAGAACATAGTAGACGTGATAGAGACTCACCAGCACCAGCACAACACCGGCAATGCGGTGCAATAGACTGCGCAGTTCAAACATCCAGGGACTGATGTCGCGAACGGGAACCACCCACCACGCATCGGGGTAGCGCAATGCAAAACCCGTCACCACAAGAATCATGAAGCTGATTGCGAGCGTAGCGTGTTGAACGCGCTCGTTAAGCGACATGCGGAGATACAGCTTGTTGGAATGATGCTCGCGCTCGAGAAGCCCGCGCCGATACATGAGCTGTCGCTTCGACTTCTTGACAAAATCCAACACATTATGAATCAGCATACCCCCAATAGTCAGAATGATAAGAGCAATGTAGCCCGTAGCAATGTAGTAGAGAATCGCATCATCACCTGAGGTTGCAATAACGTGCACTCTACCCTTGGTGAAGTTCTCGTTGGCGCCGGGATGACACGAACCGCAGGTTTTCACAAGGTTTGCCGGATGGATGAGGGATGTTGAATCCGTCGAGGGTTTGATGTCGTGCACGCCGTGGCAACTCGCGCAATTTGCCACCTCCACAGAGCCTCCTCTGCTTGCGAGTCCATGATAGCTATCTGCAAAGCTCTTGAACCGGTTTGCCGCCAACCCGTATTTTTCCGTCAGCTTCAGCGAGGCGTGACACGGAGTACATACTTGCGACGAGACATTTCGCGGGGCAACAGGTGAACGAGGATCATGGGGGGAGAGAATATTGTGCTCGCCATGGCAATCCGTGCATGTTGCGGAGGCTGTAATACCCCTCATCAGCGCTTTGCCGTGAATGCTTGAATCGAATTGTTCTTGAACATCACCGTGGCACTGTCCGCATGTCTCGGCGATATGTTTCTTCGATACTTTGGAGTTAGGATCCGACCCCTTCTTCATTTCATGGCTGCCATGACAATCGCTGCACGTCGCAGCTCCCTCGTTGCCATGCTGTAGCGCCCTGCCATGAACGCTGTTTTCGTAGCTTGCAATGAAACCCGCCGAGGGGCCTACTCGCCTTCTGACTTCTTCATCATCAAGGTGGCAGCTCAAGCACATCCTCGCTTCATGTTTGCGGCTTGTCTGGGCATCCTCGGACGCGGGTGCTACTACTTCATGCTCGCCGTGACAATCGATGCAGGTCGGCGCGCCCTGTGTTCCTGCAGTAAGGGCTTTCCCGTGATCTGAAGCCATGTACTTAGCTGCGACCGCCGAGTGGCAGGTTGCGCAAATCTGTTCGGTGAATGCTTTCTTCTCCGGCAGCGGCTTCTCGGACAATTTCTGAATTGCATGAGCCGTATGACAATCAGTGCACGACGCAGCCGCCTTGCCTTTCTTCAACGAGCCGTGAACGCTTTGCCGGTAGTTGGTGAATTTCTCATCGGCGTGGCACGATCCGCACTCAACAGGCTTGATGCGTTTGGCGTGCGGTAACTGATCGGCTTTGAATCCTTCGTGACACGAAACGCATCCCAGGTCTGCGTGGGCAGATTTGTCAAAGTGCGCCCCGTCCACAAACAGCGAAACGGATTTGCCTCTCCGTTCCATTGTCAACGACTTCTCCGAGTGGCAAACAAGGCAATCGTCCTTGTCCTGTGCCTTGAGATTGAGTGGATTCCATAGGGCTACTGCCGCAACCATCATAGCGGCAATGTTCACACTTCGAAGAGAGAGATGTCGTAAACTCATGTAAAATATCGGTGTTATCGTTGAGGCTGCGCTATGCAAATTGACAATGGTAGGGTCAATTCACATGCCAATCATTTAGGCGGAAATAAGGTAGATTTTGTAGAAAAACACAACACTTTCGGCTCTTAGCGGGCGTGCTGTTCCAAAAAGTGGGACTACTTTGCATTTGCAGGAAAATCTCGATACCGGCCACAGTTGAGGGAACCTCAGACCGGCAACAGTTCATTGATACGTTTCGACATTGCGGAGAGGTCGAACGGCTTGTAGAACACCGAATCCACTTCGTTGCGTGCGATAGCATCAAGACCCGAATCCTTGGTGCTGTACACGTAAACCATGATGATGGGAAGATCCGTGTTGAGTTCTTTTACATGATGCAGAAGCCGGATGAGCTTCTCTGTCGGCGACGCATCAACAATCAGCAGGCTTGCCGCATAATGCGTCACCAATTCCTCCAACATCGAAGAACTCGTGGTCGTAATAACGTTGTATCTGTCTTGAAACAGCATGGAAAGACTGAAACAGAAATTCAGATCGGGACTGTAAATGAGTATGGTCTTCTTTTTCTCATCCATGGTCGTTACGCCGCCGGGTTCGTTCTTAGACTGGCTCTTTTCGTATTCAAGTGTCACTGAAAACCATCCTCTTGCCCTTGCCGGTCAGCGAATGTGCAATTCCTGTTCAATATCTTCTTTGCTTACAATTTCCTCACGCATCGGGATCGGCTTCACCGTCAAAACGGGAACTGTTGAACCTCTCAGCACTTTTTCCGCCACGCTGCCCATCAGTATATGCCGCAAGCCGGTCCATCCGTGCGTTGCGAGGACAATCAGGTCAATCCCTTCCTCCTCGGCAAAACGGATAATCTCGACCTCCGGAACACCGGCGCGTACCACCGGAACGACTTTCCTTTCCGTGCCGACATGCGTGGCGATGAACTGATCCAGTTTTTCAACAGCAGATTCAATTTCACGATGGTGTTCAGGCCGGAGAACCGTGTCAAGTCCGTACAGTCTGAACATCGGTTGTGCGTCTTCGGCAACGTGCATCACGTAAATCTTCGATGCGTACAGAAGGCCGAGCGAAAACCCGTGATCGAACGCGGCAACAGAATGTTCCGACAAATCGGTTGTGATGAGAATTTTCTTGAGATTTATCATTTTGCCCTCGTGTCCTGCACAAGACGACGTGTCTTATGCTCATAGCACGTTTTTCAACATATGTGCCAAACACAAGAGACACCCACGCTTGCTTTGTGTGGATGAATAGGGCAAATCAGGCTGATTTTACCACAGAGATGTGAATGACAGGGTTGGTTTCCAATTTGTGGGAATCGGGGGAAATTGGATTCTCAACTCTGAGAAGGGATGTTGAGTTCTTCAATCTTTCGATAGAGTGAAGAGAGGCTGATGTTCAGCGCCTTTGCAAGTTCATCCTTGCTTGGATGAATGCGCAGCATGTGGCCGATGTATTCACGCTCAAACTCGGCAACAGCTTCTTTGAGAGGCTTGTTGCCGCCGAATGAATACGAGCCGGTGGATTGCCCGAAAAAGGCCGGAAGTTCTTTCGTCGTAATCATGTTGCCTTCGGCAAAGATTGTCGCCCGCTCGATGATGTTCTCCAACTCGCGAACTTCTCCTTTCCAGTTGTGGGCAAGAAGAAGTTTCATAGCTTCATGGTCAACGCCGCGCACATCTTTGTTCATTTCGGTTGCATACCGCGATACAAAATGCTGGACAAGCAGCGGAATATCATCAATACGTTCGCTCAGCGGCGGCAGTTCTATACCGACCACATTCAACCGGTAGAACAAATCCTCGCGGTACTTTCCGTCTTGTACAGCCTTTTCGAGGTTGCGATTGGTGGAGGCAATAATCCGGACATCGACCGGTATTTCATGTGAAGTACCAACGGGCGTCACCTGCTTCATTTCGATGGCACGCAGAAGTTTCACTTGCAAATGCAGAGGAATCTCGCTCACCTCGTCAAGAAAGATTGTTCCGCCGTCGGCGGATTTGAAGAACCCGACACGATCCATTGAGGCTCCCGTAAAGGCTCCTTTTTTGTGGCCGAACAATTCACTCTCAAACAGGTTTTCGACGATTGCGCCGCAGTTTACTGGAATGAACGGCTTTTCCCTTCGCTTGCTGTTATAATGAACGGCCCGCGCAACAAGTTCTTTTCCCGTTCCGCTCTTTCCCGTAATCAACACGGTGCCGTCCGTTTGCGCGACTTTTTTGATGGTCTCGAACACCCTCTGCATTGCGGAACTTTTGCCGATGATGTTGTCAAAATCATAGTGCCGGTGAATCTCGCTCCGAAGGAGCTTGTTCTCCAACCTCATCCGGCGGTCGCCCAACAGCCGCCTTGTCTTTACCAGCAATTCATCGAACTCCACCGGCTTCAGCACGTAGTCGATGGCACCTCTGCGAAGAGCGGCAATGGCACTTTCAATGGAACCGTATGCGGTAATCACGACAACCATGGTTTCAGGACTCAGACGTGAGATATTCTCCATCAACTCAATCCCCTTCATCTCAGGCATTTCGATGTCGGTGATGACGAGATCGAAGGCGCGTTCTTTGATATATTCGAGCGCCACTTTGCCATTTTCGGCTTCCTGAACCGAGTATCCTTCTTTCTTCAGAACAAACGAAAGGGATTCGCGAATGATTTCCTCATCATCAACAATAAGAATAGACTCTGCCATGAACTTATTCCTTCGGATGGAATGGTAGAATAATCGTAAATGTTGTCCCCTCGCCGCGTTTGCTCTTTAGCCGGATATCGCCGTGGAAACTCTTGATAATTCCATGACTCACCCAAAGCCCAAGGCCCGTCCCCTGTCCGACGGGTTTCGTTGTAAAGAACGGCTCGCCGATTTTCGCTAGATGGTCTTCGTCAATCCCGCAACCGCTGTCCGAAATGGCAATGCGGACATCATCATCGCCCCGCTCGACAACAACATCGATGCGGCCTTCCTTTCCATCCATCGCATCAACACCATTCAGCAGAATGTTAATGAATACCTGCGAGATCTGATCCGGTACCAGAGACAACAACGGAATGTCGTTCTTGACATCAACGAAGAATTTTACATTCCGGGCCTTCTTTGCCATCTTCACAATTTCCACCGCTTCTTTCACGTTGTTGACGATGCTTGTGGGTTGCAATTGGTAATTCGAAGGGCGGGAGAAATCGACGAGGTCTCGGATAATTTTCGTGATACGATGAACCTGCGACTGCACAAGGCCGAGCTTTTCTTTTGCAAACTCATCGTTGATGGTACGTTGAAGAACCTGCACAATTGACGAGATAGAGGTGAGGGGATTGCCGACTTCATGGGCAATGCCCGCCGCGAGAGTCCCCATACTTTCCATCTTCTGGGAATGCATCAATTGCTGTTCAAGTTGTTTCTGTTCGGTAATGTCGCGATGCGAACCGAGATAGCCCACCACTTTTTCGTCGGCATCTACAATCGGAGAAATGAGAACTTGAGTAAACAGCGATGAACCGTCTTTTCGTTTGTTCTCAATCTCTCCTTGCCAGATCTTTCCAATACTGATTTTTGCCCAGACCTTCGACCAGAATTCCTTGCTGTACTTTCCGCTTGAGACAATGTTGGGGTTCTTGCCGATAAGTTCTTCCTTCGAATAACCGGTGGATTTTTCAAACGCCGGATTTACGTACACCATCCGGCCCCGAGCGTCGGTGATCTGTATCGGATTGACGGTATAATGAACCACGTTGGAGAAACGCAGAAGGTCGAGCTCCTTCTTCTTCTCTTCGGAAACGTCGCGGGCTATCACGTACAGAAACTCGGTATTCGGCCCCGATATTTTTCTGATTGCCAACTCGGTGTCAACAATCTGGCCGTTCATGCCTTTGAACCGGGCCTCGGCCTCACGGGCACTGTCTGTTGCCCGCAATACGGCAAGCAACGGACGGGGTGAATCATCAACAAGAAGGTCATAGAAATTGATGTCACCGGTCGGAACATCGGGCAAGCCAAGCAACTCGCGGGCCCGCTGGTTGTACGCAAGCACGGCCCGTTCACTCGACACGACGAAGCACATGTCGGGAATGAGGTCAATGAAAATATTGGCGATGCTGGATTGGATTGCCATGGGGCAGAAATTACTTTCTTTAACTTAATCAAAGAGGGTGGGAATTCCAACGCGGACAGCAGCCGTAATCCCCGTTCCGGCATACGGTTACTGAATTCAATATCATCGCAAACATGCTTGCGTTTCAGTTGTGAGTTCATTAGTATGAAACTGCGAATCGGACGCCGTGCGGGTTCCCCACCCGCCCGATTGCGTAGACTTGCTTCACACGTGCTGTCCGCTTCAATTCGCATAGGGACGGGGAGTCCACTTGATTTCGATCCCCGCTCACCCATAATGCCGATAGTGTTGTGTCGCAACGGGAGCGTCTTCTATGCACTACTTCAGTTTTGAGAAGAGCCGGCGTAGGAAAACACGCAATGGTATTTTTAAGCGGTTGAGCCTCGCTCTATCGAATCCGGATCAGCGCGACACCTTCCTCAAAAAAATTCACGTCCGCATCAAGCATAGCTGCCTGGCCACGAAATGAACCGGACGCCGATAATGTTGGCAGCAGGCAAACGTATCGCCCAGATTTGTGCGATTCTTGTGGCATTGATTGGCGGAGTAGCTATCGCAGGTTGGATTTACGGCTCTCGCGTTCTCACAAGTCTCGATATCCACTACATCCCCATGGCACCGAACACCGCGATCTTCTTCGTGGTACTGGGCATATCGACATTTCTTCTCTGGTTTCCGACCGGAATCAACATCCTGCTTGTTCGTTTCGCCGGACTTGTTGTTGTGCTCATGTCATTCTTGCGCGTATGCGAGTTCGTATTTCATTTCAACATCGGTGTTGACAGGTGGATTTTTGCTGTCCCGGAAGCGTTTTTGGGCCTTGCACCCATCGGACGAATGGCGTTCTTCACTGCTGTGAACTTTTTGTTTGTGGGGAGTTCTCTCATCCTGTTGTCCTTTTCAGGCGAGCGCCGCAACCTCAACAACATAGCCGGCGTGAACACCATTGTTGTAGCATGTCTTGGAGCAGCATTCTGCGTCGCATATTTTCTTGATGCTCCCTTCTTTTACAGCGAGGCAGTCATTCCGATGGCACTCAATACTGCCGTCGGTTTTTTTCTTCTCGGTGTGGCCCTGTTCGCAACCGTAACCGTGAAGGATTTCTCGCAACAATACGAAGCAGAGAAGCATCTTCATGTCTCCCTCGACAGAAAAATCCTCGCTGCGTTCGGTCTCGCATTTTCAGCCATCCTTATTGTCGGCATCATATCCTACAACAGTATTGCAAAAACACTTGAGTCGGCGCGGCTTGAGACGCATACACACGAAGTGCTCGCTGAAGTCTCGGCTCTTCTCTCATCTATCAAGGATATGGAGAACGCCTCACGCGGATACATCATTACGAATGAAAAGGAACAGCTTGTCGAGTACCGCGCTTCTGTCCTGGAAATTTCACAACACCTTGGCCGGATCAGGTCTCTCACCGAAGATAATCCCGGACAACAGGAACGGATAAGGATCCTGGATTCACTCATCCAACGAAAAGTGGAGTTCGGCAACAAAACCATAGAGGTGTTTGAGGCGGAAGGCGCTGCCGCTGCCGAGAGGATGGTACGCGACAGAATCTCCGCACCGACAATGATTCAGCTTCATGCACATGTCGAGAATATCGAACGAGCCGAGCGATTGCTGTTGAACGGGCGGGCCGACGTGCAAAAGAGGAGCTCACGCAACATGGTGAATATCTTTTCCCTGCTTGCCGTTCTCGTTACATGCATGCTTGCGGCAACGTATGCAGTTGTGCAGCGCGATCTGACGGGGCGCAAGCAGGCGGAACATGCGCTCCGGCAGTTGAATGAGTATCTGGAATACCGCATTCAGGAACGAACTACATCTCTCCTGCAAAGCGAGGAACGCTACCGGCATCTGTTCGAGTACAACCCGCTTCCCCTCTGGGTCTTCGATACGAAAACCCTTGCCTTCATCGAAGTCAATAATGCCGCAATCAACCACTATGGATACTCACGCGATGAATTCCTAACAATGACAATCAAAGACATCAGGCCCGCGGAAGAAATTGCACGACTCATCAACGATGTAGCGCAGCAGCACAAAGGGCTCGACTCGGCAGGCGTGTGGAAACACCGTAAGAAAGACGGAACCGTTATTGATGTCGAAATAACGTCGCACGAAATACGTTACGCCGGAAGAGATGCCAAGCTGGTTCTTGCGAATGATGTTACCGAGAGAACCCGGGCTGAAGAACGATTCCGGCTGGTAGTCGAGGCATCTCCCACCGGTATTGTGATGGTGGATCGCAGGGGCAACATTGCGCTCGTCAACTCTCAACTGGAGAAGATGTTCGGCTATTCCCGCTCCGAATTAGTAGAAAAATCGATTGAAACTCTCCTTCCCGAACGCCACCGCGATCTGCATATTCAGAATAGGAACGGCTTTCTAACAAACCCTCAAGCCAGAGTTATGGGCGTTGGGCGTGATTTGCATGGTTTGCGGAAAGACGGCACTGAGTTTCCTGTGGAAATCGGACTGAGCCCTATTGAGTTGTCGGAAGGAACAATGGTACTCGGTTCCGTCGTCGATATCACAACACGTAAGCAGGCTGAAGATGCGCTGCGGAAATCGGAAAACCGGTTCCGGACAACGCTGGATTGTATGATGGAAGGCTGCCAGATTATTGGATTCGATTGGCGCTATCTGTATGTAAACGAGGTTGCCGCGACGCAGGGCAAATCAACAAAGGAACAGCTTCTCGGACGCACGATATTGGAGGTGTATCCCGGCATCGAAAACACGGAGTTCTTTGCATCGCTCAAACGTTCAATGACAGATCGCATCAGACATCGTATGGTCAATGAGTTCAGATTCCCCGACGGATCGACTGGGTGGTTTCAACTCAGCCTTGAGCCCGTACCCGAAGGAACATTCATTCTTTCTGAAGACATTACCAAACAACGGCAAATGGACGAGGAACTGAAACGGTATCGTGAACGCCTCGAAGACCTGGTGAAGGAACGCACGGCTCAACTCGAGTTGGCAAACAAAGAGCTTGAGGCATTCAGCTACTCGGTTTCGCATGACTTGCGTTCACCGCTTCGTCATATTGACGGGTTCTCTGAGTTGCTGCAGAAAACTGCGTCCGAGCGTCTGGATGAAAAAGGCCGGCGCTATCTTTCTATTATCTCCGACTCAGTCAAGAAAATGGGTACACTAATTGATGAACTGCTCGTATTCTCGCGCATGGGACGTACCGAGATGCGAAGTTCGCATGTAAACATGGAAGTACTGGTCAAGGAAGCCCTGATTGAATTGCAGAACGAAGTCAACGGCCGCAACATTACATGGACTATCGGGCGTTTTCCCGAAGTTGTGGGAGATCCCTCAATGCTACGACTTGTGTTTGTTAATCTGCTTTCCAACGCAATCAAATACACCCGCACCCGCACGCAACCGCGAGTGGAGGTAGGCCATTTGAGTGACCCGAACGAACATGTGTTTTTTGTGAGGGACAACGGTGTCGGATTTGATGAGAGGTATACCGATAAACTGTTCGGCGTGTTCCAGAGGCTCCACGCCGACACGGAGTTTGAGGGAACGGGGATCGGGCTGGCAAACGTACGGCGCATCGTGAATCGTCACGGGGGAAGAACCTGGGCTGAAAGCAAAATCGACGGAGGGGCGACGTTCTTTTTTTCCCTGCCGCTTGATCGGACAGTATATCGCAATACGTAACAAGGAGGGTTGGTCATGAATAACATCAAACGTATCTTGCTTGCAGAAGACAACGTCAACGACATAGAACTGACGCTGGAGGCTCTCGCCGATCACCGTCTCGCAAATGAAGTGGTTGTGGTTCATGATGGCGCTGAAGCGCTGGACTACCTCTACAGGCGGGACGCGTTCAAAGACAGACCGATGGAAAATCCTGTCGTGATTCTTCTTGACCTGAAGATGCCGAAGGTAGACGGACTGGAGGTGCTGAGGACTATAAAATCCGACCCGGACCTTAAGAGAATACCGGTTGTCATTCTTACCTCATCCCGCGAGGAAAGCGATCTCATCAGAAGTTATGACCTCGGAGTCAACGCGTATGTTGTTAAGCCCGTCGCGTTTCAGGAGTTTGTTGAAGCAATTAAGAAAATCGGTGCATTCTGGGTACTGACCAACGAACCGCCTTCACGCAAATCCTGAACAGCCACATTCAAGCCGGTAAGCGGACATGAAGGAAACCATTCGTATTCTCCACCTTGAAGACAGCGAGTACGACGCAGAGTTGATCCAGAACATGATCGACGACAGCGGTATTGCCTGCGTTATTCAGCGTGTTGCCACCCGGCAGGATTTTGATACGGCGCTCGACCGGCGTCAGTTCGACTTGATTCTCTCGGACTATTCGCTGCCGGCGTTCGACGGAATTTCCGCCCTTGCACTTGCCCGGGGAAAAGTGCCTGATGTCCCGTTCATCTTTGTCTCGGCAGCGATGGGCGAGGAACGGGCAATCGACAGCCTGAAACGCGGTGCAACAGATTACGTTCTGAAGCAACGCCTTTCACGGCTTGTCCCTGCCATCCAACGGGCATTGCATGAAATCACCGAGCGAAACGAGCGGCAGCGTGCTGAAAGAGCCTTGCGCGAGACAGAGCAGAAATTCCATGCGATTGTCGAGTCGAGTCAGGATTTGATTTGGGAGGTGGATCGTGAGGGGCGTATTACGCTTATCAACTCGTCTGTCTCGCGGTTATTGGGCTATCCCGTCTCCGAGGTTATAGGACAGGAAAGCTTTGCATATCTTCATGACGACGACAGAGCTTCGTTGGTTGATGAGTTCCGCACCCGCGTAACGGATCAGGTCGGCTGGTCGGGACGCATCATCCGCTGGCGGCACAAGGATGGAACGTACCGGTGGTTCGAAAGCAATGCAACTCCGGTTCTGAATGATGCGCATGAACTTGTCGGGTTTCGCGGCGTTGACCGCGACATCACCAGAAGAATGCAAGCGGAAGAAGAGCTGCGGCAAAGTGAGGAACGATTCCGGCTGATTACGGAAAATGTCACGGATTTGATCGCGTTGTTGGATCTGGAAGGCAAGCGGTTGTACAACAGTCCCTCGTACAACGACATCCTCGGTGACCCGAAGGCGTTGAGCGGAACCGATTCATTTCGGGAAATTCACCCCGGCGATCGGGAGCGGATTGTCAACCTGTTCACAGAAGCCGTACGAACCGGAGTCGGCCAGCGGGCCGAGTACCGTCTGAGAGGAAAGGACGACAATATCCGCCACATCGAATCGCAAGCAAGCGTCATCAAAGACCGGAACGGCGACCCGATGAACATTGTTGTGGTTTCGCGTGACGTGACGCAGCGTAAGAAACTCGAGCAGCAGCTTCTGCATTCCCAGAAAATGGAGAGTCTTGGAACACTTGCAGGCGGCATAGCGCACGACTTCAATAATGTTCTGGCAATCATGCTCGGCTATGCCTCGATGCTGACGCGGGAGCCCATCAACCGAGAGCATCTCGAAAAAAGCGCAGAGGCAATGACGACCGCAATTCAGCGGGGGGCGGGACTCGTGCGTCAACTGCTGACCTTTGCACGCAAAAGCGACGTCGCTTTCGAGCCTGTCAATGTCAAAGGAATCGTGCAAGAAGTTGCGGGCATGTGTTCGCAGACGTTCCCGAAAACCATCACATTCTCCGCACAGTTGGATGCGACGATTCCCACAATTATCGCCGACCGCAATCAACTGCATCTGGCACTGCTCAACCTGTGCGTGAATGCCCGCGATGCCATGCCCGCCGGAGGCACAATAACGATTGACGCAACCGTGGTCCGGGGCGATGATATTCGAGATCAATTCCGCGATGCATCAAGCGCCAGCTATATCCATATCACCGTTTCCGACACAGGTGTCGGAATTGACCAGAACACTGTTCCCCGCATTTTTGAACCGTTCTTTACGACCAAGGAAATCGGCAAAGGAACCGGGCTTGGCCTCGCGATGGTGTACGGCGTCGTCAACAGCCATCGCGGGTTCATCACCGTATCCAGCAGCGTGGGACTCGGCACAACCTTCCACCTCTATTTTCCCGTCACACCTCCGACCGGAGCGGATCGTGCATCGAAACAGGAAGTTCTCAACTCAAGCATCAACGGAACAGAAACAATTCTGCTGGTTGAAGACGAATTATCGCTCGCGGAATTGGTACGCGCCGCGTTGGAAGAGAAGGGATACACCGTGCTTGTTGCGCACGACGGACAGGAAGCGGTAAAAGTATTCGCGGAACATTCCGGTGAGGTCGCGCTTGTGTTGACAGATCTCGGTTTGCCGAAACTCGGCGGGTTGGATGCGTTCAAGAAGATGCAAAAGAAGAAATCCGACGTGATAGCCGTAGTAGCAACGGGCTACCTTGACCCAGAACAGCGTTCGGAAATGCTCCGAGTTGGCGTGCGGGATTTTGTTGACAAGCCGTATTCACCGCATCAACTGCTGAGAAAAATCCGTTTCGTACTCGACGCCCGGAGATCGACTCAATGAAAGGCTCTTCTACCGAAGGAAATCTTTCAGAAACACTGATCGCCGGAAGACAGGCCGGGAAGCCAGTTCCTTGCACCGATCGTTGACAGCCGCTTCAAACTTATCCCGCGAAATATCATAGTCGGGCAGATCGGCTGTTGCACGCCGGTTGTTGTAGAAGATATTCCCCTCTATCAAAAAGCCTTTCGGCACGGCGTGCAGAGCAAGTGCGCATTGATAGCAATAATAGTCCGGCGAATCATACTTTTCGTTTTGTCCCGTACCGACAATAATGTTGTCGGTAAATAGTCCGGGATTCTCACCTTCCCGCGTACGCGTAATCGATGCACCACATGCGCCGGTTTTGTAGATAACGTTCTTGTTGATGAAACCGACCGGCATTCCCTTGTCGGCATCCCAGTAGGCGATTCCCCACGTGAGGATATCCTCTACGATATTCTGTTCGACAACTCCGTTTGCATCCACGAACAGACCGATGCCTTTCCAATAGCGGGTCACGAGGTTCTGCCGGATTGTTGCCATTGCGTTCCATGTAACGCCGATGCCGACGCCACGCCCTCCCCCCACCTGCGCGCCGCGTGCTTTATCTACACCGTCAACAACATTGTTCTCAATTGTTGCAAGTGCACTGCGGTACAACGCAATACCATCCCACGAATTGCGGATAATCTCGTTGTTGGAGATTGTGAGAACCGCACCCTCGCGCCCGCAAATTCCCATCACCCCAACAACTTTTTTCGCAACCGTTGCTGAGTCGCCGATGTTATTTGTGATGAGATTGTTACGAATTGCGACGACGCTGTTCTTTGCTACAACTGCCGCATCGGTTGCCATGCCATTTGTATCACGCTGGCCACCGGTGATGGTGAGATTCTCGACCAAGCCATCGTCACAATCTTCAAAATACAATCCGTAGCCGGCGTGCGTATGAATGATCGCGGACTTGTCGGCGGGACCTATTAGATGGATTTGTCTTCCGCGAAGATGAAGTCCAACCGTCGCTTCAACTTTTGTCGAGGCGTCTTCACAATTTCCGCACGACGAATCAAGAATATACGAGGGAGTAAGATGATACGTGCCGGGCATCAGAGTCACAACCAAGCTTCCGACAGGGAATTGAAAGAGCCGCTGCAACTCGGCAGCATCCTGAACGGTTACGGAGGTCGCAGAAAAAGCCTGAAGTGTCAGGCAAGTTATTGATATGAATAGCTTTACCATGGATTTGATTTTCGGGATTTCATATTTTCTTCGCCCTGTACTCCAAACTCAGTACCGTGACATCATCACTCTGTGTTGCCTTGCCCATGAATTTCAGCACGTCAACAACGACACCACGCACAACGTTATCCGGATTCTGCGGTCTGTGCGTATCGAGATACGGCAGCAAGCGCTGCTCCATGTACATCTCGCCGGCTTCATTGATCGCCTCCGTAACTCCATCCGTGTACAATACCAACCTGTCGCCTTCGCGGCATTGCAGTTCACGCGTTCCGAATTTGAATGCCTCAAACTTTCCGAGTATAATGCCGGGCGAATCTTCGACCTGCTCCACTGCCCCGTTGCTCTTCACGATAAACGGAAGATTGTGTCCGCCGTTGCAATACCGCACAATGCCGGTCGTCGTCTCCAGGACGCCGTAGAAAACGGTAACAAATGTTCTCGAATCACTTTCCGGAATAAGCATCGCGTTCACCTTCGACAGGCACTCGGCCGGATCAAGCGTCTGAAAGGCGACACTCTTGATCATTGTCCGGGCAACGGCCATGTAGATGGCAGCCTGAACTCCCTTTCCCGACACATCGCCGACGACGAAGCCGAGGTGTGTATCATCAATCAAAAAGAAATCATAAAAATCTCCCCCGACATCCTTTGCCGGGTGCATCTCTGCATAGATGGAGAACTCATTCCGGTCGGGAAATGGCGGAAAAATCTGCGGGAGGATCTGTTGCTGTATTTTGTGAGCGGCATCCAGGTCGTTTTGGACTGAGACAAGTCTCTTCCGGTCATCAAGCGCAGCCTTTACCGCGCTGATTTCCTTCATCCCCTTTTCGATGGTCACGTGCAGATCGTTGAAGTCAATCGGCTTGGTGACAAAATCGAACGCACCGCGATTCATTGCTGTGCGGATATTCTCCATGTCGCCGTACGCGGAGACAATCACCGTCTTCAGTGCCGGATTGTCTTTTTCTTGCAAGCGCTGCAACAATGTCAGCCCGTCCATCTTGGGCATGTTGATGTCGGAGAGAATCAGGGTGATGTCGTCCGAACCGTTCAGGTGATTCAATGCCTCTTCGCCATTTTCGGCAAAGACAAACTCGTACACCTCGTTCTGAATCTGCTTCCTGAACTTCTGCAGGATCAGCATTTGCAGATCGGGTTCGTCGTCAACGACCATGATTTTGGATGAGTTCATATGCTCCGCTCGTCAACCGTTTTTGTGTTTACTGATGAGCCCTTGTATTTCCGATTTCAGCGTGTCGAAATCAATCGGCTTCGTAAAGAACTCCTTCGCGCCCGATTCCATCGCTTTTTTGTGATTCTCACTGTCGCCATAGGCAGAGATCATGCTCACGTGGATATTGGGGTATTTTTGTTTTACGATTTCCAACAACTCCAACCCCGTCATGCCCGGCATGTTGATATCCGAGAAGACATACACGACATCAGGCGGCTCGGCACTGCCTATGATCTCAAGCGCCTGTTGTCCGGAAAACGCGAACACCAGTTCAAGCTCGCCGTTACGGATTTCTTTTCTGAACTTCTGCAGAAAGAGAAGCTCGACATCTTTTTCATCATCTACGACAAGGAATTTCATTTCAAATCCTCAAACTGACTTTGTGGCAGAACGATCTCTTTGGGAAGACTCTCGTTTAGCCGATTGATAGTGACCAGATCTGTTCTACTGCAGCTTTCGAAAACCGCATTTACTCCGTAAGAAATCAACATAGCCGCTGACGCCTCCCCACTTGAGAAATCGTTTGGAGTTCAAGCGCTTGTACCAGCCTCTTGGATCCCAGTTCTCCTTGATATCGACATCATTCAAGAACTCAAACCATGGTCTGTCACCGATTTCGGTGTCAAAGAAGAAAATCCATGGGAATAGTCTGTCGTCAGGAGTATCAGGCCAAAGAATATGGGAAGCCTCGTTACATCTGAACGGACATTTTGCCTTGACTATTCCGATCTGTTTCACTCCAGCGTCTTGGTGAATCCCTATTGAAGGAATCATTAGTATCAAATCACCGATTTCTGTCTTCTCAAATGCCGGCTCCGCTCGACTAGGAACTCCCCAGCAATGAAAATCTCCCGATGGAAACAACTGAGATAGTTGACCAGTCGCGGAGAAGAAATCTTTTTCTGGCGCATCTTTCGAAAGAGCCGAGAATATCTCATCCATTCTTCGTCTGCGTGTGACGGTATACTTAATATCGATGTTTCCAGGATGGCCAACATGCATTATGAATGCTTGCATAGATCTCTCCAGTTGCAACAACCTGTGTACTTTACTTTAGCCTAAAGAGCAAAACGTGAATTCACTAAGCTGGTATTGCAATCCTAAACGTCGCACCGCCGCTGCTGTTTGTTTCGATTCGCATATCACCGCCATGCGCTTTCACAATATCATGCGTGATGGAAAGTCCCAAGCCGGTTCCCTGCGTTCCTTTCTTCGTCGTAAAAAAAGGTTGGAGGATTTTGTCTTTGATTTCATCGCGAATACCCGGACCGTTATCTCCAACTTCAATCACGATCTTATCCCCATCTCGGCGGGTTTGCACTGCCAAACGCGGCAGGTATGGATCCGACTTCTGTTCTCCCGCCTTCGCAAGCATTCCGGCGGGCAGGCTGACCTCTGACATCTGTTTTTCCCTCATCGCATCGAACGCATTCTGGCAGAGGTTGATAATCACGCGGCTGAAATCTTCCGCGATGACGGGGACTTTGCCCACGGAATCGCCGAAGTCAAGCGCAATGTCAACGTTGATAGGGTTCTTTCCTGCACGCATCCCGTGGAAAGCAAGATTGACGTATTCCTTGACTAAAGCGTTCAGGTCGGTCGCCTCTTTTTTCCCGCTGCCGCCGCGTGAATGCTGCAACATAGACTTAACAATGCCGTCTGCGCGTGTACCATGCTCGATGATCTTGTTGAGATTCTTCTTGACGTCATCAAGGAGCTGCTGAGCATCCCCGCCGTTGCCGGAGAGTTTCTTGATTTCCACCATCGCTTCATCAACCAACTCCACCGAAACGGATGAAAAGTTGTTGACAAAATTCAACGGGTTTTTGATTTCGTGCGCAATGCCGGCGGTAAGTTGGCCGAGCGAGGCGAGTTTTTCCTGTTGAAGGAGCTGTTCCTGTGTGGCGCGGAGTTCGGTCAGGGCCTCTTCGGCTCTCTTCTTCTCTTCCTTCAGGCGTTGCAAATCGAGTCGTGCCTGCGACAAGTCCTTGAACCGTGAGTAGGCGAGGGAGAACACAGAAGCGGCGCGGCTCAACAGTCCCCAACTTGAATCGGAAATATCACCCGGCGCAGCAGCGCCGATGGCTCCGTTTGAAAATTTGAAGAGATGATATGTACGATCGGGGATCTCCTTGCCATAAAAGCCGTCGAGCACGGGGGAAAGTGTATAGCAATACTCAATCCACTCGCGCCGGTGTGTACCTGTCATGGGGATGGAGATGTGATTCCCGTCCGAATCGAAGAACATTCGCATCTCCCGTCCAACCCATGTAGCGCGAAGGTCGAGTGTTATGTGATCCGCCACGAGCCGTTGTTCCGATTGCTTGGTATCTTTGATCGCAAACCAGCACTCGGCCCTGTCGGCGCCATCATCATGAATAAAGATGGTGCTTGTTTCCAATTCCTCCACACCCAACCCGCCCATTTCCTTTCGGAGAACCTGGGCCACTTCAACAAGTTCCCCGGGATCCTGCATTGCGAGGGCTCTTGCACGAACCCGCTCAAGCGCAAGCTCTATCTGGGATTCACGGTTTTGACGCTCCGAAGTCTGCAAGTCTTCAAAACGTCTGTAAGCGAGATCGAATACGCCTGCAAAACGGACCAGTGTGGCGATGTCTTCAGCCGGAGGTTGGGACACTACGCCGGGCAAGCTGTAGCCGATCTCCCCATGCGTGGTACGGGCCATTACAAAAGTAAGACCCCCAATATGTCGGATATCATCGAGTGTGGGCGCTTGCGGATCTACTTGTTGAAAATCGCCCAGTGTGATCATTTTATCAACATAATCCACCGCTGTTTCTACATCCATAGCAAGCACCACAGTGGGTTCATCACTTTTTTCCCAATCGGCCACAAGCTTGATATCTCCGTGGATATGGCGGGGCAGTGTCATCACCATGCCTATCCGCGTACCATCGCCTGACGTCATGGCTTTCTCATATTTATCGGGCAGCCATCGCATATGCCAGAAATAGTGGGCTTCATGTCCAAGCCCGACAAACTCCGCTCGCATCGTGACAACGATATCGAGCAAGTCCGACGATTCCTTCATCGCCGTAACTTTTGCCCGGATCTTTTCCAGTGAGAGTTCAATCTGTGCTTCCCGTGCCTGTGCTTCTGCTTTTTTCAGATCGAGGAAACGGGTGTAGGTTTGCTGGAATACTTTCCCAAACCGCTTGAGTATGACATTTTCTTCATCTGTATAAGGAATGCCCGTGAAGTTCTCAATGTACAAGGCGACATCGTCTAACAATGCTGTTGAAATAGTGAGAGCAGGTTTGCTGAGAATGAATTCCTTTGAGTCTTCAGGAAATCCGGGGAGATGTTTGAAAAGATCGCGGTAAAATGTGTTCTTTTCTTCAAAGGAGAGATTGACTGCAAAGAAATCAAGACTGTTCTTCTTTGCTTCATTAAAGAGGTTGTAATACACCGCATCAAAATAGGGAATGGTGATATTTGCAGGACTGCCCAGATGGTCGGCTATCCAGCTGTTGTAATCATTCCTTGCCTTGTAGTCGAGAATGAATCCTGTGTGTTCGATATGAATATTCAGGTGAACGAACTGTTGGTAGACAATTTGAATAACCTCTTTGAGCTCATCGCTTTTTTGCATTCCCATCGTTCTGCTTCGTACCCTTTCCAATGCAGCTTCAATCTGTGCCTCCCGTGCCTGCGCTTCGGCTTTTTGCAGATCAAGAAAGCGGGTGTATGCACGTTCGAACTCAATCGCAAAGCGGCGAATGATCTCTTTCTCATCATCGGTCAACCGACGCTTGATATCAATACCGAAGCAGCCGTGTTTCATGTAGGCTTCAGTGTAGTAGATGCCTTCCGGAAACAGTTCAGGCTTGAAGCGCTCAGCTCCCCGCAGGAGTTCTTCCCAGGTGGCAAAGAAGGAAACAATATCACCGGGCGGCACATAGGTCTCTATCACAGGTTCACCGCTCTCCCAGGCCACATAGCAGGCTGCTGTGCCCGGCTCGGTCTTATCCAATGGATATTTGATAGCCCGGCTATGGTATAGGGGTACTCCATCCAACTCGCTCACCCATGTAGCCCAAAACATGTGCTCCTGTTTATCTTCATCAGGCAACCAAACAAAAGAGAATTCGGAATCGATACCAAGCAACAGCATTTGTTCATGGAAGATTCGTGAGATGCCATCCAACTCATTCGAGTGTTGCATGAGCATGCTCCGTGTGCGGGTACGCTCGAGTGCGGTTTCAATCTCCAGTTCACGGTTCTTCTGCTCCAACTCGACTGTGCGGCGCTTCACGGCTTCACGGAGTTCGAGGTTCTCTTTCTTGATCTTGTCGGCAGCAATCTGTTCACCTTCTTCCGCCCTACTGTCGGGAAACGAACCATGCTGGTGAGCCAGCTTCCAACCGTCGGGTGTGTTGACAAACAGGGCGGAAATGCGTGCAGGGCCGTAGAAGGTCCATTCGTTGTCGATCAAGACAAACAAGTCGCTCTGTTCATGAATGAGCACGGTCTGATCCACTGGATGCACGCTGATCTTCCGGTTGCGAAATTGCGCTTTGCCCGTTAGCTGATCGGCTGTTGCTTCGTAAAATCGGACGGTTTCGGCCTTGTTGTTGAACACTTCGCTCACTGCCGATCCAAAAATCTTGATGTTGTCATCCAACAGCGAAGCAAACGTCTTCATGTCTCCACGGAGGTAAGCATCCCAATAGGCATGGTAGATCTTGAGGATTTCAGCTTCGAGTTTCTTGGTGAGTTTCATGTTCATTGATGAACGGGTATGTTGATGATGAAGCAGGCTCCTGTGCCTTCCTCCGTCTGCACCTTCAGCTCTCCTCCATGCGCTTTCACAATATCGTAACTGAGTGACAAGCCCAATCCCGTTCCCTGTCCCGTTGGTTTGGTTGTAAAGAAGGGTTGAAATATCTTGTCGAGTACTTTTTGCGGGATGCCGTTACCATTGTCTTCAACATGAATTTCAACATTGTCTCCAACCTTCATTGTTCTGACGGTGACAAGGGGCTCATAACTTCCGGCATCGAGTTTCTTCTTCTCGGCCAGCGCATAAAATGCGTTTGTGATGAGATTGAGAATGACGCGGCCGATGTCCTGCGGAATGACGTTGACCGTACCGATATTCGTATCGTACTCGGTTTTTGTCGCTGCGTTGAATGTCTTATCCTTAGCCCGCAGACCGTGATATGCCAATCGGAGGTATTCATCTGCAAGGGCATTGATGTCGGCGGGCTCTTTTTGTCCCGTGCTCGCCCGGCTGTGCTGCAGCATGCCCTTTACTATTCCGTCTGCACGCTTTCCGTGATGTAATATCTTTTCAAGATTCTGCTTCACGTCGTCGGCAATGGCTTTCACTTCTTCGTAGTGACCCTTGTCCACTTCTTCTTTCATCTCCTCCAGCAACTCGCTGCTTACTTCCGAGAAGTTTTTAACAAAGTTCAACGGGTTTTGTATCTCGTGGGCAATGCCGGCAGTAAGTTCCCCGAGGGAAGCCATTTTTTCAGATTGGATGAGCTGAGCCTGTGCCGCTCGAAGTTCCTCCAGCGATTGTTGCAAAGCAGCATGTGACTTCTCCACGGCTTCCCGTTTTTGCTCAAGCTCCTGAATGGTCTCTTCCAGAAGAATAGCCGTGGTCCGCTTCACCTTCTCCGTCCGGTCCAACTTGAACTCGATGATGGCGAATGCTTTGTCGGCTTCCTTCACCCGGTCGGCAGCAGATTGCTTCTGCTCAGGCGTCAGAGTACCGGATTGCTCGATGAGGTTGAGTATATTCTGTAGTGCCTGGTGCATTACTTCTCTCGCAACGTCACCACGCAACACGTGTTATTGTGAAACTCATGTTTCCCTCTTTTCGATTTTCCATATTCTCCATAGCTGAAAAAACCAATAAAAGGAGCATTCCACATTTTTGTCACACGTTCAATTTCCTCGCCTGCCATTACACCAAGTGATAAATACCTGCTGACGCAGGAAAACATAATCACTGCATCTGCATCTTGCGCCTGTTCATCTTTCAGTTCTTTACATTCAAATTCCACTGTATCAATCACGTCAAAATCGGGAGGAAGGGAAAACCGGACTTTGGCTCCCTGCGGCACATTGCCGGCACAGACCAAAGAGCGATCTTCAGCATTACCCAGCATGGCTGTTCTCATCACCGATGGGGCGTCTTCTCTTTCCAGTTGCAGTGGATAATATGCGCCAAGATTGAAAACGGTATTCGTGAGAGGCTGCTCATCCAAGGTGAGCCCGAGATATTTCATGACCAAATCCAATGCTGGCTTATCATCGATGGTATAAACAATATTGCCGGTGCTTTTGGTAATTGTTTTGGTGATGCCTATAGGTTTCCAACCGCAGGTGGCAACCCCGGCTATATTTACTTTATCCTCGTCAATAATCAGAGCCACCAGACCTGTGATGCTGCTTTTGCCAAGAGTGAACGCTATTGGTCCGGTCAAGGTAAGGTCATCACCGGCCATACCGCCAAAAATGGTGGCTCCTTCTCCAAATCCATCTTCAATGCCTTTTATTATTTCCTCGCCGTCAATTTCATTACTCCAACCAGATGCAAGGATAAATGCAGGGTTCGCAAATGTGTTTCTTCCCTCCTCACCGATTTGTTTTGCAATCTCAAGAGCTGAACTCTCTCCGGCTTCGAGGAACATTAATTTGAAATACGCAGGATTCATATCAAGCAGCATGATTGCAATACTTCCTTCTTCTATTTGACTGCTGATGAATTCACCGGAGGTAGTAGCGCCGAAAATTTGTATCCCCTCATCATCTAATATTTTACATACTGCATCCCTGTCTTGTTTGATTGATAGAAAGACAATTGCCAAAGTTGGTTTAAAGCCATCAGCTATGCTTTGCTCCAGTGCGGTTCTCATTTCTTCTGCTGAATGTCCTTTGATCGATTTTGCTTTCATGTCGGCATCTGTCTCCTGAAATCAGTTTTCAACTATTCCCACAATGATGGTTACACCGCCGGTTGCAAAATTGGCAAGGTCGGCAGTGGTAGCTTTGCTTTCCGGAGAACCCAATGTCTGCTGCATCTCGGCAGGTCCTGCGAAATAGAGTTCAGCCATCCGGTAATACGCCGGAGCTGAACCATCGGGATTCGGCAGGAACTTCGTGTATTCTCCTTTTGCAATGCCTGTAACTTTGGCCACCAGCGGTAGATGCGTCTGGTGGTAGTATTTCTCAAATGCATCTGCAGGCGGGATGCCTGTATAACACTGTTGCCTTGATCATGCTCGCCTGAATGTTTATGGTTGGAGATTATTTTTCTTTCAACGCCACCCAACTGCAAGTGGTGGAATGAAGTCCATGTTTTCCGTTGATATCCTTGCCGTATTCGCCATAGCTGAAAAATCCAGCCATCGGCGCTTTCCATATTTCTTGCAGCCCTTCGTTTTCCTGTTGCACCATGGGCCCCAATGCACTCAACCTGCCGAGGCATGAGAAGATCAACAAGGCATCGGCCCCCGAATCATTCTTCGCCTTCATTGCAGTTGCATGGTTCAGGACAGTCTCCACAATGTCAAAATCGGGCGGCATGGTGAACTGCAACTGCTTCCCTTCGGGTATGGGAAAGTCAAGCTTGATGGCATTCTTCTCTCTGTCCACCGCCATGGGTGTCCGCAGAACAGGGTCGCCGTCATCAAGTGCAAGAAAAGGATAGTAGAAGCTGATTTCCTCAACGAAGTTCTTCTGCTCTCCATCTGTGTTGTGAAGAGACTCACCAAGGTAGCGCAAATACATTTCCAGTGCCTGCTTACCATCAATCGAGTACATCCAGCCATCTTCACATTTGGTCACCGTTCTGACTGTGCCCAGAGGTTTCCAGCCCGACACGGCCACCCCGCGCACGCGGATACGGTCATTGTCCAGTATCAGCACCGCGAAACCCTCATCGGTTGACTGGTTGCCCGTAAAGACATAAGTGCCGGTTAGCGTGCCGTCATCTCCGGCCATGCCTCCGAAAATCTCCGCGTCGTTTCCTGCGTTGCGTTGAATACTCTGAATCAATGTCACGCCGTCATACATCTCCCCTTTTACCGACAAACACGTGCTGCAAAGAACAAACGCCGGGTTCTTGAATTTTGACAACGATATATCGGTTACCTCTTTGGCGGCATCGGCCAAATCCTTATCATGAGTATCCTCAAAGCAAATGGAGTAATGATCCCTGCTGATGTCCAGAAGCATTATGGCTATTGCACCCTGGCTCTGATGCCCGTTGATGAACTCTCCGGAAGACGTAGCGCCGATGAAATCAATGTTTTCTTTCTTCAGGATTTCACAGACAGCTTCCCGATCTTGTTTGATGGATATGAATACGATGGCCAATGTTGGTGAGAACCCGTCAGCCGTAGCTTGCTGCAGAGCTGAGCGGATTTCTTCAGGCGAGTTGCCTTCGATGGATTTGGCTTTCACTGTTTGGGTTTGTCCTCCTCAAGTTTTAGAAACCGTGCCGCATTATTCCTTATCATCTTCATCTCATCATCCAGCCCCGTCATCTGCCAGCGTATGAGCGAGACGGGTATCATACCGACACCGTACATCTCGTCGAAGAAAGTCTTGAGCTTGAACGCATCGCCGAGTTGACGGCTGCGGTCGGCGATGAGCCGCTCGATCAGGTATTTGCCAGTGACGTAGATTGTGCCGTAGCCCGGCTGGCGCAGATACAGATGTTGTTCACCGCCGACAAGGCTCAGATCCTCGCCTGCCCAACCGCGCGGTGTCCACTCGATTTGATACGCACGGGCTTCTTCGAGTGTGATTTCGTTTGCGTGTGCGTATAATGACGCGAGACCCCTCGCGCAGCGGAACGCTAACATGATCCACACCAGCTCTCGTGCACGCGGGTTGTCGTCGTACAGTCCGGCGTGCATGAACATCTCCTCCACTCCCGTTGCAAACCCCTCCGAACGGCTCATCCAGATGTTGTAGAGTAGGGCGTCACGTCGCATCGGGTTCGGGTGCGGTTCATCCCGCATCATTGCCGTCTCGAACCAGTGAACGAGGTGCGTGTACAACACGGCTGGCTCAAGATGCATGACGTTGGTAAAGAAGTTCCGCTTCTCCGGCGGCCTGTAGCCTCCGAGGTGCTTCCGCAGTTCCGGCTCCATGTATGGCTTGACCGTGAGGATGCCCTGATTCTTCAGGAAGTCCATCAGCTTCCTGACAGATGCATCCGCCCGTTGATCATATTCGGCGGGGGATGATACCGGCTGAATCGGAGGGAGGTTTCGATTGCGGTGGCGCTCCAGACTCAACATGGCATACGAGCGGTCGAGCTCGCGTTTCAGCAGCATCTCCTCCTCCTCCCACGTCATGGGAATGAGCAGGACATTCTGCAGGTGCCACGTGTACGCGTCCTTGCCGATTCCCGACGGGCCGGTTTTGGAAGGAGCTTGCTGCTCCAGCCATTCCGCAAAACTGACCGTTGCTGCACGCGCTTCGGCAAGGACTTTCTTGAACTCACGGCCCGCCGTCACCGTTTTCCTCGCCAGTTCATCCAAATCGCCGACCTGATCGCGTATGTTCTTGATGCCTGTGATCCAGAGATCGCGTGCGTTGCCTGTCAGGTTGATGCGTGCTTGCTGGAGAAGCGGGGTTATCACCTTCAGTTGCTTTACAAGCTTCGCCTCATCCGTCTTGGACAGCGGGAATGTGTACATCCAGAGCTCGATGGCCGCGTGACTTGTTGGGCCTTCGTGCGCGGGGGTATCGCTTTGATCAGGCCAGACGATTGCATAGTACGCCGGGTCACGTGCCCACGGCTGAAGCACACGTATGGAAAAATCAAGGCCATTCATTTCGGCGCGAAGGAGTTCGTAGTCAACCTGATGTTCAAGTGGCCATGGGCTTGGATCAATTGATGTGAGTCTTTGCTGAAGAGCTTGCAGCTTGCGATGCGTTGCGGCCATTGTCGCCGCGGTGTAGTCGGGGACGCCGTCCGGCAATGCTGGATGCGCAAGGGCACGAAACTCACGAAACAGTGACATTAACACTTCATGTGAGCCGCTGCGATTCTGCTCATCGGCATGGGCGGGCGGATACGTGATGAGAAGAATGAATGTCAGTACTGTGGTCGAGCGGTGCAGATTCGTGCGCATACAATACCCCGTTGATTTACTTTGATCATGAGAAGTTTTTCCGATCATTTGCCCTCATTCCCTTTCACAAGCTTCTGAAACCGTGCGTTCTCCCTCAACGGTTTCCACGTCGGGTCGAGCTTCACATACTGTGCGGACAGGTCCGACGGAATTGAGAGAAGCCGTTCCAGCAGGTCAACTGCTTTCTCATGTTCGCCGACCATCGTATAGACTTGCGCAAGATTCATCATCCGGTAGCTTCCGCGCCATGCTTCTTTCTCAACAGGAAGAAGTTCAACGCCCTTCAGTGCCGAGCGAATTGCCTCATCTTTCCTACCGAGGCCGGCATAGGCGAGCCCTAAAGCACTATGCACCCGCTCATCTTCGGGTGCCTGCTTCAGGCGTTTCTCCGCTATCAGAAGTGCCTCTTGGTAGAGTGTCCGAGCTTGTGCCGTTGCGCCGCGCAGCGCGGCGGAATGGGCAAGCAGAAGAGATTTCGGATGAAACACAAACTGGTTATTGAGGCCGTCCGCAGATGCCATTCGACCAACAGCGCTCTCCGCCGTTTTGTAGTCTCCCTGAATGAGGGATGTCTTGTAATCCAAATAGAGAAGAAGCAAGTCTTCGCTTGATTCCGGCCGACTGTACCGCTTACCCTCCGTGATGACTTCAGTTGCCGCACGAATGTCGCCCCTCCACAAGAGATAGTTGAGGGCGCGCTGTCCGTATGCAGTGCCGTTGTCCGGAGCAAGGCGGATGCTTTTTGCAAAGCGTTCATCCGCATCGGCATATTGCCTCTCCAGCGTCAGTGTTTCTCCCAATTGACGTTCTATTTCGGGAGCCCGCGGATTGACGGCAACGACCTTGTACCAATAAGTGAGCGACTCGCGTATGTTTCCCTGCCTGCGGAACACTGCCGCCATGCCGTACCACACTTCGGAGTTGTTCGGATCCAGCTCAAGGGCAATGGAGAACTCCTTGATGGCGGCTGCGTAATCAAGCCGCGTATGATAGTGATACCACCCCATTGCCTCGTGTGCCTCGGAGAGATTCGGGGCAAGAGTGAGGGCTTTTTCGCCTGCAACTCTGGCCTTCTCAACGCGCTCTTTCGAGCGATCATAGAAGAACCAGTACATGCTCGCGTGTGCGGCGGCCAACCTCGCATACGCCCCTGCAAAAGAAGGATCGAGGGCGATAGCGCGTTCGTATTGTTCGACGGCGATTTCCCGGTCGGCACGCGACGAGGAACGATTCTCATACTCCCGCCCCTTGAGATAATAGTCGTAGGCTTGGGCATTGTCTGTGAGTTTTCCCGTGAGCTTTTCCTTCTCATCCCGAAGGAGCTGAACGTCAAGCGCACGGGCAACTTCTGATGCCACATCGGATTGGATCTTGAATGCATCGGAGAATGTTGCCTCGAATGCTTGCGACCAGGTCTGAAGCGCCGTGCTCACGTTGATCAACTCCGGGTTCACGCGGACACGCTGATCGGCACCTCCCGACCAGCGCACAGTCCCCATGAGAACATAATTCACCCCGAGTTCCTCTCCGATCTGCTTGATGCTCTTTGCTGATTTCTTGTATTCCCGTGCGCTTGATCGTGCGATGACCCCGAGTCCCGACAGGCGCGAAAGCCGGCTGGTGATTTCATCGGTAATGCCGTCAGCAAAATACTCTTTCTCCGAGTCACCGAGGTTCTCAAAAGGAAGTACCGCCAGTTTCTTCGGTCCGGCGCTTTCCGTCTCCGCTTGCCACGGTTTGGTCAGAAAGAGGGCAGCCGCAATCAGCACGACAACTCCTCCAGCGATTCCGGCGCGAGTTTTCTTGCTCAGGAATTGTCGCCCGTGAACCGATTGAGTCGCAGAAGGTTGTTCAGATTGGGATGGCGGAGGCTGTGAAATCGTTCGCGACACTCTCGACGAGTCCCTTTTCATGCGACGAAGATCGACGGTCATATCCGCAACCGATTGGTACCTGTCGTCGGGATTCTTTTCGAGCGACTTGCTGATGATGTGAGAAATCTCCGGCGGCGGGTCGGGGAGATATTTTTGGAGCGGCTCCGGTTCCTCATTGAGAATGGAATACATCACTGCCGCGTCGTGCTCACCGCGGAAGGGGAGTTTGCCTGTCAACATTTCAAACAACACAACGCCGAACGAGAAGATATCCGATCGACCATCGACTTCGCCCCCTTGAATCTGTTCCGGAGCCATATAGGCAAGAGTACCAACAGTGGAGGATGCCTTCGTCAGTTTGAGCGAGCCTTTCAATTTCGCCAATCCGAAATCCATCACCTTGATCTGATTTCGGGTGTTGATCATGATGTTCTCGCACTTGATGTCCCGATGGACAATTCCCTTTGAGTGCGCCTCATGCAACGCTTCGCCGATCTGGATGGCATAACCGATTGCCTCATCAACCTTCAAAATGCCGCCTGCAATCCTCTTCCGCAACGTTTCTCCCTCAACGAATTCCATGTCGATGAAGCTCTGCTTGCCCGCCAGAGCCCCAGCGTAGGCGGGTCCTTCATGCTCGCCGATGGCGTGAATGTTACACACGTGCGGATGGTTCAGTGCCGATGCTGCTTTTGCCTCCTGCAGAAATCGTTCTTGCTCGGCCTCACTTGTATTCAGATGGGGCGGCAAAAACTTGAGCGCCACAAGCCGGTCGAGTTTGGTGTCTTGGGCTTTGTAGACAACGCCCATGCCGCCTTCGCCTAACTTGTCGATAATATTTAAGTGAGAAATGGTTTGACCAATCATGTTTTCTCTTTCTCTGAAAGAAGGCGCCCTAATACCTCGAGGCTTTGTTTCATTTTCATTCCCCTGCCAACAGCGAGTTTGCACAAAATGCGGCAAACCCATCGCGGCAGCCTGCCATTGAACCGGAACGTATTGGTGAGCCGGGTACCGTCGGGCAGAGCCTCCAGTGCTGTTGTCGAGGTTAAATTCATGGGTGGCTTGAGGAGGTCGACAGTGTAATAACTGAATGGACGCCAGTCGCGTATAAGCTCTACCACGTCGCTGTTGGAACAGTGGTTGCGCGCACCACGTTCTGTCCGGCCGTCCGGCCGCTCTCCCGAGTGCCACTCCGACCCGATTCTCCAACTCGTGCGCTTCTCGGAATCATTCAGCCACACCCACAGGTCGGGTGGTGAAACCGGAAAACTCGCCGTGATCACGACATCGGCATCTTCCGGCCGCAAAAACACCCTCCGCTCGTCGGTGAGTTCTTTGTACCGATCGTCCAGATTGACACAGTAGGTGGTAACGTCTCCGAGATGCTCGTATGTTTCGACTTGTGTATGGACGTTGATCGGGTGTACATCCATGCTCTGCAAACTCTGGTCGGTGAACAGGGCATAGCCACGCCATCCCGTGGCCTCGTTGACTTTGTTCTTCAGCAGTCTATGAATCAAGTTGACGCATGACCCTAGCGGCTTTTGTTTCCCTTCAATGCTCTGCTGTATGTACTCGCCATAGTGGGCGATGAATTTCAGGTCGAGACCGGGTATCATCTGACACGCTTTGCATCTGCATGTTGCCATCCGTCGCGATGATTCACGTTTGTCCCGGAATGCCACATACGTCGCCTCGACAATCTCCAGCAGGGTCTCGCCGCGGGGAAGTTTCTTGCGTGAGGCATACGCGAAGACTGCATCTCCTTCGATTTCGGCTATGGTCAATGCAGGTGTGAGATTACGAATAATGAGATTCAGGATTTCACTGAGAATTGCCTGCGAATGGTCCAGCTCGCTTTCAGCAACAAAGGGTGTGAACCCGGAGATATCTACAAGAACCAGATACCCCTGCTCAATGTCGGATTGCATGCCCGATCCTCAATTCTGTCTTTCTTTCGATATCACAACGATCTTCCGAATGGGGCTTGTGGTCACGCGATTACTGAACTCCAGACACAAACCCACTGCAGCAACGATATCCACATTGATGATGCAGCCGCCCCATGTGCATCCGTTTACCCGCACGCGTAGCGGAACCGAACTCATCCTGTCGAACCACCCTCCCGAAACGAAGTAACTTCCGTCATCCCGGGCCTTGAGGGAATACGTGGAGTTGCAGGTCGCAACAATCACGCAATCCCCCGGACGTACGCTCTTCCTCTGAACACTTTCCAGATGCTCGATGCTTTGCGTAATTGTTTCAAGAGAGATCATCCGCTCCGGAGCCATTCCTTCGTTCATGTGAAACTCCTGCCGACAACAACATTGTAGTGTTCAACGGCAACATCCTCGCTTGTTGTCACATCCACGTTGTCTGTCCGCTCATGCGATTTCTTCCACTGGTACAGTTCCGAGAGAAGATGTTGTTGGGATTCGAGGAGTTTCACGAAGAGGCCGCTTCGTTCATACGCCTCCGCATCTTGCCGGGAAGCCCAGCTTGTCACGGAGATTACTTCGTTCGGCTGGTCTGCACGCTCAGTAAGATAGGCATACCGGCATCCGCGGACCGACCGCAGAGCCGGAATCACGCGGGCGATATAGTCCTGTTTGAATGCACCTGCCGAATCGGGACGCAGTTTCAGCGAGACTATTCTCACCCAGATACTTCCGGCCGTTGCAGATACATCGTCGTCCGATGTTCCAGCAGCAGCTACTGCAAATGTACTGACAACAGGCTCCTCGGGAACCGGTACATACTCAAGTGTCAGATTATCGGAAAGTTGGATTTTGAAGTCGGATGACTCAAGAAAATAGGTCCTTGATTCATCGAGGAGGGATATGAACACGCCGCTTTGTTCGTACTCGCGGGCATCGGTCTCGGAGTTCCATAGTGTCAACGAGAGGCATTCATCGGGTTGACGGGCACTCTGCATCAGGCCCGCGTACCGGCATCCCTTCACGTGTTCAAGCGCGGGAATAATCCTGTTCTCATACAGACGGGCAAGCTCAGAAACCATATCGGTTTTCACCTTGACTCGAACAAGACGCATGTGCATGATGCAGTGATTCCCTTTAGTTCAAAGAGCATGTGAACGGCCGAGTCAATCTGTGATCGACGCTGCCCTGTACTTACTTCTTTTGAATGACGACAAAAGTAATATCATCCGCTTGTGCCACTCCGGTCATCCATGACTCGCAGGCAGCAACAAGCCGGTTGATGATTTCGCCGGATGATTCGGCAGCCGTCTCTGCAAGCATCTCCTCCACTTTGCCGTAATCGAACATTTCGCCCCGACTATTTTTCTGCTCGGGAAGCCCGTCGGTCAAAAGCAGGAGCGTGTCGCCAACCTCAAATCGTGTTTCGTGCACAGAGTACACGAAATCCTTCATTGCCCCGAGCGGCATTCCTTTAAGCTGGATTTCTTCAACGGAGCCGGTTTTCTTTTTGTAGAGAAACACCGGTGGCATGCCGGCATTTGCAAGTGAAATACTGCTATCCTTCAAGCGGACAAGCAGAAAACCCATCAGCATTCTTCCCAGCCTGATTTGCTTGATGGCGCGGCTGCAATGATTGAAGAAACTCCGGATATCGGCACGCGGGGCATCGAGCGCGAACAGGCCCTTCATCAGCGTCACAACGGTGCCGGCCTGCATTCCGTGACCTGTTGCATCGCCGAGCGCTACATCCAGGGCGCCGTCGGAGGCAACGCTGAAGTCATAGTAGTCGCCCCCCACTTCGGTTGCCGTTCGAATGTACACCGCTATATCATATTCGGGGAGTTGCGGGATTTCTCCCGGCAGCATCGAGAGTTGCAATGTGCGGGCATCTTCAAGCTCCTTTGTCTTGCGGGTATTCTCCGCTTCGAGGACAATCCTCTCCGCCTCCGCCGCTTTTTCACGCTCATTCAACCGTGCATTCTCAATCACTTGAGCCGATTGCGCGGCAATAATCGTCAACAGCCGCTGATCCTCGTCCGAGAAAAGCTTTCCGTCCTTCTTGTTGAAGACGGTTAACACGCCTTTCAATGCCCCTTTGTTCATCATCGGAACACAGAGGAGAGTCTTTACCGAAAGATCCCACTTCACGCCGCGAAAGCGCTGATCGTTATGCGGCTCGTTGAGCAGAAGCGGCTTCTTGTTCAACTGCATCCAACCGACAAGAGCCTGGTTGACGTGGAATTCCTCGTGAGCGGAAGAACTGACGTTTGCGCGGATGAGCGTTTTCATGGAACTATCCGCCTGCTCTTCAACAAGTGTTACAAGACCCTGCTCGGCGTTCAATGCACGCAGCGAACGCCGGACAATCGTCTGCATAATTTCCTGCGAGTTGAGCGACGCGCTGATTGCACCGGCAAGATCGTTGAGAATGGAAAGTTCTTCGACGGCGCGCCGGAGGCGGCGGTTTTCTTCCTGAAGGGAATGCAACTGCAGCGTGTCCGGATTAGACATCACAGCGTGTGATCATTACTTGTAAAGAACTGTGCAGGATTGCAATATGAGGTTACGTGAAACTCTTCTGCGCTTCGTCTATTGTATCATGAACATCGAATACAAGCGAAAGCTTTGTAATAACGAATACGCTGTCGATATTTTTGTTCACGCCGGTAAGTTTGATATGCCAGCCCTTGCGGGTGTAGGTTGTATGGGCCCCCACGAGAACGCCGATCCCCGCGCTGTTGACGAACGTGACGCCGCCAAGATCGATGATCAACTTGCTGTATTCACGGTCGATGAAGCCTGCAACCGCGCGGCGTACTTCGTCCGTTTCTTCTCCCCCGGTCAATGCTCCTTTAACTTCGATCAAACCGATGCCGCCGGTAAGCGACGATGTTCTTACAGCCATGATGGTGTACCTCCTGACTTTGCTTTGGATTCGGATGAGGGCTCTGCTGAATTCGTGCTGTCGGATTGGGATGCCCTCTCCGCCGGACGGAGAAAGCTGACCTAATCTCAACAAAATGTTGCATGAAGTCAACTTGAAACCATCAGAACCTCGACGTATATTGGACAACGATCCTTCTTTCCCTGCCGGTTTGCAGCATTGCACACAACAAGGAGTACGTCTTATGTTCATCGGCCATTTTGCCGTGAGTTTCGCCGCCAAAAAGCCGGCGCCAAAGGTCTCGCTCGGCACACTCTTCATCGCTTCGCAGTTCATTGACTTGCTATGGCCGTTCTTTCTTCTGTTCGGAATTGAAGCCGCCCGTATCGACCCCGGAAATACAGCCTTCACGCCGCTCGATTTCTACCATTACCCCTACTCCCATAGCCTATTGACCGTTCTGCTCTGGTCGGTTGCGTTCGGCGGCGTGTATTACGCCCTGAAACGGAACGCGCAGGCTTCGCTGATTCTCGGCATTGTGGTGTTCAGCCATTGGGTGTTGGATTTTGCAACACATCGCCCCGACCTGCCTCTCGCGCCCGGCAGCGATGTGTTTTTCGGATTGGGGTTGTGGAACAATGTAGCGGCAACGATAATTGTGGAGGGACTTCTCTTTGCGGGGGCCGTGATGTTGTATACACGCGTAACAAAGGCAATCGATAGAGTCGGAACGTACGCATTGTGGGGACTCGTAGCGTTTCTCGTCGTCATCTACTTCGCAAACTTTTTTAGCCCGCCGCCGCCTGATGAATCTGCGCTTGCGTACGCCGGATTGCTGCAACTGATTTTCATTCCGTGGATGTATTGGATTGACAGGCACCGAAAAACCGTAACTAATTGAGGCATTTTACGAAAGATCAATGCCATCACTCCCCACCTTGATAAACCGGGTGGCGGTCGTCACAGCCTGTGAAAAGGCCTGCTATTATCATACAGTCGCCTTACCGTTTCTTCCGGCCTTTGCTGAAGGGCCCTGTTCTTTAGTTGATATGCTGTACCCTTTCGGTTAAACGGCCTCCCCACGGCGTAAATAACCAATCAACAACCGAAAGGAGCCAGCTATGATTCTGTTTCGTTCGTATCGCCTCCTGTTCTTGTTTCTTTCCCTCATTCTCCTTGTTCCAGCGGTTCACAGTCAGGCACAGGAATCGCCTGTTGAAGTTGCCTATCTTACTCCTGAACAACTGCCTGCTTTTCTCGCGGAGCAGCAGTCCGCTTTAGTCCCGCTGCAGGCAGGCCCGCTCACTGTGCAGGATCTCGTCATGTTCCAGCTTCACCTTCTGAACATGAATCCGCAGATTATCAATTCGAAATGGGCCATGTTTGTGTTCACGTACACGGCGGCAACGGCGTTTTATCTGACGATCGGTGCGGAACGCCTCGGCGTCGGGTTTACGTATGTTGCACAGAATTTCTTCATTGCGGCGGCAACCATCGCTACGGTTGTTGCCATCAGGTTCGATCTTGCCGCGCTCGGAATAACAAACGGGACCCCGTGGCCTGCATCCGCGCTGATGCGCCTGTATTTCCACTGGGCACAACAACCGAGCCCAACGCCGCCTCCGCAGTTCCAGCAGTATGATCTGCCTGTAGGCCAGATCGACGATGATGCAAGCAACGAATACGGCGACTCGACCGGAAACGAACCTCCCCTCTCACAACCGACGCCCGAGCCGAATCTCAGTTCGCCCGTCACGTCGATGACACACTTCGGGTGTTCGGTTCCCAATATCGACTTGTCCAACACCGATAATCCGCCGGTGCCGGGCGGATATGCGGGCGACCGGAATGCGTGCGGGCCGGCAGCTGCGGCCAACAGTCTGAAGTGGCTCGAATCCCTTTATCCCCACATCAATATACCGTTCACCCACCGGGCGCTACTCGATTCTCTGAGCAGATTGATGGGCAGACAACCTGGCGGAGGCGTGAGCATCGAAACATTCGTTCGCGGCAAACTCGATTTCATTCAGCGGCACAATCTTCCGATACAGGTGAAGTTCCAGGGACAGGGTGTAACAGGGAACATTTCGGCAACATCGGGACCGTCGTTTGCGCGCAACGATAACACCGGCCCGTACCCGACGTGGCAGTGGCTCAAGCAGGAAGTTGCCGACACGGAAGATGTGGAAATTTTTTACAAGTGGTTTGATGGAACCAATTGGCGCGGACACGCAGTAACCGTGACGGGTGTGTACGAGACAATGAGCGGCAAAAAATACATCGGCTTGAAGCACGATCTGAAGCAGCGGGATACAGGCGGGACGGTTCAGGAGTTTCCGGAGATTACCGTTGACGGCGCGGGACGTATGATCGTTCACCGGAGCGGCATCCCGCGCTACATCTCGCACGTCATTTCGGAAAGTCCGGGTCCGCCATTCATCACTGGTGTTCGCGGCGAGGGCAGCGTTCCCTTCGAGTTCCGTTTGGAACAGAACTATCCCAATCCGTTCAACCCAAGCACGGAAATCAGATATCAGATGTCAGAAGTCAGATACGTGGAACTGAAGGTGTTCGATGTGTTAGGTCAGGAAGTGACAACGCTGGTGGATGAAGTGAAGCACGTCGGGAAGCATTCGGTTCTGTTCGATGCTGGCAACCTCCCCAGCGGCGTTTATTTCTACCGCCTCACAGCTGGAAGCTATGTCGAGACAAAGCGGATGTTGCTCTTGAAGTAAAGACCGTGGCAAAGCACAAACTTTTGCAAGAGAATCCCGGTGAAAGCCGGGATTTTGTTTTTCTGGATTCTTCATCCGGAGACGAGCAACCGTGATGCCGAATCCGATGATCTGAACCGCATTTCTTTCTCAGATTCGAGGGAGAGAACAGTTCGTGTTGCATTGCTCATTTTCTTTGTGTAGGTTCTGGCAAGTTGTTCCACTAAGCCCTTCCCCATTATGCACCCGCATCATTCACTTGCCTTGATTGCCACAAGCGATGTGATGCGCTCCATTCTTGGACGAATTGACACGATCGCCACTTCGGACAGCTCTGTGTTGCTGATTGGTGAAACAGGAGTCGGCAAGGAACTCATTGCGGAGTATATTCACCGCACCGGTCCACGCAGCGACAAGCCTCTTGTCAAGGTGGGACTTTCAGCCCTACCTCCGGAATTACTCGAGAGTGAATTATTTGGTCACGAGCGCGGCGCATATACAAGTGCAGCGAGCGAAAAGAAGGGACTGTTCGAGCTTGCAGACACGGGAAGCATTTTCCTTGATGATATCGATGACTTCCCGATTGCGCTGCAGGCAAAGCTGCTTCGCGTGCTCGAATCCCGCGAAGTAATGCGTGTCGGAGGTACAACGCCGATTCCCATCGACGTCCGTCTGATTACAGCTACGAAAGTTGATTTGAAGGAACTTGTGAACCGCGGCGTATTCAGATCCGACCTCTACTACAGAATCAATGTCGTGCCGCTTGTCATTCCGCCGTTGCGTGAGCGAAAGGATGATATCCCGCCCATTATTCACCATTTCCTTCAGCGCTACGCGCCCGACAAACAGATAAATGTTGCCGGGGATGCTCTGCGAACACTTGTAGACTACTCGTGGCCCGGCAACATCCGTGAATTGCGCAACGTTGTGCAACGCATGGCCTTGTTTGCCGACGGCGAGATTCAGCTCAAGGATTTGCCGCCGGAAGTCCGCGAAGATGCTCCGCTTGATATGATTGCCAAAGCATGCCAGCGTTGCTTCACTGAGGAGAATATGACGTTCGACCAAGTTGTAGCCTGCCTTGAAACAAACCTCCTCAGGCAGGCTCTGCGTGAAGCGAACGGAAACCGCACACACGCGGCAAAAGCCCTTGGCATGAGTCTCTCCACTCTCCGTGATAAATTAAAGAAGCACAACATCGAATAGTCCACGCCTGCGGAAATCCGTTTGCGAATAACGGAATTCCGCCACATTCTTTCTTCTATATCTCTCATTCCAGCCATTCTTCGCAAATTCCGACTGGCATATCCATTGCCTTGTTAGAGATGTTGTTGAAGATGTAATCACTCCTCGGATGAAAAACTCAGCAGTGGCTCACTTGCGATGCACGCCATCAACACACCATGTACTGTTTCCCTGACCGGCGAGGTCGTGGAGATTTTTGAGAGAGAAGGAATTCAACTCGCGAAAATTTCCTGCCGGCCCGTTCATCTCGAACTCCCCATGGCGATGCTCGATGCAGCTCACTTGGGCGACACAGTTCACTTGGAAGGAGTCATTTCCATTCAGACCGTCGAACCCGATCCACGACTTGAAGACCCTGATTTTCTTGGCAATGCTGATCCCGACCTTTACCCCTAAACCATTATTGGAGGTACCATGAAAACACCCCTCACCATGTGGGAATATGCCGAACTCAACGGCGTTTCCCGGCGCGATTTTCTGAAGTTTGCCGGCTGGATAGCCGCTGCTGCCGGACTTGAAGCTTCAGCCATCGGCAAAGTTGTCCACGCAATGGACACCAAGCCCCGACTTCCTGTTGTCTGGTTTCACGGACAGGAATGTACCTGTTGCAGCGAATCGTTCATCCGTTCATCTCATCCCATTGTCTCCGACATTGTTCTCGACAAAATCTCCCTTGACTACACAGAGACTCTCATGGCAGCTGCAGGCCATCAGGCCGAAGAGGCTTTGCACGCTACGATGAAGAAGTACAAGGGAGAGTATTTGATGTTGATGGAAGGATCTGTGCCGCTGGAAGAAGGCGGCGTGTACTGCTGCATCGGCGGACGAACAATGCTTGATATCGTGAAAGAAGCCGCTGCCGATGCGAAAGCCGTGATTGCATGGGGAAGTTGCGCGTCAAACGGCTGCATACAGGCGGCAAGGCCAAACCCCACAGGCGCAACCCCGATTCATAAAGTCATTTCCGGCAAGCCGATTATCAACGTGCCGGGCTGCCCGCCGATAGCCGAAGTGATGGCTGGGACGATCGTTCACTTGCTCGCCTTCGACCGCATTCCGCAACTTGACGGACTTGGCAGGCCGCGGGCGTTTTACTCACGGCGCGTGCATGATACTTGCTATCGCCGCCCGAACTACGACGCAGGATTGTTTGTGGAATCATTTGATGATGAGAATGCACGACGCGGTTACTGTCTCTACAAAATGGGCTGCCGCGGCCCGATGACGTACAACGCCTGCGGCACAACGCGATGGAACAATGGCGTCAGTTTCCCGATTCAATCCGGTCACGGTTGCATTGGGTGCAGCGAAGCGGATTTCTGGGATAACGGGCCGTTCTATCAACGACTCGCTTCCTTCCCGGGCTTCGGCATTGAATCGACTGCTGATACTATCGGCGTTGCACTCGGTGTCGGCACAGCGGCGGGGATTGCCGCACATGCCATCTCGACGAATATACGGAAGAGAAAGATTATTCAAGCTGAGATTCAAAGCAGTAAAGAACAGGATGCCTCCGAGCAGTAGATTGCATGTGGCATGTGCGATGCGTACCTTTGCTCCGGAAAATCACTTGTGTAAGGAGCGTGATTCATGAAAACACTATGGACGTTCTTGTTGACCATTGCATTTGTATTGCCTACGTACGCCCAGCAATACGGCTGGGTGAGGGTGGCTCAGTTGGGAAACCAGTCCACCACCTTGCAGGCTGTAGAGTTCGTGGACTCACTGCATGGATGGACTGCATCGGGAAGCAGTGCAGGGTTTCGAACGACGGACGGAGGCAATACATGGCTCCAATGCTCTTTTAATGCTCCCATCGCGATAAGGGCAATTTCCATGCTCAATCCCACCATTGGATGGTGCGTCGGTGCGCAGGGCACATCGCCAGGAAGAATCATGAAGACCACTGATGGCGGAGCCAATTGGTTTCAACAATTTGCAGGTGATAACCGCAACTATCTCGGCACGGCCAGCCTTGCGTTGACAAGGAACATCACATCCGGTTACACGAACAACTTCTCTCCGGACACAGGCAAGGTCGTGCAAACGAGCAACGGCGGAACAACATGGACGGAGCAAACGATTGCCGATAGTATCGGCGGGCTCCTCCAAGTTCAGTTCATCGATAGTGTGCATGGATGGATGTTGGCAGGAGTGAATCCGTGGAACCAGTCAGGCATTCTGAAAACCAGTGATGGGGGGATGACGTGGGATTTGTTTCGGGCTCCTCGCTACTTTCAATCCTTCTCGTTTATTGACACCCTTCGAGGGTGGGCGGTGAATTCGAACTCACCCACGTATAGCTATACGACAACCGATGGAGGTGTCACATGGACACTGCAAGGTCGCATCTATGATCCACCGTGGGATGATTTGGCTCCTGCAGCCCTTTCGTTTGTAGACAATTTGAACGGTTGGGCGTTTGGACACATGTTTTATCAAGGAGACATCGCCGCTGTCATTTTTCAGACTTCTGACGGAGGTGCTTCTTGGATTCGTGAACATGTCGGTGGGGCTCGCAGAATCCTCGACGGAATGATGCTCGACAGGTATCACGGCTGGGCGGTAGGAGGCGCAGGGAGTGTGTTTGCGTACAGACTTGTGTCAAGTGTTCCCGAACGGCTTGAGCGGTCACCCAAAACATTCGCACTCAAACAAAACTATCCAAACCCATTCAATCCGACCACGACGATAGAGTACGAAGTCATCGCACGCGGGCAAGTCACAATCGGACTGTACGATACTCAGGGAAAGCAAGTGAGATCGCTTGTGAACGGCGAGCACGAGCCGGGCGTGTACCGTATCTACTTCGATGCCAATGGGCTTGCAAGCGGCGTGTACTACTACACGATGAAGACACACGCATTCACCGAAACGAAACAAATGATACTTGTCAAGTAACCACAAACACTGGAGGCATGTATGAAAACGAGAATCTTTGTTCGCTGGTTCGCGTCAGTTGCCCTGCTGCTTCCGCTCTGCCATGTAGCCGCCAACGGACAAGGAGACGAGAATCCCTGGGGCGGCTCAGTCCCACCACAGACGCAGAACCTGGCATACGAACGCCATGTGATTGAAGGATTCGCATGGCCCGCAAGTGTGAAGCCGGGTGAAACAATCAACTTCTACACAAGTGTGATGGATTTGCTACCGCAGAGTCCCGACGGACAGATTTACGATATAAAGATCTTCCGAAGTCCCGATATGGACACCGTGCGATACTCGTTTCTTAACAATCAGGGTCGGTTTTATCCCCTGCATGATTCTGATAACGCGCCTATTTTCCCCGGCGATACGTCGGGCCGAAGGCCCGTTGACTTCAAAAAAGGATGCCGGGCTCAATGGGACAGCACCTCCGTGAGTTTTACTATACCGAACGGATGGCCTAGCGGGTTGTACTTCGCACAACTGATACATCAGAACGCAGAAAGTGAATACAATTACATTCCGTTTATCGTCCGCGCATTGCATCCGGGAACCTCGTCAAAGATTTTATTCAAGTTCGATTGGAGCACCTTGCATGCGTACAACTACTGGGGCGGAGGTTCGCTCTACTCGTGGGATCAGGACCCCGTAACGCTTACCCCCGACAGCGTGATTGCGCTTGACCGTCCGATGAGAAGAGATTACAGTCGGTGGACTTCGTACACTGCAGCATTTGAAAGGACGTTAAGGGATAGCGGTTACACAATGGAGTACTGTAACAATATTGACCTGGATAGCGCGGGAACAGATCTCGGCATTCAACTCTTATCACAGTATCAAACGCTGGTCATCTGGATGCATGACGAGTATTGGTCGGAGCCTGAACGAACTAACACTGAGTCATTCAAGGGCGACCATGAAAGCGGATTTCACGGGAACATCGCCCGATTCACCTCCAACTCGCGTTACTGGCTTATTCGGTGGATCGGGCCATCTGCCGACAAATACACGCAGCTGCAATGTCGCAAGCACAACTATCCGGGTAACCAACACCTTCCTCTTGATTTGTGGCGTAGGGCAGACACCTCCGTCTCGCCACCTCGTGCGGCAATGCCAGAAGCAAAGTTCCTCGGCTCACAGTATGAAACTGGGTGGAACGACATCAACTCCGACTCACTGACAGAGCAACCGCCGGCAATACTCATCAACCCATCGCATTGGATATTCCGCAACACCGGGTTAGACTCAGCGCAAGAATTTGGTCTGGGTTTGATACAGGAGAATCGGCAGCGTGGTCTTGTTAGTGGTGAAGTTGACAATCTTCTCACTGCGAGCGCCGATTTCCCTACCCTTGAGGTCTTGGCACAACGTTGGGTGTACAGCCGCGCCGACTCCGGTGGCATTCGTCAATACAGAGATATCCTCCATCAGATGGTTTACTACGAAGACACTTCCAGCAATGCGCGCGTGTTTGCCCAAGGCGCTCAAGGGGGCGGTTGGGTGTATAGCATTGTGATTGAACCGGGAACTATCGACACGAACGATGTCATCCGCATGAAGACTATCACTACCAACATCATCAGCCACTTCTCGGGAAAGAAGTATCTTGGGAAAGTGTGGACGGCTGATCCCGAGAATGCATTGGAATGGCGTTCGGATGTTGAATTGGATGGGGATACTCATATTCCAACGGGAAAATATCTTCGAGTATTCTCCCAATCCACGGTCTCCATCGATAGTGGCGTTACTTTCAATATTGATGGAACACTGGAGATCAACGGTAGTGTCACCATCACAGGTACGGGTAAAGTCCATATCGGCGCAACAGGAACTATTCTCCTTGCAAGCGGGGCGACACTCAAAATCAAAACAACAGTGCAAACTGCAGACAGCGTCACTGTTTCGGTGCCCTCTGCAACAACATTGCGCATTGATACACTCGGCAAGGCATATTTCGGCATCGGATCTCGCATCAACGTCTCCGGTACATTCATCGCACAAGGAACCACAGCAAGCCCAATCTTGCTTACTCGCGCAACCAGCAACAACGATTATTGGTCGGGCATCACACTGAACGAGTTTGCATCGGCAACGCTCAGCCATTGCAACATTCTGCATGCGCAGGTTGGCATCAGCGCGAACAGCGTCCAACCAACCATCAGCCATTGTACGTTCGATTCGTGCAAGATTGGCGTGTCGCTCTTCCAAAGTGCGGGGACAATTACGAATTCTCTGTTCACCCACAATATTATCAAAGCAATTATCATCGACGGCGAGTATGATTACATAGAGCCCTCCGCCGTTCCATTGCTGACGGACAATATAGTTTCATCAAACACAACGGGCATCTACATTACCAACAGTGCACCGATACTTGAGAGAAACACCATCGCAGATAATGTGCAGTACGGCATTGCCTGCATAGACAACGGTAATGCCTTTGTCAGCAGAAACGAAATCGATGCGCCCGGTTGCAATGTTCTCAATAGCAACGGCATTGCTAATCTCTTCGTAGATAATTCTTCCCCCTTCCTTGGCTATGCTGACGAGAGGATTGACGGCATTTACGGTGGCTACAACAGCTTTGGCCCTGAAAAACATGAATACGACGTGTGGGCACAAAACGAAAGTGCGGTGATTGCAAGGAAGAACTATTGGTCTGAATATCCTCCTGATGGGGAATCGTCCTTTCACACCTCTGGTTATGGGTTCTCAACCATTGATTGGGAGTTGCCGCTGGAAGACTTTGGATATCATCCTGCATCGGCACCGTACACAATAACGAAAACGCAGGGGCTGTTGAAGGGAGAATCTTCACTTCTTCGCGGAGGCATCGCCGATTCAACACTGCATGCAGCATTGAATCTCCGCTCGCAAAAGAAGTATGCGCAAGCAGTCTCGTTGATGAAACAGTTCATCCGCGAGAGTGCAACGAACGATCTGGCTCCGGCTGTATTCATTGTGCTTCAGCAAACATTGGCTGATTACGCCCGTTTCAACCGTAACCCCTCGTTGCGAACGGCGTTTGCGGGTTATCGCGACTCCTTGCTTTCAGCAACACAGTCCAACAGGATGCGGCGAATTCTGCTCAATTCAACGAAGAACGATCTGATGCAGCGCAAGGCATGGAATCAGGCAATTGCAGTTGCGGAAGTGATCTCCAATCAATATCCAAATACGCAACTTGATGAGCAAGCACTTTACACAACTGTGACCGCGAATCTCTTTGGGCTGGGCAACGGACAAGACGCCGAGCAGCAATATGCGCTCATGCAGCAACGTTTTCCGGAGTCGGAATTAACTGCAGTAGCGCGATTGCTCTTGCAAGGTACGGCGAATGGAAGCGTCGCTACATCGCCCGCTGTAAACAAAAGCTTAACCATAGCAGGTTCTGAATCTCATAAATGAGCACAGGGATGCTGGATATCATCAGATCAATATAAGCACAACCCAATTGTCAAGCGGTGTGTATTTCTACCGGTTTGAAACACACGGCTTTGCGAGTGTCAAGAAAATGCTAGCCATCAAATAAGGAGAATCCCATATGTCCACCCGCATTGTAGTTGATCCCATCACCCGCATCGAAGGCCACCTTCGCATTGAAGCGGAAATCAAAGACGGAAAAATTGTTGACGCGTACAGCTCCGGCACAATGGTGCGCGGCTTCGAAATCATTCTGAAAGGACGCGATCCGCGTGACGCTTGGGCTTTTACCGAGCGTGCCTGCGGCGTTTGTACAACCGTGCATGCGCTTGCGTCAGTACGTACAGTCGAAGATGCGCTCGGAATCACCATTCCGCCGAACGCCGAACTCATTCGCAACCTGATGTTTTGCGCGCAGTATATGCAGGATCATGTCGTCCATTTCTATCATCTTCACGCTCTCGATTGGGTTGATGTCGTGAGCGCTTTGAAGGCAGATCCGAAGAAGACTTCGGAAATTGCACAGAGTATCTCCAACTGGCCTAAAAGCTCGCCGGGGTATTTCTCGGATTTGCAGAAACGGTTGACGGCGTTTGTCAACAGCGGGCAGTTAGGCATTTTTGCTAATGGCTATTGGGGGCACGCTGCGTACAAGCTTCCTCCAGAAGTGAATTTGCTTGGCGTCGCGCACTATCTTGAAGCGTTGGAGTGGCAGAAAGAAGTCGTGAAGATTCACACGATTTTCGGCGGCAAAAATCCCCATCCGAACTATCTTGTTGGCGGGGCACCCTGTTCCATCAATACTGAAGAAGTGAATGCCATCAACGCCGAGCGTCTCGCCATGGTCGGCAGGCTTCTCAATGAAGCACAGGAGTTCATTGAGAAAGTCTACCTGCCCGACTTGCTTGCTGTCGCGGGCTTCTACAAGGATTGGGGCGCAATCGGCGGCGGTCTGCCCAATTATCTCGTGTACGGCGATCTTCCGACAAACGGCTACAACGATCCATCGAAGTTCAAGTTCCCCCGCGGCGCTATTCTGAACCGCGATCTTGGGACAGTCCATGAAGTAGATGGCCACGACCCGCAGCAGGTTGAGGAGTTCATTTCACATTCGTGGTATGAATATTCGGATGGCGATGCCGCCGGCAAGCATCCGTGGCAGGGCGAGACGAAGCTCAAATATTCCGGCCCGAAGCCGCCGTACGAACATCTTGATGTAGAGAAGAAATACAGTTGGCTGAAGACTCCGCGATGGAAAGGCTATCCGATGGAGGTCGGGCCGCTGGCAAGGATGCTGGTCGCCTATGCGTCGGGACACAAAGAGGTACAGGATGTCGTCAACGGAACACTGAAGGCGTTGGATGTTCCCGTCGCGGCTCTCTTCTCGACACTCGGACGAACCGCCGCCCGCGGACTCGAGACGAAGCTCGTTGCTGTGTGGGCGAAGGAATTCTACGACCAACTTCTCAGCAACATCAAGAACGGCGACTCGCGAACGTTCAACAAAGAGAAGTGGGAACCGTCATCCTGGCCTGCAGAAGCAAAGGGTGTCGGGTTGACGGAAGCCCCGCGCGGCGCGCTGGCGCATTGGATTGTCATCAAGGATCGAAAAATCGACAACTACCAGCTTGTCGTGCCAAGTACGTGGAACGCTTCGCCCCGCGACGGAAAGGGACAGATGTCGGCCTACGAGGCGTCCCTCATCGGCACGCCAGTGAAGAATCCCGACCAGCCGTTGGAGATTCTGCGCACGATTCACTCGTTCGACCCGTGCATCGCGTGCGCGGTGCACTTGTACGATGAGAAGGGGCGGTACGTTCATCAGATAACGACGTTTTAGGAACGATTCGCCGCTGTGAGTTTAGAGACGCGGAGGCAGTAGGGCAATTTCACTCCGCGTCTCAGCGACTAATTCTAATAGGAGATTCGTATGAACAACACAACTATCAGTCGCGTTTACGTCTGGCAACTGCCGGTGCGGTTTTATCACTGGATCAATGCGCTGGCAGTGACAGTATTAGCACTTACCGGATACTTCATCGGCTGGCCGCTGTCGCTGCAGACAAGCGGCGAGGCATCGTTCAGCTATTGGTTCGGCACAATCCGGTTCATTCATTTTGTTGCGGCGTTTGTCTTCTTCTTCAACTTCGTGTTCCGCATCTATTGGGGATTTGCAGGCAACAAATACGCCGATTGGCGGAACTTCATTCTGACGAAGAAAGAACAGTTCACAGAAGTCAAGGATGTTCTTGCGGTGGATATTCTGCAGGCACGCGTGAAGCCGCTTGAATCCATCGGACACAATGCGCTGGCGGGATTCACCTACTTCCTCACATTCCTCGCATTCCTCTTTCAGTGCGTTACCGGCTTCGGGATGTACGCGGCCATGAGTCACTCCTGGCTGCCGCAGATGTTCGCCTGGGTTGTGCCGCTGATGGGCGGCGACTTCGCCGTGCGTCAGTGGCATCACATGATGATGTGGTTCTTCATCCTCTTTTCGATGGTACATGTGTACCTCGTGTTCTATCATGATTATGTTGAAGGCCGCGGCGTCACATCGTCGATGGTCGGAGGATGGAAGTTCATCGAAAAAGAAAAGAAAGCATAGCGAATGGCTGGTGTCGGGGAAAAAGCCACCCTCATTCTCGGCGTCGGGAATGTGTTGATGGGAGATGAAGGCGTCGGGGTTCATGCAGTGAGAATGCTTGAGCAAAGCGTTTCCGCGGATCATGTGAAAATTCTTGACGGAGGGACGGGAGGGTTTCACCTCCTGTCCCTCTTCCAAGAATACAATCCTATCGTCCTCATTGACGCGACAATGGATGAAAAACCGGCCGGCACAGTGACGCTGACCCGGCCCCGGTTTGCCAGCGATTTTCCCCGTACACTCAGCGCGCACGATATCGGGCTGCGCGATTTGCTTGAATCGGCGCAACTTATCGGCCCGCTGCCAACCCTCTATCTCATCACTGTTTCAATCGACAAGATTCAGACGATGTCGATGGAGCTTTCCAATCCTGTTAAGAAGTCTCTCCCGGAAGTCAAGAAAGCGATAGACAGGATCCTTGCTGAGACAGTTTGACGTTGCCCGCCATTTCGGCTCTTGAGCGACTTCATTCGCAAATCTGACAATCATAACTACACATTTTCCCATATTTTATGTAGATATTTTCTACATTCTTGCGTACTGATGGGTTCTCCCTTTCATTCTGCAAACAAACCAGAGACACACAGATTGGTTGATGGGGCAACATTAGTCCATAATTTCACCATAGGCAAGAAGGGATGGGGATTAATGAAGGCCCTTTTTGCGGCAATGGTGTGCAAGAAATTCATCCTCGTTCGGTAGTATTCAATAACACAAGGAGGGTAACTCAATGAGAACTACTTCCAGTCTTCTTTGCGCCGGAAGACAGAGCCTTAGTCGTTTGATAGGCGGAGTTCTTATGCCATTTTGTTGGGTATTGTTCGATCTGGATCCATTGCATGCCCAATGGGAGCAAGCCACCGGGCTCTACGGCGGCTTTATTTATCGCATAGCCGTAAGCCCAAACGAAGAAGGTGGGATCACAAGCCTCTATGTCGCGACTGACAGTGGCGGTGTCTTTCGTTCCGCCGACAACGGGACAAGCTGGAGCGGAGTCAACAGCGGTTTGACGGCTAAGACTGCGTGGACTGTCGTCGCCAAGCCAAACGGCGCGGGGGGTACAATTGTTTTTGCCGGTACTTTTGGCGGCGGTGTCTTCCGCTCTACAAACTACGGTATGCAGTGGACACCTGTCAACAATGGCTTAGCAGACTCTCGCGTCTGGTGCCTTGCGGTTTTTGATTCAGTAATCTTTGCCGGGACCTATGACGGCATTTTTCGCTCCACCAACAACGGCGACAGTTGGACAGCAGCCAATGCAGGCATAACGAATCTCTATATTCTTTCCTTTGCACGCGACTCTGCCGGCTATGTTTACGCCGGAACGACAGATGGCCTTTTTCGTTCCTCAGACTTTGGCATAACCTGGACGGCAATCGGTAACGGATTGGCAAACACCTACGTCAGAGCGCTCGGTGTTTACGGCAATTTTCTTTATGCCGCCACCCAAGGCGGCGGCGTCTTTCGTTCCACAGACAATGGTGCAAGCTGGACTGCAACGAGCAGCGGGATACAAAACCACGACCTGAGGGCACTGGTCATTGACTCGTCCGGAAATCTCTATGTGTCGAGTCCCGGGGGTGGTGTCGCTCGTTCTACCAACAACGGCACAAGTTGGACAATCGTCAACAATGGTTTCACATCAATTAATGGTAATGCCAATGTTCGATCCCTTGCTATTTCGGGCACGAGTGTCTTTTGCGGGACTTGGATGGGTGGTGTCCATCGTACAACCAACAGCGGTGAATCATGGACGCAGGTCAACAACGGCTTACGGGCAACGCATGTTCGGGCGTTTGTATCCTCCGGCGGCAATCTCCTTGCCGCAACTGATGGCACTACCGTCTTTCGTTCGACAGACAACGGGGAAACGTGGTCATTTTCCAATGATGGTTTGACAAGCGCTCGGACCTTTGCTCTTGCTCGCTCGGAGACGACACTTTTCGTCGGGACTATCGTTGGTGTGTTTCGTTCCACCAACGACGGCACAAGTTGGGCGGCGACAACCTTGATGGGTATCCAAGTTCGCGCCTTTGCCCTCTCGGGCACACATCTTTTTGCCGGGACTCAAGGCGGAGTGTTTCGGTCTACCGACAACGGCACGAGTTGGACGGCGACGAGCGTGACCAATTTTGTGTATGCTCTTGGCTCTAACGTACCGGGAGTTCTCTTTGCCGGGACTGACAACGGCATCTTTCGTTCCACCGATAATGGTACAAGCTGGACACCGGTCAATGCAGGCTTGACGAATCTGACTCTTCTCGCCCTTGGCTTCGACTCACTCGGCGGTATCTATGCCGGGACTGATGGGGGCGGCATCTTCCGCTCCACAGACACCGGCGCGAACTGGACTGCACTAAACAACGGCTTGACGAATCTCTCTGTGTATGCGTTTGCCGCGTCGAGCACAGATTTCTATGCAGGCACTGATGACGGAGTCTTTCTCTACAATTATAACAACCAAAGTTGGACACAAGCAGATACCGGCTTAACAAACCCCAGTATCAGGGCACTTGCAGTCAGCGGGTCATTCCTTTTGGCAGGCACTGCAGGCGCCGGAGTGTTTCGGGCTTTGGAATCATCGTTGCCCATTGTCCTTTCGCATTTTACAGCAACAGTTGTTACCCCATACCATGTACGCTTGGACTGGGGGACGATCTCGGAAGTGAACAACTACGGTTTCTACGTTGAGCGAAGGTTCGGAACCGAAGTGCCCTTTGCAGTGGTACCCAATAGCTTCATCCCCGGACACGGAACAACGAACGAGCCGCGTTGGTATTTATTCGATGATACGACGATTCCATCCCCCGGCACGTATCAGTACAGACTCCGTCAAGTTGATTTAGATGGAACACCACACTACACCGAACCGATCGGCGTGATAACGGGGGTGACAGGCGTCGGCGACATCACGCCGGGCAAGTTCGCCTTGCTGCAGAACTATCCCAATCCGTTCAATCCAAGCACAGAGATCAGATATCAGATGTCAGAAATCAGACACGTGAAGCTGAAGGTGTTTGATGTGTTGGGTCGGGAAGTAACAACATTAGTGGATGAAGTGAAGCAGGCCGGCAAGCATTCAGTTCTGTTCGATGCAGGCAACCTCTCCAGCGGCGTTTACTTCTACCGCCTCACAGCAGGAAGCAATGTCGAGACGAAGCAGATGATGGTGCTGAAATAAGGAAACCTTTCCGGTAGGTGGTGGACAAAAGAGCGGTTATTTGGTAAGATGGACAGTCTGAGTAACCGGAAACAAGCCACCACAATCTATCGGAGAAACATGTGTATCACACGCAT
>CAADGV010000008.1 GCA_900696645.1 uncultured Chlorobiota bacterium | reverse complement strand
TAGCCGGACCCACGGGAATGGCGGAGTCCCAACCACTTGGGACTCCGCTTTCGACCTCCATTCCTGTGGAATATGCCTCAAAAAACCTGTCTACTTTTGTCACCAGTGGTCATTTGAACCTATCTCAACAGAATCATTTTCTTGCGGAATAAGGAATGATCAGTTCTCAGCTCATACAGATAGATGCCGCTCGACAATGGGGCCGTGTTGTCGTCAGTTCCCTGCCAGACGTACATGTGCAAGCCTGCGTCTTTCATTTCATTGGCAAGGCTGGTAACTCTCCTTCCCAGAACATCAAACACTGTGAGTTGAATAGCAGTCGGCTGTTCGAGGTCAATCATGATGGTGGTGGATGGATTGAAAGGATTAGGAGAGTTCTGATAAAGAAATGCCCGGGATGGGGTGGGTAGCATTGTTTGTATGGCCAATGTCGGCGCAATCTCAAAATCAACAGCGCGATGCCCATATACCAATGAGCCTTGCGCAAAAACCAGATTGGGTGATGAATCTCTATCAATATCCAGAAGATGAAACATCCAAATCACGGCACTGTCTCGACGCCACGTCCCGAGACCTTGTCCTGTAAGAGAGTAGAGCCGTATGCCACTGTACGTTTCATTCTGGATCTCGAACCAGTTCGCGCCAGCAACGATTCGATTTTCATAGAAAGTGCCATCGTTTACCCACAGCGGAGAACTCTGGAACGTAGAATCAATCCACATTGTCTGCCATGTACTGTCGGAAGTATATTTGATGGCGTACGCCGAGCCGCGTCCGTGCGGGCCCACACCACCAATGAACATTTCTTTGGCGCGGTCGCCGTCGAGGTTGATGAACATCGGCGCAGTACAAAGAACGGGGAGCCCAACGGAAAAATAGTGTGGACGCCACGAGAAAGGTCCATCCGGGGGCGTGTACTTTAGGTAGGTGATATACTCCGGCTGCCCTCCGCCTGAAAGGAAACCGCCATCCCCCAAAATGATCTCATCCCAGCCTTCGCCATCCACCTGTCCCACTGCAAAATCCGTTATGTACCAATTGTACCGTGCTAAGCGTTGCGGGCTGAATGACATAAACCATCCCGTACATCCGCTGCCACAAGGGTATTTGCCTGTATACTGGGCGATGTCAACGAACGTACGGTCATACTGGGGCCATGTGTCCGAAAAAAGAACTGAGAGTTCTTTGACGCCATCGTCGTTCACGTCGGTCTCCAGCACTTTCACCGCTCCTCGCGGGCCGCAGATATTCGTGCTGTAGAAACGGAATTGCCCGGGGCCGAAGCACTCCAATAAGCCAATCGCTGAACAGTTCTCTCCTGAATTGTAATGCACAACAATCTCTTTTCGTCCGTCATTATCAATATCCGTAATCGCAAACGGGTATCCGCCGTAAGACATGAGCGTATCCCATACGACGATGTATTGGTTATTGCCAATATTCTTGTATACTATCAATGTACCGTTCGCTGCCGGCGCTCCCTCATAAAGATAGTAGACCACCTCTGCCTCACCGTCGTTGTCGAGATCGCCGACAAGCACGCAGCACGGCAACGCCTGCGGTCGAAATGATGATCTTCTTTTTCATGATGGTGTCTCCACGACTGTCATAACTGATTGGATCTTATCGAAATGCGGTGAGATTCCCGTGTAGATACGTATCACGAGTTACAATGTTACGAGACAAGCAAATATTGAGCACTGCCAAAGTAGCGCATTAGTTGTTTCTTAGACTACATGAACGCGCAGGTGGTTTCAGGTGAAGAAAGCAATCAATTTGCAATTCAACCACACGTCCATTATTATCTACAAAGCAAAACTTCGAATTTGTCCAGCATTATAGAGATATGCATCCTTCCCTCAACGACTTCCACCCCATCGTTCGCCGGTGGTTCGAGAGAACTTTCGGAGAGCCGAGTCCGCCGCAGGTACAGGGGTGGCCGAGCATTTCCTCGGGTAACCACACGCTCATTCTCGCACCGACAGGTTCGGGCAAAACGCTCGCCGCGTTTCTCTGGGCAATCAATCATCTTGTTGAGCAACATCTTGCTGAAGAACTGAGTCCCGGCGTCCGTATTCTCTATGTCTCGCCGTTGAAGGCTCTCAACAACGACATCCAGAGAAATCTCGAATTGCCTCTTGAGGGAATAAGAAAAGAAGCCGAAGCGGATGGCTTGAAACCCCCGACAATCACGACGGCAGTACGAACAGGAGACACGCCGCAATCCCGGAGAGCCGCCATGATCCGCACGCCGCCGGATATTCTCATTACGACGCCCGAGTCGTTGTACTTGATGCTCACGTCAAAGCAGGCACGCAAGATTTTCACGACTGTCCAGTATGTGATTGTAGATGAGATTCATTCCGTCTGCAACAACAAACGAGGCGTGCATCTCTCGCTGACGTTGGAGAGATTGCAGGAGGTTGCCGAACAAGAATTCGTCCGCATCGGGCTTTCGGCGACGCAACGGCCTTTAGAAGATATTGCGGCGTTCTTAGGCGGCCTGATGCGTGAGGGAGAGAAACTCATTCCCCGGCCCGTGAACATCGTTGATGCCGGACAGAAAAAGCAAATGGATTTGCTGGTGGAATGTGCCCCGCCCGACTTCTCCGACCTCCCCGCTGAAAGCGTCTGGCCGATGGTGTTTACCGAAATTCTCCAACTCATCCTTCTCCACAAAACAACACTCATCTTCGTCAACAACCGGCGACTTGCCGAGCGTGTTGCGGCGAAGCTGAACGAGATGATGACGGGGGATGATAATGAGGGATCAGGACAGGGACGAACATTCAATATGTATGCAGTCCCGGTAACTCTCAAAAATGCCAAATCACAAGATCCAAGCTCCAACGAATTCGCAATTGGCAATTCGCAATCCGCAATCCCAAGGAATGACCTTGTGCAAGCCTACCACGGCTCAATGTCACGAACTGCCCGCGAGCAGATGGAGGCAGAACTTAAAGCCGGGAACCTCCGCTGTCTCGTTGCAACGTCGTCGCTCGAACTCGGCATTGATATCGGCAGCATCGATCTCGTCATTCAGCTTCAGTCGCCGAAGGGTGTTGCACGCGGGTTGCAGCGTGTCGGGCGTTCGGGACATGTCATTGCTGCAACAAGCAAAGGAAGAATCTTCCCGACGTTCCGCGAGGATTTGGTCGAGTCGGCGGTTGTGTCAAAGGCGATGATCCAGCATGACGTCGAGTTCACAAACATTCCCATGCATTGCCTCGACGTTCTCGCTCAGCAAATCGTTGCAATGGTGAGTGTTGAAGAATGGGATGTTGATGAACTCTTCTCTCTCGTCACACAATCCTACTGCTATCGTGACTTGTCCGAGAAGCTGTATCTCGGCGTTCTGAATATGCTTGCCGGAAGATACACGAACGAAATGTTCAGAGAACTCAGAGCCCGCATCTCGTGGGACAAGGTGAACAACACGCTGCGTGCATTGCCCGGCAGTTCACAACTCGCTATCACCAGCGGCGGCACGATTGCCGACCGCGGCTACTTCGGCGTGTACCTTGAAGACGGCAAGACGAAAGTCGGCGAAGTAGATGAAGAGTTTGTGTATGAAAGTCGGGCCGGCGACACGTTCATTCTGGGTTCGAGTGTCTGGAGAATGTTGGAGATTGATGCAAACCGAATCACCGTCGCCCCCGCTCCCGGCATGCCCGCACGCATGCCCTTCTGGCGCGGCGAAGGAATCGGCAGAAGTTTTGAGCTGAGCATGAAGGTTGCCGATTTCAGAAAAGAAATGAGTGAGCGGGTTGACTCGCCCGACTGTTTGAAATGGCTGCAAACCGAATTCCCCGTTGACTCGAAAGCGGCGTGGAACATCGAGCAGTATTTTCTCAAGCAGAAGAACATCACCGGCGTCGTTCCGCATAGCGAGCTGTTGGTGATTGAAGGATTCCGGGATGAAGTGGGCGACCCGCGCATCGTCATTCATTCTTCGTTCGGAAGAAGAGTGAACGGATTGTTGGGACTTCTTTTCTCCCGCCGCCTCCAGCAACTCATCGGCACGGAACCGCAAATGCTGTACAACGACGACGGCATTCTGCTCCGCTGCCCAGACGTTGACGAGTTGCCTCTCAATCTTGCCGACAATCTCACATTGAGCGAGGCGGAGGATATCGTTCTTACCGACCTTCTCTCCTCCCCCCTCTTCGGCGGACAGTTTCGCATGAACGCCGCCCGCGCTTTGCTCATGCCAAAGATTGCTCCGGGCAAACGAACGCCGCTCTGGCTGCAACGGCTGCGCGCCAAAGATCTTCTCCAGATTGCGAGACAATACAGCGACTTCCCCATCGTTATCGAGACAATTCGTGACGTGCTGAATGACGTTCTCGATTTCGATCACTTCAAGGAGATCGTGCACGAGATTGTCGACGGAAAAATCCGCGTGCACTCCATCCACACGGAAGTACCGTCGCCATTCGCTGCAAGTCTGCTGTTCGATTTCATTCAAGTGTACATGTACGAGTGGGACGAGCCGAAAACGGACAGGATGAGTCGTTACCTCGAAGTGAACCGGGAGCTTCTCTCCGAAGTTGTTGATCTCGACTCGATGAGTGAGATGCTTCGTCCCGAAGCGATTGAAACCGTTGAACGCCAGTTGCAGCACGCCGCCGAAGGCTACAAAGCCCGATCGCCCGAAGAATTGTTAGAAATCCTTCTTCGCGTCGGCGATCTCTCCGAAGAAGAAATCACAGAACGGATCGTTCATGGCGACCTTTCAATGTTGTATGAGTTGGAGAAAAACGGCCGCGCAATACGGATGAATTTCCCTTCCGGGCCCCGATGGATTGCTGGCGAAGAGGATGAACTCTATTCTCATATTGATTCCGAACGAAACCAGACAGCCATCATCCGCCGCTATTTACAAAATCACGGTCCGGTTTCTTCTCATGAACTTGCTGCCCGCTATGGATTCAAGCACGAGAATGTCAACGATCTATTGAACAAGCTGGCGACGGCAAGGGAAGTTGTCGAGGGCAAGTTCTCCCCCCATGCATCCGACACCCAGTTCGTGTACAGCACGAATCTTGAACGCATACATCGCCAAACCATTTCGATTCTCCGGAAGGAAATCCAGCCCTCATCGATTTCCGAGTTCACAAACTTCCTCCTTCATTGGCAGAAGCTTCATCCCTCCACTCAAGAAATCGGCAACGAGGGAATTCAAACCGTGTTGGAACACCTCCAGGCTCTTCCCCTTCCGGCTGAGATTTGGGAGCGGGAGATTCTGTTCAGGCGAGTCAAGAACTATTCGAGGGAATCGCTTGCATCGCTGACGGCGGCGGGGACAATCGTCTGGACGGGGGGCGGACCGGGCAAGCTCAAGTGTATTGTTCGCGGAGAAGGCTCGGCGTTTCTCGAACAACAATCATCTGAGTTTGAAGCCGGACTTTCCGAAGCCTCACGCCGCATCCTGACGTATCTTCGGGCAAATGGTGCTTCGTTCCTGCACGACATTCGCAGCGGCGCACATCTTTCGCTTGATTCCATCAACAACGGCATCGCCGAGTTGTTCTGGAACGGCCTCGTCACCAACGACGTCTTTGCAGAACTTCTCGCCGTCAAACGACTCTCGAAGTCCGTCGAAGAAAAACCGTTGGAGCCGATTGACCTCGTAACAGGCCGCCGCAATCCGTATCGGTTCAAAGCAATGCAATCGGTTCGCAAAGCGCTCAAGCAGGTTCCGGGCTGGAGCGGACGATGGTCTCTCGTACATCTACCCGGCGTGCTCGGCCCGGAAATGACACTCGAGGAAAAGGCTGAAGCGCAAGCCACTCTACTGTTGAATCGCTACGGCATTCTCGCAAGAGAGTTCTACAAGCGAGAAGAACTTCTTCCGTGGGCAATGATTGCAGCACAATTGCAGCGGATGGAAATGCGGGGAGAAATCCGGCGCGGTTATTTTGTGGAGGGATTGTCGGGAATGCAGTATGCCTTGCCCGCGGCAGTTGATGCGTTGCGAAGAGTTCGCAGCACTCCGTCAACTGCCGAACAGCCGATTCTGCTGAACGCATGTGATCCTGCAAATCCTGTGGGAGTTGCCAACTTCTCGCTTCCGGTTCAGCCTTCGCGCATTCCTTCAAACTACATTGCATTCCTTCGAGGAAATCCGGTTCTCGTAGTCGAAAGCAACGGGGCACGGATTCACACTGTTGGCGAGCCGGCCAACGAAACAATCGTTCACGTGATGAAGCAGCTTCTTGCTTTGATGAAACTGCCTGACCCGCTGCGCCCGTTCAAAGAAATCGTTGTTGAGCATTGCAACGGGGAACGCCCCTCCAATTCTCCTTTCGGCCCGTTGCTTACTTCGCTCGGATTCCGGAAGGATATGAATCAGACGATGCGGTATGATGGGTATTTGTAAGAAACCGAGTACGTCTTCTCGGTCGTCACCCTGCCCGCCGTAGCGGTACGATGGCGGGTTTTATTGATTGTCATGGCACCGTGACAACAATACGGAAGCAGTGAGAATGAACCGAGGGACAAAGTTGCTGTCACAGTACCGGTTGATTCCGGGAAAGCGTGACAGCCCAGTAAACCATTCAACAAGGGCGAGCCGCCTTGACTCGCCCTTCGGACAGTGTAGGTCGGGACTCCTGTCCCGACATCTACGGGTCATTGCCGTCATTTCGTCAGCACCAGCTTGCTCACCTTGTTCAAGCGGACATTTCCGCTGCCGTCGGTTGCCATGAACCGAGCGAAGTAGACCCCGCTTGCAACGCTCGAAGCGTCCCATATTGCAGAGTGATACCCTTCGGCCTTTTGGCCACTCACGAGTTCCGTGACCTTCCGGCCCAAAAGATCGTAAACCACCAACGACACTTGCGATGCTTCGGGGAGATCGTACTTGATGGTGGTAGTGGGATTGAACGGGTTGGGATAGTTCGGATGCACAGCAAACACCTCGGGCAATCCGTTTGGTGTTGTTGCATGAGCCAATTGCCTTGCTAATGATGCTGCCTCATCTACCACATACCAACGTTCAAGATCGATGCGGCTCACCTGCGCCACGCCGACCGGTTGAAGCACAAGCTTCAATTGGCGATTTCCGTGATTGAGAGAAGTCTGGAACGTTACGAGAGTGTCATCACCGACGTGGAACGTCCGGAGATTCTGTACAATATTTCCTGTTGCGGCATCCCGCAGCGTCATGCGGATGTTGATGCCGTTCGGCAGTTGCCCTTTTGCGGTAAACAATGTAGTAAGCTTCAACATCCCGGTTCCTGCAAACGGCTCCGTGGCAAACACATTCTCGAACTGGGAGAGATTGATACGCGCAGTGTCGTTCATCTCCGCAAAACCAAGTCGCATCTCATTTGCTTGCGCATCCAGCACCGCAATGTGCAGTGAGCCGTTGCGAAACATCAGCCTTCCGCCGCGACCTTCTATGGTGAACGGCATACTGTCGCCCTCCTCGTTTTCGTCCGTTGTCGAGATACCCTGCCGCTGGATTGCATACGGGGCGGAGGTTCCGCGTGAGACGAGATACTCGAACGAGTTCGCCAAATAGCCTGCGCTCAATGTCGGGTCCACGCCGCCACCCATCGAGGCAACCGAACCCCAGCTTCCGGGACGGCCGCGCACGGTGTGCATCAACGGCGTTTCCGTTGTTTGCCATGCTATCGTAGCCTTCGCTGTCCCGATGCTTCCCGTAACGCTCGGTTTTACATAGCTTGCCGTCGTATAGTACGGCACCCACGTGGCCGGATAGCTCCACGTTTGCGTATTGCGCTCCGAGTATTGTATCACACCGGTGACGAACTCCCAATAGAAGGCCTGCCACGAAATGCCGATAGGGTCGCCAAAGGCGCTGGCATTGACTGACGAAATACCTGGCGCATTCAGATATACCGATTCATCACCTTCAAGAACTGTTTGCGGTGTTCCTGTTTGAGGCCAGAAGTCTGCGGTGATCGGCACATACATCACATTGTTGTTTTCGATGTATGCAAGATGCCACGTGCTGGATGTAGTGGCATAAGGTGAGATGGAGAACTCCGTGATGCCGCTGCCGAGTTCTGTTATGCCCGACGTCGAATTGTCCGGTAGCCACATGCTGCACCGAAGTTCATCCATGCCCGACTGATACCATGCTACAAGCGTGAAGAACGCCGTGGGCTGATGGTGGGGATGGACATAGTCGGGTGTAACACCAAGAACGGGCCGCGCCCGCTCACCCTGCCCCTGCCACAGTGAGCCGAGTTGCTCCGGGCCATAGGTAATGTTTCCGTCGAGATCAAGTTCACAAACATAGATTCCGTGTTCGCTCTCATCCGTTGCGTAAATTTCATACGCGATACGAATTCTGTGCTCTTGTGCATCGGGCTTTTCGCCGTCTCCAGTGGCCACCCGGGGAACATAGACAATAGAGGGATCGCGATAGAGAACGTATTCAGGATAGCCCTCGAACATTGGGCTTACCAATTTCTCCGGCGCCCATGATGTGCCACTTGTGTTCAGCGAGCGTGTGTACCAAATGAGATCCGCCGATTGATACACCTTGTGCCAGTAGCCGGAATTGTCGCGCGTGATTTTTCGCTGGTTGTTGAATGCCATGGCTTCGGGGGAGGAGGAGGCGAGGTGGAGTTTGTACACTGCATGCAGGCTGAAGTGATCGCTGGGGATTATGGTTCTTGGATTTTGGTCACTGCCGTCGCTCCAACGTATGGACCACGCTGATGAAGGTGGGACGGCCTCGAGGAGAATGGATGGCGATTGACTCTCGATAAACACTCCTTGCCATGTTGATCCCACATTAGTCCCGTTCACTTTATACGTTCCACCACTCCCCGCCTCGAAATAGGTTGCCTCTGCGACGTTGATGTTGAATTGGCGATTGAAATTTGCCTTGTAGGTGACGTCTGATGAAACTGGATCCGTTTGTGTAGGATTCGAGGAGCCGAATGAGCTTTCGCCTTTGCTCCAGTCTCGGAAGACTCTAAAATAGTTGTGCTCACCCGGCGCTTGGTAGTTCTGATTCACTCCTTCCATTACCCGCGTGCTGTTTAGAACCAAATGCTCGGTGTACGGAGAGGTACGCGACGGCCTTGAGTTCCAATCTCCTACCCTGATCTCTCCGTTTGTGCCATCTAGTTGTAGCGGGAAGTTGTTCCTGAATGTTACGTCGTAAAGCCTTTCATAGACAGCAACGTAGTCTGTGTTTGTGGTCGGACAGATTCTGATTGGATTGCCTGGAATATCCGTTCCCGTCGTGGCATTCATCCACTTTATGAAGTAGTGCGGTGGCTGGTCATATCCCTCAAGATCGGCACAAGTTCCAACGAACCAGCTATAATTTATTGGAACAGAACGCACATTTCCGTCCATCTTTACATACCCTGCACCAAAGCTGTTTGTTATCTGGCCGACAACATGTTGCTGGGAATAGCACACGTCGGTCAATGTGCACTGAACGGCTAACGTCAGTGCAATACTCAGAATAATTGTGAGTGTCTTCATTGTAAGTCCCTGAGGTCATTTGTAAATGGACACTCGGTTGGCTATATTATCGATGCGTACGAGGCGGGTGCGCGCTGTAGCCATAAAGGTGCGGCGTGCAAAGGGCCCAAACCTTTCTCCGACTAGTGCGCATCGTTCCCGGGGCGGGATGCCGAGATCATCTCGCTCCGGGCTATGTTTCGCAGGTTTCCGTGGGGCGGTTCCTCTTTACGCTGTTATTTTCCGTGATAGACATAGGTGTTGTTTCCGTCTTCACACACAACGAAGACCTCTTCTTCGGTACACCAAATTCCGCCGCAAACAACTCCAGATTTCATGAACTGCTCGAATTTGGCCCAATCTGTACCATTAAAATGATAGATCAGAGCGCTCTCGCCAGCGGCAAATATGTTGTCGCTTCGAGTGCCAAATATTGCATAAATAGGTTTGGGGTAAGTGTCCATAACTCTGACCCACTGTGACCCATCCTTGCGGAACACACCGCGCCCGGCACTGTACAGAGTCCCCCCGATATTGCACAATGCGTTCTCACCAAAGCGAGCACTTCCCCAAGCGTGGTCGGACGTTGAATCTTCGATTTGCCATTGGGACGCTTGCCAGCGCAAGGAGAACGATTTGCTTCCACCTCCCCCCGGAGGAACATAGTACGCCAATGCGTAGGTCTCGCCGCCCTCCATTGCGAAATCACGAAACCAGAATACCGTATCGGCGACGGACATGCTCCAGGTCGCACCCGATCGATGATAGGCCGTGCCATATAGGCCTCCTGCCCATATGGTCGAGGTTCCAAACCCTTGCAGGGCAATGAGTTCCCTTCCGCGTTCCAGCAATTCTACCTCTCTCCACCTCGAACCATCGAAATGAATGATTAGGCTGGAGTCCAAAAAGTTTGGTGGTGGATTTGGGTTGATACCGAAGCGTTGGCCGACAGCGTAGATGTCGTTAGCCGCAAACCCGTAGATTGCGGACAGATCGATGGGACCCTCTATCAGTCCTCCCTCAACTGTCACGAGTCGAACTGGTTGCCAGTTCTCTCCATTGTAATGGTACATCTTGCCAAATCCCCGTTCGTTGTGCCCCACTACGTAGACGTTGCTTGGCGCAATCGCCCAAATACGCCTCATGGTCGTTTGGAAACTGCCAGGGTACGATAGTGTATCCACCGTCCAAGCATACTCCCGCTTGCCGGGCTTTTTGGGGTCCTTCACCTCGGGAGGTGTGTCCTTCTTGCACCCCTCGGCAGCAAGTCCGGCTAACACTATTGGAAAAAAACAGAGAACGAATGCACGCAGATTCTTCATTTTCACCTCCATGAAACAAGAGAATTCTATGGCGAATGGCGTGTGGCGAATGGCGAATGGCGAGGCTGGTCTCTTGTGGGAGCTCTCCTCTGCACCGTCACTCGGTGCGCCATCTCACCGCACGTCAAAGAACAAAGAGTTTTGACAATTGAAGGCAACTTTGGAGTTGT
>CAADGV010000007.1 GCA_900696645.1 uncultured Chlorobiota bacterium | reverse complement strand
GGAACGGCCGCAATCAGTACGGCTCACAGGTTGCCACGGGCGTGTACTTCTACCGCATCGAAGCCAAAGGCGCAGACGGCGCGGCCCCCTTCACCAATCTCAAAAAAATGTTGCTGGTGAAGTAAGGACAAACAAACGGATTTGACGATTTCGCCGAATCCACTGTAACGAAAGACCCTGCCCGCCGAAAGGTGAGCAGGGTCTTTGTGTTTCTTGTCCATTTTGATATATTGGCGTTGAAGTTCTCCCCGGCCACAATTCCACGTATCCATCGGGAATTCACAATGAAGAAGTCAGCCTTATCCTTTCTTTTATTAACCACCATCGGGTTGGGCAATCTCGTCCTTGCGGGCAATCCGAATGCAGTATATCTGCACGAAGGGTTCAACGGAAGCGGTATCCCCGCAGGCTGGACACAATTCAGAATATCGGGAACTCAAGCGCTCTGGAGCATCGTTGGCATCGGGTCGAACCCAACCATCCCGCCTTACGCAGGATCAGGACAGGCTAAATTCAATTCATTCGATGCTGCCGCGGGTGAGCAAGCCCGACTTGTCTCCCCCGCAATCAATCTTGCATCGGCAACCGATCCATTTCTCACATTCCATCTCTACCACGATGACGAGTATCCCTCATCGTTCGACTCTGTGTATGTCGACGTGAGTACGGTTGATAGTATCAGCGGACCGTGGACAACTCTTCTCGGGGCACGACGGCCAAGAAGCGTTGAGGGTTGGAGCAAGGAGCTTGTTTCGCTGTATGCGTATCGCGGCGTGAGCCGGGTTTTTCTTTCGCTGCGGGGTGTGAGCAAGTACGGCAACAACATGTTCGCGGATGAATTCCGTATTGCAGACTCATCATTTCATGATATTGGAGTGTCGGAACTTCTCCCCGACAACATCCCGACTACACAGCCGCAAGTACCCGTACTGAATTCGCCTTTTCCCGATTCGCGCATGACGATTTCCACCAACGGGAAGAATAGTGCACGATACGAAGAACAACTTCCGGTCGTTGCACTTCCCTATTCCTCCCAACTCAACATCAAGGCGATTGTTCAGAACCGAGGCACATTCACAGAACCATCCTATTCTGTCAACTGGCAGATCGACGGACTGCAGCAACCGCAGGCAGTTGGAGGTTCCATTGAACCGCGAACCGGCCGCGACACCGTCACGCTGACGTGGAGCAATCCGACGCCCGGTATTCACACGATCATTGCATGGACGGTACTGCCATCCGATTCAAACCGGACGAACGATACTTCACGTGCCACATTTCAGGTTCTTGAAGCAGGAACGGTGTTTTACGAATCGTTCAATGCAGTCGCGTTTCCTCCGTCGGGCTGGAGTGTGATCAACCGGGACGGCGGACTTCTTGCTCCCTGGTTTCGCGGTGCGGATACATCGGCATTCCCCGGATTTGAAGGAAGCGGATTTGCGGCAAACAATTTCCAGCGTGCCAACGGAACCTATCTGGATGATTATCTCATCTCGCCGCCGGTTGCGGGAGTCGGTCAATCGGGATTTGTGGATTCACTTGTCTTCTGGACTCGTTCGCAATTCAATCAACCTCCTGCTGCCAACTTTCCTGATTCGCTGATGGTACTCGTTTCAACCTCGGGTGCCGATACATCGAGTTTTGCCATTCTTCTCGATTACTTTGCTGTTCCGAAAACCGGGTGGACTCGAAAATCCTATTCTGTATCAAGCCGCGTTCCCGCAAATTCTACGGTGCGGATTGCATTCCGCTACCTCTTGCATAATGTCCAGGCGACCAGCGGCAGCGGTGATTTCATCGGAATTGACGGAGTGCAGTTCATTCGCAGCGGACCTGCTTCAGCAGAAAACACTAATGCTGCTCCGGAGTTGTTTGCTTTGGAACAGAACTATCCTAATCCGTTCAACCCTGCCACGACAATCCGGTTTAGCATACCGCAAACCGGTGAAGTAGATCTGAAAGTATTTGATCTCCTCGGGCGGGAAGTGGCGACATTGGTGGACGGTCATCTTGAATCAGGGATACATCAAGTGCAGTTCAATGCAACCACGCTTGCGTCGGGCGTGTATTTCTATCGGTTGAGGCAAGAATCATATCACACAACCCGCATCATGACATTGTTGAAATAAGAAACAGTATCATCACTTCGGATTTCAAAGGGCGCTTGACTTTTGAAGCCCCGTTTTGTAGGTTCTTGCGAGTACGAAAGTTCTCTTTTCTTTCCACTGCAACATCTGTTCTCTATCAGTCCTGACCGGACTCATTCCTACATCGTGTAGCGGTACACATTCTGCACCCTGCAGGAATCATTCAAATTCCAACAACCACGTGACAAGGAGGTGAAGATCACGAATTCCTCTTGAATTACTTCGAGCATACAGTCTTCGGATGCCGGAAGGCAACCAACCTTTCTCTACATCTATCCACATCATCAGGGCGTGGAGGAACCCTCATCCATAACATATTCTATCACTTTCCGCCGCCAAGGCAGACACAAATCAACCAATCCAAAAGGAGGCTATATGAAACAGGCTTTCCGTTTGACCGACAGCAGTCATCTTCTCACCCCAAGAAGCGTCTTGACAGTGTTGTTGATGGTGGTTGCAGGGGCTGCCTGCTTGATGGCACAAACACCACAGTATTATAACTATCAAAACGTTGGAACTTCGAGCAATTCGTTCCCATTTGGCCAGGCCGCCGGGAAGAAAGTACAATGGTTGCTTCTTCCCAACGACTTAACCCAACCTGCTCCGTGCCCACCGGGCAACAGCATCACGAAGGTGTACTTCTTCGTCAGTACGGCGGGCACCAGAACGTATACCGATTTCACCATCAGCATGGGACAAACGTCAATCACGACACTTCCGACCGGAGCGTGGTATAGCGGCCCCATGCAAGTTGTTAAGTCAAGCCCGTCAATTGCGTTGACCGGCGTCCTGAATTCGTGGATGAGCGTCGAATTGGATACACCGTTCCCCTACGATCCAACGCAGAGCCTTGTTATCGAAGTCAATCAATGTGGCTCATCAGGCACAGGAATAAGTGTGCGTCAGAATGCCCTCACGGGTTTCAGACGAAGCTGGTCGGGAACAACGACTCCGTGCCCATTCCTATGGGGCGGGCAGGATGCGAGTATCGTGAACTTCGGGGTTGATGTTGTTCCGTCTGGAATTCCCGGCTGGACAACGCAAACGTCGGGAATAACTACCGCGCTATACAGTGTGAGAGCTGTCAGCGGTTCGGTTGCATGGGCAGCCGGAGCCGGCGGTGTTGTTCTCCGCACGACTGACGGCGGCGGCACTTGGACCAATGTTGGTGGCGGCGCCATCGGATCGATGGATTTGTATAACATAGATGCACTGAACGCAACGACGGCTTTCGTCACCGGAACTCCATCCACCGTTACCTACATCTTCAGAACAACTAACGGCGGCACTTCGTGGGACACTGTGTTTACTCAATCAGGCGGTTTCATCAACGCAATCCGGATGTTCAACGCTTCCAATGGAATTGCGCAAGGTGATCCTGTAACGGGCAAGTGGACAATTTTACAGACAACCGATGGCGGAACAACATGGGCTCGCACGGCAACGGAGCCGACACAAGTCGGCACTGAAGCAGGCTCAAATAACGGACTTGAAGCAATCGGGTCGACACATATCTGGTTCACATCGAACAGCACTCCCCCGAAAGTGTATAGAACAACGGACGGCGGAGCCACGTGGAATTCAGGCACGCTGCCGGGATCGGCAACGTTCACGGCCGGATTGGCCTTTCTCAATACGCAGATTGGAGTTGCGGGAGCCAATAACGGCACTGCAGCACGCACGACTGACGGCGGAGCAACGTGGAACTCAATCACGGTCGGCACGACAGGTACGATTTATGGCATGGCAAAAGCCGGAACGCTCGACTTCTGGGCAACGCGGGGAACTACGATTCAGGTAAGCAAGGATCGCGGGGTCATATGGACGCAAGACTTCAGCGACGCGACATCGGGCACAATCTGGCACATCAACTTCGTCACCAGCGGCAACATCGCAAAAGGCTGGACTGTGACCGGAACGGGCAAGATTTACGCATATTTCAACCCGATTAGCGTTCACGATCTCGGAATCCAGTCGCTGGCAAAAGTCTTCTCAACAAACAGGCCTGCGGCACCAATCAACCACAGCACGGATGCGTCGCAACTAGAAACTGCGGGTGAAGCATCGTTTGACGGATCAGAACCCTCTACGGGGGCTCTCACCATTACTCCGACGGGCTCCTTCTCATTGGCAGATACAGTCGGGTTCCGTGCCATCGTGAAGAATTTCGGCACGTTCAATGAATCATCATACGAGTTGCGGTGGCAGGTTAACGGCGTTAATCAGCCCGCAATCAATAGAGGCCCAATCGCTGCAGATGCAGTGGATACTGTAACATTCCAATGGAACCAGGCAGTAAATGGATCGCATACGCTGAAAGCGTGGACGGTTCTTGCCAACGACAGCAACCCTGCCAACGACACCTCGACCATCTCATTCAATGTCGGCCGTGTTGCCGGAGATACGCTTTATACGTTTGTTGTCCCCAACCAGATAATTCTCGGTGTAGCCAAAATCGGTTCGGCCAACAAGCTTGCATTCACCAGTGGCGGGCAAAGCTCAACAATTGTCGAGGATAACAAGTGGATTGTCACCGATATGTACGGTGGAATTCTCGACACAAGCCACTTGCAGGTCAATCCGACAACCGGACAGGGTTTCGGCTTCCGAGATATTGCCTGGGACGGCCGCTGGTTGCTCACGAGCGATGACACCAGAATTCGGAGAATCGATACGACAACATTCACGGAAATTGCCTCGCCCATCGTCACTACGATAAATCCGAACCGGGGCATCGCATACATGGGGCCGAACCGGATTTGGGTTTCAAACTTCACGACGAATCCTGTAACCCTCTTTGATACAACAGGGGCTACCGTACGTACCCTCGGAGTGCCATCAGTGGCACCCTACGGCATTGCGTTCGACAGATGGACCTCAAGAACCAGGGGATATTTGTGGTACTCAGAGCCATCAACAACGGGCGGGCCGGTCAGGCTTTCGAAAGTTGACACAACAACAGGGGCAATCCTTACAACGTTCAACTATTCCTCCTTCACCGGTACGGGAGTGTCGGGTGGCCTTACTATCATCACTGATCATCCGGCCTATCCGAATGCAGTAATTGGGCTGCTGGTCGCCCAGCGGTTCCCCACCAGCCTGCTTATTGCCGTATATCTCGGCATAGACTCTACCACTGTTGGAGTACAGGAAAACGGCGGACAACTGCCGGAAACGTTCATTCTCAGCCAGAACTACCCCAACCCGTTCAACCCAAGCACAACGATATCCTACGGACTGCCGACAGCTTCTCAGGTAAGTCTGAAGATCTACAATGTTCTTGGGCAAGCTATCGCCACATTGCGCGATGAAATTCAGGGACCCGGCGCCTACAGCGTGCAATGGGATAACCAGGGTTCTTCGGTCTCAAGTGGTGTCTATTTCTATCGGCTGGAGGCAAAACCCGTTGACGGCAGCGCACCGTACACAGGGTTTAAGAAGATGATTCTTCTCAAGTAAGGGTTCTATATCAAGCGGTTCTGCAGCAAAACAGAGAAGCCTCGAAGTTATTCTTCGAGGCTTCCTGCTTTACTGGCGTCAACGACCGTCTTACAGCTCTTTGAGAGACGACCGGATGATCGAAATACCGAGATCAATCTCTTCCTTGTTCACCGTTAACGGCGGACGGAACCGGATGGAACGTTCGCCGCTCGGAAGAAGGATCAGGCCTTTCTGCATGCAGAGGTTGCGAAGCTTCGTTCTCACCTCCGGCGTCGCCACATCGAACGCATCGAACAGACCAAGTCCGCGAGCATTCGAAACGAATGTCGGGAATTCCTGAGCAAGGGCTTCCAGCTCTTTCACAAGATAGTCGCCCATTATGCGGGCATTCTCGACAAGATTTTCCTCCTCAATGATTTCGAGATAGCGCTGGGCACGTACCATATCTACAAGCCCTCCGCCCCATGTCGAGTTAATGCGACTCGGCACTTTGAATACGTTCTCCGCCACTTCGTCTATCCTCTTGCCACAGAGAAACCCACACACTTGCATCTTCTTGCCAAAGGCAATCATATCGGGCTCGATGAAATGCTGGTGTGCCCACATTTTTCCTGTGAGGCCGATGCCCGTCTGTACTTCGTCCATGATCAGCATTGCATCGTTCTCATCTGCAAGTTGACGGAGCATCTGGAAGAATTCCTTGCGGAAATGATTATCGCCACCCTCTCCCTGCACAGGCTCGATGATAATCGCGGCAATGTCATCCTTGTATGTTCTGAAAGCCTCCTTGATCTGGTTCACGGCGATCTCTTCCTCCCTGATGACGAGAGCGAGATTTTGTCCGGTCAGGGGAAAAGTGATTTTCGGATTCAGAATGCGGGGCCAGTTGAACTTTGGGTATAGATCAGTTTTCACCGGATCGGTATTCGTCAGTGAAAGCGTGTAGCCGGATCTCCCGTGGAAACACTGTTTGAAATGAATCACTTGGGTGCCGCGTTCCTCTTTGTATCCCTTCGCAAAGTTCTTCCTGATCTTCCAATCGAATGCAGCTTTCAGCGCATTCTCGATGCCGAGCGCGCCACCTTCAATGAAAAATGCATACGGCAGGTACGACGGTATCGCGACCCGCTCGAATGTCTCAAGGAACTCCGCCTGTTCAACGGTGTAGATATCCGAATTCGAAGGTTTGTTGATCGCGATGCGGCCGATCTTCTCCAGAAACTCGGGTGTCGTCATTTTCGGATGGTTCAACCCGACGGGCGACGAGGCAACAAATGTAAAGAAGTCGAGATATCGCTTGCCGTCCTTTGCATCGACGATATACGATCCCTGGCTTTTCTTGAGATCAATAACAATCTCGAATCCGTCCACCAGCATGTGTTTTGCGAGCGTGGGAAACACCTGCTGTGCGGGGACACCTGTACTTTTTGGTTTTGCTGTTTCCAATGTCATAAAAAATTCTCCTCTTGTAACGAAATGATGTAAAGTTGTTTCCATTACTCCCGCTGCAACGCGGTACATCATCCGTGACTCAGAAGAACTCGTTATGTTCGAAGAAACTAATTAATATGGCTTCATGGTACCGCATACTGCCAATTTCCGCATTTAGTAATTGTCGATTTGTGCTCGCTGCAACCCGCCGCTGTAATCAATGTACACCGTCTTCCATTCCGAGAAGAAATCGTACACTGCCCAGCCGCCTTCGCGGTGGCCGTTGCCGGTTTGTTTGACTCCGCCGAAGGGCATGTGTGCCTCGGCTCCGATGGTTGGAGCGTTGATATATGTAATTCCGGCTTTGATGTCGCGAATTGCCCGGAAAGCCCCATTTACATCTTTCGTATAGACTGATGACGACAAACCGTAAATCGTATCATTCAGAATTTGAATTCCTTCGTCCAACGATTTCGTCTTGATAACAGAAAGGACAGGCCCGAAGATCTCTTCCTTTGCTATACGATGGTCGGGCTTCACACCGGAGAATACGGTCGGCTTATAGAACCAGCCCTTCTTGAGATTCGGATCTGAAGGAATTTCTCCTCCCGCTGCAAGAGTTGCTCCTTGCTGCAATCCGATTTCGACGTAGGATTGCGTTGTCTTCTGCTGCCCTTCATTCACACAGGGCCCGACATCAACACCGGGCTGCAAGCCGTCTCCCAACTTCAATTTCTCGACCCGGTCAACGAGCATCTTCAAGAAGTCATCATGGATCTTTTCGTGAAGAATCAAGCGGCTTGTTGCTGTGCAACGCTGGCCCGTGGTTCCGAATGCACCCCACAGAACTCCTTCGAGTGCAAGGTCCATATCTGCGTCCGGCATGACGATTTGAGCATTCTTGCCGCCCAATTCCAGCGACACGCGCTTGAGTGTCTGACTTGCGACCTCGGAAATTTTGATGCCGACACCTGTTGATCCAGTAAAACTGATCAAATCAACTTCGGGATGGCTGACAATCGCCATGCCTACTTCGCCGCCGCCGCCGTGTACAATGTTGACAACGCCTTCGGGCACACCGGCCTCGAGAAGAATTTCTACCAACGATGTTGCCGTTGCCGGCGTGTCAGAGGCAGGCTTGAAGACAATCGTGTTGCCGCAGAGCAACGCCGGAAAAATCTTCCACGTCGGAATTGCCATCGGGAAGTTCCACGGCGTCACGATTCCTGCAACACCGATCGGTACGCGCATCGCCATGTTGTATTTGTTCGGAAGCTCGGACGGGACTGTGTGTCCGAACAGACGACGGCCTTCGGTTCCGGCATAATATGCCGTGTCAATACCTTCCTGCACATCGCCGCGGGTTTCGGCAAGAACTTTCCCCATTTCACGCGTCATCTGGCGGGCGAGTTCCTCTTTTCGGGCAACCATAATGTCCCCGACTTTGCGGAGAATATCTCCCCTTTTCGGCGCGGGCATCAAGCGCCAGGAATCAAACGCGTTGCGCGCAGCCTTCACCGCCTCTTCCACATCCTCCTTCCCCGATTTCGGAAACGTTCCGACTATTTCGTCCCAGTTTGCGGGATTCCGGTTCTCAAACGTCTTGCCCGACTTGGCGTCAACCCATTTGCCGTTGATGAAGTTCTGAAATTTCTTTGCCATGATTTTTCCTCTGTGATTATGCGAGACCTACGCGTCGAAAGATGTATTCCACATTCTTAGTACTCTTTTGCAAATCAAACAACTCTTTAATATGTTCTCTGCCGAGAATGCGAACAATTTCATCATTCGCGAGAAGAAGATCTTTGAAGTTCTTGCCGCTCTGCCAGACTTCCATTGCCGCTGTCTGCACAGCCCGATATGCATCCTCCCTCTTCATTTCCTTCTTTGTCAATGCCAGCAGAACGGATTGCGAGAAGATAAGTCCGTGTGTACGTTCAAGATTCTTCATCATGTTTTCGGGATAGACGAGAAGTTTGTCAAGAACGTCGGTCATAAGTGCAAGCATGTAGTCGAGCAGAATGCAACTATCCGGGATAACGACACGCTCAACAGAAGAATGCGTGATGTCGCGTTCATGCCACAAGGCAACGTTTTCCATCGCCGCCATCGCATTGCCGCGAAGAACGCGTGAAAGACCTGCAATGCGCTCGCACGTAATCGGGTTCCGCTTATGCGGCATGGCCGATGATCCCTTCTGACCTTTCGAGAAGTACTCTTCTGCTTCAAGAACTTCTGTTTTTTGCAAATGCCGGATTTCCGTTGCGAACTTCTCCAACGAACTTCCGATGATTGCCAGCGCGGACATGAATTCTGCGTGCCTATCCCGTTGAAGTATTTGCGTCGAAACCGGGGCGGGTTTCAATCCGAGTTTGGAACACACGTATTCTTCAACTTTCGGACTGAGATGCTCGAATGTTCCGACAGCGCCGGAAATCTGACCTACCGAAATCCGCTCGATCGCTGATTGCAGACGGGCAATGTTTCTTTTCGTTTCGTCGTACCAGAGCGCGAGCTTCAGTCCGAACGTAGTTGGCTCGGCGTGAATTCCGTGTGTCCGTCCCACCATGATTGTATGCTTGAATTCTTTTGCGCGGCGCGCAAGAACATCTTTCAGCTTGACTAAATCATTCAACAAAATCTCGCCCGATTGCTTCATCTGCATGGCAAGACATGTGTCGAGCACGTCGGAGGATGTCATTCCGAGATGCATGAACCGTGCTTCGGGCCCGGCGTATTCGGCCACGTTGGTGAGGAACGCTATGACATCGTGCTTTACTTCCCGCTCAATCTCGTCAATCCGTGTAACATTGAAAGCCGATTTCTCCCGCATAACGCGTACGGCCTCGGCGGGAATTACACCGAGTTCTGCTTGGGCTTCGCAGGCAAGCAACTCTATTTCCAGCCAGATGCTGAACTTGTTGTGGTCGTCCCATATGTTGCCCATTTCAGGGCGTGTGTATCGAGCAATCATTCTTGCAAAAGGATGAGAACGGGGAGAGTAACATTGATGCAGCATCCAGAAGACGCTGCGTATCAATGTATGAAAATCCGGGCTGAAAAGGAATAAACCAGCCTAAATCGGCAGGAAACGCTACAATCCCAGCGCTAAACCTGCATTCAGTCCGAAGAATTTGGACGGAGAATCCGGAGTGTAGATTATATTGTAAGAACCTGTGAGCAGCAGACCAACGGGTCCGGCAATATGAATTCCAACACCAACTTGAGGAGAGAATGTGAACTTGAGTTCACTGCTGTCGTTGTAGAGTGTAGAGTTACTTGCAATGCCCCTGATCCGGAGATAACTCATTCCGAGGGATAAGCCAAGATACGGAGAGACAACACCGCGTGAGAGCAACAGGTGTGCACCCATTGTGATCGGAATGGAAACAATTTTGAATTCGTTGTTGGGGGGGAAGTCAACACGCGGGCCCCACTTCACGTATCCTGCCGAACCCGTGAGCGCAAAACTGCCTCCGATGAAATGAAAGTACGTTCCTCTCAGCCCGAACCCCGTTCCGGCCGCATTGCGAAACGACTCCGTTGGCTCGGCTACTTCCGCTTGCAGCGAAAAGAATGTCTGCGAGCTTGATGATTGAATTCCTCCAAACACCAACAAAACAAACGCCATCCACCTCATAACCCTGACTCCATTGTTCTTTTCTTTCTTCTCTGATTCAATCATGTTTATTATGTAGAACGCTTTTCAATTCTGACAGGTAACTCAATTATTTTTCTATCTCTGAGGATCTTAAACTTCAGCGAATCGCCTGCCCGTGAATCCTCCAGAATGGCAAGATACGCCGATTGATCACTGACCTTTTCTCCGTTGATCTCAAAGATGATATCGCCCGGCTTGAAGCCCGCTTTCTCTCCGGGACTCCGGCGTTGAACGTTGCTGACAATGACTCCCTCCACCCGATCAAGCCCGAAATACCGGGCAACACGCTCATCAACGTTCTGAACTTCAAGTCCTGTGTAGTTCTCCCGTTCGACCTTGCCGGTTCGTTTCAGTTCTGCAACAACATTTTTTACCCGATTGATTGGAATCGCAAAACCCAATCCGATGTTGCCTTGATTGGGTGTGTAGATGACTGAATTCACGCCAATAACTTCCCCCAGACCATTCACCAACGGGCCTCCGCTATTGCCGGAATTGATTGCCGCGTCGGTTTGAATCATGCCGCGGTAGGTTCTTCCCTGCTGGGCCCGAAGATTCATATTCTTCGCGCTGATAACACCGACGGTGACTGTAGGCTGGTTGTTCACGTCGAACAATCCGAACGGATTGCCGAAAGCAATCGACCACTCGCCGATGATCACATCGTCGGAGTTTCCCAACTTCAAATGAGGAAGATTCTTTCCGTCAATCTTCAGCAACGCGATGTCCGTCATCTGGTCGGTTCCGATCAACTCGGCTTTGTACTTGTCGCCGTTTGTCATCGTCACGGTGATTTCTTTTGCATTGCCGGCCACGTGATCATTCGTAATGACGTAACCGTCGGGCGAGATGATGAAGCCGGAACCAAGTTCCTGTACTTGCCGTGTGTACAATTGGTCCGGAAAGAATTGACGGAAGAACGGGTCGTCGCCCCACGGACTGCGATACCTATACTGACGTACTTCGATAACGTTGATTCCGACGACTGCCGCGCTGCACTCGGCAACCGTACGTGTGATGGCATTCTGACGCGAGGTGCTTACATTGTCGGAATCACGGGTTTCGGAACTGTGAGATGCAGGACGAGCCTCCTCAAACGGAGCATCGGCATACGTATCTGAGGCAGAAGAAATCTGTGCGGCATCCGGCGCATTGCCTACGTAATACCCAATCAATCCCCCGGCGATTAAAAAAAGCGATACGATTCCTGCCATAGCTTTCATACTCATGTAGTGTATCCTTCCGTCACAAATTTCAACCCGCTTGAAACACGTACTTCTCGATTCAGGATTTCAATCCCGCTATATACTGTTTCACGGGCTGAATTAACCGCAACAAAATAACAAATGCGAGTGCAGCAACAAACCACTTGAATTCAGCGGGCATCGCATTCACAGGGATGATGCGAGCCAAAGTCCCTGCCGGAAGGAGAAAAGCAATTGCGGCCATGACAACTGTCGCCGCCGCATTACCGACGTTGACATCACGGGAAACCTTTTTGCCAACCAACCATGCCGCCATCCACAGCAAAACGCAAATCCAACTTACCACGAACATAACGCCTGCTGCTGTTGCCAAGCCCCGGCCGCCTTTGAAGCCGAGCCAGACGGGAAAGTTGTGCCCGACTACTGCGGCAACACCGCCAACTGCCAGAGTGACGAATTCGGCGTTAACAACCTCTCTGACAATGAGAACACTCAGTATTCCCTTCGCAAGATCGAGGAGTAGAACCCCGACACCAACGACTTTTGAGTTCGTCACCTCATAGCTGTTCAGCGTTCCGACATTGCCGCTGCCGTGATGACGGATGTCGAGATTCGATTTCCATTTCACGAGAAAGAACGCCGTTGGGAATGATCCTATCAGATACCCGATTATTACGGCAACCAAGAGAGAAAGCACGAAAAGCCGACGCTGTTTGTATATTCCTTCCAAAAAATCATAACAAAATTCCCAAGGATAATCAACGGTTTCCTTGATTCCCTTGAATGAAACGGCTATATTGATGGGCGATTTTTTGAAATCCCCACGATTCATTTTCTCCCCTGCTACTCGTGATCAAACCGGAAGTCAAAAAGATTCTTCTTCGGTACAAGCAAGGTACGCGATCAGAGGAAGAAGTAGTTAAGGCAATTTCGTCCGGCATGGTTGAGACACTGGGCTTTGCAACGGTTGACCATCACCGGGAAATGCGACAAGGTTTTCCTGAGGTGATTTTTTGTGAAGGGAAAACCGGGCTGCAGGTTGCACAGATCGCAAAGAAGATCGTGAATCGCGGAGGTGTTCTCTTTGCGACGAGGGCAAACCCAAAGCAATTTTCCGCCGTCAAGAAAGTCGTTCGACGTGCCCGGTACAATACGGTTGCACGAACGATCAGCGTCACCAATCGCCCCGTAAGCAAAAGAGGACAAGGAACAATTCTGATCGTGACGGCAGGGACATCGGATTTGCCTGTTGCCGAAGAGGCGTTCGAGACTGCAACGATCATGGGAAACAATGTTGACCGTCTTACAGATGTCGGCGTTGCCGGTATTCACCGGCTGCTAACGCAAAGCAAGAAACTCCATTCTGCATCAGTGATTATTGTAGTTGCGGGAATGGACGGAGCGTTGCCAAGTGTTGTGGGAGGATTGGTTGATGTACCGGTTATCGCCGTGCCGACATCGGTCGGTTACGGAGCCAACTTCGGAGGTGTTGCGCCCCTGCTGACTATGCTGAATTCCTGTGCAGCGGGCGTAATGGTTATGAATATCGATAACGGGTTCGGAGCCGGAGTCGCGGCAAGCCGGATAAACAGACGCAAGAATTGACAACGAACTGAATCGTTTCAAGCCCGATGTTCTTTGGGGCTAATATTGTTCTTTACATATCCAACTCAAGGAAAGGCCATGGCGAAAGACTTGTCGAAAGTCTGCTACTACGATAATATTCTCCAGACGATCGGACGAACGCCGCTCGTCAAACTGAACAGGGTAACGGACGGAGTGAAAGGGTTGATTCTGGCAAAAGTCGAAACATTCAATCCCGGCGGTTCAGTCAAAGATCGCATCGGAGTTTCCATTATCGAGGAAGCGGAACAGGACGGCAGACTCAAGCCGGGCGGCACGATTGTCGAATCAACTTCAGGCAATACAGGTATGGGTCTTGCGCTGGTCGCGGCAGTCAAGGGATACAAGACTGTCTTTACGTTGCCGGATAAAATGAGTATGGAGAAGATCCGGCTCCTGCGTGCATTTGGGGCCGAAGTGATTGTCACGCCAACCGCTGTACCTCACGAATCCCCCGAAAGCTACACCGAAGTTGCGAAGAAAGTCGTACGGGAAACGCCGAATTCAATTCTCGCCAATCAATACTACAATCCCCGAAACCCCGAGGCACACTACAAAACCACCGGGCCCGAAATCTGGGAACAAACCGGCGGACAGATTGATTACTTCGTATGCGGCGTCGGAACCGGCGGCACTATCACCGGCACCGGCAAATTTCTGAAAGAAAAGAATCCCAACATCAAGGTGATTGGTATTGACCCCAAAGGCTCGGCGTTGCGTGAGTATTACTACACAAAGAAAATAACGCCTCTTCTCAAAACATACAAAGTGGAAGGCATCGGGCAAGACTATGTGCCGGGTACGCTCGACTTCACGTACATTGACGAAATGATTGAAGCCGACGATCGTGAATCCTTCCTGATGGCACGACGCCTCACGCGGGAAGAGGGATTGATGGTCGGAGGATCGGCCGGAACCGCCGTTGCCGGAATGATGAAAATGGCCGACCGCTTCAAAGAGAATGATGTCGCCGTGGTATTGTTGCCCGATTTAGGCGAGCGGTATCTCAGTAAGATTTTCAACGACGATTGGATGAGGGAAAACGGCTTCCTGCGTCCTGAAAGAATTACAGCACGATATGTCATCGAGTCGAAGGGGAAAGAGGTGCAGGGATTGTTCGAGATCGACCCGCTTACAACAGTCCGCAAGACACTGGAACTGATGCGTCAGAAGGATATCTCACAGATTCCGGTTCTTGAGCGGGGAAAATCTGTCGGCTCGGTACACGATTCCGAGTTGATGGCGAAGGTCATGGCACGCCCTGCGCTGGTCGATTCACCGGTAAGCACAGTCATGGAGCCGCCCTTCCCCGTTGTTAACATCGACACTTCAATTGATGATGTCGTGAAGTTGATGAAGGCCAAGCATAACCCTGCGGTTCTTGTTGAAGAAGAGGGGAAAATCACCGGTATTTTGTCGAGGTATGACGTTATTGAATTCATGGGAAAGTGATTATTGAGAAAAGTGATCTGAATGAACAAGCACGGATTCTCCACCAAAGCCATCCACGCAGGACAGCCCGCGGAACCGGTAACCGGTGCCATTATGACACCGGTTTTCCTCACGTCCACCTACGTGCAGGAAGAACTTGGCAAGCACAAGGGCTACGAATACTCGCGGGTCTCTAACCCCACTCGAACGGCTCTCGAACAAAACATTGCAGCACTCGAAAACGGAAAGCACGGACTTGCATTCGGTTCGGGAACCGTTGCTGTAGATGCCATTATGCATCTCCTCAAACCCGGCGATCACGTCATACTTTCGTGGAATGTGTACGGAGGAACGTATCGCATTGCCAAGATGGTGTGGGAGGATTTCGGCTTGCAGTTTGATTTTGTGGATACGACAAATCTACAGAACGTTGAACGTGTGCTTCGCCCGAACACGAAAATGTTGTTCATCGAAACGCCGACAAACCCGACGATGGAAATTACAGATCTTGCAGGAGCGGCACAAATAGCCAAGAAGTTCAATCTGATTTCCGTCGTGGACAATACTTTCGCTACGCCCTATCTGCAACAGCCGATTGACTACGGGTTCGACTTGGTTGTTCACAGTCTGACAAAATACCTGAACGGCCACAGCGATATGCTGGGCGGATTCATCGTTACGAACAACGATGCTTACAACGAAAAGCTCCGCTTCCTGCAAAAAGCCGTCGGTGGAATCCTGAGTCCGTTCGATGCCTGGCTCTGTTTGCGTGGTACGAAAACCCTTGCAGTGCGTATGAAGCAACACTGTGAAAGCGCAATGCAGGTTGCGCAGTGGCTGAAAACTCAGAAGAAAGTGCACAAAGTGTATTATCCCGGTCTTGTGGATCACCCGCAGCACGAACTTGCAAAAAAGCAAATGCGGGGCTTCGGCGGCATGATTTCGTTCGAGCTGGGAAGCATTGACACTGCCGGCACCTTTCTCAAGAAAGTCCGACTATGTGCCTTGGCGGAGAGTCTTGGAGGCGTGGAGACGATTATCACGCATCCCGCAACGATGACGCACGCCGCGATCCCGGCTGAGCAACGGGCGCGCATAGGTGTAACAGACGGACTTGTTCGCATCTCCGTCGGCATAGAGGATGTTGAGGATATTATTGCAGACATGGACAGCGCGTTGAACCATTGACGGGTTGCAGCAAGAGAGACTCGTTTACTGAAACCGCATGCGGCAGCCATCCATTGTATTCATACTTGAATTTCACTATCTTTTTCGCAGTACTATAGCAGACCAATCATTTCTTATTCCTTTCACATAGGCTCAACCGAACGATGAAAGCAGTCATCATGGCTGGCGGGTTCGGGACGCGACTGCGCCCGTTGACGTGCAATACTCCAAAGCCGATGGCGCCGGTTATGAACAAGCCGATGATGCACCACATCGTGGAGCTGCTGAAAAAACACGGCATCTCGGAAATGATCTCCACCCTGTACTACTCCCCTGAAGCCATCACTAACTACTTTGGTGACGGTTCACGCCTTGGCGTGAAGATGAGCTATGTGAAGGCCGAGGCCGACTACGGCACTGCCGGCAGCGTACGCAATGCGACAAAAGGAATTGATGAACGAATCCTCGTCATTAGCGGTGATGTACTCACAGACTTCGACCTCTCGGCAGCAATCCGGTATCACGAAGCCAAGAAAGCAAAGGCGACCATTGTTCTCACGCATGCAACAAACCCGCTGGCGTTTGGCGTGGTTATCACGGCAGAAGACGGCAAGATCACACGGTTTCTTGAGAAGCCTTCATGGGGAGAAGTCTTCAGCGATACCATCAACACCGGCATCTACATTCTTGAGCCGGATGTCATGGAGTTGATTCCGTACCGCGAAGAATTCGATTTCAGCAAAAATCTCTTCCCGCATCTTTTGCGCAACGACCTGGGACTATACGGGTACATTGCGGACGGATACTGGCGCGACATCGGAAACCTGAATGAATATCAGGAAGCGCACATTGATGCGTTAAACGGTAGCGTCAATATCACTATCGAAGGAAAGAAGGACGGCAACTTGCGGTATGGCGAGGGTTGCTCGTTCCAACGCGATAAGCTCTCCATCACCGGACAGGTTGTGCTCGGCAAAAATGTCACGATCGGAGACGATGTCGCTATGTCCAACTGTGTTATTGGCGACAACTGCGTAGTCGGGCCGGGAGCCGTGCTTCGCAACACCGTGATTTGGAATGACGTCGTTGTCGGGCACAGTACGGAACTTTCCAACGATGTTGTCTGCTCGCGTTGCTCGATAGGCGAAAAAGCTGTGATTGCCGAGAATGTGTTCATCGGCGACGCATGCTGGATTGGACGGAAAGCCCAGCTATCATCCAACATTAAACTCTGGCCCGAGAAAGTCGTTGAAGAAGGCGCCATCCTCACTCGCAGCCTTGTATGGGAGGATAAATGGTTGCGCGAATTGTTTGCCGATGCGCGAGTGACCGGACTTTCCAATATCGAGATGAATCCCGAGTTCGGGGCGAAACTGGGCGCGGCGTACGGGGCGTTTATCGGGGAAGGCAAAACCGCCGTTACATGCCGTGATTCCGACAATGTGTCACGCATGATGAACCGCGCGCTGATTTGCGGCTTGATTTCCGCAGGTGTGAACACTATGGACTTGCGGGCGATGTCGATACCGCTGTTGCGGCATGAACTGAGCACAGGGAAGGAGGCCGGAGGGATTCATGTTCGGCGATCGCCGTTTGACAAAAATCTGACCGACATTATTTTCTTCGATGCGAACGGGAAAGATTTGCCTTCCGGAAAAACGAAACATATCGAACGGTTGTTTTTTGGAGAGGATTTTCCGCGGGCCACACGGGACAAAGTGGGAAGCATCTTCTTCCCCGAACGAACGACGGAATCGTACAGGGAGAAATTCCTTTCCTCCATCAACATTGATGCAATCAACAAACGCAAGTTCAATATGGTGATCGACTATTCGAACGGCGTTGCTTCTACCATTTTCCCCATTATTCTGGGCTCGTTCGACTGTCAAGTTATTGCAACCAACGCCCATCTCGATCCCAAACGCCTGACACGCGATCAGTATGAGTTTGACAACTCGATCAAACAATTGTCTCACATTGTCACATCGTTACGCTATGACATCGGCTGCCTCATCGACGCGGGAGGTGAAAAGATATTCCTTGTCAATGAAAACGGCGAGCCCATCCATACCGACAGGCTGCTGACGATTGTGACCGAACTTTTTCTGCAAACAAATCCTGATGCCACCGCAATTGCGGTTCCTATCACGTCGTCCGGGGATATCGATATCATCTGCGCCCAACGGAATGTGTCCGTGCTCAAAACACGAAACAGCCATCTTGCCATGATGGAGGCGGCGACCACCAAGCAGGTACAGTTTGTTGGCGGTAACAAGGGGGGCTTCATTTTCACGGACTTCTTTTTCGCAACCGACGCGATGTACTCCTTTGCACGCATTCTCATGATGATGGCCATGACAGGCAAGCGGCTGGGAGAGATTGACGCAGCGCTGCCGCGCATGTACATGTCGAGACGTAACGTCAATTGTTCGTGGGAACACAAGGGAAGGGTGATGAGGCAAATTATGCGCGACTCGGAGGGCAAGCAACGTGATCTTGTGGACGGTGTGAAAGTTCATTTGCAACACAACGGCCAGCGAGCATCTGTGTTGTTGTTGCCTGACAAGGAACGTCCCCTGTTTCATATCAATGCAGAAGCGCCGGACAAATCCGTTGCCGACGATCTGGCAAACCAATACGAGCGCAAGATTATTCACTGGCGCGACGAATTATAGGAGCGATTAGAAGCAATGAAGATTAGCGATCTCCTCACGGAGGATCTTGTAGTAACACATCTTGAAGGCAACTCGAAGGACGATATCATCAACAGCATCGTTGATCTCGTTGCAACATCACCGAAGGTTCTCGATAAGGAGAAGGTGCGTGAGGCAGTCTTCGAACGCGAGCAAATCATGTCAACCGGCGTCGGCGACGGATTTGCCATCCCTCATGGAAAGACTGACGCTGTTTCAGACATAGCAGCGGCGTTTGCCATAACCGCCGAACCCATTGATTATGAATCGCTCGATGAAAAGCCTGTGCGTCTTGTATTTTTGCTGGTCAGTAAGGCGAACATGGTCGGACCCCATATCAAGTTGCTCAGCCGCATCTCACGCCTGATGAACAAGGCTGAGTTTCGCGAGAAACTTCTTCATGTTTCCTCGCCGAAGGAAATCATCGAGATGTTCAAGCAGGAAGAGGCAACGTATTTTGAAGGATAGCGCATCAGGATGACCAAGCAACGGGCCCCGAAAGTACGCACAACTTCGGAACACGAATACCGCCTGACCATCGCCCCGCATTTCAATGCCGAACGACAAGCCCGGACAGTTCTCATTACAATCGAAACTACCAGAAGGTTTGCCAGCTTTCGTTACGAGCTTGCAGTTCAGGAGGAACTTACAGAGAAAGAGCTACGACTCACAATCGTAGGATTGAAAGCTCCTCAGTTAAGTCTTCCCGCATCGGGCACAGCGCAGTTTATTCGCGAGTACGACAACCTAAAAGGAACGTACTCTGTCACCGTTGCAAGCCTCGATGGTACCGAAAACACGTTTGTCATCAAGTTCACAGCAAAGAACATCACTCTTCTCAAATCCCCTAAACAACCAATAGTTGAGTTAGTCGTTTCATGATACCGATTCTGTTTGAGATAGGCCCCGTTAAAGTGTACAGCTATGGACTGATGCTGGGTATTGGATTTCTCATAGGAAGTTACATTCTCTCCTTGGAATTCAAACGCAAAGGCATCAACCCGAACCTTGCCAGCAATATCACGATCATTGCCTTGATCTTCGGCCTCGCCGGCGCAAAACTTCTGTACCTCATTGAAAACTGGAGTTCATTCATGCGGGCGCCGTTCGACATGATTTTTTCAGCGGGCGGATTGACGTGGTACGGCGGATTTATTGTCGGCATGGCAGCGATTATCGTCTATGTTCGATCAAAGAAGATTCCTATTCTCAAAGTTGTAGACGCCCTTGGGGTAGCGCTGTTGCTCGCATATGGCGTTGCGCGTTTGGGCTGCCACTTATCGGGCGACGGCGACTATGGCTTTCCGACCGATTTGCCTTGGGGTACGAATTACGAGAACGGCACTTACCCTCCTTCACGGGCATTTTCCATTTTCCCCGAGCTGACAAGTCAATACCCAAATGGAATCGTCCCCGACAACACCCCGTGCCATCCGACCCCGGTGTATGAAATGCTCCTCGGCGTTGGCGGGTTTCTGCTGATGTGGTTGTACTTCAGAAGAAAGAACTATCCCGACGGAAAACTGTTCGCCATCTATCTTGTTTTATCGAGTCTCTTCAGGTTCAGCGTGGAGTTTCTGCGGCTGAATCCGCGATTGCTGTTCGGCTTGTCGGAGGCACAACTCATCAGCATCCCGTTATTCCTCGGCGGCGTGATCTGGATTCTCGCGCTGAACCGAAAACATGAAGATAGGAATTCATGATACTCGTCGAACTGTTTTCGAAAGACGACTGTCCGCTCTGCAACGAAGCGCTTGCAGTGTTGAACAAGGTCCGCACGGAAACACCATTTACGCTCAAGGTTATCAAACTGCTTCCGGGCGAAGAGAACTTTGAAGAGTTCAAGCATGACTTTCCCGTTCTTCATATCAATAAGCGGTTTGCATTCAAACATCGGCTGAATGAAACGACGCTGAAGATCCGCCTGCAGCAAGTCGCAAATGAAGGAAAGAGCGTGACACTTGAGGATGATCCCGATATCGGGGACGGAAACCAAGAATGATCTACGTTGCAAAAGGGCTTGAAGCACTCGGCATTGCCTGCCTGGGTCTGGGCCTCATCCTTGGCATCAACAGCCCGACGTTGTGGATTGAGTTGTACCTGTTCCTTCTCGGCATTTTCTTTTTTCTTGTTGGATGGGGAATTGAAAAGATCATCGCCCGAAGACAAAAACTAAAGGACACATCCTAAGAAGTCGTTTCCGACAGCGTAGCCATGCCTGAAACAATCGTTGGCAGAAATCCGGTGATAGAGGCTCTCAAGGCCGGCCGTGCCATCGAACATATTTCTCTCCTTTCCGGCGTTCACGGGAAACCTATCGAAGAAATCCGTGCACTTGCCAAGACCCGGAACATACCCGTCACCGAAATGCACCGCCAGAAATTCCGTGAACTTGCCGACGACCAAATGACGCAGGGAGTCGTTGCCGTACTTCGCTCGCCGCATAAGTATGTCGGCGTTGAATCACTGTTCGGCATCGCAGCCGGACGCAATCAGAAACCGTTTCTGCTGATTCTGGACGAGATTGAAGACCCGCATAATCTCGGCGCGTTGGTGCGTACAGCCGAGTGTGCAGGTGTGCACGGAGTGATTGTTCCGAAACATCATTCGGCTCCCGTCAACTCGACAGTCGTCAAGACTTCAGCGGGGGCAACAACTCATATCGCCATTGCGGAAGTGACAAACATCGTGCATACGATCAGGGATCTGAAGCAGGAAGGGTGTTGGATTGTCGGGTTGGATGGTGCAGGCGATCGGTTGCATGATGCGGTTGATTATACGTCGCCCATTGTACTTGTTGTTGGAAATGAAGGTAAGGGAATACGGCGGCTTGTGAAGGAACATTGCGATTTTCTCGTACGGATTCCCCTCTTGGGAAGAATCGAATCACTCAACGCATCAGTCGCAGGAGCGATTGCCATGTATGAAGTTGTACGGCAGCGGACAAAAAGGGAGAACTGAATCTACTCTTCCGGCTCATCCCCCCGCATTAATCCAAACTTCTTCATTTTGTTGTAAAGATGACTGCGCTGTATGTCGAGCGCTTCAGCCGTCTTGCTGATGTTCCATTTGTTCTCGTCCAGCATTTTCTTGATGTATGCCGCCTCGGCCCTGTCCTTGAAATCTTGGAACGTCCCCCCAAGACTCAGCAGATCATCAAACTCGGTTCTTGTGCCGGTAGCGCCTTTTTCAATCTGTGCCGCTTCAATCGTATGTGACGGTGTCATAATCACCAATCGTTCAACGATGTTGCGCAGTTCACGAACGTTGCCGGGCCAATCCATCATCTTCAATTTCTGAAGGGCATCAATCGAGAACTTCTTCCGGCCCATGCCATATCGCAGACAAATCTCTTCTGCAAACGATACCGCCAGCAGCGGAATATCCTCGCGACGCTCGCGTAGCGGCGGCACATGAATTGGAATAACATTCAGGCGATGAAACAGATCCTCACGGAAGCGATTCTGCTTGATTGCTTCGGCGATATTCTTGTTCGTTGCTGCAATTACACGAACATCAACGGCAATTTGTTTCGTACCGCCCACCCGTTCGATTCTCCCCTCTTCCAATGCCCGCAAGACTTTCGCCTGGGCGTTCATGCTCATGTCGCCAATCTCGTCAAGAAAAATCGTTCCCGCATCAGCCTGTTCGAACTTGCCGATGCGCTGATTCGTTGCACCGGTAAATGCACCCTTCTCGTGTCCGAAGAGTTCAGACTCAATCAACTCGTTCGGGATTGCAGCGCAGTTTACCTCGATGAGTGGTTTTTCCTTCCGTCTGCTTTGCCGATGAATCGCTTTCGCCACAAGTTCTTTCCCGACACCATTCTCACCCGTAATCAACACGCGGGCATCGGTTGGCGCAACCCGTTCTATCACCGTCAGCACATCCTTGATTTTCTGGCTTTCGCCGAGGATGACGTTTTTTCCCTCAACCCTCTCTTTCATCAACTTGTTCTCAAGCAGCAACTGCTTCTTCTCCAACGCGTTGCGAAGCACAATCAGCAGTTTGTCTTTGTCGAGAGGTTTTTGGAGGAAGTCGAACGCTCCGAGGTGGGTTGCCTCGACAGCAGTTTCGATTGTGCCGTGGCCGGAGATCATAACGACAGGCAGATCAGTTTCGGTTTCTTTGATCTTGCGAAGTACCTCAAGGCCGTCCATGCCGGCCATCTTGATATCAAGCAGAACAAGGTCAAACTGCAAAGCCGCAAGTTGCGACAATGCCGACATACCGTCCTCTGCAAAGTGAACGTCGTACTTTGCGTACTGCAGAATCATGCGGAGCGAATCGCGTATTGCCTTGTCATCATCAACAACGAGAATGGATTTCATCGATCCTCCTGAATAAGATCTACTGTGCCGCACGGCGTTTCAGACAGTGAATCGTGGACGGCAATCGAGTAACGTAAAAACGACGATGGAAGAACAGTCTTGTCATCCAACAATCTTAACCCGAATTCCTGCCCGTGACGGTTTGAGCGGAAATCACGTTCATCCAACGCTCCGTCAACAATTATTTTATCTTCGCCCCACTCGATAAACGAGCCTATGCGTTCAGCGACGTCGCGTGACTCGAACGTGTATGCAAGAAACGCCGACCCGAAAAAGTGCTGCAATTTGTCGCGATCGCCTGCACCTCTAAGAGGTGAATCGGCATAGAGTTTTCGCGGCAGGGCGTCTACCCGGGCGCGAAATTGATCTTCGAACTCCGACGTCAGCGGAAACCAGAGCAACGGCCCTATAACCGGTATCTTCACGCCAAACCTTCTGTGATCCATCGTCGCCGCCAGCGAGATAAACAGCGCCTCGTAGGCGTTGCTCCAACTGAACCTCATCGCTTTGTCAAAAATTGCGTCAACTGCGTGAAGGTCGCCGAATGATTGCTTGAATTCTGCGAACTCCTCGCTGCGAATGAATTCTTTCAGTTGATAAATGTCCTGCACGACTTTCGGGAACACAAACGGCGCAAAAAAACTGATCAACTCGGGAACCTCGGCGCGTTCGTCGAACACCGGAGGGGAAGTCTGTGAGGATGATGATGCCGGAACAACAAGCAACAATCCGACCAGCATTGAAAGCAAAGAACCTTTCATCCTCACCGCTCCGAATTGTCTGGCCGATTACGTTTGAATAACGCCGGGATTGAACTGCGGGAAATCCGGATTGTGCATTGCCATCTCAATTCCCCTCGAAACAATGTTGCGTGTCTCCGCCGGATCAACAATCCCGTCCACCCACAAGCGGGCTGCAGCAAAATAGGGATCTGTCTCTTTTTCGTAGCGTTGCCGGATTTCTGCAAGCAACTGCTGTTGTTCCTCTTTGCTGATGTGTTTGCCCCCTTTTTCCATCTGCTGGATACGAATTCCCAGCAACGTTTCGCTCGCCTGTTTCCCTCCCATCACAGCAATCTGTGCAGTCGGCCAGGCATAGATTAAACGAGGATCGTATGCCTTGCCGCACATTGCGTAGTTGCCCGCGCCGTAACTATTCCCCACCATGAATGTAAATTTCGGAACGATACTGTTTGCAACGGCATTCACGAGTTTCGCGCCATCCTTGATAATGCCGCCATGCTCAGCACGACTTCCGACCATAAACCCGGTGACATCCTGGAAGAATACCAGCGGGATGCGCTTCTGGTTACAGTTCAGAATGAAGCGCGTCGCCTTGTCGGCGCTATCACTATAGATGACGCCACCGACCTGCATTTCTCCCTTTGCAGTTTTAACAACCGAGCGCTGGTTCGCCACAATCCCGACGGCCCAACCATCTATGCGGGCGTAGCCTGTAATGATCGTTTTGCCGTAGCCCGCCTTGTATTCGTCGAGCTCACTTCCGTCGAGAATGCGCGCAAGAATTTCGTACGTATCGTACGGCTTCGTGCGATCCGCAGGAAAGAGGCCGTAGATATCTTCCACCGGATACGTTGGCAGAACAGATTCACTGCGATCAAACCCGGCAGTGGGTTTGTGTCCGAGTTTGCTGATGATGCTTCGGATTTTCTGAATTGCTTCGTCATCATTCGCCATTTTGTGGTCGGTGACGCCGCTGATTTCACAGTGGACTGTTGCCCCGCCGAGCAATTCGTTCTCAATTTCCTCACCGATTGCAGCCTTCACAAGATGTGCTCCGGCAAGGAAGACGCTTCCCGTCTTATCAACAATCAATGCTTCATCGCTCATGATCGGGAGATACGCACCGCCTGCCACACACGGCCCCATAATTGCGGCAATTTGTGTGATGCCGAGAGATGACATGACGGCGTTGTTCCGGAAGATGCGGCCGAAGTGTTCTTTGTCGGGAAAGATTTCACTTTGGAGAGGGAGAAATACTCCCGCTGAGTCGACGAGATAGACAATCGGCAGGCGGTTTTCGATGGAGATTTCCTGCGCCCGCAAATTCTTCTTGGCAGTAATCGGAAACCACGCCCCTGCCTTTACCGTTGCATCGTTGGCTACAATAACGACATCGCGGCCATGAATTTTGCCGATGCCGAACACAGTCCCTGATGACGGGGCTCCCCCGTATTCCTCATACATTTCGTACGCGGCAAAGAGGCCGACTTCGAGAAAATAGCTTCCGGGATCAACCAGCTTCTCAATACGTTCCCGAGCCGAGAGCTTTCCTTTCTGATGAAGTTTCTCGATCGCCGCCTTCCCGCCGCCGAGTCTGACCTTCTCTTCCCTCTCCCGCACGCGCTTCAGCAGTGATTTGAAATTCTCTTCATTCTTTTGGAATGAGGGAGAATATTTGAGTTCCGTTCCGATAAGCGCCATAGATTATGATGCCAGCAATTGTCGTGCAATGACCATCTTTTGAACCTCAGAAGTCCCTTCGCCGATCGTCATAAGCTTCACATCACGGTACAGCTTTTCGACCGGAAATTCCTTGATAAATCCGTAACCGCCATGAACCTGTACAGCTTCGTTGGTTGCACGTACAGCAGCCTCGCTGGCAAAGAGCTTCGCTTGCGAGACGGCGAGCGTGTAGTCCATTCCATTCGTTGCCATCCATGCCGCCCGCTGGGTCAGCAGCCGGGCAGCATTGATTTCAGTTGCCATATCGGCAAGCTTCCATTGGATGCCTTGAAACTCGGCCAACGCTTTGCCAAATTGGTGCCGTTCCTTTGCGTACTTCACGCTTGCATCAAGCGCGCCTTGAGCAATGCCAACCGAAAGAGCCGCAATGCCGATTCGTCCGCCGTCAAGAACCGTCAGCGCCTGCTTGAATCCCTGCCCTACTTCTCCGATCAGATTCTCTCCGGGCACACGAACGTTGTCGAATATCAAGGTCGCGGTGTCACTGCAACGCATGCCGAGTTTGTTTTCCTTCTTGCCGATGGTAAATCCCTTCATTCCCTTTTCGAGAATGAAAGCAGAGATGCTCCCCTTCCCCTTCGACCTGTCCGTCATCGCCATAATGACGTACGTTCCGCCAACCGACCCTTGCGTAATGAACGTCTTGCTTCCGTTAAGAATCCAGTCCTTGCCGTCGCGAACAGCGATTGTTTTCATCCCTCCCGAATCACTACCGGAGCCGGGTTCCGTCAGCCCCCACGCGCCGAGTGTGCGCCCGCTGGCGAGATCGGGAACATAGCGCTTCTTCTGCTCGTCGTTGGCGAACTTCATGATGTGTCCTGTACACAAACTATTATGTGAAGCAACTGTGAGGGCAATGGACGGATCGACTTTAGCAATCTCTTCGATGATGACGATTGCCTCCATTTCGCTCAAACCTGCACCGCCAAGTTCTTCCGGCCACGTCATTCCCATGAACCCGAGATCGGCCGCCTTCTTCACAATGTCGTGAGGGAACTCCTGCGATTCGTCGTACTTCAGAACGTGAGGGCGCATCTCTTCTTCAGCAAACTTGCGCGCAAGCTCCTGAACCGCCTTTTGGCTTTCGGTGAGATTGAAGCTCATTCCGGTTGCGTCTGCCATTTAGTCTTCTCCTACTGATTACGAAAATTATTGATTAGTTCATGTGCAAGATCGTACGGTGTTGTCACAAACGAAACAACATCGTCCATTCTGGAGGAAAGAATGCGCTGGCGTTCTTCACTCCAGAAATCCGTACGCAGTTTGTCGGCTACAAGCTCACGAATGCGGGATTCCGTACGCAAACGTCGCTTCCTTTGTAATTCGCTACTCTGTTCGAGATACGCCCGATGCTCGCCGATCTTCGCGGCAATCTCTTCAATGCCCTTTCCTTCGCTGGCTACGCATTTCAGCACATCAGAATTCCAGGCACTTGCCGGCTTGAAATGCAGAATCATTTTGATGGACATGACTGCCTGTTCGGCTCCGGCGCGGTCGGCTTTGTTCAGTACAAAGAAATCCGCAATCTCCATCAAACCCGCCTTCATCGCCTGAATCGAATCGCCTGATTCCGGGACGAGGACAACGACAGTTGTATCGGCAGCTCCTGCAATGTCCAGTTCCGATTGGCCAACACCGACTGTTTCCATAATAATAATATCTTTCCCCGACGCATCAAGAACATCTGCAGCCTCCATTGCCTTCTTGCTCAAACCTCCAAGACTTCCCCGCGAAGCCATGCTGCGAATGAACACATCCTCGTCTAACTCCACATCCGTCATGCGAACCCGGTCGCCGAGCAATGCGCCGCCGGTAAAAGGACTCGTCGGGTCAACCGCGATAATCCCGATACCAAGATTCTGCCGCCGATAGTACTGCGCAAGTTTGTTTGTGAGCGTGCTTTTGCCTGCACCGGGAGGGCCCGTGATGCCTATTCGGTACGCTCGACCTGTCTTCGGATAAATTGTGCGAAGAAATTCCTCGGAGCCATCAAGCTCGTTTTCGACAAGAGAGATTGCCCGCGAGGTCGCAATGCGATCGCCTGCAAATAACAGCCCGGAATCGACAGCCGATCTACGCGCCATATCCCTCTTTCGTCTTGAAGTACTCGACCGTCTTTCGAAGGCCTTCTTCCATAGAAACAGTAGGCTTCCATCCCAATTGTTGTTCGATGCGAGCTGATGTGAGAACGCTTCGCAATTGTTCGCCCTTCTTGGCCGGACCGTGGCGTTCATCGGCTGATGAATCTGTCAGTTGCTTGAGGTGATGGAAGAGTTGGTTGACATTTGTTTCAATTCCCGTACCGATGTTGAACACATGCGAGCCTTCACAGTTCAGCGCAAGGACGTTGGCTTGCACAACATCTCCAACATAGACATAGTCACGAGTCTGCTTTCCATCGCCGTTGATGACAGGTTGTTGACGACCGAGTAGTTTTGTTGTGAAGATTGCAACAACACCCGCCTCGCCTTCGGGATTCTGGCGCGGGCCGTAGATGTTGGCATAACGGAGACTGACGGAATCGATTCCGTACACAGCTTTGTAGTAAAAGAGATATTGTTCGGTTGTCAGCTTCGCCACGCCGTACGGTGAGATCGGGCGGGTCGGATGAAGCTCATCCGCCGGAAAGTAATCCTGTTCTCCGTAAATTGCGCCGCCGCTGGACGCGAATATCACGCGCTTGACACCCGTAGCGACACAACACTCGAGCATTGTGAGTACGCCGATAATATTGACGGACGCATCATATACCGGATCTTCAACAGATCTGCGAACATCCATTTGTGCTGCGTGATGATTGACGACATCGAAGCGGCCGGCCTGAAAAATCTCCTTCACGGCTTCCGCATCCCGAAGGTCAACCTCGTGAAATGCCACCGCCGGATTGATATTGATTCTCCGGCCGGTAGAGAGGTTATCGAGAATCGTCACCTTGTGACCACGCGAGATGTATTCATCCACAATATGTGAGGCAATAAACCCGGCACCGCCGGTGACAAGGATGTTCAACGTGTTCTTCCCCTTTCAGAAATCATATGTTACCTTCAAGAAATTGCCATGCCGTGAATGAATAGACGGCACTAACAAACATTGCCCAGGACGCAGCGAGAATTTTGTTCCGACGAATATTGAAAAAGTCCCTCAGCCTATGTGTGTCTGCGAACAATGCCACGCCACCTGCCGCGAAGATGGCTGCAAAGGGCATGAGCGGGAGCCTGTACCGTGCCTCGCAATGCAACAACACTTGCATTGTTGTAAAAAACACCATGGCCAGAATGATCGGAACGAAGCCCTCTTTCCTCCACCCCATTAATATCAAGCCGAACCCCGCAAAGAGGTACATCACTATATCACCCGCAACGCAAACAGCCTGAAGTCGAGTATCCGAGTCGGTGTTTGAGATGGGATAGACTCCGTGCATATAGAATTTCTTCAGCGCAAGCTTGGCAGCATTTTCCGGTTCGGAAAGTACATACTCAACCGCAAGTTTTCTGCCGAACGCGCTTCTTTCCGTTTCCGTCGATTGAGTCAGGTCCAGATTATTCTCTTTTGCTTTGAGCATGAACCATTCCTCGAAGCCCGGTTTGCTGCTCCACGTTCCTGTTGAGTACGGGTTGTTGCCGAGCAGCATCGACATTCCACCCCACGAAGAAATCGGAACAAGCTCGCCATGAATGTTGCAGTTACGAATCGTCCACGGCGTGAGGACAATCAGCCACGCAACGGCCGCAATCGACAACGAGCCTGCATACGAGCCGGGTTGCTTCCGATACAGTATAGCAAGCGCCGCAATCAGAAAAACAAAGAAGCCAAAGAACACCGCCCTGGTCAATGTCGCAAGACCCGCCATAACGCCAACCAGAACTCCGGTTGAAAGTGTCGGATGCTTGCGTTGGCGTTCAAGTAAGATAAACGAAGCAAGAACGAAAACAATGTACAACGATTCCGTTTGAAGCAGCGTCGAGTAGATAACAAGTCCCGGATACACGGCGATGAACGCCGCTGCAATCAACGCAACAAATCTGCTCCCCGTCAAATCAAGGCTCAGGACAAATCCCAACCAGATTGCCAATCCGCCGAGGAAGCATCCGAGTATGTGCGGGACAAGCAATTCGTCGCCGAACACTCGAAAAATGATCGACAAGAGAAGCGGCCAGAGCGGTGCCTTCGTTGACCATTCGCCGTTGGAATCAACAAACGCTTGCCCCTGTGCAAGTTTGGCCGCTAGCGAAATATATTCCCGTTCGTCGCCGGTGTAGCCTTGAAGATGCAGGTAGCCGACAAGACTCACTCTCAAAATGAAACCGATCAACACAATCAGTAAAACATCCTGATATGACTTCAGCCATCGCATCAATGCACAAATGCCTTCTTGCCGATATCGCGGCGGTAATGAACACCGGCAAATGATATCTTCCCGACAGCGTTGTAGGCATCCTCAATCGCTCCGGCGAGATCGGACTTTATCGCCGTTACACCGAGAACTCTCCCCCCTGCCGTGACCAGAGTGCTGCCCTGCAATTTTGTTCCGGCATGAAATACCAGAACGTTGTTGACTCCCGCCAACTCATCAAGCCCGTCGATTTCGATTCCGGTCGGATACTCGTCAGGATAGCCGCCGGAAGCAAGCACAACACACACGGCAGATTGCGAGTGCGCTATATTGCTTCGCAACTCTCCGATGCGTCCTTCGCATGTTGCGTCAAACAACTCCACGATATCACTGTTCAGCAGAGGTAAAACCACCTGAGTCTCCGGATCGCCGAAGCGGCAGTTGTATTCAATAACTTTCGGACCGCCTGTCGTAATCATTAAACCAACATAAAGGCAACCTTTGTACGGGCGGCCTTCGGACGCCATTCCCGTGAGTGTTGGTTTGATGATCTTTTCCTCGACGTCGCGCAAAATATCAGGCGTGACAATCGGCGCCGGAGCATAGGCCCCCATTCCACCGGTGTTTTTTCCTCTGTCGCCGTCGAAGACACGCTTGTGATCCTGTGCCGGTGCAAGCATGACGAAGTCTTTTCCGTCGCAAATTGCAAAAACGGAGGCTTCTTCTCCTTCCAAGAATTCTTCAACTACAATCGTGTCGCCAGCGGCACCAAACTGCCGTTTCATCTCTTCAAATGATGCAACAGCTTGTTCACGAGAGGAACAGACGAGAACGCCTTTCCCGGCTGCAAGTCCGTCCGCTTTCAGGACAACAGGCATACTGCTGCGCGAGATGTAGTCGTTCGCCTCAGCACTCTGCGAAGCGGTGAATTTCTTGTAGCGTGCCGTCGGGATTCCGTGCCGTTGCATGAATTCCTTGGCGAACGCCTTGCTCCATTCAAGTTCTGCTGCGCGTTTTGTGGGCCCGAATATCTTCATTCCATTCGCCTCGAACAGGTCAACGATCCCGTCAGCGAGCGGCTGTTCCGGACCGACGACAGTCAAGTCGATTTGTTGCTGCTTCGCAAAATCGAGAAGACCCTCAAGCGCCGTTGCCCGCATTGGCAGACACTCGGCAAGTTCGCCGATACCGGGATTTCCGGGAGAACAGTAGATTTCCCTGACCTTCGGGCTTTGTCTGATTTTCCAGACCAGCGCATGCTCACGAGCGCCGGAACCGATGACGAGGATGTTCATTGATAGAAATGATAAGTAATTGGCGCAATCACCTACACTGCCAACAGCGATTCAAACAATTTGACCAACTTGCCCGTCAATTTCGTTCGATCATATTTTTCCACAACCTCCTCAGGCGGATTCTGCAACGTCCCTTCTTCATACTGACGATAGAATGTTTCAATAGCGTGCTTGATAGCAGCAACATCGCCCGGTGCAGTCACAACGCCCCCGGCTTCGAGAATTGTCTGTTTCATAAACCCGTCCGGCACGCAGCCAAGAATCGGTTTACGGGCGCCGATATACTCGTACACTTTGCCGGGCGATCCCACATTATCCCCCACAATCATCCAGAGCACATCCGACGCAACAAGATTGTTGACACACTGACGGTGCGGGAGATAGTCAACAACAATAACGGTATCCTTCAGGCCGAGCTTTTCGACAAGCTTCGTGTTCTCCTTTCGGAACTTGCCGATGAACAACGCTTCTATGCGGTCACGAAGGTGGGGCTGTTCCCGGAACAACGTGTGAAGAGCCTGCAGGAAATACGTCGGCACTCTGTCTTCCCAGAACACACCGGCGTATGTAATTCTCATCTTGTTCGTTCTCGGAACAACACCATCGGCATCTGTCCCTGCAAAATCCTCAGGATCATAGCCTTGCGGGATGATCTCAACATCATTGTAGCCGAGGAAGCGGTGACGTTTGATCAGCAACTCCTTCACGTTGCGATTTGTTGTGACTATATGGCTGCTTGCCTTCAGCGCGCTGCGTTCCAACCGGATCGTGCGCAACTTGTGATACGGAGTCGGGTAGAATTTATGAGGATACTCAACCCACGCGTCCCGATAGTCGAACACCAACGGAATCTTGAGATGTGACTTGATCTCCGCTCCGATGAGAAAATCTGTGAACGGCGGGGCTGTGGCAAACAGCATGTCAAACGGTTTCTGTTCGTGCAATGCAAGCGCCGTCTTTACCGCCTTCCGCTTCCAGCCAATTTTATTGTCGGGAATGAAGAATGTATCACTCACACGACTCAGGAATTTCCTTGTCCGCTCAGACGGGAGCTTCACCGTTCGCTTCTTCTTGGAAAAGACCCTCCCTGGTCCGGCGGCATTTGTTCGAACAATTTCGACATTCTTTCCCTCCAGCTCCAGAAGAAGCGACTCATCATGCGCAAAGTATCCCACGGGCTCAACAGTCAGCACCGTTGGCTTCCAGCCGAATTCGGGTAAATATTTGACGAACTTCAACGTCCGTTGCACGCCGCTCAATCCCATCGGCGGAAAGTAGTAGGCAATGACAAGAACCCGGCGCTCGTCCACGGTTGCCGGACTTGCTTTAGTTCGAACTGTTACCGCTTCAATCATTCCTGGAAATAAGCTAAAATCCTACAAGGTGATAAGCTCTTTCGGAGCTCCGTTGAGAACTTGACAGCCGGCATCATTCAACAACACATCGTCTTCAATACGAACCCCGCCGAAGTCGGGCACGTACACGCCCGGCTCAATGGTAATGACGCTGCCGCTGCGCAATCGTTCTTTGCTAAGTTGTGACACTTTCGGCCGCTCGTGAACCTGCAAACCAAGTCCGTGACCGAGTGAGTGATTGAAATACTTGCCGAGCCCGCCCCGCTCAATGCGCTTGCGGGCGATTGCATCAAGGTCTTTCGCCCACATCGAGCCTCGGGCTGCATCGATCGCCTCCTGTTGTGCATCCTTCACGACCTGGTATATTCTTTTTGCACGGGAACTCACAGTGCCGACTGCAACAGTTCTGGTAATGTCCGAGTTGTATCCATCAATCACACACCCGAAATCGAGAGTCACAAATTCGCCGGAACGGATTTTTTTCCTGCTTGCGCGGGCATGAGGAAACGCCCCGCGGATGCCGCTGGCAACAATAATCTCAAACGCATCGCGTTGCGCGCCGTAGCGCTTGTGAAGAAAAGAAATCTCTGCCGCTACCTCCAACTCTGTCACACCGGGCCGGATCTTGTCCAGCACTTCGTGAAAAACCTTGTCGGAGATTTTCGCAGCGCGGCGAATACTCTCAATCTCCATCTCATCCTTTACCAACATCACGTTCTCGACAATATCGGCCGTTGAGGCAAACGAGGTTTCAGGAAAGAGTCTTCGCAGAACCCTGTATTGCGCGTAGGTGATTTGGTTGGATTCGAATCCCGTTTTTCCGGAACCGCTCAACAACTCGCGTGCGGCTGCTTCTTCGTACAATCCTATTTGAGTGATGATGATACGCTTGCAGCCTTTCACTTCCTTGCCGGCTTGCAGTGTGTAGCGTACATCCGAGAGAAATGCCGAAGATCTCTGAGTGATGATGAGGAGGGCGTTGGATCCGGTAAACCCCGTCAGGTAACGGATGTGCGGAAGCGATGAGACAATGAGCGCAGCCAGCCCTTTCTCCCGCATTTCATGACGGACACGCGCAATTCTGTTGTGTGTCATTTGAACGAGATCATCCGTGGTAATTCGGGGCTTCTTTGGTGATGGCAATGTCGTGCGGGTGACTTTCACGCAACCCGGCATCAGTCATGCGAACGAATCTGCCGTTCTTCTTCATCTCGTTGATGGTCGCGCAACCGCAGTAACCCATCGCGGCACGCAACCCTCCGACCATCTGATAGATGGTATCTTCAAGAGGGCCTTTATAGGGAACGCGGCCTTCAATACCTTCGGGAACAAGTTTCTGAATATCATCTTCAGCATCCTGGAAGTAGCGATCTTTGCTGCCTTCCTTCATTGCGCTAAGCGATCCCATGCCGCGATAGATCTTGTAACTGCGGCCTTCGTAGAGAACTTTCTCCCCGGGGCTTTCATCAACTCCCGCGAACAACCCGCCAATCATTACAGTATCTGCACCAGCAGCAATCGCCTTGGCAATATCACCTGTTTGCTTGATACCGCCGTCGGCAATGACGGGAACGCCGGCGCGTGCGCCTACTTTTGCGCAAGCCATGATAGCCGAGACTTGCGGAATGCCCACGCCTGCAACAACCCGCGTCGTGCATATCGAACCCGGCCCGATACCCACCTTTACAGCGTCGACGCCCGCTCTGATCATATCGCGAGTTGCTTCGGCAGTGCCCACATTTCCGGCAATCAGGTCGAGCTTCGGAAACTTTTTTCTGACCTTGCTTACAGCATCCATGACTCCACGCGAATGGCCGTGTGCAGTATCAATCACGATCACGTCAACATCGGATTTCACAAGTTCTGCCACCCGCTGGAGAATGTCTGCCGTTACTCCGACGGCGGCCCCGACACGCAGGCGTCCGTGCTTGTCTTTGCAAGCGTACGGATGTTTCCGCTTCTTCAAGATGTCTTTGAATGTGATCAAACCCTTCAGCACGCCGCTCTTGTCAACAACCGGCAGCTTTTCGACTTTATGCTTTTGAAGAATTCGTTCGGCTTGCTCAAGACTTGTTCCCTGCGGCGCGGTAACCAGATTGTCTTTTGTCATGATATCGACCACCAGCGCATCTTCGTCAGGCTCAAATCTCAGATCGCGGTTGGTAATAATGCCAATGAGCTTTCCGCCTCCATCAACAACGGGAATGCCTGAAATAGAGTACTTCTTCATCAATTTCAACACATCCCGGACTTTCAGGTTCGCTCGAACAGTAACCGGCTCGAGGATCATGCCGCTTTCCGAACGCTTCACGAGAAGAACCTCCTCCGCCTGACGGGCAATAGACATGTTCTTGTGAAGAATGCCAATCCCTCCTTCCCGCGCCATGGCTATCGCCATTCCGGATTCTGTTACCGTATCCATCGCCGCGCTGACAAGCGGCACGTTGAGCGTAATGTTGCGGGTCAGTTTTGTGCGGATATCGACTTCACGCGGCAGAACGTTTGACTTGGCGGGGACGAGCAGAACATCATCGTACGTGAGGGCTTCGAAAAGGATTTTATCTTTCACAAGGGGATTTTATTGGAAATCGTTGAAATGGTTTATTGTTACAAATGAACTTCACAAGCATTCCTATACAAATGCAGGAATTCCGGTTATATCCTCTCCAACAATCAGCGTATGCATCTCGTGCGTCCCTTCGTAAGTGATTACGGATTCGAGATTTGCCGCATGCCGCATAACGGGATACTCGTCAAGAATTCCGTTCGCCCCGAGAATGCTGCGCGCTTCACGGGCAATTTGCAATGCGTGATAGACGTTGTTTCGTTTTGCAAAAGAGATTTGCTGGAAGCGGACTTTCCCGGAATCTTTCAATCTGCCAAGCTGCAAGCAAAGAAGCTGGGCTTTCGTAATCTCGTTCAGCATATGAACAAGCTTTTCTTGCGTTAACTGGAACGACGCAATCGGTTTGTCGAACTGAATTCGTGTTTTTGCGTAGTTCAATGCAGAATCGTAGCAAGCCATCGCCGCACCGATTGCGCCCCACGCAATTCCGTACCGCGCTTGTGACAAACAACTCAGCGGCAATTTCAATCCTTCACCATTCGGCAGAATGTTCTCTTTCGGAATATGGACATCTTGCAGAATCAACTCCGAAGTCACCGAAGCGCGAAGCGAATGCTTCCCCTTCATCTCGGGGGCGGAGAATCCTTTCATTCCCTTCTCAACAAGAAATCCGCGAACGACGCCGCCCAACTTTGCCCACACAACTGCAACATCGGCAAGCGTGCCGTTAGTAATCCACATCTTTGCACCGTTGAGGACGTAGCCATCACTCGTCTCCTCTGCACGCGTTATCATACCGCCGGGGTTTGAACCAAAGTCCGGTTCGGTCAACCCGAAGCAACCTATTGCCTCGCCTTTTGCCAGACGCGGCAGCCAGTAGTCCTTTTGCTTCTCGGAGCCGTAGGCAAAAATCGGAAACATCACCAGCGAGCTTTGCACGGAAGCAAAGCTGCGAACACCACTATCGCCCCGTTCAAGTTCCTGCATCACCAACCCGTAAGCAACGTTGTTCATTTCGGCGCAGCCGTATTTCGCGGGGAGTGTCGAACCGAACAACCCGAGGTCAGCCATCTTCGCAACAAGATCCATCGGGAATGTTCCGGCGCGGGCATGCTTCTCGATAATCGGAATAACGTTATCGTCAACAAACTCGCGCACCGTGTTGCGAACAAGAAGCTCTTCTTCAGAAAGAAGGCTATCCACGTTCATATAGTCTACTCCCTGAAACTTCTGCATAGAACTCCTTGGAAGATGTGAAGATGAAGAAATGCCCTGTTCACAAAAAGCAACACAGGGCGAGAAATTGAATAAAATCTGCACAAAATGAACACAAAATCAATGGAAAAATCAAGGAACCGGCGGGCTCATAAAGGAAGAAAGCCGCCGAAGTTGGTCAGACCCGGCGGCTTTCCGTAAGGAGAGTTATATGTGGTACTGGTCACCTTGTTAGACGACTTGACCTTGAAAATGTTGCACTTCTTGTTCGGTTTTTTGGAGAGGGGAAGACCTTAAGAGGAATCGTGAGTTGCAAGGAATGCAGAGTTCACTCGTCGCTGAAGCCGTATTTTTTGAGCTTGAGGTAGAGGGTTTTTTTGGCGATGCCGAGCTCGGCAGCGGTTTTACTTCTGTTCAGATTGTTTCGCCTGAGCGTTTGCTCAATATGCCGCCGTTCAAGTTCTTCAAGAGGGATTGTTTTGTGAGACGAATCAGAGCCGGCATTGTCGGATTCATACAATGCAAAGAGCTTGTCGCTTCGCTGAATGTGCATAGAAAGATCAGACGGCTCGATAACCTCTCCGCTGGAAAGGAGCACAGCTCCTTCCAGTACGTGCTCCAATTCACGGACATTGCCTGGCCAGTCGTAGTTCATCAACAAGTCGATTGTCGCCGGAGCCAGCCGTTTCGGGTCCCTCAGTCTTCCCTTCTTCTGCAAAAAGTAATCGGCAAGAATCGGTATATCTTCTTTGCGTTCCTTCAACGACGGAACGTGGAGCGTTACAACATTCAGGCGGTACAACAGATCCTCACGAAAGCGTCCGGTTGCAACCTCCTCACGCAAATCCTTGTTTGAAGCACTGACAACGCGTACATCCACCGTAAGCACATTTGTCCCTCCCACCCGACGGAACTCGCCGCTTTCAAGAAAGCGCAGAAGCTTCGGCTGGATTGCCGGACTGATATCTCCAACTTCGTCAAGAAAGAGTGTGCCGCCGTTGGCAACTTCTACCAATCCCTGCTTCGATGTGTAGGCGTTCGTGAACGCCCCCTTTTCGTGTCCGAAAAGTTCGGTCTCCAGCAACGAATCCGGAATGGAAGCACAGTTCACGGCTACAAACGGCCGATTGTTGCGGGGACTCTTCCGATGGACGAAGCTGGCAATAAGTTCCTTTCCAGTTCCGCTCGCCCCCTGAATCAAAACGAACGAGTCGCTGTTCGCAAACCGTTCGGCGCTTTCGATCATTCTGAGGAAGGCGGGACTCTGCCCGATCAGTTCGTTCGCCCCTCCCTTCCGGACAAGTTCGCTTTTCATCAACTTGTTGTCGATGAAGAGTTCTTTCCGTTCAATTGCGCGGTGGATAGTGTTGAAGAGTTCGTCGATATCATACGGCTTTGCGAGAAAATCGTACGCCCCCATCTTGATAGTCTGGATGGCGGTTTTGATATCGGCGTAGTTGGTGAGGATGATAACCTGGGTGGTAGGCGAGTATTCCTGAACGAACTGCAGCACTTCGATGCCGCTTACCCGCGGCATTTTTATGTCGAGCAGGAGAACATCATAGACTTTTTGCTGGATCTTGTTGATTGCCTGGCTTCCGTCGGCGGCGGTATCGACCGTGAATTCATCGGAGTCGCCAAGCTCGTTTTCGAGAAGCGTGCGAAGGTATTCTTCGTCATCGACAATGAGCAGATTGTACTTCTTCGCCATGGCAGGCCTTCAGCAGGAACAACAAGGGGAACTACTCACTCATCACGCGGTCAATGGTGGTAAGAAGGTCAACAAGATCATACGGCTTGCTGACGAAATCTTCGGCACCGAGTTTCTTGGATTCTATGGCATTCTTCAAGTCTGCAAAACCCGTGAGCATGATGACTTTTGTGCCTGCATGTCTCTCCTTGATCACTTTCAACACTTCGAAACCGTTCATGTTCGGCATTTTGATATCAAGAAGTACCAGATCATATGCCCCTTTTTGCAATTCATCAAGCGCTTCCATCCCATCGGCGGCGGTTCCGACTTCGTAGCCCTCGCTGTTGAGTTCGGCGCTGAGCACCGTTCGTAATGCATCCTCATCATCAACCACGAGAATTCTTCGCTTTTCAGCCATTCATTTGACCTTAAGATTTGTAGGTATCCGTTGTCGCCCACACACACTGTCGCGTCGCAGGAATGCACTCTGCAACCGGGAAAATCAATACGAATGATGATACCCAAAGAATCAAAGAAAATCAACCGCTTCTCGGCTCGAATTTGCCGAGGCATCACCAAACAACATCCGTATTCGATGAACGGTGCTGTCGGAACAGCTTGCGATGACTGCTGTCACCGGTTTGGCAGAAGATCAGGTGGTTCGTTGCAAATCAGAACAAGTTATGGTATACTTGAATAACTGACATCTCAAACACCGAAACATCTCGCAATGGAAACGCCCGCAACCGTCAACGTCCTGTTCGTCGATAATGATACAAGTTATATGGCCGTAGCACACCACCTGTTATCGAAATATCAGGGGAAGAAGTTCAATGTTATCTGGAAGCATGACGGCCAATCAGCGCTTGCTGAGCTAAAGAGTAACCCTTCCCTCGAGATTATTATCATCGATTACTACCTGCCGGAAAAGAGCGGCCTCGAAGTCACGCGGGAAATCCGCGAGCAGCAGATTGACACTCCCATCGTTTTTCTGACATCCAACAAAGACTTTCGGCTTGCCATTGAAGTCATGAAGTACGGCGTCGAAGATTATGTGATCAAAGATGAAGCGATGGACACCGTTCTTCCCCGTACCATCGTTAACAGCCTTGAACGTGTATATCTCAAAAGGAAAATCGCCGAGCAACAAAAAGCTGAGTTGATTGCAAAGAAACGAACAGATGCCATCAAAGAACTCGTCGTCACTGTTTGCCATGAATTCAACAACCCGTTGGCCGCGATCAAGATTTCCACAGACATCCTGTTGAGGCAGCAACTCATTCCGCAGGAGAAGAAGATGGTTCAGGACCTCGACAACAATATTGCCATCGTCGAGAAGGAGATTAACAAGCTTCGTGACATCAATTACGACAAAGTGGAATTCCTGAAAAGCTCGACACAGTAACGGGAACGCGCATCATGTAACAGGCTTGCATCTCGTCCCCTCAATCTCTATATTAGGTCGAGAAAAATGGTTCAGAGATTCCCAATACAGGTAATGATGCGTAACATGCCGCGGCAAAAGGCGATCAAAAAATACCTCGTTCGACACTTAAGAAGTTAGAGAGAAGTGTCCCGCCCAAAAAGCGGGACACTTTTTTTGTCAAAGGGCTCCCCGTTCATGACAGTAAACGACGTTCATAGACTGATTTCCTCGTGGGCTCCTCCGGATATTGCCTGGGAGAAGGACAACATCGGCCTGCAGATTGGTGATATGAACGCCGCGGTAAAGGGAATCCTCGTTAGCCTTGATGTAACGCCGAACGTTGTTGCCGAGGCAGCACGACGCAAGGCGAATCTCATTGTCAGTCACCATCCCTTGTTGTTCAGACCGCCAAGATCCATTACGACGCAGGATGAGGTCGGCAGGTGCATCAGGGCGTTGGTTGAACGGAACATCAATCTGTACGCGGCACACACGAATCTTGATTTTACACGAGGCGGAACGAGTTTTGCAATTGCCGAAGCGCTTGAGCTGCAAAACGTGGAGTTCCTGCACACAACGTATCGCGTGCAGAAGAAGATCGTCACGTTCGTGCCCGAGCAACATGTCGATGCTGTACGCAATGCAATGGCAATGGCTGGAGCCGGTGTCATCGGCAACTATGACCATTGTTCCTTCGGGACTGCGGGAAGAGGATCGTTCAGGGGAAATGAGAACACGTCGCCCGCAATTGGAGCCAAGGGAAGACTGGAAAACACAACGGAAATCCGTCTTGAAATGGTCGTGAACCAGTGGGATGTACCGAAAGTTGTGACAGCGCTACGCGAGGCTCATCCGTATGAGGAGGTTGCGTACGATCTTTACCCGCTCGACAACGTAAGCAGTGAGTTCGGGATGGGAATAGTAGGAACGCTGAAACGCCCGATGCGCGTACGTGCATTCCTTGAATTCGTCAAGAAGCGACTCAAGGTCGGCGGATTGCGGCGAGGCGGGTCGAACAATACAATGATCCGTTCGGTTGCCGCGTGTGGCGGAAGCGGCGCCGAGTTGGCAGATGCTGCTGTTGCACGCGGGGCGGACGCGTTCATCACGGCTGATGTCAAGTATCACGACTTCCACCATGCACACGGAAATATTCTCCTGATTGATGCCGGACATTATGAGACTGAACGTCCCGTCGTCGATGCGGTGGTGAAGAGGCTGAAACACGAATTTCACGCGAAGGGAATCACCCTCCCTGTCGCAGCAACACACATCACAACCAACCCGGTTTCTTATTTTTAGACTTATTGGGAGACAACTTTGGAGAACAAGTTACGAACGCTGTACACCTTGCAACTCATCGACAGTAACCTCGACGAAATCGAGGATATGAAAGGCGACCTTCCCGGCGAGGTGAGGAAACTCGAGGAGAAGATTGCCGCGTTGCAGGAACAACTTGCGTTGCTTGAGGAAACAATGCGCGGAGCCTTCTCGCAACGGAACAATGCGGATTCAGAAATCATCTCTCTCAGGGAGAAGATCGAAAAATACAAAATGCAGCAGTTCCAGGTTCGCAACAATAAAGAATACGACGCATTAACACGCGAAATGGACCAGGCCGCTGAAACCATCGCCAAACTGGAGAAGGAAATGAGCGCACTGGAAAATAAGGCGACCATTGCGCGTACCGATATCGAGACCGGAAAGAAAGAGCTCGAAGAGTCGCAAGCCCTGCTTGAAGAAAAGAAGGCCGAATTGGCCGAGGTATCGAAGAATACCGAGGAAGAAGAACTGAAATTCAAGCACGAACGGGAAAAAGTTGTTGTCCGTGTCGCCAAAGCAGATCTGGCCATGTACGAGCGCATCAGGAAGGCCAAGAATGGCCGGGCCGTCGTGCCCATTAAGCGCGGCTCATGCGGGGGCTGCTATACCGCAGTTCCGCCACAGAAAGTCCTTGAATTGAAACAGAACAAGCGTTTGTACACGTGTGAACGGTGCGGGCGCATCATTGTTTCTGAAGAAATCGCCGACACTTCTGCTGCGCTTGTATAAGCGCCAGACGGCGTACAGAGTTTGTTTAATTAACTAAATCGTACATACAGTACTGCAGGTCGGGCAGCCGCGTGGCGCCATCGGCGTCATGAGGAAAGTCCGAACTCCGCAGAGCAAGGTGCCGCGTGAACAGCGCGGGGTTTGCATGCGCAAGCGTGTAAGCACGGAAAGTGTCACAGAAAACATACCGTCCCGCCCCGACTCGTCGGGGCGGGATAAGGGTGAAAAGGCGAGGTAAGAGCTCACCGCTCCGATGGTAACATCGGGGGCACGACAAACCCCACCTGGAGCAAGACCATGTATGGGAGTTCACGAAGTTGCTCGCTTCGTCGTGTCCCTTCCAACACTCTAAAAGTCGGAAGGGACACGAGACTCTCGGGTAGGTCGCTTGAGTCCATCGGCAACGATGGACCCAGATAAATGGCTGCCTCTTCCGCTTTCGCGGAACAGACAGAATTCGGCTTACAGACCTGCAGTGCCTTTGTGTTGCCCGGAGATTTCACGCATGAAGCCTCCCTCGGCAATAAAGGAGACTCCGTGAATACGACCATCCGCGAAAACCGGTGGACACTTGCTTCACCACCACAACCTGAAGTCGTTGCCCGTCTCTCTAAAGAGATCAATGTTCCCGAACCAATCGCCAAGGTTCTTGTACTGCGGGGAATCGACGATTATGACAAAGCAAAAGCCTACTTTCGGCCCGGCCTGAGCCTACTTCACGACCCGTTCATGATGAAAGGAATGGAGGCCGCCACCGACCGCCTTGTTGCAGCCCTACGAAACAATGAACACATCAGAGTGTTTGGTGACTACGATGTTGACGGAACAAACGGCGCTGCCATGCTCTACCTCTTCTTCAAGGAACTCGGCGGCAAGGCCTCGTACTATATTCCCGACAGGCTGAAAGAAGGCTACGGTATTTCCAACACCGGCATTGACAACGCTGTCGAGAGCGGGGCAACTGTTTTTCTTGCTGTAGATTGCGGGATTACTGCTATCGATCAGGTAGGCTATGCCAATAGGCGCGGACTCGACGTCATCATCTGCGACCATCATGAGCCCGGTAGTTCAATCCCCAACGCCTACGCTGTTCTCGACCCCATACAAGCCGGCGATACGTATCCGTTCAAGAGCCTTTGCGGTTGCGGCGTCGGTTTCAAACTGATTCAGGCTGTGGCAATGAAACTCGGCAAGGAATCCGTTCTCCCCTCCTACCTCGATTTCGTTACACTTGCAAGCACGGCAGACATCGTATCCTTGACGGGCGAGAACAGAATTCTCGTTCGGCTCGGGCTCGAATCCATCAACAAGAATCCGCGTCCCGGCATCCGCGCATTGATAGAAATTGCAGGCTTCACGTTGGGACATGTCCACACAGGGCAGATTGTTTTCGGTCTCGCCCCGCGCATCAATGCCGTCGGACGTCTCGGCGACGCCATGAGGGCAGTCCGGTTGCTGACTAGTGAGACAGTTGAAGACGCCGAACGCCTCGCGAAAGTGATGGAAGAGGAGAATATGAACCGCCGCAAGATCGACGGGGACACCTTTGAAGAAGCTCAAATGCTTGTCGAGCGCGAATGCGATGATGTTGAAGCGGAAGCGGCTCTTGTGCTGCACCAGGATCATTGGCATCCGGGAGTTGTAGGGATTGTCGCTTCGCGGATGGTCGAGAAATACTATAAGCCCTCCATCATGATGGCAACCGTTGATGGCGTGGCAAAGGGTTCCGCCCGCAGCGTTTCAGGTTTCAATATCTATGATGCACTCAAGCGATGTGAAGAATCCATCCTACAGTTCGGCGGACATAAGTACGCGGCAGGAGTAACAGTCGAGTTGGCAAAACTTGATGAATTCAAGGAAGCATTCAAAAATGCCGTCCGCGATCTGATGAGTGATGAGTTAAGGACGCCCGAAATCAAGATCGATACGGAAATTACTCTTCCGGAAATCACGCCGCGGCTTGTTCGTTTGCTGAATGAGTTCTCGCCGTTCGGGCCCGGCAACATGCGCCCGGTATTTCTTGCCCGCAACCTCGAACTTGTCGGCCCGCCGCGCATCGTCGGCAGAAACCATCTCCGTTTCAAAGTGAAACAGAACAACCACATCATTGATGCAATCGGATTCAACCTCGGACAGCTTATGCCAAAACTCACTCCCGGCCGAACAGATGTCGAGTGTGTGTTCACGATCGAAGAGAACGATTTTGTATCGAGAAATGGAAATGGGAAACGGGATACGGTGCCGCAGTTGAAAATCAAAGATGTGAAATAACAAAACATGAATTAAGCGATAGAAGCTGAAGAACCTACGAGATACGTTATGCGGCAAAAGCTCAACATGCTAACAGGCAAGAAGCGAGGCAAACCACTCGCTTATCCGAAACCATTAGGGAAAAAATCGATGGTTCGCGATGAACTCACCCAAGTTCATGAATTTGATACGAGCCAAGTGGAGAAAAGGAAATTTCTCAAAGGGTCAAGAGACACCATTATTTGCGGTGACAGTGTTGAGGTCATGAGGAACTTCCCAGCGGAATCCGTGGACTTAATCGTCACATCGCCACCGTATAACTTGAAGAATTCAACTGGCAATGGTATGAAAGATGGTCGCGGTGGCAAATGGAGAAATGCCGCCCTCGTGAATGGCTATTCCCATCACGATGATTGTATGCCACATTGGGAATACGTCAGATGGCAAAGAGAATGTTTGACTGAAATGATGAGAATTCTGAAATTGGATGGGGCAATATTCTATAATCACAAATGGCGAGTTCAGAATGGGTTGCTGCAAGACAGACAGGACATTGTTCAGGGCTTTCCAGTTCGCCAGATAATCATTTGGCGACGAAGCGGCGGAATCAACTTCAACGCAGGTTACTTCTTGCCAACCTATGAAGTCATCTACATGATTGCCAAACCGAATTTTCGGCTTGCAGAGAAAGCAAATTCACACGGCGATGTCTGGGAGTTCCCACAAGAAATGAACAACAAGCATCCAGCTCCGTTTCCCGTCAGACTTATTGATAGGATAATAAGTTGTACGAATGCTAAACTTGTACTGGACCCCTTTGTCGGTTCAGGAACTACGGCAATTTCCGCGATAAGAAACAATAGGCATTTCATAGGCATTGACATATCACCTGTTTACTGCAGAATGGCAAGAGACCGAATCAAGAAGCAACTTTCTGAACCAACCTTGGAACTCGAACTGTCATAGATATAGAACTTCGTGAAAGCTGAACAATATCTTAGCGAACTAGAGAATAGATGGCACAAAACCTATTGGTTTGCCAGAATGCTGATAGGTGGTGACAAATACGGTGGCGTTGGAAAAGACAACAAACTCCTTTCGGCACTTGCAACATCTCTGCGTGTTATTGCAAAGGAAACCAAGAATAGAAATGAAATTCTTCAGCTTCAGAAAGAAGCCCTAAAGAACGTTCTCACAACTCGATTCGCGTCTGCAAAAACAAAGGAGACCCGAATTCGAAGATTGATTGCGGATTTGGAGAAAGAAATTGAGAACGATCAGGATATGGAGGTATTTATCCTCACTTGTGAGAATGTCATGTTACCAATCAACCAAGCCATTGAGAACATACCGAGTGACGACAAGGATTTTACACAGGCTATTGCAAGATCCTTTCTCAATATACAAGGGGAGAAGGGGCTTGCTCGAGTAATCAATCTTTGGGATGACCTCGGAGTCAAGGGATGCTTGACGGCCGAGAGGACTGAGATCGTCAAGGCATTCGCAACCCTAAGGATTCTGCTCAGCAGGACAAATGAAATTTCAGAACATGAACGTGACATTATCCTAACGGCCTTCGCCCAAGAGTTCGAAAGGCGAGCCGGACAAAAAAGAAAAGGTAGGGCGGGCGGAAGTCTTGAGGACGTTACATCATTCATTCTTGACTATTTTGCAATAAGATCTTCTAAAGCTCCAGAGCACTTCCAAGCTGACATCGAAGTCGATAAATGGGTCAGAACAAAAGATGGTTGGCTCATTGGAATCTCATGCAAGAGAACTATTCGCGAAAGGTGGAAACAAGTAAGTAGCGCCGAAGGAACCGTACTCAGCAAGTTCAAGATCAAGCATATCTATCATGTCATAACATTTGATGAAGACCTCTCCGACGAAAAACTCACACTTCTCGGCGGGTTACGTCATGTCTTCTACCTACCTGACACAAGTCGGATATTGGCTCATGCAAGCCAACATGTTGGACTGAAGGACTATGTCCGACCGATGTCACACTTTATAAGGGATCTCCGAAACGAAGTCAGTTAGCTATAACAGGCAAAAGTAAAAATCCCTGTTAGAAAATGAGCAGAAACACACAGGAGCTACATCATGTCCGGTCACTCCAAATGGTCAACCATCAAGCGAAAGAAGGGCGCAACAGACGCAGCACGAGGTCGTCTGTTCACGCGCCTCATCAAGGAAATCACGATCGCGGCTCGCGATGGCGGCGGCAACCCGGATGGCAACCCCCGTTTGCGACTCGCCATCAACACGGCAAAGGCGGCCAACATGCCTGCCGACAACATCAAACGCGCAATCCAGAAAGGTACCGGTGAACTGCCGGGCGTGTCGTATGAGGAAGTCACGTACGAAGGATATGCGCCGGGCGGCGTTGCCATTATCGTCGAATGTGTGACCGACAACAGCACGCGCACGGTTTCTGAAATGCGGCACATATTCTCGCGCCACAATGGCAACTTGGGATCAAGCGGCAGCGTTGCGTGGATGTTTCACAAGAAAGGGCAGATTGTTGTGCCGAGCCTCGGGCAGCCGAAGCCTGTCAGCGAGGATGATTTGCTGGCGATCATCCTTGATGCCGGCGCCGACGACATGCAATCGGATGAAAGCGGCTTTACCATAACAACAACACCGCAGGCTTTTGAAGCAGTGAAAAAGGCAATAGACGACAAGGGGATCGTCGTCGAGAGTGCATCTGTTCAGATGGTTCCCGAAAACCATACGAAGGTCTCCGGAAAGGAAGCCGAGCAGACCCTCAAACTGATGGAAGCCCTTGAAGAACATGACGATGTTCAAAACGTCTACGCCAATTTTGACATTGACGAAAAGGAGATGGCAGCCCTGAATGGGTAGGATTTCCAGACGTGCCGGTGCAGGTGGAGGGAAGAAAAATTCCCGCGACCTGAACAAGAATCTCTCCGAATCACTCATCGTTCTCGGTGTAGATCCGGGTACGTTGGTAACGGGATACGGCTTGGTGGCACGACGGAACAACGAAGTACGCTTTCTTGCCTGCGGCAGCATAAGCAACAACGGCGGCACGGCAATGCCTTTGCGCTTGAAGAAGATCTACAATGAACTTTGCACTGTGATTGCGAAATACCATCCCGACGAATTCGCTATTGAGTCGGCGTTCTACGGCAAGAATGCACAATCCGCATTGAAACTGGGGCACGCCCGCGGCGTTTCCATTCTCGCTGCCGTCGAGAAACAAATACCGACTACCGAGTACTCGCCCCGCGAAGTCAAGCGGGCAATCGTCGGCAGCGGGGCCGCATCGAAGGAGCAGGTTCAGTTTATGGTCAAGTCTCTCCTCGGGGTAAAGGAATCAAAAATGCTGCACGACACATCCGATGCGCTTGCCATTGCCATCTGTCATGCACAGCGTATGACGGCACCGGCATCAAAGCACAAGGACTGGAAATCCTATATCGCTGCACATCCAGAGCGGGTACGTGCATGATTGCTTCGCTTCGAGGAACTCTTCTCTCAAAATCTCCAACCGAATTGCTGGTTGATGTCAACGGCGTCGGCTACGCGGTCAGCATTCCTCTCTCTACTTTTGAAAAGATCGGCGAAACAGGAAGCGTGGCAACTCTTCTTACCTATCTGCATGTCCGTGAAGATGCGCTGCAACTCTACGGCTTCACCACGGAAGAAGAACGGAACCTCTTCAAACTTCTCATTTCAGTTTCGGGTATCGGGCCCAGGATGGCACAGAGCATCCTCTCCGGAATCTCCGCCTCCGATCTCACCAACTACATTAGCGAGGGAAATCATTTCGCCCTGACAAGAATACCCGGCATCGGAAGGAAGATTGCCGAACGTCTTGTGGTTGAACTGAGAGAAAAGATCGGCAAGATGGAGATGCCCACGTCCCTTCCACCTGCCTCGTCGGCATCGCAAACGAGCATTCGCTCTGAGGCGTTGCTTGCTCTGGCGTCATTGGGGTTCAATCGTTCACTTGCCGAAAGCGCCTTGAGGGCTGCAATTAACGAAATGAACGGCAAGGACACGACAGTCGAACAACTTATCAAGACGGCTCTTCGCTACACAAGCTCAAAGTAGAGTTTCTTTCGCCTTTTCGTTCTTTCTTCAATCCCCCGTTGTATTTCACGGCACTCTCTCTTACATTACCCCCGATGGCAAAATCCGACTACACATCCCCCGAACGTTTTGCCGCCGAGGCCGAGTTCGATCAGGCGTTGCGGCCCCTTACTTTTGAAGAATTCTTCGGTCAAGAGAAGATAACCGATAATCTCAAGGTTTTCATTAACGCCGCAAAGCAGCGCGGTGAGGCTCTCGACCACGTACTGCTGACCGGGCCGCCGGGCCTCGGCAAAACAACGCTTGCCCATATCATCGCCAACCGGATGGGAAGCAACCTGAAGATGACTTCGGGACCCGTGCTGGACAAGCCGGGCGATTTGGCCGGACTTCTCACCAACCTGCAGGAAGGCGATGTTCTTTTCATTGATGAGATTCATCGGTTGAACGCTGTCGTCGAGGAGTACCTCTATTCGGCAATGGAAGATTTCCGTCTTGACATCATGATTGATTCGGGACCGAGCGCTCGCAGCATTCAACTCACGCTGCCGAAATTCACACTCATCGGAGCAACGACGCGTGCCGGTTTGCTCACGGCTCCGCTCCGGGCACGCTTCGGCATTGCTAACAGGCTCGACTATTACGACACAGGAACGTTGTTCGACATCATCCTCCGTTCGGCAAAAATTCTTGAAGTCAAGATCGAACAAGAAGGCGCTCGGGAAATCGCCAGCCGATCACGAGGAACTCCCCGCATCGCAAACCGCTTGTTGCGACGCTGCCGGGATTTTGCACAGGCCGAGAAGAAGCTCTCGCATGCGCACGGCATCATCTCAAAAGAAGTCGCCGATTATTCCCTCAAAGCTCTTGAGGTGGATGAACACGGCCTCGATGAAATGGACAAGCGGATTATTTTGTGTTTGATTGAGAAATACAACGGGGGTCCGGTCGGCGTGAACACAATCGGTGTTGCAGTCGGCGAAGAGCCGGGAACCATCGAAGAAGTGTACGAGCCGTATTTGATTCAGGAAGGATTCATCAAGCGAACGCCGCGGGGACGCGAGGCGACCGAATTGGCATACAGGCATTTCAAGTTGAAACCGGGGAAGGGAGATAATCAGCCGACTCTATTCTCATGAAACAGGCAAACGTAGTACTGGTTGTTACTTGTTTCACCTTTGCCGCAACCGATGGATTGGCACAGAACGAAGATAACACATCTTCTCTCAATGAAGTGTACGATCCCGGACAAAACCGATTGTTTGCCATGTCAACAGGACGAACCAAGCCGGAAGGAAAAGTCTCGGTCGGCGATTTTATAATTTTCCTTTTGCAGGCAGGCTACGCGCCGGCTGATTTCATCCATTTCAATCTGTCGTATTTAACAACGTTCACACGAGGCTCCGCCCGCTACTGGTCGGTCGGCACAAAAGTCCAAATCCTCAAACCCAGCGGAGCACTTAAGGGAATAGCTATCGGCGCAGATGTCGGTTTTTCCGATGAATTATTCGGCATATCATCACGGTACGATGAACACGTTGTTTCATTCAACATCGCAGCTTCCGTTGGCGGAAGCTTCGGCGGTGTTCATCTGAATATCGCTTATCTCGCCTCGCCGGCAAGCAGTTATGAACGGGCACCTTTCCCGACCTACATTCAAGTCGGGACAGACATGGTTTTGAGTCGAAATGAGAACGGAGGCGGGATGAAGTTGTTGGGGGAAATACTCACCACACTGAGCAACCGCGGGATATCAGGAAACGTTGCGATTGTGGGAATACGTGTGTGCACTCCGAAATCGGTTTTTGATATTGGCTGGCCTATCGCTTTCAATGAAACCGGAACAGCATTCTCGCGGCTCCCGTTTTTCAGTTTTTGCTACGTTTTCTAAGGAGATGTTATGCCCTTCGACAAAGATCTAACATCAATTCAGGAAGTCCGTGACGCGTTGGTGAAAGCCAAAGCGGCGCAGCTTGAATTCAAAAACTACTCCCAAGAACAAGTCGACAAGATCGTGAAGGCGATGGCGGATGCCGGCTTCTCCGAAGCAGCGCGGCTCGGTCGGATGGCTTCTGATGAGACAGGATTCGGCAAGCCCGAAGACAAGCAGAAGAAGAATGAATTCGCCACGAAGCGCGTGTGGGAATCCATCAAAGATTTGAAAACTGTCGGTGTCGTCGAGATTGATGAAGCGAAGAAAATCTACAAGATTGCCGAACCGATGGGCGTTGTAGCAGCGCTTATCCCTTCAACCAATCCGACTTCAACGGCTATGTTCAAGGCCATCATCTCCGTCAAATCGAGAAATGCCTGTGTTGCGAGTCCCCATCCGCGGGCCGCGCATTGCACAAATGAAGCAATCAATGTCGTGCGCGATGCGGCAGAACGGGCCGGCGCGCCGAGGCATCTCATTGCATGCCTCGGAACTCCTGCTATTGAGGGCACCAATGAACTCATGCGTCACAAACTCACGGCTGTGATTCTCGCAACCGGCAGCAACCAGATGGTGAAAGCAGCCTACAGTTCAGGCAAGCCGGCGTTCGGAGTCGGGTCGGGCAACGTGCCTGCATTCATCGAAAGAACCGCCAATATCAAGAAGGCAGTCGCCGACATTATTTCAGGCAAGCAATTCGATTTCGGCGTGCTCTGCTCAACCGAGTCCGCCCTTGTGTGCGACGCCCCGATCAAGAATGCCGTCGTCGAGGAATGCAAGAAGCGGGGCGCATATTTCGTTGCAGGGGAAGAAAAGGATCGCCTTGCCCGGCTCATGTTCAGCGAGCGTGGCACCCTCAATCCCGACATGGTCGGAAAATCGCCTGTGTTCATTGCGCAGAAAGCAGGCATCAATGTTCCGGCAAACACGACTGTGCTGATCGCCGAGTTGCAGGGAGTTGGGCGTGAATATCCTCTTTCACGAGAGAAGCTTTCGCCTGTGCTTTCCTTCTATACGGAAGATGGGTGGCGCAACGCGTGTCATCGTTGCATTGAGTTGCTTGAGTTCGGCGGTATCGGCCACACGCTTGTGATTCACTCGAAGGATCATGACATCATCATGAAGTTTGCGCTCGAGAAACCTGCGATGCGCATCCTCGTCAACACGCAGGCCGCGTTAGGGGCGGTTGGCTACACTAACGGACTCGATCCTTCCATGACGCTCGGCCCCGGAACATGGGGCGGCTCCATTATTTCGGAAAATGTGACGGCCCGACACCTCATGAATATCAAGCGACTCGCCTTCGAAACTCATCCCATCAATCCCGATGAAGTAAAGTACGCGGCACCTGCAAGACCGCAACAATCTCTCCCGCATACTATTCCAGCATCGTGGATGGATGAGATTGACAAGCGCATTATCATGAAGGCAGGCAACACTCCTGTATGGCAAAAGGAAGAGCCCGCTGCTCCGAATAAGTACTTAAAACCGCCGGAGTATGGCTCCGGAATTTCAGCGGAAGAAATCGACCGTATTGTTACATCGTTCATGAAGGAACGATCGTAACTCAACTGATAGCTCACAACACGCATACACAACCACCGACATCCACACTCGGTAAGGAAAAATCATATGCCCAAAAATCCAAATGGACAGCCGGAGAATTCGCCCGAACATCTTGATCAGATTCGGGACATTATCTTTGGCCCCCAGAAGCGTGAGCTCGAAAGCAAGCTGGAACAGCTTCAGTCCGAGTTGCACGAGCTGAACTCACTCGTTGCGCGTCATGTCGACGAACTGCGATCCGGCATTGACTCGCTGGACAAGAAGTTAACATCACTCAAGGAAAGTACGTTACACGATAACGCCTCTTTGAACAAGGAGATTGTTGCGACGGCGGAACGACTTGATAAAGCTATTACTGCCACACTTCATACTGCGTCAGAAAAGTCATCTTCGATTGAACAGATGCTGAAAACGACGGCGAACGAATTGTCGTCAGATAAGGTCTCGCGAAAGGAGTTGGGAGACTTGCTGAATACTCTCGCGGCACACATTCAACAACAAAAAACGTAGGGCTCTGTCGTCGATGCCTGATCCCCTACTCACGTCCGCTTCCATCGCCGAACAGCGCACGCCTGATGCCCTGGGGCAGTTACGTGATTTGATTACTGCACCCACCAGCGCCGCCGTCGACGATCTGCGTTCAATTGTGCATCGCCTGCATGACGAGATCCATTCTCCCGCCGAGTTGAAGGCTCTGCTGGTTCCCATCATTTCAGATGTCTTGAGGACGAAAACAGAATCAGCCGCCCAGGAAATTGCTGTAGCGCTTGCCCCCATTATTGACAAGACCTTTCATGAACGAACGCAGCAAGACAAGCGGGCCGTTGTGTTCGCGCTGGCCCCTTCGGTAGCAAAGGCGTTGCGGGAACAACACGAAAGGTTCCCCGAAGAGGTTGCGGAAGATCTTAGTCCGCTTATGGGCGCGGCAATCCGCGAGCAGGTCCGTGCACAGCGGGATTCCATGGTCGATGCTCTCTACCCGATCATAGGATCAACAATTGCGAAATACATGTCCGAGGCGCTGAAACAACTGGCGGACAACGTGAACAGGAAAGTCGAACAGACTTTTTCCTTCAGGGGTCTCATTCGGAAGGTGAAGTCAAGACTTTCCGGGGTTTCAGAAGCCGAACTACTTTTGCAGGAATCGCTCCCCTTTCGCGTGAATGCGGTGTTTCTTATTCACAAAGACTCCGGCTTGTTGATTGCTGAAGCGCATAATCCGCTCGCACATCGTATTGATTCAGAGATGGTGTCGGGCATGTTGACAGCCATACGGAGTTTCGTGAATGAGTGGATTGCCCGTTCAGGAACGGTTTCGGAACTCGACACAATCGAGTACGGCACATCGCATATCATGCTTGAGGTTGCCGGACACTGCTATCTCGCAGTGGTGACTGAGGGCCCGCTTCAACAGACATTTGTTTCGCAGATGCGACATGCACTTGAGCAGATTGTATCAGAACACGACAAGGTGATTGCGCAGTATGATGGACATCCGGCATCTGTTCCGGCTTACGTTCAGCAAACAATCCGGGGGTTGATCGAGCAGGCCGAACCGAAAAGGAAGAGCCCCTCCGTTGCAAAGCTTCTATTCGCCTTCGGCGTGATTCTCTCCATCCTGGTTGCAACTCCCTTCGTCTGGTATTGGTACAAGGAACGGAACAACAGAGAAACCGAGCAGAACGTTTCATCGCGCATTGTTGCGGCCGGGGGTATTGTTGAGCGTCAGATCAGCGTCACTGCGGAGGGCGACAACATTGCTTTGCGGGGAACAGTCCCCAATGAGTTACTTCGTATCCGTGTGCTCGAAGCAACAAAAGACGTTATACCTTCGGCTGTCATTAACGATCAACTTGCTGTTGGCGCAAGCCCTTCGTTCCTAACAGTAACCGCTTCGGAAGCGCAACGCATTGCCGCGGCGCTGAATGCGATTGAGGGAGTGGATATTCTTACCACATTCGATGAAGACGGCACATTGACGATCACCGGTACCGCCACCGATCAATCTCTCGTTCATCGCATTGCGGGAACGTTTGAACAACTTCCCGGCGTCAATCGGATTATTCACAAATTGACCCCGCCAGCCCCAAGAGAGCTGGCAACTAAAGTATATTTTGATCTCGGTGACGCTTCGTTGCCCGACGCCGAACGAACGAAGTTAGAAGTAATCAAAAGTATCATGGAACAGTATCCGCAACACCATCTCAGAATTATCGGATACGCGGATGGTTCAGGATCGAGAAGAATCAACAGTGTCCTTTCAACGTCACGTGCCCGGTCCGTCAAAGAAGCGCTGACTGCGATGGGTATTGACAGTACTCGTCTTGTAGCTGCGGGCGGGAGCGGATTTGTTGATGCTGCCGATACCAGAAGTTCCGAGAACCGGACGGTTCGGTTTGAACTGTTTGAACCGCGAGGCACCCGACGTGAATAACACGCACTTCAAGAAAGTATGCCTGCTTGGAGATTTCGCCGTCGGCAAAACAAGCCTCGTTCGCCGGTATGTTGACGCTCAATTCAGCGACGAGTACCTTTCGACCGTTGGCGTCAAGATTTCCCGAAAACACATTGAGATGACTTCGCGCAAGACAGGCGAGCTTCTGCGCGCTCAGGTGATTCTCTGGGATCTTGAAGGAAGCACGCTCCTCGCGTCAACAAACGAATCGTATCTGAAAGGCGCAGCCGGTGCCATCGTCGTTGGGGATGTTACGCGGCAGGATACAATAGCAAATATCAAGACCCATATCACCGCATTCCTGAGAATTAATCCAAACGGCTTTCTTGTTGTCTCGTACAATAAATCCGATCTGATGGCCGGCCCTCGGTCATTCGTTTCGCCACTATCTTTTGAAGGACATGATCGGGTTTTGGACTCGATAGTAACCTCGGCAAAGAGCGGTGAGCATATTGAGCATTTGTTTGGCGTGTTATGTCGGAAATTGGTTGACCCCTGACAATGGAATTCTTAACCCTTCCCCTGTTCCACCGCAAGGCTGTGGAATACGTTTGCTTCGATGATTCATTTCGAATCGCCTCCTTCTCCGCCGATGCTGCGCGATACGCCGACGACCGTGACGCTGTCGCAATGGGCGGGGATATCCGTCTGGCGTTCCCGGAACTCGCAGGCTTTGAGAACGACATGCTCAGTATGCTGCGAGGATCTTCAAATCCGATACTCGTACGTAACATTTCGAGAAGCCGTATGGATGACACCCCGGCGGGAATTGATCTCTCAATTGAAACGACACGGACGGGAGACACACTCCACGGTATCGTTCTTCTGGAGGATGTCAGCGAACGACTCCGCATCGAGCAACAACTCGTTCAGCAATCTAACGAAGCAAAGCTCCTGCTTCAGAGCATTACCGCGGCAAAAACGTACTTCGAGAGAATTATTGATTCGTTGGCGGATGCATTGTTCGTAACCACTAACGACGGAATCATCCGAACCGTCAACAGGGCCGCAACAGATCTGTTCGGGTACCACAAAGGGGAATTGATCGGGCGTTCGATTCAGACAATCATCGGTACACAAGAACTCTTGCCCTCCGACAGCAACCTGACGAACGCGGAGCTAACCTGCACAACAAAACAGGGTTCCCGAATCCCGGTTGCATTCTCGCGTTCCTTCATGAGACATGAAGGCCCCGTTGAAGAATCGATTTTCCTCGGCAGAGACCTGCGTGAACGAAAAAACGCCGAAGCGGAAATCAACAAGCTCCGATCCACAAATCTGTATTTGAACGAGGAAATTCAGGCTGAGCATAACTTCGAAGAAATCATCGGAACAGCGCCGGTGATGAAGAAGTTGTTCAGGCAAATCGAGAAGGTGGCCGCTACAGATTCAACCGTGTTGCTTGAAGGTGAAACGGGAACAGGTAAGGAACTTTTTGCACGGGCAATCCATAATTTGAGCAGCAGAAAAAAGAACGTCCTCGTCAAAGTGAATTGTGCCGCCTTGCCCGCCGGATTGGTGGAAAGCGAGTTGTTCGGTCATGAAAAGGGAGCATTCACAGGGGCCTTCGCCCGAAAAGTAGGTCGGTTCGAATTCGCAAACGAAGGGACGATCTTTCTCGATGAAATTGGCGAGCTTCCTCTTGAGACGCAAGTCAAGCTTCTCAGGGTTCTGCAGGAAAGAGAGTTTGAACGAGTAGGAGGAACGGAATCAATACGAACAAATGTTCGCGTCGTGGCCGCATCAAACCGCAACCTCGAAGAGCAGGTACAACTGGGCGCCTTTCGCAGCGACCTCTATTTCCGACTTAGAGTTTTTCCGTTACGTATTCCCCCGCTGCGTGAGCGCAGGGATGACATACCATTCCTTGCGGACTATTTCATACGGAAATTCTCGCTACGTATGCACAAACGTATTGAGGGTCTTCATCCGGATACGCTCGAAAGGATGATCCAATACGATTGGCCCGGCAATGTGCGGGAACTCGCAGCCACGCTCGAACGGGCAATCATTTTGTGTGAGGGAGGACAGTTGCACGATATCGACTTGAGCGAGTTCGGACTGAAAGGCATCGGTCGAAAGCCTTCAGCGCTTGAAGATGTCGAACGTGAGCACATCCTGCAGGTTCTCCGTGAATCCGATGGCGTAATTGAAGGAAAGAATGGCGCAGCCATACGCTTGAAAATGAACGCCTCTACGCTGAGGAGTAGAATGAAAAAACTCGGAATTCAACGAAGAGGAGCCGGGTTTATTTGACCCACGCAATATCACGGCGTCGTGGTATTACATGGCCAAGTCCAAATGCTTGCAGGGCTCTCGGCCATAAAATTTTGCATTTGGGCTCTTTTTTGCTAAATTGTCGCGAAACTCATGGCAATTTAGACTTGGCATGGATGTGGGGGTATAGAAGAAAAATGCAGACCCCAATGTTTAGAGCCAAGAGCGTCTACTCGAGTCCAACGACCAAGATCGTCAAGATTGAGGGTATGGTCAAAGAGGCTGATATCGAGCCGTGGTCGGATCTGATGGCAGAACTCAGCAAATCATCAACAACTGAACTGGTGCTTGATTTTTCGTCGGTAGGCTTTCTTGATCCGAGAGCTGTGAATGTTCTTCGACAGCATATTACTGAAAGAATGTATCTGTTGAATTGCAGTTCTCTTGTTCGCAATATGCTGCAAACAACTGGTCTCAGAAGAAACGTGTTAGACTGAATCACCATTCAGTCTTTTGTTCTCAACACGCATAACATCCATAACCATCATATACACTCACAAATAAAGGAACGAACGATGAAGCACTTCACTGCTTTGTGCATCTTGGCGCTTCTGTTTGCGCTCGTAGTCCCAACCAGCGCGCAGTTCAAAGACGTCGGCTTGGGCGGGGGAATCGGTTTCGGCGGCGTCTTCGGGCAAACCGATGACCTCGTTGACAAAGAAAGCCGCTTTTTGGCCCGCGCTTTCCTGCGGTACGGATTCGCTGATGTCGTGCAGGGAGAACTTGGTGTCGGACTTGGCCGGATGGCCGGTTCAAATCGTGTCGGCAAATTTGAAGGCAATCAGGATGGTTCTAACGCCATCGCCCAGATCGTACCGATAGATTTCCGTCTCCTCCTTAGTCCATTTTCATTTACAAACTGGAATCCCTTCATCTATGCTGGCGCAGGTGTAATTCACTACGATATGGAAGAAACTCCGGGAAATACCGATCCTTCCGTTAAGAAGAAAGGCTGGCTCGGATATGCGCCTGCCGGAATCGGCATACAAATCCGACTCGATGACAACACCGCATTTGAAATGAGCGGTGGCTTCAACTATGCATTCAATGATAACCTCAATACCATCACCTCGGCATCGCAAGCCAATGCAACCGGAAAAGATGCGTACTGGAACTTCCTCATCGGTCTGACAGTCGCAGGTGAAAGCGGCAGTGCGGATCCCGACGGCGACGGACTTACCAATCGCGAGGAAAAACAACTCGGCACGGACAAGAAGAATCCTGACTCCGACGGCGATGGTTTGAGCGATGGAGATGAAGTACACAAGTACAGAACCAATCCGTTGCTGGCAGACACCGATGGCGACGGCCTGAGCGATGGCGACGAGGTACTGAAGTACAAGACCGACCCGCTGAAGGCCGACACCGATGGCGATGGCCTGAGTGATGGCGATGAAGTATACAAGCACAAAACCGATCCATTGAAGGCCGACACCGACGGCGATGGCCTGAGCGATGGTGACGAAGTGTTGAAGTACAAGACCGACCCGCTGAAGGCCGATACCGACGGCGACGGCCTGAGCGACGGTGACGAAGTGTTGAAGTACAAGACCGACCCGCTGAAGGCAGACACTGATGGTGGCTCCGTAAACGACGGTCAGGAAATTGCCAACAAGACCAATCCTCTCGATCCGACGGACGATGTCCCGAAGAAGAAGGAAATCAAAGTTGAGGTAGGCAAGGCGATCGTTCTCGAAGGAATCGTCTTCAAGACAGGGAAATGGGATATTGAACCTGCTTCCGAGGAAATTCTTGAGCAGGCATTCAACACCCTCGATCAGAACAAAGACGTTCAGGTTGAGATCCGCGGGTATACCGACAATGTTGGAAACCCGGCCAGCAATATGAGACTGTCACAGCGTCGTGCAGATGCAGTGAAGGCATGGCTTGTGAAGAAGGGTATTCCGGCAGATCGCGTCGCCTCAAAGGGATACGGCGATACGAATCCGATCGGCGACAACAAAACAGCCGATGGCCGTCAGAAGAACCGCCGTATTGAGTTCTTCAGAGTGAAGTAAGAACTCTTCGGACTGTGCCTCCATCCAACGATGGAGGCACAGTAGTTTTTGGAGGACGATCTACTTCAGTTTTCACTTACAATAACCCAAACTCTTGGAAGGAATTTGCTCATGTCAATGTTGTCGGAATTCAAGTCCTTTGCAATGCGAGGCAACCTTGTTGATATCGCGGTCGCTTTTGTCATGGGCGGAGCGTTCGGCAAAGTTGTGTCTTCATTTACGGAAGGTATTGTAGCCCCGATTATCGGACTCATCACAGCCGGCGTTGATTTCAGCAAATGGAAAATTGCCATACGCGCCGCCGAGTTGGATGCTTCAGGTACAGTCGTGAAACCGGAGGTTGCACTAAGCATTGGCAGCTTCCTTACTTTTACACTGGACTTTATCGTCGTGGCGTTTGTAATGTTCCTTATCGTCAAAGGAGTGAACACTCTCAAGAAGAAGGAAGCAGCCGCTCCGCCGCCCGGGCCGACCAAGGAAGAGGTACTCCTTACCGAAATTCGGGATGCGCTTCGCGCCAAGTAGGCCGTAACAATCCCCTAACATCAATCGAAAGGTAGCCCCGTGTTACAATCAAAATATCAATCTGTTCTTGATCTTGCGTCCAAGCTCGGTGTTCGTATGGACTCCGTGGCTGAAGATGCAGGAAAGTTGAAAATCAAAGGTACCGCGTCGTATCAGTTGGAAAAGAACCTGGTCTGGGACAAAATCAAGACCATCCCGGGATGGGAAAGCGAAATGGCCGCCGATATCCGCGTAGAGAAAACGGATTTATACGGCGTGTACACTGTACAATCAGGCGATACGTTGTCGAAGATTGCAAAGCAGCATCTCGGAAGCCCGAACAAGTACATGGATATCTTCAACATCAACAAAGATGTCCTGACAAATCCCGATCTGATCAAAGTAGGTCAACATCTCAAAATCCCGAACCCATAGCCACATAGGAAATTGAGAATTCTCTTTTCGGAAGCCCGGAGTGCGGAACGCTCCGGGCTTTTGGCAAGACATATCCGGTTACATTTTCCAGAAGGAACTATCGATGAAAGCATTTGCTTTATTCTCTCTAATCGTCGTTGCGAACACGCTGTTCGCGCAAACCGACACCGTTCAGGCTCCCAAGTACGGGTGGACGCATAGTATGGTAGCGGGCCTTACGCTCGCCCAAATCGGTTTCACCGATTGGTCGGTAGGCGGCGACAATGCCCTTTCCTGGACATTCTCCATCGAGGGCAAGTCAGTGGGTGACGAGGAGAAAACCAACTGGGCGAACGCATACAAATTTGGGTTTGGCCAGGCGCGCATTTCCGACAAGGGGCTGCGAAAAACTGACGACAAGATTGAGTTGGAGTCCATCCTCACCTACAAACTGAATCAATATGTAAATCCGTATGCGGGTGTAACATTCAAATCGCAGTTCGCCCCGGGATACAAATACGATACGCCGGCAGCGGGCGACAAGTCTGAGGTTTCCGGTTTCTTTGACCCTGCATACCTGACTCAAAGTGTCGGTGCGGGCTGGCAACCCATTACCGAGGTGAAGACACGTCTCGGAATGGCATTACGCGAGACCTTCTCGAAAAGGCACGGTTACGCAGACAACCCCGAGACGCAACAAGTCGAAACATCCAAAGTCGAAGGCGGCATCGAGTCGGTAACAGATGTTGAGTGGAAGCTTGCCGAGAACATCCTTTTTACGTCCAAGCTCGAGCTTTTCGCGCCGCTCAAAAAGATTGAACGTGTTGATATCCGCAGCGACAGCAGACTGACAATGACAGTGAACAAATTCATCAGCGCAATTTTCTCGGTGCAACTGCTCAATGTCGAACCGTTCCCGAGAACGCAAATCAAAGAGGTAATTGCAGTCGGCTTCACATATAATATATTTTAGGCCCGCTTGAATGAAGAGGAAATTCGCCCCAAGCTCGTTTCCTCTTTCACCTTCTCATTGAACAATTAGACGTTCATGTCTATTTCTATGCAACAGGGCAGCCTTGTGAAACCGCACTTGAGAAGAATCGGCCGACAATTCTATCTGCAACCGACACTGCAAGTCGCCCGCCAACTTATCGGTAAGTTTCTTGTCAGAAGGCTAAACGATGAAATTCTTATCGGGCAGATTGTTGAAGTGGAAGCATACTTGGGAGAAAAGGATCCCGCGAGTCATGCATACAACGGTATGACCCGCCGCAACGAAGCAATGTTCAAGAACGGCGGACACCTTTATGTCTATTTCACGTATGGAATGCATTTCTGTTGCAACGTCGTAACGGAAGAAGCCGGTGTCGGACATGCTGTATTATTGCGGGCCGCAGAGCCGGTGCAAGGCGTGAAAACAATGGCACGTCACCGCGGGATCAGGCTCACCTCAGAACATGCCAAAAGGAATTTATGCAATGGACCCGCAAAACTGTGTGAAGCATTCGGAATCGGACGGGAAGAAAACGGCGTTGACTTATGCACCGGCAACTTGTGGCTTGCAGAGGAGAAATTTCTGGAAATGCCTGTCGCGGTAGCTCGCACGACACGTATCGGCATCACTCAAGGGACACTGCACAAATGGCGGTTTCACATGAAGGGTAATCCGTACGTCTCAAAAGGAAAGCCGGTATGAATCCTTTTCCCAATACCTTATGCGTCGTAGACGTAAATGGTATTAAGAATCGGATCATGCTGGTGGTGAGCAAATATTCTCTCAAGAATCGAAAGGGAAATCTTCGATTTGTCCGAGAGGAGTTTGGTGCCGCTTCCCGTGGTCAAGTCGTGTGCTATCACCATTCCTTCCTTCAAATCATAGATCGACACCTGCCTCTTCCCTTCGCGCCATGCGGGGTTTTCCACGACTTGCAAATACTCGGTGATCAACTGCACAATATGCGGATCAATCACAGTCCCCTTGCAACGCGTAATAGCAGAGACTGCGCTCTCAACATTCCCGGGATGCACCGCACATTCCGATTCAACGACGTTGATTGCCCGCAGAATACGCGCTTCAATCGGGATCTGATCTTTTTGCAGCTTGTCGGGATATCCGGTTCCGTCAAAATTCTCCATCTGATGACGAAGAAACGCGCCAACGGATTGCAGACGCGGTATGCCGCCGAGAATCATCTGCCCCATTATCGGAAAATGCGCAATCGCTCCGCGCTCAACGTCGGTTAACTCAGACACCGGCTTTTTCAACAGATCATCAGGCAGATTGACCTTGCCGATCTCATGGAGCTTTGCCGCGATCTCAAGCATCTTCAACTCTTCTTCATTCAAGCCGAGGCGTTCGCCAATCCAGCGGGCCATGGCAGCCGCACGATCCCCGCGTACGGACGCGCTCGGCACACGTTGGCCAATCAGGTGTGTCAGCAGTGAGAGCACTCCCATGAAACTTTCTTCCGCCTCTTTGTAGAGAGCGGAAAGTTGCGCTTTGTCGGTTTCGAGTTCATCGTTCAACGCCCTCAAGCGGAGTGCAGCCCTGATGCGTGAAAGCAACTCCTCAGTATTAAACGGCTTGGCAATATAGTCATCGGCGCCGAGGTCAAGGCCGCGGACCCGTTGATCAATTGTCGATGCCGATGTCAGAAGAATAAACATTACCGTACGCAACCGGGGATGCTCTTTGACCTTTCGGCAGAAGGTGAATCCATCCTGCTCGGGCATGAAAAAGTCGCTCAAGATAACGTCGGGAGAGTGTTTCTCGGCAATCTGCATTGCGGTTATAGGGCTTGTTGTCGTCAAGACGACATACTCGCCTACCGATTGAATGGCATGCCCGATGACCTGCAACTGCACCTCGTCGTCGTCAACGATCAAGATTTTTGGCGGCTTGTTCATACTACTGTTCCCCGAACTTAATCACAATGCTGATTCTGCGATTGGAAGCATCAAACGGCCTGTTGCGATCGCGCAGCCGGGTGTCGGCATAGCCGCGAACATCGGAAAGCTGTTCAGCCCGCAACCCGTTGGCCATGAGAAGACGACGCGCCGCATTGGCGCGATCCGTGCTCAACTCGAAATTCGTATACCCCAGCGTGCTCGAATATGGAAGCGCATCTGTGTGCCCTTCAATGACCACATCGTTAGGAAGTCTTCCGATCTCGGTTGCAATCGTAGTCAGTATCCCGATAGCCTCCGGTTTCAGCCGAGATGTACCGAGGTCGAAATATGTGCCTTGAGCAGACTCGTTCAGATTTATTCTCATCCCTTCTTCCGTCATCTCAAATGAAATCTGGCTCAGGAGCTGATGCAGCGACGAATCCTGCCCTAATTTGTTCGTCAGCGTTGAGGCCATATGCTCCATTCGTTTGGTTTCACGACGCAGATTGTCTTCAACATGTTGTTGGGGCATTGGAACTGTTGTTCCGTTGAACGCGCCGCCTCCCGTTGAGTTCTCAAAAAAAGCCCCGGGGTCCCTGAAATAATGCGCTACATATTCCTTCACCTGCTTGCTCTGCCCGACAATCCACAACACAATGAACAAGGCCATCATCGCAGTAACGAAATCAGCATACGCTACTTTCCACGCGCCGCCATGATGGCCGTGAGCGCCGTGCTTCCTCTTCTTGATGATAATGGGAAGATCGCTGTGACTGCGGTTCATTGCCCTCGCCCAATTACTTAGGATTGTACATGCTTAAGAGCTTTCACCGCTTGCTCCAGTTCCTGGAATGTCGGCCGTACTTCGTTTGGAATGACGCGTCGGGCAAACTCAACAACCACCAACGGGGCGTTCCCCTTTGCATAGGCGACGATGCCGGCCTTCATACATTCAAAATACCGCGATTGCGATTGGCTTAACAGATCCATGTGCGTCGACATCGGGCCGACGAAACCGTAGCAGAGAAAAATGCCCAGAAACGTCCCCACAAGGGCCGCTGCAACCTTATAGCCTATTTCCGCAGGAGGCCCATCAATTGCCTGCATCGTGATCACGATTCCCAGGACGGCAGCAACGATGCCAAGACCGGGCAGGGCATCGGCCACCTTCTGCAACATTCCACTTGCTTGCGTTTCTTCGGTGTGATGTGTCTCGATATCCGCTTCAAGCATCGACTCAAGATCATGCGGCGGCACCCCGCCTCCCATCAGCAGTTTCATCGTATCGGCAAGATAGTACAGTGCATGCTTGTGGTGCATAAGAAATTTATTTTTTGAGAAGATGGAGCTTGCCTCCGGCTTTTCAACGTGTTGTTCAATAGCTATCAAACCGTCACGTGTTGCGGCGTTGAAGAGTTCGAACATCGTCTTCAGCATGTTCAGATACTCATCCCTGGTGTACGGATCGCCCTTGAAGAGACCGCCCATGTTGCTTGCCACCCGTTTGAGCAGCGACGGTGGCGTCTGCACCAACAATGCGCCCATTGCAGCACCGCCGATAATGAGAAATTCCTCCGGCTGGAAAAGCACTCCAAGCGGGCCGCCGTGCAGCACAAACCCGCCGAGAACGCTCAGCAACACAACAGCAATTCCGATTATGACAAACATGGATACAACCCTTTTCTCATCAGTCTGGTTTTGTCTTGACCGCCGATTTCGTCAACATACCTGCGGCTTTTGCTGCAACACTTTTTCCTGCACGGGCAGCAAGGATGTTTTGCTTTTCAATCTCTGAAACAATCTCGGCACGATAGATTTTCACGTCGGGCGGAGCTTCAATCCCGATTTTCACTTGTCCATCGCTGATATGAAGTATCTTAACGCGAATACCGCCGCCAATGTGAATTGCCTCATCCAGCTTGCGTGATAGGACTAACATGTGTCACTCTCCCGTAACGAGCTGCAGCTCGTTGATGAATTTGTGCTGAATGGCAAACCGCTCGTTCTCGAGAATTGACTGCTTCCCGAGATGTTTCCCTGCATCAATCAATAACGGGCTCCTCAGATTCACTGTGGATTGTTCGATAGGTTCTTTCAACGACACAATGACAGCAACCGTCACACCCTCTTCGAATCGCTCGGATGCCTGGTACAGAGGATCGATGAATTTCGGATCAAGAATGGGAACACAGAACTCCTTGTCTTCCACGGAGAGCAGCCACCGGAACGGCTCTGTTTCGGGATCGTTGATAATGATGAATTTGTGCAGATGCTCAAATCCGATGATTCCCTCCGGAAAATCATACACATGCTCTTGTGCGTACTCGATTTCACCGAACTGATGATTGAAACACTTCATTGTTGTTCTCCCGCCTGTTTAGTGTTGTGCAATACTTCTGATGAAACAATGACGATATCGACCCGCCGGTTCTTTGCCTTGTTCTCCGGTGTTGTGTTGGGAACCAGGGGCTTGTATTCTGAGAACCCGACTATTGTCACCTTTTCCGGATCAATGCCATGCCGTTTCATCAAATAATCGCCTGTGTTCATTGCCCGACCGACCGACAAATGCCAGTTTGAAGGGAACATCGCTGTGCTGATGGGAACGTCGTCTGTATGTCCTTCAACTCGTATCTCGTTCGGAAGTGTCTTGAGGACGCTTGCAAGCAAGTCGAGGCTTCCCATGGACGTGTTCTTGAGTGTCGCGCTGCCGGACGCAAATAACAACTCCTCTGCCAAATGAACAACTACACCGCGTGAATCCTGGGAAACCGAAACCAATTGAGATTGAAGGTCCTGGTACAGCGCTCCCTGCAGCTTGCGTTCAATACTCATACGATCCGGCATCAATTCTCCACCGGACAACACGGACTCTGATCCGCCCAAAGGTACAGCTTTTCCGAACATTCCACCCAGGGCAACCACCACTTTCGAGTACTTCGTATTGTCAACTTGTGACATTGCATACAGGATTACAAACAATCCCAGCAACAACGTAATCAAATCCGCGTAGGTGAGTAGCCACCTGTCGGTGTTGGATTGATTTTCGTTCTTCGATTTCCGTGTTCGCTTCGATTTCATACGAGCACCGAGTTCCTTTCCGAATGCGGCAACATGCTTTCGAGCTTTGCCTTGATGACGCTCGGAATCTCTCCTGCCTGAATTCCCTGAACACCTTCAAGAATCAGATCGAGATGCATGCTCTCTTCATCATGAATCTTCTTCAGCTTGTCATGAATCGGGAGCCACACAATATTCGCCATAAGCACGCCCCACAAGGTGGCGATAAAAGCTGTCGCTATGTGCCGGATGAGTGTATCCGGATCTTCACCGGCCGCGGCAAGTGTGGCAATCAATCCCATCACTGTTCCGATAATGCCCATTGTAGGCGAATACCCGCCCATTTTGTGAAAGATTGCAGCATTCCTCGCATGACGGTCGCCCACATAGTGGATTTCCGTTTCCGCAAGGCCACGCAAGCTGTGTGGATCAATCCCGTCCACTGTTAACCTCAAAATCTTCTGCAAAAACTGATGCGGCGCTGTATCGATGAACTTCTCAAGAGCAAACAATCCTTCCCGCCGTGCAACAGACGAGTAGAACACAATCGAATCGATCGTTGACCGGACGTCCTGTATCGGCGGACGCACTGCAAGAAACATCAGTCTTCCGATGCTCGTTATGCTGCTCATTGAGGTGCCGATCATCGCTGCTGCTATGGTTCCTCCAAATACAATCGCCATGGCAGGAAGCAGAATCAGTCCGCCAATGGTACCGCCCTCCAACACAAACGAACCGAAGACAACAGAAAATCCCAGCGCCAGGCCGAGTATGGTTCCAGCATCCCAACGAGAGTTCATTCTACCGTAAGAAGTCCATCAGTGTTTTTGGGATTAGCCGGGCACCGACATTCAATGCCGCCTCCAGCATCATCTCTTCTTTCCTCAACAACAATGTTGATTCCGCAAAATCCGTATCGTCATCATTTGAAAGCAAGCTTGCAAGGTGAATTTCACGTCCTGCCAGAAAATTCTCGTGCATTTCAAGAGCATTCAACATGAGTCCGGTCTTTCCGCCGACACTCGACACATGCGACACGTGTGCCGTTACCTGGTCGTAGTGTGCCGCGGTGGGTACGGTGCCGCCACGCATCGTGTCACGGATATCGATCAGCGCCTGAAAGATCTCCTCTCCGAGGAATGCCTGCATCCCGTCGATATTCACTGCTTGCTTCAATCCGTCACCAACCTGAAGCTCAATCGTTCCGGTGATACCGTTGGGGTTGAGAGTTACCGTTGATCCATCCGCCGCCAGAATGAACGGAGGAGCCGTGGTTTGCGTACCGCCGAAAAGATGTTTGCCGTTGAACTGCGTATTACCGATCTGAACGGCACTCTTGATGATGGCGTCGATTTGCTCGGCAAAGGTTTCCAGGTTTGTCGTGCCGATTCCGCTCCGTGCCTTGGTCACAATATCTTTTGCTTCAAGCAGCAGGTTGCTGAAATTATCAATCGCTTGTGCAGTCGCCTGCAACATAACGGTTCCGTCACTCACGTTCTTCTGAAACTGCTCGTTTTTGTGGATGGCGGTTTTTGTTCTGAGGATTCTGTATGCCGCCTCCGGATCGTCGGACGGATTCAAAACCCGCTTTCCCGATGAAAGCTGATCCTGCAGCTTGCTCATTCGGGACCGGGAATTGTTGACACTGGTCAGGAAATTCTTCGTCAGAATGTTATCACTGATTCTCATGGCTACACCATATTGAGGATAGTTTTCATAAGCTCGTCCGTTGTACTCACAAGTCGGGCAGCAGCTTCGAACGACCGTTGGAATTTGATCATGTTGGTCATTTCTTCATCCAACGAAACACCGGAAACTGATTCGCGCTGCGCATACAGTTGTGAAAGGATCAGTTCGGCACCGTTACTCGCCGCGGTAGCAGAGGTGACTGCCGACCCGATCGAACTGACGAATCGATTGTAGAACTGGGAGACTGTTGATGTTCCGCCGTCGAGCAGTTGTTCGTTGATAATGCCAAACAGCGCCAAGGCATTCTCATTATTACCCGGTGCGCCGTCACCCGAAGCAGCAATGTTGTTTATATTGGAGGAAATAGTGTTGTTCACGGCAATACTTCGGGCATCGGTCCCCGTGAAGAAATTGATCCCGGTTCGCGGCGGATCTCCAAGTCCGTATCCGGCAGAGTGAACCGCGTTGACGCGTGTTATAATCGTGTTTGCGAGTGTATCAATCTGCGACTGCTGGCCGGGAATTGTTGTGTTATACATTTCCATCAACCCCCCGAGTTGGCCGCCCCCGACTTGGAGCGCGTACCCGCCGGATGTGGTAATGGTCAACGAGTTCGCCGTTGCAGACATTTGCAAGGGTACGGACGTAGCGTTTCCGGCAACAAGTGTCCCTCCGATTGAAACAAGCATGACACCCTGACTATCGACTGATGCCGAGATATTGGCAAGTTGCGAAAGCTGGTCAAGCGCCTGATCACGCTGATCCATCAGGTCATTCGGGAGGTTGCCGGCACCTCTTGAGGAAACGATTTGCGCGTTCAGGTCGGCGATTTGTCTTGTCAGACTGTTGATCTGAATGACCTTATTCCCTGCATCATCAATGAGATTGTTTCGCTGAGCTATGAGGCCGTTGCTGATCCGGTTGAACGTGGAAACAAGGTGCGTTGCCTGCGACAACACGGCGTTGCGCGGACCGGCATCCTCGGGATGTGCGGACAGCTCCTGGAAACTGTTGAAGAACTTCGTCATTGCCGATTGGAGCCCGTGATCGGACGGCTCATTCAGTACCGACTCAATCTGACTGAGTACGCCTTGCCGCAACGAAGCCGACCCCAATGTTCCGCTTGATTGACGATATTGGTTATCAAGAAACCTGTTGCGCAAACGTTCAATCCCTTCAACGCTTACGCCTGTTCCAATGAACAACCCCTTGGCATTTTTGAGCGGCATTGTTGCAATCAAGTCAGCCCGCTGGCGCGTGTAGCCCGGCGTTGTTGCGTTCGCAATATTGTGACTCGTGACGTTCATTGAGAGCTGCTGCGACGCCAGCGCCCTACGTCCGATCTCCAACAATCCAAATAAGCCCGGCATGGTTTTCCTCTTTAGATTCGATGATCAACTATTTGACGGGAATGCCCGTCCGTAACTATGCGCAATGTTTCCCGCACAAATCTCCGGGAATGCTCAATCAGGTATTGGTTGGCCTGATTCACTTTCATCATCACTTCAACTGCAGAATGCAGACGGCTTCCAAGCATTGAGAGTCTGTCAGCATCCTTTCTCTGAAGATGGTGAAGCAATGATGTGAGATGAATCGACGTTTCCGGTGCATCAGGGGGCGGAGTAAGCTCGCACCACACCTCTCGAGTTAGCCTGAGCCGTTCCTGCTCAAGCGCTTCAATAGGCAGCAGAAGTTCTTGTTGCTTGTCCACCGAAATCTCGACTTCGGCATGGTCAAGGTTCACGAGGGCTTGTTGCTGCATCTTCATCACTTCAATCAACTGCTCGGTCAGTTCCGCTTCTGCCGCCATCACTTCCATTAGATGATTGAGGTTACTCATTGTTTACCTCCTGCTGTTGGAATACATTCATCAATCGAATTACACGGGCTACATACTGCTTCGTCTCATTGAACGGCGGAATACCGCCATGCTTCTTCACTGCTCCCGGTCCTGCATTGTAGGACGCAAGAGCGAGAGTCTCGTCACCATCATGTCGTTCGAGCAACTGCTTGAGATACTTCGCCCCGCCCAGAATGTTCTCCCGCGGATCCCACACATTCTTTACGCCCATTTCGGCGGCTGTTGAATCAATCAATTGCATCAATCCTTTTGCGTTCTTCGGCGATTGCGCATCGGGCCGTGCCGAAGACTCCGCCGCAATGACCGCTTTAATCAGACTATCCTTTACTCCGAATTTTTCTGAAGCTTCCGCGACGTACGACTCATAATTCCGCAGCCGGTCAACAAGTGACATCTTGTTGTTCACGATTGAAGCGGAATTGATTCCCGGCGCCTTCTTTGCCGGTATAGTGTTTTTCGAGAAATCAACACGTTGTTCCAACTTCTTCGACGGCTTAGTGATGTTCTGAGCCGCTGTGGATACGGGCGGGGATAACTTCTCCCCCGTCATCTTTCTGTAAAGCATGTCTGCAATGCCGAGATTGCTGTTTTTGGAGATGTGCTTTGCCAATTCCACATCAAACATACTCTCCAGCATGTCGCCCCCGAAGCTATCCGTAGAGTTATCGGATTTTTCGACGGTGTTCCTCATGCTCTTGAGCATATACCCCACAAATACAGACTCAAACTCACGAACAGCCTTCTGAAGCTTGGCTTTTTGAGCGTGATCGAGCTTTTCGCTTTTCTGCGGGGGAGTAGACGACGTTATGGTCTGATCACTAATCATCAATTGGGCCTATATAATCACCAATGCGGCTTTCAACGCCCCCGCCTCTTTCAATGCCTGAAAGATGGCAATGATGTCGCGAGCGCCGACTTTCAGCATGTTCAATGCCTTTGCAACATCCTGAACGGTTGCCGCCCCGTCGAGAGCCACGACAACGGATGAATCAATCTGTGCCGAAACCGTTGTCAGATTTGTTACCACTGTCTGTCCCTGAGAAAAGGGGTTCGGCTGAGAAACGACAGGTGTTGACTGAATATCGATATTCAAGCTGCCATGCGAAATTGCTACCGGAAGCAGACTGACCGCCCCGCCGACGACAATCGTCCCGGTCTTTTCGTTAATAACAACCTTGGCGGCAACGTCGGGAGTTATTTCGATAAGTTCGACTTGCGAAATAAACTCGACAAGCCGGCCATCATTCTTGAACTCGTTCGGAATTGTAAGGGAGATTGTCGAGCCGTCGTTTGCTGTTGCAATTCTGCTGCCGAATTTTGAATTAACTTCCTCCGCAATTCTGTTTGCCGTTGTAAAATCCGCTTGCGTCAGAACAAGGGCTATCGTTGAATCGGTGCTGAAATCCGTAACGACTGACCGTTCAAGAATCCCGCCGCCGGGAATGCGTCCCGCAGAAGTATGATTGCGGCGAACTTCGTTCCCATTCTGACGAACGCCGCTTCCCCCTACCGAGATCGGCCCCTGCGCCATTGCGTACACTGCACCGTCAATTCCCGAAAGGGGAGTCATCAAGAGAATTCCACCCTGAAGGTTTGTTGCGTCGCCCATCGATGAGACGGTTACATCTATCACTCCGCCCTCGCGTGCAAATCCGGGAATCGTCGATGTGACCATCACCGCAGCGACATTGCGGAGTCTCAAGTCAGTTTGCGGAACGGTAATCCCGAACCGTTTCAGCATGCTCGTAACGGACTGAAGTGTGAAAGTGGATCGCTGCGTATCGCCTGTGCCGTTCAATCCGACAACCAGCCCGTAGCCGATAATCTGCTTGCCGCGTACGCCCTGAAGGTATGCGATATCTTTGATTCGCGTCGCAGAGTTGGAGGTACCGATTGCAAACAGCAAAGCCGCAACTATAATATGAAAACGGTTCGATTTCATGATTCAGCTTCCTTAGAACAACCAATGAAAGATCTTCGTCAGCCAACCCGGCTCCTGTACCTTGGTGAGGCTTCCTTCTCCTTGCAACATAATCTTGGCATCGGCAATGTTGAATGAGTAGACCGAGTTATCAGGCATTATATCTGATGGACGGACAATGCCGGAGATCTTCAAAATCTGTTCTTCCCCATTGATCGTAATCGAGCGGCTCCCGTTAATGATGACATTCCCGTTTGCGAGAACAGAATCGACTTGTGCGCTGATCTTTGCCCGGACTGAACCGCGATTCGAAGTCGAGCCTTCACCCTTGAACTGATTCCCCGTTCCGACTCCCCCACTGACACTCTTGCCGCTACCTGACGGCAGAGTCGCATTTGCTGAGAGGGATATGTCGCTACCGCGTGATGTTTCGGTTTTCGCGTCGTTGACGGCGCTCGTGCTTTCGAGAATCAGAACCGTCACGGCATCACCAACCTGTGTGGCCTTCTGGTCCGCGAATAGCGAACGGTTCAAGTTATTGCGCATATCCTGGGCGAAGACGGTGCTTGCGCCGGCAATCCCACACAGGACAAGATATTTCAGAGTATTCGTTTTCATTATTCGACTTTCATTTTTGACTGACCAACTCAACTGTCTTTTCATCGACAACCCGGGCAGTGTATCTGTTTCCCGATCCGACTCTCTGTACCGCAATGATATCACCCTTCGCTCCATCCTCACGGGCAATTGCCTGCACACCAATCACAACACTGTTGGATTTCACCGAGAGTGTTACAGGGCTGCCCTGTGTTACTGTCGGGACTCCCTCAAACATGCTTTCCGTCAGAACTGAACCGGCTTTGATGATACGCTTTGCCCGCTTCCCTGTGAGCTTTTCCTTGTCAGCAATGACATCTGCCGTCAACATTGTTGTCTCAACTTGTTCTGTTCTTGCAGAGATGGAATCGCCGGACTGCCCCTTTTCTATCTTGTCCGATGCTATCAAGACTTTGCCGAACCGACGAATCTTCACCGAAACAAGAAACGTATATTCAACACGTCCATTTTGCACGACCTCCACCGGAAGCAGCGCATTATTACGTAACGGCATCGAACCCTTATCAACAACCCGAAACGTTGCCCCGTTTGCAATGACTGAAATGTTCACAGGAACGTTCCGGAACTCGACAGAAAATGCTTCCTCAGCGCTTAACTGTGCGGTCAATTTTGAGCTTACAAATTGCTCAATCGCCTTCTTGATTTCCTGCTCTGCAAGAGAACGTTCTCGCGCATCTGCGGGCAACAACAATGTCAGTATGATGCTAATGACAATCACTGTGTGTTACCGCTTCAAGTTGTTGGCGATTTGAAGCATATCTTCAACTGTTTTCACCGTCTTCGAATTGATTTCATACGCCCGTTGAGCAACGATCATGTTGACCATCTCCTCAACGACATCCACATTGGATGATTCAAGATATCCTTGCTGAAGTTCGCCGAAGCCTTCTGTTCCGGCAGTCCCGACCATCGGGGCACCTGATGCGGGCGTTTCAGCAAACAGGTTGTTTCCGATTGCCTTCAATCCGGCCACGTTCACGAATTTCGCCAATTCAAGTTGTGCAACGCGGACAGGTGTATCTCCGGAGCCATCGCTGACTTCAACTGTACCATCACGACTTACTGAGAAACTCTGCGCATCGCTCGAAAGCGACACGCCCGGCTCCAGTACATAACCGAGCGAAGTGACAAGAGTGCCGTCTGATGAAAGTTTGAATGAGCCGTCCCGCGTGTACGCAATTGTCCCGTCCGGTTTTCTTATCTGGAAGAAGCCCTCGCCAACAATGGAAATGTCAAACGGATTGCTTGTCGCCTGCAAATCTCCCTGCACGAAGCTTTTCTGCGTTGCCATTGGGGCGGTTCCGGTTCCGACCTGAATTTCATTCGTCTCCCGCAACGCATTACCGCTTGCGCCTCCGCTTGCCTTGATTGTCTGATACATCAAGTCCTGAAACTCCGCTCTCGACTTCTTGAAGCCGGTTGTGTTTACGTTGGCAAGATTGTGCGCAATTGTATCCACGTTTAATTGCTGGGCGCCCATCCCTGCAGATGCTGTTCGTAATGCTCTGTTCATACTATCCTCTCTGGTCTGTTAAAACTCGTTCTGCTCTCAATCAAAGTTGGTATCAGAGTTTTCCCATTTCCATCAGTTTTTCGAGCGTGGAATCCTGGGAAGCAATTGCCTTCTGATTGGATTCGAAATGGCGGGATATTTCTATCATCTCAATCATTTCCGCTATTCCGTCAACGTTCGATTCTTCCAGGAAACCCTGCCGTACAACCGGAAATTCCTTTTCGATAAGCCCGGGATCGTTCTCTTCATCAGAACGAAACAGGGCGCTGCCTTCCTTCTTCAACTTCGCTTGATCCCGGAACTCAACAATCCTCATTTTCCCTACGTGATCCTTTCCGATCATTATGTCGCCTGACTCAGTCACAACTACATTCTCTTGCACTATTCGCTGAATATTCGGAAGCGTGATCTTCCCGTCAGAACTAAGAACCGGAAACCCTTCACGCGTTGTCAACGATCCGTCAAGGCCGAGCGTGAAGTTGCCGTTGCGCGTATAGCGTTCGCCGTGCGGAGTCTGCACAACAAAATAGCCTTCACCCTGCAATGCAAAATCAAGCGGGTTTTGCGTTTGTTTCAATGACCCTTCGCTGAAATCCGTTGTCCTCTGAATGGTCAGCTGTGTGGTGAGTTCGCCGGCCGAGGAGTTGGGGGCAACGCCGGAATCCTTCATCATCTCCACAAACATCCCGTCCTTTTTGAAACCTGTTGCATTCATATTGGCAAGATTGTTTGCCAGCACTTCCATTTTCACGAGCATGGGTGGCATGCCATTGCTTGATGAATACAGTCCCTTAATCATGTTCGTGACTCCTTCCGGATTTGTGATTCTTCCATTCTTCGCAATGACGCGACAAGTTGGACTTCACCCTTACCAACCCCAAGTCTCTTGGCCGAAGGGTGATTCTGCTGCGCGGACTTGAGTTTTGATTCCCATGCGTACGGCTGGCGCTCTGATTCGAGTTTTCTCAAGAGACGAAATTCTCCCTGTCCCCGTCCGAATGTCTTGGCGAGAGAAAGGGCCGAATCATCGGCTTCAACTACACCGAACTCGAAACCGAGACGCCCGGAGGATCCCTGTGTTTTCTCTTGAAGAACGAGTTTCGCCTGTGCAAGAATCGCATCAACGGCCGATACTTCACGCCTCTCGAGCATGTTCGTACTCGGCTTGCGGCGCTTGCGCGACACCGGACTGCCAATCGCGGACATCATTGCCGCAGTCCCTACAAGCGAGACGAACAGAGCTACAACAAGTGGAACCGTACGCAGGCCAAAAGCGCCCTGCTCCGATATGCTCATCACCGGATTCTTGTTCGTTGCCACTTCCTGACTCTGCATCGCCAACGCTCTAATGTCAATCACCGGAACAACATTCTCCGCCACCTGCGACGAGTTTGTGCGTGCCGGCGATTTGATTTCAGCACGACTTGAAGACTCGTGTTTCGCTTGTTGCGAATGCGATTGCGCCACAATACTTACATACGGCGCGAGAAGCAGAATTACCAATACCGGCAGTCGTCTCATACAACTCTCCTTCGCATAGGGAGAAATATCGTGAATGTCGTCCCCTTCCCTACTTCACTCTCCACTTTGATTTCCCCTTTGTGGTCACTGATGATTTTTCTGCAGATGGATAGGCCAAGGCCGGTTCCGCTTCCTTCGCCCTTCGTTGTGAAAAACGGCATAAAAATCTTGTCAAGATGGTGTTTGTCAATCCCCGCTCCGGAATCGGCGAACTTTGCAATCACGTGAAACCCCGAAGACTCTGTCGAGATTGTTATCATTCCGCCTTTGTGCATTGCATCCCGCGCATTGATTAACAGATTAAGGAACACCTGCTGGAGCGTGTTGATGTTACCGACTACCGGAGGAAGATCAGGGCGCAACGCAGTAGTGATTTCTATCATCGAGTTCCGGTATTCATGCTGAACCATGGCAACGGTTTCTTCTATAGCCCTATTCACATTGATTTCTTCCATTCTCGGCTCTTCCGAAGCATTGCGGGCGAAGTTCATCAGCCGCCGGGTCATCTCCGAGAGACGCTTGACTTGCTGCGCAAGAAGGTCGTGCCATCCGGGAAGCGGCTTCCCGCGCTGCACCATTTCCATGTGCATCATAATAACCTGTATCGGATTCTTGATCTCATGCACAATACTCGCTGCCAACTCGCCGATGGCAGCGAGCTTTGCGGCGTGCATCGTCTGTGCCTGCGATTCCTTCAACTCTTTGTTCAATGAGACAATGCGATCAAATGTCCGCCAGTTCTCGATACCCACCGCAGCCTGATGCGCCAAAACGCTCAAGAGCTGGATGTCATGGTTTGAAATTTCCTCGTGCGATTTCGGCGACTGAATCATGAAGACGCCAAGTGCCTCGTTGCGCATGAAGAGCGGTACGATCACAAGAATTCTCTGTTGCGTACCCGCGCCAATCACATCAAGGTCGGGAAACAATGCTGTCCGTTGTTCCGCTATCACCCAATCCACAATTCCCGCCTCAACCTGCTTCCGGGCAACGTTGATGAACTCCTGTGAGGATCGCTTCGAAAACGGCAAGAGAGAACCCGATTCCCGCTCGAACAGAAACACATTCATTTCAAGCACAGGAAGAACCTGCCGCGTGAGATGCACGAGCGTTCCGACAATCTCTTCCGGCTCCAATGCCGTGCTGATACTGTTGGAGAGTTGCTGCATTGCCAGCATTTCGTCAAGCGAGGTACGGATAGCAGCATTGTTTTCCGTTGCCTGCAGATGATTGCGTTTGAGCAGATCGATCGTCTCTTCCAGCGCTGAAATGTATTGTTCGCGACTCTCCATGAACGATTCAAACTGCGGAGCAGCATTGTCAAGCAACTGCAGGCGATTGCGTCGTAGTCTGGCTTTTTGATGTGAGGGATGGTTCATATTAGTCTCGCGCAGCACCGAACATACTCTTGAATTGTGTAATATCCGATGCAATGATCGAACGATAATTTTCGACATACCGGTCAAGCAATCCCGGATCGTCGAGATGAAGCCTGTGCAACACGTCCGGGTGGAATGTCAACCCCTCTTCGTACTGCATCGGCGACCCGCACAGAGTATTTGCCAACACGTCTGCACAATGGATAATGCTGACAAGATCCGGATTCTCTTTCGCTTCCAGCGGCTCGTGGTGTTTGAAGATCGCTTCGACGAGATGATTGGGGAAGTTCCACCGCTCGGCAAGCCAGCCGCCTATATCGGCATGAGTAACGCCAAGGACTTCGCGTTCAGCTTCAATAAAGGGAAGACCGGAAGATTCGGCCCGCTGTTGAATTTCATCGTACTCATTTCGAAAATACTGGTGCAAGGCTGAGATCCCCATGTCATGGAGAAGCCCCCCAACGAACACTTCGCCGCTGACCCTGTAGCCGAGATCACGGGCGAGCCGGCGCGCAATTACGCCGCTATAGATTGAGTGATCCCAAAACCGGTGAGCATCGAACGTTGCGTCGCCCTTTTTCTGCAGGGCGCTGACGAGCGAAATACTGATGACAATCTCCTTCAGTGCATCAAACCCGAGAACGATAATCGCGAAGTCCACGGTAGCGATCTGCTTCGGGAAGCCGTAGAATGCCGAGTTGGCAATTTTCAAGACCTTCCCCGTCAGGGCCTGATCTGCTTCAATCACTCTGCCCAGACGTGAGGCTGATGTTTTGGGATTTTCAACCATTTCCACAACCTCCTGGGCAACAGCCGGAAGTGTCGGCAATTGAATGATGGTTTGTACCTTGTCCCGTATAAATTGCGGTGATGCCATGTGGTCCCTAAATGTCAGTACAACGTCTGTGACTGAATATCGTTTTCATGTGTTGCATCTGATCAAGGGCGGCCCGGAGTTACGACACGAGCGTGCTTACCTTGTTTCTCAATCGTTCGAGAATGGCCGCATGTTTCTGAAACACTCTCGACTCAGAAAGCCGCAGCACATTGGCGATTTCCTTGAATGTCAGTTCTTCATAATAATACAGCGCTATCACGAGCCTGTCCTGCGACGGTAAGTTCTCCACAATAGTCACGAGCATTTCCTTTACCTGTTCGTTGCCCATTCGTTCCGCAGGATCGATATCATCATCGGCGATGCTGTTTTCCAACGATTCTTCCGTGCCTGCTCCGAACGTGATCGCTTCAGGGGTAGCGCTTCGTGTTTCATGGAGCATGTGGATATACTCGTCAACGGACATTTGCAGTTCTTCCGCGATATGTTTCGTCGAGCCCGCGAGTGTGTTATTGCATTCGATTTTTTGTGTTACCTTGTCGAGTGTGCGAACTTTCTCTCGTACAGAACGGGGCACCCAGTCGAGCTTCCGCAATTCATCCTGTACTGTGCCGCGAATGCGTGTAATCGCATACGTCTCGAATTTCACTCCCCGCGAGGGATCAAATCTGTCGATCGAGTCCAAGAGCCCGATCATTCCGAGCTGCAACAGGTCCTCTTCATTGATCACCGCAGTTGACTGCCGGGAATACCCGCGGAACTTGCTGACGACAAACTTCACTACGCCACTGTATTCCGTGACCAGTTTTCGTTTCACATCAAGCGACCGGGTCCGGGAGTATTCTTCCCATAAGGTTTCAGTCGCTGTTTCGTTCATCGCCGTATTCATGTTGTCGTGTTGTTCGGAACCTGGGTTGTCGACTCTTTTTCAGATGGTTGGGAGTCGACGATATTCCTCTGGATCATCATCCCGCCAACCAGTACAATTGCCGTTGCGGCAAGCACGATCCCGACAAAAACAATGAACGATCGGGAAACAATCTCCATCACCGATCCGCCACTTCCGCCAAAAATGACCGTGGCAACGCAAAAACCCAGAACCCCGATTTGAAAAATGAGCTTGTTCATGCTATACGAACCCTCCGTGTTTTCAGATGTGCAGCCTGCTCTGCAATACGACCTGCGAGCATGTTCATCGAAAGTGATGCGCCGCAGAGGGGAAATTCCTTCAAAACCGGCGATTGCCGTGTTACCGCTCTTGTAACGCTGATGTCGTACGGGATTGAGCCGAGATAATGAAGATGCTTCTTCAAAAAGTGGTTCACAGCCGTTTGCAATTTCATTGCAGCATCATCGGCTTCGGCCGGCGTCCGTGCTGTATTGATCACGACTTTCAAAGGAACAAATTCGTCAGCGAGTGTAACCATTTTGATTAATGCATAGGCGTCCATTATCGCTGTCGGCTCGGGACTGGTAATAACAAGTGTTTCGTGTGAACGAACTGCGAAGTTGATGATATCCTCTCCTATTCCTGCCGACGTATCAATGACCAGGTAGTCGTAGTGTCGATCCAGATCAGCGATATCATTGAGTAATTCTTTCTGCTTCTCTAACGTCATCAACGGATACTCGCGCTCGCCGGAATTGCCCGGCAGAATGCTGAAGTTTTTCGTAACCGGCATGATAACGTCTTCAATATCCTTCTCTCCCCGAAGGATGTCGCCAAGCCGTAGCTTCGGTGAAATCCCCGCCATCACATCGATGTTACCCAGATTCTCGTCCGCATCAAGCAAGAGCGATGTGCTGCCAAGTTCCGCCAAACGCAACGCAAGATTCAGCGCCACAGTACTCTTTCCCACGCCCCCCTTGCCGCTGGCAACGGTGATGATATGCGGCTTCATTGCAGAGTTCCTGCTGCAATTCTTCTCCGCTATTTCTCGTAGGCGTGTTGCCTGGTCAAGCATTCGTCAGTTCTCCGGTGTATACCATCTGTGCAAGATGCACATTGCTTGCCACTTTGATATCATCAGGAACGTTTTGTCCTGTGGTGATATAGGAGATCGGAATGCCGGATGCATGTGCAATATTGACCATTTGGCCAAATGTTACAGCCTCGTCGAGTTTCGAAAAGATGATCCGGTTCGGAGTAACGGTCTTGAACCGCTCGAGTATCTCCTCCAACGCCCGGCCGTGAGTTGAAGTGTTGAGAACAAGATGAACTTCCTGAGGATTCGCAGCGCTTACGAACTTTGCCAATTCATTGATCTCTTTCTTCATTCGTTGGCTTCTTCCAACTGTGTCGATGAAGACAACATCCTTTCCTTTGAAAGATGATAGAGCGGATTTCATCTCGGCGGGCTTATACACCACCTCCATCGGGATGTCGGCAATCGTCGCGAAGGTTCTCAACTGCTCAATCGCGCCGATTCGATACGTGTCCGCAGAAACCAATGCAACGCTTTGTTTGTGGATAAGCTTGTGAATGGCAGCGAGCTTTGCCACTGTTGTTGTTTTCCCGACTCCGGTCGGGCCCACCAAGGCGATGATCCGGGGCTTTTTCGAGGATGTTGCCGGCGGCAACGTCTTGAACATTCCGGAAAGAGTACGTAACAGATGCATCTCGACATCTTTCTTGTTTCCGAGGCGGTCTTCGCCCAACGAGCGATACGCGCTTTGGACGAGTTCCGATGCAAGGTGTTCATTAACATCCTGCTCGACAAGTCTTGCATACGCGCTTTTCAGGTGTTCGGGCAGGGTCGGCATTTTGCTGTACTTGAGATGAACAGCAATTTCCTCAACCACACTTCGTAAATGCTCGACCTCCCCCTTCAAATCATGATACTCGGCCAGGCTGTTCGCAGATTGAACGCCCACCCTTCCCGGATGCCGCTCACGGGTCCGATGTTCGAACTGCTTGGCTACTTTTTGCAGACTTGCAAATGTGTTCTCGCCGCCAGACGTTTTCGATGCCGTCGGGCTGATGCCTGCGCGGGCCAAGTGTCGCGGGAAATCCGAATCCGATTCTGCAACCGCTTCTTCATCAATGGCAGCAGTAATCTCAAACTCATCCTTTCGAAGAAAGTTGAGCACGCCGCCCTTGGGAACAGTTCTCGTGTTCAGAATAATCGCATCCTCCCCCAATTCGCTTCTCATCACATCCGTTGCAGCTTTCAGTGTGGCACCGGTAAATTTCTTAATCCGCATTGCTTACCTCCAGTTTTCCTATGAATTCAATTTCTGTTTCGGGCGGCAGTTCCGTAAACGACAAGACTGCAACGTTCGGGAACGATGTTCGAATCAAGCGATAGAAATACGGCCTGACGGTGGCAACACATAGAACGACCGGCTGATATCCCGCCCCCATCATCATTTCGACGTTTGTCGTCAGGCTTTTTTGTATTTCTTCGATTATCTCGGGCGCCAGACCGAGACTTGGACTGCTTTCGCGCTGATGTTGCAGCGCATTGGTGATGACATGCTCAAGCCGCGGGTCCATCGCAATTGCGTGCAGCACCCCCTTTCCGTCTTTATACATCCGGGCAATTGTATCCGAGAGGGAATGGCGGACATACTCTGTCAGTACGTCGACATTCTTCGTCACCTTCGCATAGTCACATAGCGACTCAAGAATAGTGACAAGGTCCCTTACCGGAATTCCTTCCCGCAACAGATTCTGCAGCACTTTTTGGATTGTACCGAACGGAAGCGATTCCGGATTGATTTCTTCAACAATGGCCGGATATTCCTTCTTTAGATTCTCGATTAATTTCTTCGTCTCTTGCCGGCCAAGAATCTTGTCGCAATTGCGACGCAATACTTCCTGCAGATGTGTAGAGAGAACCGCTGCCGGCTCCACCACCGTATAGCCTGCCATCTCAGCATGATCACGCTCGTGCGAGCCTATCCAGAGAGCCGATAAACCAAATGCAGGCTCTTTCGCGGCAATACCCTTGAGTTCTTCACCAACAATACCGGGGTTCATCGCAAGCAGACGATCAACCATCAGAGTGTTCGTTACAACTACATTCCCGCGGATCTTGATGACATATTGATTGGGATCGAGTTGAAGATTATCTCGTACACGGACCGGAGGGATGATAATCCCCAAATCCATCGCAAGTTGTTTACGGAGATTCGTTATGCGATTGAACAAATCCCCACCCTGTGTCTCATCAACCAGAGAAATCAGCCCGTATCCGATTTCCACCTCTAACGGGTCAACTTGGAGATAATCCTCTATCTGCTCTTGTTTAGGAGTTGCAGGAGTTGACGGTTTCGCTTTCTCAAGCGCAGCATGTTTGCTATCGCGCATATTGACGAATCCTATCGATCCGGTAAGCCCGGCAAGCAACAGGAACGGAATCGTTGGAAGGCCGGGAACGATGGCAAAAAGTCCCAACGCTCCTGAAACAATCAATAACGGTTTCGGTTTCCCCAATAGTTGCGTTCGCATTTCAATATCAAGCGCAGTCCCCGACGCGCTGCGTGTCACAATCATACCGGCGGCCGTTGATACAATGAGTGCGGGAATCTGCGACACGAGCCCGTCACCCACCGTTAGTAACGTGTAGTTTTGCAGAGCATCCGTGAACGGCATTCCCCGTTGTACGATACCAATCACAAACCCGCCTACAATGTTGACAAGGTTGATCAAGAGCCCGGCGATTGCATCACCCTTCACGAACTTGCTTGCGCCATCCATTGCTCCATGAAACTCAGCTTCACGGGCAATTTCTCGACGACGTTGCCGGGCCTGATCTTCCGTGATAAGGCCTGCATTCATATCGGCGTCAATCGCCATTTGCTTGCCGGGCATTGCATCGAGAGTAAAGCGTGCTGCTACTTCCGCAATGCGTCCGGCACCTTTCACAATAACGATGAATTGAATGATGACGAGAATAATGAAGATGATGAACCCGACTACGTAGTTTCCCTGAACCACGAATACGCCAAACGCATTGATCACTTCACCTGCATATCCTTCACCCAGAATCAAGCGTGTCGAAGCGACATTGAGCGACAAACGGAAAATGGTGAGTATAAGAAGCAGACCGGGAAACACCGACAGTTCCAATGGATGCGTGATGTACATCGACACCGTCAGAATGAGTATGGCGATGGTGATGTTCGTTGCAAGCAACACGTCCAGCATCAACGGCGGTAATGGAATGATCATCATTGCGAGAATGAGTATCACACCGCCCGCAAGGACGAAGTCGGAGTTCTTGCTCAGCATCTTCATTGGCGCCGAGTCGAGAAACCCTCTGTTGTGAATCGCTGATTCCATCGTTTAGTTCACACTGAACATTGACTTTCGTGATTCGCGCAGGCGATATACATATGCCAGCACCTGTGCGACAACTTGGAACAGTTTTTCCGGGATTTCCTCGCCTACTTCAACCGTTTTGTACAGCATTTGCGCGAGTGGCTTGTCCTCGACAATCGGGACATTGTTTTCCTGAGCGATACTCTTGATGCGCTGCGCGATGAGATCAACACCTTTTGCAACGACTTTCGGTGCTCCCATTTTTCCCATTTCGTACTTGATGGCGACTGCAAAGTGTGTCGGGTTTGTAACCACGACGTCTGCTTTAGGAACATCCTGCATCATGCGGCGATAGGCAATCTGACGCTGGATCGTTCTGATGCGTCCCTTGATCAGCGGATCGCCCTCGGCCTGTTTCATCTCTTCCTTTACTTCATGCTTCGTCATGCGCAACTTCTTCTCGAATTCAAATCGCTGGAAAGCGTAATCTGCCGCTGCAATGACAAAGAAAGCGAGCCCGACTTTCAAACCAACAGTTACCGACGCAACCGACATGAACCCGACAATTCCGCTCACTGTGCCGTCTGCCAAAGAGAGGGATTCGGACACCACATCATGCATTGAACCGTAAGCAACTGTTGCAATTACGGATATCTTTAGCAAGCCTTTCATCACTTCAACGATGGAGTGTTTTGATGCCAGAATGCGCTTCAGCCCTTTGAGAACATTGAGCTTCGTGAATTTTGGCCGTAACGGCTCCCACGCGAACAACAGTCCAACCTGGGCAACATTCGAGATCAAACCGACCACCATCACCGCAAGCAGCAACGGCGCCAGAATCAACGCGAACGAAACAATCCCCTCCCGAAGAATGAAATGCAGGTTGGCGGTGCTGAGCTCAACCTGCCCGACATTCGAGAATACGGAACGCCCGATTGCCGCAAGCTTCAGCGCAACGGTTGAGCCTCCCAAATACAGCACCAGCAGGCCGAACACCAGAACAGCCGCCGAGTTCAAGTCGGTTGACTTGGCAACGCTTCCCTTCTTGCGCGTATCATCTTTCTTCTTTTGACTCGCTGGTTCGGTTTTTTCTTCAGCCGATGAATCGAATTCTGCCATCTCTTACAATACCCTGATCAATTCAAGCAAGTTGGCCTCAAACGTTGCAAGCAGCTTTTTGAACACGAACACCAGCAACGGAGCTGCCGTCATGATTGCAAAGAACCCCGCACCGATTTTCAGCGGAAACGCCACCATGAAGATGTTCATCTGCGGCATCACGCGGGAGAGAATCGAAAGCGCAACGCTGATGAGGAACATCGCAACCATAACCGGGGCCGCCAGTTTCACCGCAACAATGAAAATGAACCCTGTGAGCTTCAACATCTCGTCGAAGGCTGCGGCAGAGAGTGTCAATCCGCCGATGGGAATTGCCGTATAGCTCAGATAGAGCGCCTCAAGCACAAAATGATGTCCGTTCAAAAGGAGGAACACCATAAGCATCATCAAGTACATCAATTCGCTGATCACCGACGTACTTTTGCCTGCCTCAGGATCGAACATAGATGCAGCCGAAAGGCCCGTCTCAAGCGAAATCAACTCGCCCGCATACCGGACGCCCGCAAACAACAAACCGGTTGCAAATCCGATCAGGATTCCGGCTGCCGCTTCATGAAGAATGAGCAATACAAACGGCAAGAACTCTGTTGTCACAGGCGGTGCATCACCCGCAGTTACGGGGTACAAGACAAACGAAAAGAACAGGCCGAATGCTACCTTGACCTGCACCGGAATGCCCTGATGTCCCAATACCGGCGCAACAACAACTAACGACGTGATACGCACGAACAGCAGGAGAAAGAGAAGAAGCTGGGAAACGTATACTTCCATTGTTCTTGCTTCCGTTAGTGTGCTATTGTCGGGATTTGCTGGAAGAGGCCGATAGTGAATCCGAGCAGCGTATCAATCATCCACGGCAGGGTTAAGACGAGAATGACAGCGATAGCGATGAGTTTCGGAACAAACGTCAGCGTGAACTCTTGAATAGATGTTGCAGCCTGCAACACGGAGATAAACAAACCTACAAGCAACGAGGCCAGAAGAACAGGCGCCGCTACAAGCAGTGCGGTGAAGAATGTCTCACGGAACAGGTGGACTACAAATTCAACAGTCATATCATCTCCTTACTGGAAGCTCTGCATCAACGATTTCACTACGAGATGCCATCCATCAATCAGCACAAACAACAGAATCTTAAATGGCATCGAAATCATTGCCGGCGGCAGCATCATCATACCCATCGACATAAGAATACTTGCCACTACCATATCGATAATGATGAAGGGAATGAAGAGCATGAACCCTATCTGAAACCCCACACGTAACTCGCTGATGGCATACGCCGGAATGAGCGCATACGTTGGCACATCGTTACGGCTCTTGGGCTTGTCGAGATTTGAGAGACGCAGGAACAATCCCAAGTCTTCCTCTCGCGTTTGTTTGAACATGAACTCACGAATGGGTTCAACGCCTTTGTCGTATGCTTCCTCGAGAGTTATTTTCTTCTGGAAATAGGGCTGAAGAGCTGAATTATTCACCTTGTTCCAAGTCGGAGCCATTACGAAGAATGTCAGAAATAATGACAGCCCGATGAGAACCTGTGAAGGAGGCATCTGTGTTGTTCCCATTGCCTGTTTCAGGAAATGGAACACTACAATGATACGTGTGAATGCTGTAGTCAGAATCAGAAGCGCCGGGGCAAGTGAAAGAATGGTCATCAAGAACAAAATCTGTAGCGTGATGGACACATCCTCCGGATTCGCCGTCTTGCCCACCTCCACCGAGAGTTTTGGAAGAGGCATAGGCTTGCTCTGCGCATATAGCTCGCCCGCGACAAGAACACACGCAAGAATGAGGAGCAGCAGCTTTCTCGTCATCAGGCCCCTTTCGTTGCCACTTTGCTGATTTGCGCCTTTAGCGCCTCCGCAAATGAAACGGACGCGGATTGCGAGGGTTTTCTTGTAAACCAACCGCCTTGTGCAGACTCACCGGCAAGCCGTTCGTCGATCCGGCTCAGACTTTTTGCATCACTAATTTCGCCCAGTGATTGCATCCCGTCTTCCGACAGTCCAATCACAAGAATTTTGTCCATTACTTTGATCACGCTGACTGAGCGTTTGGGCTGAATCATCAACGTTCCAATCACCTTCATCTCAACGATTTGCGATGATGAGGATTGGCGTCCGTACACATATTTCTTCATCACGAACACAACGCCGATCATCAGCAGAATGACTGCGCCGAGCGAGAGAAGAGACTTCACCACAATCCACTCCATCAGGAACCCAGCCCCTTTATGCGTTCCTCTGTCCCGACGAGGCTCGTCACGCGGATGGCAAAATGCTTGTCGATGACAACAACTTCGCCTTCGGCCATCTTTGTTCCGTTGACAACAATATCAACAGGCTCGCCGGCCATTCTGTCGAACTCGATGATTGAGCCGCGCTTCATGTCCAGAATTCGTCGAATCTCAAGGTTCGTCCGGCCGAGTTCAACGGAGACCGACAGATTGATGCCCATAATCAGGTCAAGCTTTTTGTCCCGATCACCCGAGCCGGGTTCAGCCGTCTGATCCAACGGTTGAAAGCTTGCCTTCTGCATTTCCACATCCCCGGTAGCATAAGGAAACAGGCGGGCTTCACCTTCTGTTTGCTCCTTCGCTTTCTCAGCTTCCTGTTGACGCGGAGGAAATTTCAGGATCTCTTCATCCTTAATTTGTTCCATGTTGACCTTCTTCCTGATTAATGGTATCTGACATTATTTGAGTTAGCTTCACTGCCGCCCGTCCGTTGGAGATTCCCGGTTTTCCGAGCGCCCGCGTTGTGCCTCCAAGTTCGATCCGGAGATCGCTGGCTGTCGTAGTATCCGTGAGTAACACGTCGCCGGGCTCCAGATTCATCAATTGTTTTACTGTTAGAGTCGTATCGCCAAGCACGCACACGAGAGGGATTTTCGTGGTTTCCAATGTCTTCATAACGACGACGCGGGATTCGGTATGGCCATGACTCGAATCCACACCGGCAGAATGTTGAACGTGGAGTTTGGCAAGAATGTCTTCAAAGGCGAACGTTGGAAGGCAGATGTTCATTGCATACGGCTGCCCGTCGATTGATAGTTCGAACGATACGACCAGAACAACTTCACTTGCCGGAGCAATCTGGAGAAAGTCGCCTTCAGTTTCATAACGTTCCAGCACGAATTTCCGGTCGATGATTGTCGCCCAGGCACGATCCATATCGGCAAGAGCACGGAGAACAATTCCGCGGGTGATGTTCTGTTCAATCTTCGTGATCGAGCGAGGAGGAAGATTCGGATCGGCAGTTCCCCCGAGCATTCGTGCAATAACCGCAAGCACCAGCGACGGGCTTAATTCCAGAACGCCCTGTGCCTCGGATTCGCCCATCCGGAAAACATACAAGCAGCTCGGCTTTGCCGTGGAGGCAAGATATTGCGAGTAAAACATTTGCTGCACATCCGTTACACTCATCGAGACCCGTGCCTGCAAGCTTGACAGGAGGTACGAGCCGAACGCCTCCGCAAATGTTACATACACGGCGTTCAACGCCTGCAGTTGCCGTTTCGAAATCCGGCTCGGAATCTGGAAATCGAAAGGAAGAACCTCTCGATCCGCCCCGGGATTCGTTTCCGTCGCCTCGTCTTGCTTTGTCATTCCTGAAAGAAGACTGTCAATTTCTTGTTGTGAGAGTATGCCCGCCATGTGCCGTTTCTTATTGGATGATATATTTACTGAAGTACACACTCTGAAGCGTTCCGCGATCCACGAGATGCGCTACCTTTCCGGCAATCTCTTCGCGCAAACTCTCGCGCTTCGAGACATCAATCAACTGTTCCATCGTTTTGCTCGTGAGTATCGAGTTAAGAGCATCACGCACAGCCATCTCCTTCTTTTCCAGATTCTTCAATGCATCGTTGCTGCTCAGGTCGAACGCTATCGTTGTGAGGAGGTAGCGTTGACCGTTTGTTGCTGCCGGATTGATGATGAGATCTTTGACCGCATAGATATGCTGCTCTCTGGCTTCCTCTTTGTCGGTTTTCGTATTCTCCCTCTCGTGACCCGACTGCTCCACAGCGGTTTCAGTTTGCTTGTGGCCTGTACTCGGAACGATGAACTTCGCCACCAGGAAATAGACAACGATAAACTGCACGAGGAAAACAGGAATGCCGAATATCAAAATCCTCTTTCCGAGACCATCCTTTTTGCTTTCGGTTGTTTCTGCGGGCTGTTCAGTTGTGGGTTTCTCGTCTGCCATGATAGTTCTTCGTTATTGAATAATACTGCAAGCAGAGAGGTCAAACCGTATGCCATCGGTATCTTTTCGAAAATCTTTAGTGTGGCGTCAGATTGCAGAGATTTGGGCAGGATTTGCATGAAGGGAAAGGACAAGAGAAATCCCTGGTGGCTATTATCGGCCACGTGGATGTTTTGCCGCGCGTATTGCGGAACTTGAAGAACCCGGTGAGCACGAGCTACACGATAACGCGTAAGAGGTTACTGCAGCGCGCGAAGTTGTTCAAGGCCTCTGGATACAATGAATTCCGGAGCGACCTGACGGCCGCCCCGGATTCTAAGGATTAGCGCTTCAGATTCACCGTCTCCTGAAGAATTTCATCCGTAGTCGTAATGATGCGCGCATTTGATTGGTATCCGCGTTGTGCGACGATCATTTTGGTGAATTCCTCTGCGAGATCAACGTTGGACTGTTCGAGTGCGCCGCCGTTGATCGTGGAGTTGGACCCCTCGCCTGCAATGAGGAGAATCGGTTCCCCGGAATTACCGGAAGCGCTGTACATACCCTCGGCCACCTTGCTCAACCCGCCCGGGTTGTTAAACTCAGCCAGCATAATTTGTCCGAGCGTGATGATTGTTCCGTTCGAGAACTTGCCCTGAATCCTGCCCGTCTTATCGACAGCAATATTCTCCAGCGTTCCCGATACATAGCCATCCTGATCGCGCATGTTGACGAGGGAATTCTGCGCTGTTTGTGTAATGCCGGAAAATTCTCCCACCCTGCCGGGCGTAAGGTCGATTCTCTGGCCCATGCCGGCGCCGTTGTTAGGGTCAACCGTCAACGCTGTTGCGCCACCGGCATATTGGAAATCAAGCAATGCGCCGTTGCTATCAAACGTGATAGTGCCCGAGCCGCCGCTTGCAATCGTCATGGGGTCTGGCGGCGTACCGCCCGTCGGAATCGAGGCTTCCCATGTCCACTCGTTCGCATTAGCTGTTTTGGTGAATTTGATTTCGACAGTGTGTGAATTGCCGAGAGAATCATATATCTGGATCGTTGAATGCACTTCCGTATCTTGCACAGCGCGGCTGTCGAGGTTTCCGGCCAACTTCGCAAATGTTGTAGCCTTGGGCGGCGCTTTCATATCGAGCGAAAGCTTCAGATTCTGAATGGATGCATTGGGTGGAATGGTTCCGTCGGGATTCGCAAGTTTTCCCTGAAGAATTGCCCCGTTACCGGGCAACACCATATTGCCGACTGCATCAAACGAAAAATTGCCAACCCGCGTATAGAACTTCTGTCCGTCTTGCCTCACGACGAAGAACCCTCCGCCGGCAATTGCAAGATCTGTTGCAGAACCTGATGCCTCAAAATTACCCTGCGTGAACATCGTATCCACCGAACCTACCGAAGCACCGAGGCCAATCTGCTGTGGATTGATTCCGCCGCTTTCGCCTGCGGGACGAAAAGCGCTCAGCCGGGTTTGCGAGAACATCTCAGCAAAAGTGGTACGCGCTGATTTGTACCCGATGGTGTTGACGTTGGAAATGTTGTTTCCGATGACGTTGAGCATTACCTGATGATTACGCAAGCCCGAAACGCCCGAAAAAAGAGACGTGTAGAGTGACATATTTGTACCCCCTTATGATGATATGTTGTTCTGGCCAAGCCTCTGTCGTTCGGCTCAACCGGGGGCCTCCTCGTGCCGAGGACCAGCCCGTGTTAGTTACTGTACTACCCAGCTATTACTGCACTGTCAATGTTCGTGAAAACATTCGCCTTCATGTTTTCACCGTGCATTGCCGTTACAACCGTTCTGTTCTTCACGCTCACGATGAACGCCATGTCGCGCAGCAACACCAACGAATCGTGTGAGCCCTTCTTCTCTGCCAGTTCGATGGCATTGTGAAGATGAGACAGGTCATGTTGATCAAGTTGGATATTGCGCTCGTTCAGGCGTTCCTGTGCATGTTTAGAGAACTTGACTTCGCTCAGTTCCTTCTGAAAGATCGCTTCGAACGATCGCTCAACCGGAAGTTGAATCGACGGTTTTTGCTTCAGCCCGTCAACCCCGCCTACCGGCAGGAACGGAACATTGATACCGTTTACTGTTTCTGCCATGACTTATCCCTCCAGGATTTCCAGAATATTGCCGAGGAATACTTCCTGACCATTGATGACGAACTTCGTCCCCTCAGCGGTAAAACGGACTGAAGAGACCCTCCCGAAGAAGAACGTAGACGCATCGATGTTCTTGTTGGCTGAATCTTTGGCTTCGATGGAAAACGTGTACTTGCCTCCGGGAACGTCAACGCCTCCGTCATCCAACCCGTCCCACGTGAATGAATTATCGCCCTTGCTCGTGCCCGAAAGCTGCATCGTGCGAACAACTTCTCCCCGTTCATTCTTGATCTTGACGGTAACGGAACTTGCTGACGATCCGAGCGAATAGCCCAGCTTTGCGCTCCGAAGTCCGTCACCCGCCTCAGCCAGAGTAAACGTATCGCCGCTTGCGCGTACTTCCTTCCCGACGAATCCCGCTGAAAGGCCGTTGTTGATTGCCTGCGTCAACACATAGTTTGCGTTGATGCTATATTCCAGCGAAGCGCTGATGTTGCTAAGCTGCTCAACCGAGCTGAACTGCGCCAACTGCGCCGCAAAATCCGCCCCCTTCATCGGGTTCATCGGATCCTGGAAGCGGAGCTGGTTTGTGAGAAGCCTGAGAAAGTCATCCTTTCCCATAGCCCCTTTGTTCACCGTCGATGTACCAATTTGCGGCGGACCGACTGCTGTCGCCTGGTAGATCGGCATAGTGTCTCCTTTCTGATTAGTTGTTAGATAATGTATTCGACCGTGTTGTAGCCGAGATACTTCACGGTATCGTACCGTTCGGCTACATCCACATCCATCTGACGCCGGGAGTGCTGCTGCCGATGAAAGGCGCTGCCCTCACCATGACGCTCAAACTGAGTTGTTGATCCCGATAGAATATCGAATCGTTCGACATTGATTCCTTGTGCTGCAAGCGCCTCACGCAATTGAGGCAACTGGGCCTCCAGCGCGATCTTTACAGCCGTCTTGCTCACATCCATGATCGCAACAAGTCTTCCGTCCTCCATTGCAACGCGGAGGGACAACTGTCCCATCGATTCCGGCTTCATCACGACTCGCACTTCCGATGATTTCCCTTCGATATGTGCTTTCAACTCATCCGAGATTCGTACCATGAGATTCTGCGCGAAATCCCGGGGAAGTTGAACCGGAACATACGGCTTTTCAGCAGCCTGAAATGAGTTTGGCGTGTCCGGCCTGCTGTGAATCGGTATCTGTTGGAACTCGGCAGAAACAGGCCGGCCTACGACTTCAGGTCTCATATCTTGATTTGAAGCCTGCACACTCTTTGCTTCTGGTGGCGTTTTGCCTTTCTCTTGAAGGCCGGGGTCGAGCTGTGTATCATTTTCTGTGTTTGCCTCGGAATCTTCCTTCGCAAATTTTGTCTCTGCAACGCCCACTGTTGGCTGTCCCGGAAGATTGACCGGATTTGCTTTGTTAGGCGATACCGGCTCCGGAATCATCACAGAAGGCTGATCTATCTGCGCCTGATCGACGCCTGCCTGCTTCACAGCCTGCAGATTACTGCGTGATGGTGATTGTTGTAGCCCAGCCTTGTTTTCATGATTAGTATTCTCACCATCTCGAGTTTGAACTCGTTCTGTTTCGTCAGTGGAGATATCTTCAGAATACTCAGCCGGAATATTCATTCGGGCAGTACTCTCCGGTGTTTCCCTCTTCAGAATCCCAACGGTTGAGAATTTGTTGGTCAGAATCTGTAACTCTTCAGCAACTCCTTGACTTCCGGCTTCCCGAACGGAGGGTCTGCCAACCTCGGGTGACAGGGTCCGCAATCCTTCGGCAACCTCTTGTCTTCCGGTTTCCCGTACAGAATCCCTGACAATCTCGCTTGATCCGGTTTTGTTCCAATTGAGGGGAAATCCTTCACTTCTTCGCTCAATAATCTCCGTTGCAGGTCTGCTATTTGGGCCGCCCATGACTACGTTTTGAGTTGGCGATTCCTGCGAAACATCATGATCCGATCGAACTGTCGGATCGGGTTGAGGCCCGGTATTGTTTTGCATAGCCGCGGGCTTTTGTAGATCTGTTGCGCGATGCATCTGTCCGACCCCATGAACAACAGGCGCTCTCTGTTCACGTTGTTCCCCGTTATCAACAAGGTGAGATTGAGCAGAACTCTGGGCACGCCGGTACCCGACCTGAGTGTTCGATGCTTGAGGAGCATCCACAATCCCGGATGTCGGTTCAACACTTTCGCTTGTCGACACAACGGGTGTCATCTTCGCCACGAGCGTATCGAGCGATCGGACGTTGGATGACACTTCACCTCTTTGCTCATTGCCTTCCGGCATTGTCGCGTAAGAAAACATTTCGTCAGTAGTTTCCACTGTCACGATTCCAACGACTTCCGCTTGCTTTGAGGATTGAGGAGTAAACAACTGAACCAGCATAGCAAAAAATGATGTTCCTTCTTCAGCAGGTTCAGTGTAAGCAGCCTCTACCCGATCCTCGCCGCATTTCTCCGACGACGTTACCGGCAGCTTCACCGTACCGGAAAACAAACCTTGCAGTAATCCAATCATGAGTTTCTCTTCCCTTTCAGTATTCGAGCAGCTTGTTCCGGATCCAATGTCGCGAGGATCTTTGCACTTTGACGGCTTTTCATTCTCGCAATGACCTTGCTAATAGCCTGTTCATCCATTTTCATCAAAATTCTGGCGGCAACCTCGGGCTCCATCGATTCAAAGATCTGCACCATCTTCCTCAGCTCCGCCTCTTCCAGTGTGTCCAACGGTGCCGGTATTGTCATCGATGTATTACCCTTGAGTTCCGAAACGGTTCCCTTCACTTTCTCAGGTAGTTGGTTTATCCCTCCATTCGCTGCAACAGTGGTCGCTTGTACATTAGCCGTGTCGGGCCGTCGGGGAGTTGGAGCGGAACTATCACCCATCGAGGTCATTGAATAGCCGGAAGTTGCGATTGAATCCGATATTCCGGCACGGTGCTGCTGAGTTGAATCGGGCGGAAACGTGCCGGGAACGAGAGAAAAGAACCTCGGTTCCACCATTGCCGTCAAGACCATAAGTGTCGTGACCGATGCGAGGGATGAGAGAAAGATGATTATGTATTGTTTTGTGCCGGACATGATCGTATGTTACCTGGACCTTCGGTTTGCGACTTCATCAGTATTTTCCTGCTCCTTGCGATCAAGAGTTTTTGCCGCTTCAACAGATTTCTTTTCTTCAAGCTTTTCAACGATCTGACGGGCGCGTGCACGTTCTGTCAGTTCCTCGCGCTTGGCATTCGCTTTCACAAGTATGTCGTTAACTTTGGACGACTGTTGATGAATCTGCCCGTTCAGCTTGACAATAAACGCCCTCTGCATTTGCAGGTCGGTCGCCCGCGTCCTGCCTTGGTGCAGAGACCCATCGACGGCTTCTTCCCTTGTTTCATGAAGGCGAAGGAGTTCCTCGCGCTCTTTCAGATGTGCATGTTCAATCTGCACCAACTGCTGCTGGGCAATTTTCTCCTGCTGCTTCTTTACACGCACAACTGTCTTGAACCGCGACGCTGGTTTTGCCATTCTTGCTCCGGATTATACCATCATCATTTCACGTAACAAGCTGATGCTGGTGTCGAGATCCTCATGCTCATCCGATTGCTGTCGGAGAAATGCCCGGATCATCTCACGCATTTTCAGAGATTCATCAATTTTCGGGTTGCTTCCCTTTACATACGCTCCGATGTTAATCAAGTCCTCTGCCTCGCGATAGGTTGCCATCAGATCGAGCATGCGTGCAGCCGCCCGTTGATGCTCGCCGGTAGTAATTGCGGGCATAACACGACTGACACTTTCCAATGCATCCACCGCGGGATAATGTCCCGCCGAAGCAAGCCGTCGTGAGAGAACGATATGCCCGTCGAGGATGGAGCGCACGCTATCCGCGACAGGCTCATTCATATCGTCCCCCTCAACCAGCACGGTGTACAACCCCGTAATGCTTCCCTTCTTTGCGTTCCCCGCCCGTTCAAGAAGCTTCGGCAGCATGGCAAATACGGATGGAGTGTATCCCTTCGTTGTCGGCGGTTCACCGATCGCAAGGCCGACCTCACGTTGCGCCATTGCCAGCCGCGTAAGCGAATCCATCATGAGAACGACATTCAACCCCTGGTCGCGGAAATATTCCGCTATTGTTGTTGCCATGAACGCCGCCTTGATTCGGATGAGAGCAGCCTGATCGCTTGTAGCCACAACTACAATTGACCGGCGGAGCCCCTCTTCGCCAAGCTCTTTGTCTAGAAATTCTCCCACCTCGCGCCCCCGCTCGCCAACAAGACAAATGACATTTACGTCCGAGCTTGCATAGCGGGCAATCATGCCTAACGTCACGCTTTTTCCTACACCGCTCCCCGCAAAAATTCCAACCCGTTGTCCAATACCACATGTCTTCAACGTATCGATTGACCGGATACCCGTTGCGATTGGTTTTGTTATGCGTTTTCGCTCAAGCGGACTCGGCGGAGTTGCATGTATTGAGCGTCTCTCGACGGCATCAATCGGCCCCTTGCCGTCAATGGGTCTCCCCATACCATCGATGACGCGGCCGAGCAACTTATTGCTCACCGGAACCGTCAGCGGATGGCCTGTTGCAACAATCTCACTTCCGGGGCTCACGCGGCCGGCATCGCCCAGCACCATCGACAACACACGATTTCCCCTAAACCCGACAACTTCTGCCATACAAAGATCTTCGCCGTTGCGTGCTTTTACGTTACACACTTCACCGAGAAAGCAGTTGGGGCCTGTCGATTCGATAACAAGGCCGATTACCTGCGACACGCGTCCGTTTACTTTCACGACATCGGCGTGATGCAGTCTTGTGAAGTACGGCTCAAATCTGCCGGATTCGATATGTTGACTTGCTGATGCCATTATTCCTTCGTTTGATCGCCAAGCAGGGCCAGACCGATGCGTTCCAGTTGGGTTGCAATGAGTGCATCAACATTCCCCGATTCGCTTTCAAGAATGCAGCCGCCCCGTTCAATCGTTTCGTCACGTTCTACAGCAACATCGCGTACGGCATCGCTCGAAGCGAGAATCTGGGTACGGTGCTCCCTCACGAATTCTTCATCAGCCGGATTCACCCGAATCTTGATCCTTTCAACGCCAATAATCCGTTTTGTTGCTTCATGGATTTGCCGCACAACCATTTCATTGTCCAACCTAACTTCACGTTTCACGATTCTTTCGGCGATACCGAGTGCAAGCGCAACAACACCCCGCTCGGCCTCACGTTGCAATCGCTCGTACTCGCGTATAATGTTTCCGGTAAGTTGCTCTACGACAGCGTGATTCTTAGCCAACTGCGTAGTCAACTCATCACGCAGGGATTTTTCTGTGAATCGTCTTCCCTCTTCAAATCCCGCTTTGTATTCATCATTCAACCGTTGCTCGATGTCAAACGTATCCGACTCTGCAACCTGAACCGGAGCCTGTTCAACTTCAGGGGTGGCCTCGGGTCGCTGTACCTGAACCGATTCATCAGGAAACGGGGCAAACGGCAATATCGTCCGGCGGCGGCCGTTCCGATCCAGCAGGCGCACACGGCCCGCCGGGGTGTGAATTTTGACAGTTCTAAACAACGAGTTCCTCCGTTCCGCCTCTTCCCGCGATGATAATCTCACCTGTTTCTTCCAGTTTCTTCACCACCGCAATGATGCGTGCTTGAGCTGCCTCAACCTCTTTCAGACGCACCGGTCCCATATATTGCAACTCTTCGCGCAACAGTTCCTGCGCCCGCTCGGACATGTTGGACAGGATTTTTGTTTTCAGTTGATCGTCAACAACTTTGAGTGCCAATGCGAGATCTTTCTTATCGACCTCACGCAATACACGTTGAATGCCCCTGTCGTCAACATAGATAATGTCTTCAAACAAGAACATCAGGCTTTTTATTTCGGATGCAAGTTGCGGTTCACGAATCTCGAGGTGTTCCATGATCTCCTTCGCCTTCTCCGTCCCGACACGATTCAGAACGGAGGCCACCGACTTCGGGCCGCCCAGTGCGCTTATACTCGCTGTTATATCGGTTTGTGCAACGGCTTCCAGTGCTTGCTCCATTTCCGCGATAAGTGACGGCGCTACCTTGCCCAAGGTTGCCATTCTAAAGATCACATCATTTCTCAAATCAGGCTGAAGCTGGCTCAACACTTCGGCGGTTTGTTCGAGCCGGAGATTCGAGAGTATCAATGCAATGGTCTGCGGATGTTCCTTTTGCAGGAAATTGGCAACTTGATAAGCGTCTGCCTTCTTGAGATTGTTGAATCCTCGCAGTGTTGTCGCCGCCTTCACGCGGTCAAGCGTGAAAGCAGCACGTTCGTTCCCCAATGATTTTTCCAAGAGTGAGCGCGCCTGGTCGGCGCCGCCATCAACAAGATATTCCTGCGCTTTGATGAGTGATTGAAACTCTTCCATCACCTTATCTGTCTCAGCTGATGGAATACCTTTCAAACGGGTGATTTCCACCGTAAGATCCTCGATTTCGGCCTGCGTCAGCGTCCGCATGAGCGTTGTTGCCGTTCCAAGATCCAATGACAACAGCAAGAGTGCTGCCTTCTGCTTGTTACTCTGTGTCTTTGTACCAAGTGCCGGAGTTGAACTATCTTTTCTCATGTTATGAATTGTTGTTTGATCCGCACGAACCCGGTTCTCAGTTGTCCACCAACCATACTTTCAGCAACCTTCCGGCCTCTTTGGGTCGGTTGGCAATATACTCGGCTATGCGCTGCTGTCGCTCTTCGCGAATCTGCGCTTCATCCGAGAGGAGCGTGTTACCTGCAGCAGCAAGTTGCCTGCGTTGACTTCTTCCTGCGAGAGCACCTTGCTGCGATGGCGCCGCCCCCAACTTTCCTGCATTGCCGGAAAGAACATCAACGCGGGTACCAAGCATCTCCTCTAATTCAGGATCACTGCTGCCGCGAAACTTGCTCAACAGCACCCACATCATCCCCACTGCGCCAAGCATAGCAAGAAGCATTAGCAACTTGCCGTACGAATCGTCCTGCAATATCTCAGTCCAGTTATTCCCCGGTGCATCCTTGTAGAGGAAGCCTTCACTTTCGACGTTGCCGCCAAAAGGCAAATTCACAAGGGTGACTTCATCGTTCCGCTTCTCATCAAACCCAACCGCACGCTTGACAATTTCAGCGAGTTGGTTCATTTCTTCCGGTTTTCGGGATTGAAACTCCGTGACCGTCTGCCCTTCCTTTTCCACCTGACGGGGAACATCGTTGACGATCCCCGCAATGGTGAGCCGCTTGATTCCACCAACATTTTCGATGATATGTTCGATTGATTTATTCACCTCGTAGTTCGTCACGGTGTTATTCCGGGTGGAGGGGGACGACGAATCGTTCACAACAGACTTCTCCTCGGTTACCTGTTCGCTGCGAACAACCGTCTTATCGGGGTCGTACTGCTCGAGGGTTCGTTCCACCTGCCGGTAATCAAGCTCTGCCGAAACCTGAACGCGTGCATTTCCCGGACCTACAACTCCCTCCAGCAGTGTTTGCGCCTTTTGTGAGAGATAGTTCTCAACCCGTTGTTGCAGTTCATATTGTGTGGATGTTCTCGCTGCAAGCGAATTTCCCTTCTCAACATCGGAAAGCATTGTACCGCGTGAATCAACAATCGTAACATTGGATGGATCAAGGCCTTCTATGCTGCTGGACACGAGATGAACAATGCCTTGAACATTTTCACGACGTAGCGGCTTCCCCGACTTCAGCTTCAACACAATTGATGCAGTCGTCGGCTTTTCATCATCCTTGAAGAGAGCCTTTTCCGGCACAACAATGTGAACGCGGGCCCCTTCCACTTCCTCAATCTGAAGAATGGTTCGGGCAATTTCGCCTTCCAAGGCACGGCGATAATTGACTTTCTGAACGAAATCGGAAACACCAAGGTTTGTCCTGTCAAAAATCTCGTATCCGACAATGCTCGATTGTGGCAGACCTTCGCCGGCTAAAGCAAGACGAACATCGTAAATCTTATCTTTCGGAACGACAATTGTTTTTCCGTTGTCCTCCAATTTGTATTCGACTTTCTTCTCTTGCAGCTTCTCCACAATCTTGGAAGCATCCTGTGGCGCAAGATTGCTGAAGAGCGTGCCATACGTCGGACGGTTCACAAATGTGACTAGGACGATGAGTCCGACGATAACGCCAAACGTAACGGCGCCCAGGGCAACTTTCTGCGCAATGGATAGACGTCGCGTCAGATCGATCAGCTGTGAGCGGACTTGCTGGGGAAACTCGGCCATGTTATACCTGCATCCTCATGATTTCCCTGTACGCCTCAATGGTCTTGTTGCGGACTTCCATCAGCAACTCGAAGCTTGTCTTTGCCTTCTCGACGGCAATCATGACGTTATGAATATCCGTTTCCTCGCCGCTCACCATGCGTTGAACCGCTTTCCCTGCCTCGCCCTGCAATGTATTCACATCACGAACAGCCTGGTTGAGCGTATCGCTGAAGGAAGTGTTTGCTTCCTTGAGAAGCTTGTTCACCGAATTGTGATTGCGTGTCCCGCTCAGTTCGGGGAGTAATTGAAGTTCCTGCATATGCCTTATCCTCGTCTGTCAACAATAATTCCGAGTTGTACCGTAAGCGAAGTCTGATCACGCCGGTATGGATTGTACGACCGCACTTCGTCCGCGGCATCGGGGAACAGCCGCGCAAAGAAAGCTTGTTCCGGCTGCGTGAGTGCTGCCGGTGAAAGTGTTTGCTTTGTCTCACCCGCACGCGTTGCTTCTGCCGGAATATTCTTCAGCGTAGCTTCGAACGATTCTTCACCGGCAGGCCGTGTGTTCTTTTTTTGAACCGGCAGTTGAGCCGGTGTGCTGCGAATATCTGTAACCTTCATCGTCAAATCTCCAGGCTGTCTTTTGCCATTTGCTTTTGTGCATTGATAACCGTGATATTTGCCTCGTATGCACGGGAGGCAGACATCATGTCGACCATTTCAGTGATAATGTTGACGTTCGGCATTTTCACATAGCCGTTCTCGTCCGCATCAGGATGTGTGGGATCGTGAATCAATTTGAAGTCGGACGAGTCTTCCGCTTCAGCGGCTTCCACACTGCCGGGGAGGTTCCCTTCTGCTCTGAACTGGAATCCACCGGGTGATAGATGTGATGCATTGGTCGTGTCAAGTTGCAGTCCGGTCTTATGGAACGTATCGGTAAACGGCTGACCGGAAGCAGACTCAACAGTCACCATCTTCCGCCGGTAGGGGGTTCCGTCTTCGGTTCGGGTTGTTTCTGCATTGGCGATATTGTTGGCAATCGCGTTCATGCGTTTTCGTTGCGCACTCAAACCCTGCGCACTCACGTTGAGTCCGGCAAAGAGTTTCTCAACTTTCATAACGTACCTCGAATAGCCTTTTGAATCCCCTTGAATGTATCGCCCAACAGCCGTGAACCGAACTTGAAGCGTATTTGATTCTTTGCCAGCTCGGCCATCTCCATATCAATATCCACGTCATTGAAGCCGCTTGACATTTCGTTGTATTTCGGAGGATTGTTGCGCGCAGTGTCGTGAACTTGAGGCTGAACATCGACCATCGCGGTTGCGCCACCTACTTTGATGTGCTTGTCGTTCGTGGTTGCCCCTTTCACGGCTGAATCCTGCGATGCAGACGCAAGATGCTCTTCGAACGAGACGTTCTGGCTCTTGTACCCGTGCGTGGTGATGTTAGCCAGATTGGATGCGATAACTTTCTGCCGCAGGGCATAGACATCGAGGGCCTTGCCCAACAGAGGGATATTGGTCGAATCAAAAAGTCGCATAACACATTCCCTTTTCAATCACAATACAGTATTCAGGGCACTGACGTGCAACCCCAGTGCCAAGATTCCCGGATTGCTTGTGTGGCTCCCAAAAGCCGCAAACATGAAACGCGCAACCGGAATGCGAAGGCGCGGGGTGGCTACTATCGCGCATCTGCAGAGAACTCTCAACCATTGCGTATCTTACGAAGTTCTTGCAATTGCGGGACCATGTGTTTTTGATAGCAATCCGGACAAATACCATGGGAAAAGTTCGCTTCCGTTCGTCGTGAGATGTAACTCTCCATATGCTGCCAATGGTTTTCGTCATCTTTGATTTTCTTGCAGTAGGCGCAAATGGGTAACAATCCCTCAAGTTGCTTCACTTCCGCCTGAAGGCTGAGTATGCGTTCCGCTACACGAAGCCGGGCAGCAAGCGTGTCACGATCAAACGGCTTGCTGATGAAGTCATCAGCACCTGCTTCCATTCCCTCGAGATACTTTTCCTTGCCTTCCAACGACGTAAGAAGGATGATGTATGTGTACTTCGGCCGGGTATCTTGCCGAACCAGTTTGCAAAACTCAATGCCGTTCATGCCGGGCATCATCCAATCAGAGATGACAAGCTGAAAATTACCGACGCGGTAGGTTCCCCAGCCTTCATTTCCATCCTTTGTTTCAACAACGTCGTGGCCGAGGGATTTGAGGACACGTGACAGAATTGCTCTTGAGCCGGCATCATCGTCGGCTGTCAGTATCTTCATGAAGTAGTCCTTTCATTGGATTGAAACTGTTCACTAACGCGCATAACTCGCGTGATTTCGTTCTCAATACTTGCCAGAAGTTCCTCGGCATTCGGAATTGCCCCCCGTTGAGACGCAGACTCAAGTTCGTGACAGTATTCGGCAAGTTGGGTCGCTCCGAGATTTCTGCTGCTTCCTTTAAGGGCATGCGCGGCCATGCGCGTTGCAATCATGTCGTTCGCGGCAACTGCTGCCCGCAATTCCTCAAGCCGGGCGGGTCCATCAACACGAAACATCTCGAGCAACTCAACAAGCAATGCGTCCGCTCCATCGCTGAGTTCGTACAGCTCTTCAAGCCTTGATTTTTCAAGAATATCGTTGATGCCAGATTCAGGAGCGTTCGAGAATGGGATGGCGATCTGTTCTTCAGTCGGCGAATGCCCGATTGATTTTTCTCTTTCCTCAAGATGTTTCGAAATAACGGAGTGCAGCAGACCCATTCTGACAGGCTTTGCCACGTAATCATCCATACCGACGCTGAAACAGCGATCTTGTTCACTCTGCAGAATGCTCGCCGTCATAGCCAAGATAATGGTGCGACGTCCCGGCTGCTCGGATTTTCGAATCGCGATTGTCGCATCGAACCCATCCATTTCTGGCATCATGCAATCCATCAGAACGACATCATACACTTTGTTTGCAACAGCCTCGACAGCCTCCCGCCCGTTCGAGGCAACATCGGGCACACAGCCCATCTTCTGCAGCATCCGCATCGCCACTTTTTGATTAACGACGTTGTCTTCCACAAGAAGAACCTGAATACCATGCGGAAGTGTGAGGTTTGCTTTGGGCTTGGATGTTTTCCCCACCTCAACAGTTGACACGATACTCGACGACGGTTTCTCGAATACAACCGAGAACCAGAATGTACTCCCCCTCCCGGCCTCGCTCGCAACGCCAATCGTTCCGCCCATGAGCTCGACGAGTTGTTTGCATATCGCAAGCCCAAGACCGCTGCCGCCGTACTTGCGGGTTGTTGAGCCATCGGCTTGTGTGAAGGGCTGAAACAGTGTTTTCTGAATCTCTTCGGGAATTCCTATACCCGAATCGCTTACGGTAAACCGGACGCGAATTCCCGGACCTTGCCCTTCCTCACATTCCGCCCGTACAACAATATTTCCGTTATTTGTAAACTTCACGGCGTTGCCGAGAAGGTTTGATATGATCTGGCGCAGTCGAACCGGATCGCCCTTAACGGCAATCGGAACATTATCATTGACAATCCCGACAACACGCACTCCTCGCGTCTCCGCTTTGCGGGCGAACAAATCCACGGTATCACCGACTATCTGGTGTAGATCGAAGTCAATGCGCTCAAGCGACATCTTGTTCGCTTCAATCTTGGAGAAGTCGAGAATGTCGTTAATGATGGTCAGAAGAGAGTCGCCGCTTGAGTGAATTGTTTGAGCGTAATCCCTCTGCACGGAATCCAAATCGGTATCGAGAAGGAGTTCAGCAAGGCCGAGCACGCCGTTCATGGGTGTACGGATTTCATGACTCATGTTCGCAAGAAACTGACTCTTCGCTAATGTGGCTGCCTGTGCCTCGTGCACAGCCTGTTCAAGTTCCCTTGTTCTCTCCTGAACCAAGGCCTCAAGGTTCTTGTTGTGTTCATTGATTTTGCGGTACAGGGCTGAGTTTTCAAGCGTGTTGGCAGTAATAAGGAGAAGAATCGACAGAAGGTTCAAAGTTCCATCAACAACCTGTCCGGTTCGTTCATCCAACACACCGACGAACATTCCAAGTACCCGGTCGCGAGTTGCGATGGGATGCAGCATCAACGAATGTCCGGACTGCTGCATACCGAACGTCACCGCCCGGTTGTTGTTCAGCGCCCACGCAAATGTTCCCTGAGTTGTTTGGTGCGCTATCTCCTTCTGAATGGCCGACCTCTGATCCGCGGGCTCACAGTCAACAATATCAAACTCGGCAGTCTCATCGTTCACCATCAGAAATGCCACAGTGTGGAAACGCATGAGGCGAAGAACATACTGCCGCGTTGCACCGAGAATCTCCTGCGCCTCCCAATCCACATGGGCAGTTGTGTGCAAATCGCCCATCGAGGCAACGATATCAAGGGCATCGAGATTCCAGCGGTTTACCTCCTCAAGGTAGACAATACGCTCCTCGAGATTTTTCATCTGATCCACAACCTCAACGGAAAGCGGTGCGTGGATTTGGTGATGTGAATTCTGCGGATTCATGTGCTTCGTCTAAAGAATAATCTTCACCGCATCATCAAACTGGCGGTCAATCTGTTCACATGCCGGGGCAAGAACGCTTACCTGCAATGAAAGACGTTCCCACACTTCAGCATTTAGCGGCGGAACGTATTGTTCACCGCTGCTTCCGAAGCCCATGCCGTGGGCAAGAATATCAGCAACATGCACGATGGCTGTTTCGACCGGAAATCGGGTAGCAAGACCGGGGTTATGATGAAATCCTACAACTTCCTCCTGATAGGCCGAGAGTTTCCAGATTTGCATGAGGGCGCGCCCGACTGCAGCATGATCGAAGCCAATCACTTCCGTTTCAGTTACATACAGCAGTTGGTTGTTCTTTCTTGCGCGTAGCAATGCCTCGCGGGAGAGATCGGGAATCTTCACATACATCACAAGCCGGCCGATATCGTGAAGGATGCCTGCAACAAAGAACCGCTCGATGTTTGCCTCCCTGTGAAGCGTAGCGAGCGTTCTTGCCGCAATTCCGACTGCGACGCTGTGCTTCCAGAATTTCTCCATATCCACCAAATCGGACGGGATGCCCTTGAAGAGCTTGATAATGGACGTTGCAAGCGCCAGATCGCGCAGCTGTTGGGTCCCGACAATTCCAATGGCTTTTGTAATCGATTCAATCCGCTGCGGAAAGTTGAAGAAGGCGCTGTTGACCACCATGAGCAGGCGTGCCGTAAGTCCGGCATCCTCGCTGATAATTTTTCCGATATCGTTCATGGATGAACGCGGATTGTTGACAGCCTCATTAATGCGTATGAATACTGTCGGAAGAGAAGAGAGTTCGACGTAACCTTTCAGCAGATCACTTGGACTCGTTATCATGTTGTGGCAACCCCTGCCTTTCTCTTCATTGAACGAAGCACGGAAAGCCGAAAGAGTTCCTGATTGATCGGGTGAGCCATATCTGCATGATGAAACAACTCACGCTTCTCCGTCTCACATGCGGTCAGAACATCTTTGTCAAAGCTCTCGATAGTCTTTGCGTTGATTTCGTCACGGTCTACGCCAAGAATATCCGCATCGGTTATCCCCCACTGTTTGAGGATTGTCAGGTGTTTTTCGGTTACCTGGAGACCGGTTTTCAGTAGTACTCTTCCGCTCCTGTCCAATACGTCGGAAGCGAGGATCATTCCGGGTGAGATTTCGTCTAAGTTGAGTCTGCCCATTAGAAGTCCGATGAATGTAACAATCCGCTATTTTTCTCTGCGGAATTGACGTGCTGAAATGGTGATTGACGTTCCACACGCTGTTGTACGATGGGTAAAAACCAGCATTCCTTCGGAAGGCATGCCGTTCTTCACACGTACACTATCCCACTGATATCCCTGGAGTTGAACATCCCTGTCGGCAAGGAAATCTTCTTTTGAAGTCCACTCCGTGCCGCACAGTGAGCACCGCTTGAAGAACCCGGGTACATGCATGTAGTCAGTTCACCTGTTGTTTCACAACCGTTGCGGCAAACTACATGCCATTACAACACACAGGAAACCAACTGAAAACCGGCGAGATGTGCAGAGAAAGTGCAGAGAATATCACGGGTGGGCGGATCAGAAGAAGAAACGCTGTACAATACTAGCCACCTGGCTTCTTTCGGTGCCACTAAGATGGGAATCAATGTCCGGTCCGGGTTGCGGGCCGGTCAGGTTCATCTGGCGCTTGCTTCCAATATCCATTCGACAGTTGAGCGAACGGTTTCATCTTCATCGCTTGCCTGTCGCGCCACAAGCTCCAAAACATCCCGATCGTTGAACTTGCCGAGAACCTCAATGGTTTTTGTTCTAACCCATGGATCCGGTATTGCGAGAAGTTCCTCCAAGAAACTGAATGTCCGTTGCCTGTCAAGCAGAAACAATGTTTCGAGAATCAGTTGCTTCGATTCATCCTCAATGCAAAGCCATTGCTCAGTCGCTTTGGTAAATAGGGTGTTTGCGTCATTCTGCAAGACTTGCGAAGAAGAATTTGATATCTGATTCAGCACAAGGGTTTTGAGGAGGATGAACATTTCACGCTTCATTGGAGAATGATCGGTTCTCAACATTTCCAGCACAACCGGCAGAGTGTCCTTTCGTCGCTCTAACAATCCAAACAAAACAGCGTCTAAATACGCTGAACCGCCTAAGGCACTCAAAAATGCCTTGGTAACATCCGAATCCCCCACATCTGAAAGCTTCTGCACAGCGTTGAGCCGGACCCTGACATCTGTATCATTGAGAATTGCAATGAGGTCGTGTGTGGTAGCACCGGGAATATCGAGCGGCAAACCGGACTTGTCACAGAGCCAAATTATTGCGGCCAGAATTGTTTGGCGCATTTTTCCGTAAGCATCAGGCAAATGATGGCTGAGCAACGCTATAGCCTCAGGATTGCCGATGCGTGCGAGCGCCTCAATGATGCGAAAGAGTACCATCGGGTCGGTTGAGCCGGTTGACATTCCGGATTGAAAGCTGTTGAACAGCACGCGGCTTGCTTCCGAACCGCCGATTTTTCCAAGTGCCTCCGCAATGGCGGGCCGGGCATACTCCTCCTTCTCGTATACCTGCTCAAGATGCGATACGGAGACTTCTTGTTCTTGATTTGCTAATGTCTCAACAACCGCAAGAACCACATCAGGGTCATCGTGATACAGCAAAGGAATAATGGCCGTTGCGGCATCTCTGTGTTTGATGCGGCCAAGAATCTCGATCGCGGCATTCCTCACCTCGTGATCAGGGTGGTAAAGATATGGCTCCAGCGGCGTAACTGCGCAATGCCCGATTTGGCTGAATACGTCACAAGCCAATTGCCGCATACTCTCACGTTCGAGCAGTGGAGCGACCATTCTTGCCACATCACTACTACCAATGGTTGCAAGAGACCGCGCAGCCGCTGAACGCACGGATTCATTGTTGTCGTGAAGTGCCGCTACGAGCGCCTTTGTTGAACGCATTGAGGGATCAAAGGAAAGCTGCTCGGCGGCATTCACACGATGTACCGGATCCATATGTGTTTGAAGTGTGATAACAAGCTGATCTGTCAGCTCCGGCATACTATATCACCACGTTTCGTGTTTGGAAGGGTCACGCGTCTTTACAGCGCCAAACGTAACTGCCCTGCGCCCGGTGGCGGTTTCAAACCTTCCTATTGCTCAAAGAATATACCAAGCATCACCAAGCGCATTCCCGCATAGTTTTCCTTGTGATTCTTGGGTTTCATGAAAGGGTTCTGATGAAGAGACTGCAGTAAAAACAAACGGAAATGAAGAAACGTTAAACGCAGTTCTACAAGTAAGATTTTTTTTCGCCATGTCGGCAGAGATGGGCAAAGCGAAACAGCTCAGGAATTCAATCCTGAGAACGACGTGGTCGGCTCGATTTCACGAAGAAAGTACATCGCGGACTATGCCTACGAACTCTGTTGGACGGAAAGGCTTCTGCAAAGAGCGCAAGGATTCTGCCGCCAACAGAGGGCCGATTACTTCGGTTGGCGTATATCCTGTACAGAAAAAGGCTTTGATATCGACATTCATCTTCTTCATCTCGATATACGTTTGCCCGCCATCCAATCGCGGCATCAGCATGTCAAGGACTACCAGATCAATTTCGCTACCGTATTGTCTGTACATATCCAGAGCTTCCAGACCGTCAGAAGCCACCAGCACACGATATCCGTGTTCTTCGAGAATGTCCCTTCCCAGCTCTTGCATGACTGGCTCATCGTCAACAATGAGGATGAGTTTCTTCACCTCAGTCTGTTCGTTTGACGGCAGTGCTGCGAAGGCTTGACGTCCAATAGCTGATTCGCTTGTGTTCATAGTGTCAGGCTATCCGTTGTGCAGGATTGATTTAGAATCTGTGCAACTGCGCGAGGCCGCGGTTACTTCCTCCCCCTCGCACACATATTCTCCACATCCGATCAGCCTTGCATACGAACTGTCGCTTAGTCTACAACTTCATTCTCCTCTATCCGGTAACTTCGCTGATCAGGGTGAATGCCTAATTGATCCATTCTATATCGAAGTTTCGATCGCGTAAGGCCGAGAATTTTTGCAGCATGAACCTGGTTGCCGTTCGTGATAACGAGTGTTTTTAGAATCAGATCTCTCACCACCTGACCCATCGACACTCCCGAACTCGGGATTTCCAGGCGATATGCCTTCCCGTTCCCGCCGCCATTCACGGTTTTTGCCAGCCCGTCATCCAGAAAAGCGAAATGTTCAACCGTGAGCAGCGGTCCGCTGGTGAGCAACACAACACGCTCGATGGCGTTTCGCAGTTCTCGAATGTTGCCCTTCCATTGAAGACTCTGCAACAGTGAAAGCGCATCATCGGACAGCTTCGGTGTTTCCTTGCTGAATTTCTTGCTGAATTCCTGAAGGAAGGCATACGAGATAACCCCGATATCCTCAATGCGTTCCCGCAACGGAGGAACTTTGACTGACGCAACATTCAAGCGATAGAACAGATCTTCACGGAATCTTCCCTCCTGTACCTCCCGTGCAAGATCTCTGTTGGATGCTGCAATGACGCGAACATTCACACTCAATTCCCGTGTTCCGCCTAACCGGTAGAACCGGCGATCTTCGAGAACACGAAGCAGTTTCACCTGCATGTCCAATGATAGCTCGCCGATTTCATCGAGGAAGATTGTTCCGTCGTCTGCAAGCTCGAATTTCCCCTGACGCATTTTATCAGTCGCACCGGTGAACGCTCCCTTTTCGTACCCGAAGAACTCACTCTCGGCAAGGTTTTTCGGAATCGCGCCGCAGTTCACCGTGATAAATGCCTTATCGGCACGCGGGCTTTTTTGGTAGATAAAACGTGCCAACAACTCTTTCCCGGTGCCGCTCTCACCCTCCAACAGAACTGTTGTGTTGTCGCTTTGTGCAAGCTTCTCTGCCGTATCGAGAACTCTGTGAAGTGCCGGGCTTTTTCCTATGATTCCGCTGCGCTGTCGCTGCTCTTCAAGCTCTGACTGCAAGACCTTGACTTTTCGCTTCAACTGCGATTGCTCCATCGCCTTCTCTATCAGCACGCTGAGATGTGCAAGCTCGAAGGGCTTCAGCACAAAGTCCAAGGCGCCTTCCTTCATGGCCTCAACAGCAAGGCCGACATCGGCATGTCCGGTCATCATAAGAACGGGGATGTCGTTGCCCTCCTCCTTCATCTTCCGCAATAACTGAAGGCCGTTCACTTTCCCCATGAAGATGTCGAGTAGAATGAGATCCGGATTTACAGACGTTAGCATGGAGAGAAACTCCTCCCCTTGAAGACACGATGTCACATCATATCCCGTTGACGACAGAATGTTCTGTAAGCTCTCAGTAAGTATTGCCTCGTCGTCGACGATTAAAATTTTCCCCCTTGACATTGTATTCAGTTATCTCCGTTCTTGGTTAATGTAACCGGAAAAATAAGTCTGGCAATCGTGCCCCCACCAACTGCCGGCTCAATACGAATTTCGGCCCGATGTTTATCCATAATCTGCTTCGAGAGTGCCAGGCCGAGCCCGGTCCCGCCCCGTTTTGTTGTTTCAAAAGGCTCGAACAAACGCTTCATCTGTTCGGGTGAAAGGCCGGGGCCACGGTCAAGAATAACAACAGCAACATTGTGCGACGATTCGGAGTGAGAGTTTAGATTTTCGATCAGACATGTTGAAATCTGAATTGTGGATTTCTCGGGAGAGCAGTCAATAGCATTCTGTATGATGTTCAGAATGACCTGCTCGATCTGTTTCGCCTCAATATCAATCAGCGGTAAATCGGATGCGAGGTTAGTCTCCACCGAGATATTGCGTTGCGAAATCGACGACTTAAGAAACATAAGCGCCTGCGAAACAATATTGTTAATCTGCTCGGGCTTCACCACAGGAGGCGTGATACGTGCAAGATTCAGCGTGTTCTCAATGATCTTCCCAATCCGCTGAGATCCTTCGATAGCAAAATTCAGCGCACCACGATCGGGAAAATCAGCAGGTAAGCGCTTGGCCAGATACTGCAGATTTAGTGTAATTGCGGCAAGAGGATTGCGAATATCGTGGGCAATGCTTGCTGCAAGGCGCCCCATAAATGCCATCTTTTCAGACTGAATGAGTTGTTGCCTCATCTTCTTCTGTTCAGTTATGTCGAGCACGTACACCATAATTCGCTTGTCGATCTGTTCAGAGAATGGGCCGGCCCCAAGATCGACATCCACCGTATGACCGTCACGTCGCTTGAAAACGGTTTCTTTTGAGAGAAACGCCCCTGATTGAAGAATCGCCTTGGCGGTTGCGCTATCCTGAACGAACGAGAGCGGCTCAATCGCGGCAAGTTCTTCCTTTGTGTATCCGAGAAGAGAAAGACCCTCGGCATTCACATCCAATACCTTCCCGTCCTCTTTGTCGAGAATGAAGATTCCGATACCTGCCCTCTCAAATAGATTGCGGTAGCGAGACTCTGAAAATTGGATTTCGCGATTCTTTTGTGCCAGTGTTTCCGCATACATTTCCAGCTCTTGCATCTTCTCCTCGAGTTTCCGGACAATAACGGCATGATGCCGTTCGAGGAATTCCCGTGCATCAACAGTAGGCGCTGCAGAAGTATTGGGTTTGTCCACATCACTATTCGAAAACGGCGTTCCATAACGGCTTTGGCAAAGGTCGTTCACGGTTTCCATCAGCGTCGACAAACCGTCAAATTTCATCACATAGGCGTCAACTCCGATACTTTTCGCAAAGAGTTGGTCTTCAACATCAACGTAGTGGCCTGTGTAGATGATGTAAGGAATGCTGGCATAAGCGGGGTTTTGCTTCACCTCCCTGCATAACTGGAAACCATCCATGGATGGCATCATAGCATCCGCGACAATGAGGTGGATGTCATTCTGTCCGAGAAGTTGAAGAGCTTCTGCCCCGGATTCACTACCCAACGTTGTGAACCCTTGCGTCGAGAAAACCTCGGTCAGAAGAGCCAGATTCTCGGGCATATCGTCAACAACAAGAACCCGAAACGGAGTTGGCAGGATATGAACAGCGTCGATCGTTTGACTGGTAGCGTTTGTTGACATGAATCGTGTGCGCAATATTGAACAAGTGTTGGCAAATTGTATTTTGAACAAATGTACAATAGTTGTCACCTGTGCACAATACGACAATCAGCGTATCTTGCGCCAGAACACAACGTAATCTTGCGCCCAAGATTGCTTAGGGCAAGAGCAACACAGAGAAAAAGAGAGGAAGAGGATGCAGGCAGCGAGAGAACTACCGCTGCATGATGAGGATGCCGTTTTTGATGGCGTACGTCACAAGGCTCGCAGTGTCGTGCAAGTCGAGCTTCTTCATGATGTTGTTGCGGTGAGTGTCAACCGTTCGGACGCTGATCTTCAAGCGCTCAGCAATTTGATGATGAAGATGACCTTCGGCGATAAGTTGCAGGATTTCCCGTTCCCTGGAGGTAAGAGGACGAGTGGACTTTTGAGCCGGCCCGGTACGATCCGATGGCCGCGTTACATAGCTATCAACGATTACTTTTGAAACCGCAGGGCTGAAAAATGCCTGCCCTCGCTGTACAGACCGGATGGCCGTGTACAAGTCATCCAGCATGCTATTCTTCAGAATGTACCCGTTTGCACCTGTGTGTATTACCTGCAAAATATACTCGTCGTTATCGTAGCCTGAGAGAATAAGGACTTTGATATGAGGAGCAAGTTTTCGAATCTGGCGGGTAGCCTCCAAGCCATTCAGAATCGGCATCCCGATATCCATGAGCACAACATTCGGATTTTTCGCCAGAGCAAGCTCTACGGCATCGCGGCCATTCTCAGCTTCACCGACAATCTCAAACTCTTCACTCAAGGATAGCAAGGAGACAAGCCCGTGCCGGACAATCGTATGATCGTCGGCAATCAGAACGGATATTTTTTCAGTGGATTTCACAACAGCGTCCCCCGAGTCATTTTGCTAAACAGACACCGTAAAATATACGGAAAGGGGCTCGAAAAGCAACCGTGGGTACGGCCGCGCGTGAGGCACGTCATGTGTCCGACTGGGGCCGGAAGTGCCTGTTTTGAGGTATCAACGAGGAGTTTTCAGATCCCGGATGAGTCCATCCACGACCTTCTCGGTAACTTTCGGAGAGAAATAGAAGCCGTTCCTGACTTTCTCTTGGATTTCATCCGTTTGCTTGGCCTGTTTGGCTGCAAACATCGATTTCGCTTCTTTAGAAAGCTCGATCCGATCTCCACCTTCAGATTGGCCCAGTCTCCGCTCTTTTGCTTTCGCCGTTTCTGTGACGGAGGGGACCGGAGCACGAAAACCTATTTTGTCTATCGCCATACCAATCTCCTACCGTGAATATACAAGTAATAGTTTTTCATTCTGTGCATGGTGTAGTTTCTCCGAAAGTTCAGCCTTTTTGTCCGCAAGACAACGGACCAACCTATCATCCTCTCGTTTTACGGACTCAAGCAATGAGTGCAAAGGAGACAATGCCGCTTCGGCGTCATTCTGCCCGGAGTAGAGTCTCCTCCACTCATCAGTCAACAGATTCTGATGGCGGAGAAGCTGTCCCCGCTCTTCTATCAAGTCTGATAACATCAGGACATCGCCATTCTCGACACAATCGCAAAGCGATTCAGTCACCTTCAGGAGCGCACGGAATCCGGTGCTGAGTTTTTCGAGACATTCAGCCATCATGCGTTCCCGTCCACAAGAAGCCCCAACAACTGCTTGATGCGTGAGGCCAGCCGCAGGGTATCTTCTGCAGGAATCTGCCGCACAATTTCCTGCGTTTCGCTGTCCACAATCTTGATGACCACCTTTTCCGTGTCTTTGTCTACCGTGAAACTCAATTCGGTGTTGAACGGCCGCAACGCATCATTAAGATCCTGAGCCAGTTGTCGGGCCTCTTTTTCTGATACCTCTGTCCGTCGTTCCTCGACTTTCGGGTCACGGCGAACCAAGGGTTCGTACATACCGGATTGTCCGGCATATGCGATCGTTGTCGACAACGGGGGCATCGTCCCAACAGCGGTTGATATTTGAGGGGAGATTGACATGTTGATCATCCTCCCGGCTTTAGTAGCCGTATAGTTGGTTTAACAGATTCGTTACAGTCTGTGACTGCAGCGAAATTCTTGTCATGGCATTGTACAATGCTTCGTATTGTTTCCTGAATGATGCAACCCTTGCATCAATTTGCGTTTGGTTCCGCGTCAACGCCGACTTGATGCCTGACAGTTGGTCTCTCGTTCCGTTCTGGGCAATTTCCAACTGACCGCCTGTTGAAGTAAAGGATTCCAGCAATGCGTTCATGCGTCCCGCTACACCGTCGGTCGAGTTGAATAGATCGGCAACCTTCCGGACGTTGCTCGCAAGAGCATTGTCAAACGTGGCCGCATTGCTGATGCTCAACGTTCCGTCGGATGCTGCTGTTATCCCGATCTCTGCCAGCAACGACGGATTCCCGGTTGCCACACTGCTCACAGGACTACCAATCAGCGAACGCATGTTCATTCGCAAGCCTTTGAAAACCTGGTCGCTTGCCAGAATCTCCCTCGTCTTGTTCTCTGGGTTTACAGACGTTTTTGCATTGAGAAAGCTGAGAACATCGTTGTACGCCTTGATGAAGTCCTGAACGGTTGACTTGATGGATGATTTGTCCGAGCTGACAGTCAAGGTCAGCGGCGTATCTGTGGGAGATTGTACGCCCTTCAGTTCGAGAGTGACGCCGGAAAGTACATCGGTAATGGAATTCGTTCCGCGTATGATGTCGATGCCGTCCAACTTGAACTTTGCGTCAAGAAGGCCGGTCGAAGAATAGAGAAACCCGCCGCCGGTTGCAGTGGAAGCCGTTCGGTCCGCCATAACGGTGGCCCCAAGGCCTATCGTGTCAAGCACGCTCCCCGATACATCCGCCAAACTTACAGCCTGGTCGGACCCGGTTTTTTTGCTTGTGAAAACCAGTCTGCTTGTGCCCTGTGTATCGGAAACAACACCCGCCGACACATCACCACCCGATGCATTTACAGCCGCAGCCAGTTTATTCAGTACTACGCTGTTCGTGTCGCCCGCATCCAACTCAAAATCGACATTCACAGAACTGCCGTTTACAGTAATGCTGATGGTCTTTTGCCCGGCACCCTCCGTTCCTACAATCGTTGTCGCTAAACTCGAAAGTTGTGCAGAAATAGCCTTGTCCTGCTTCGCCAGTTGAGTAACAAGCAGCGAGTGGGTTCCTGCAGAGGCCGTACCGGTTGCAGTGCCTGTAGCCACCGAACCGAGTGAACTCTCGACAGTGAACGCGTTGAACTTCGACGTTGTGCCCGATGCCTTCAACCCTTTGGCAAGGTTGTTCAACGCAGTCATCTTCGACTTCAGTTCGGAGAGAACGTTCAGGCGCGTGTTCAGCGAAGTCTGACGGTTCTGCAGCAATGTTATCGGGTTGCTGATGCTGTACCGATACTGCTGAACGAGAGACTCGATCTGTTGGTTCGTAACCGTACTGATTGTCGCCATTACTGCATCTCCTCTTTGTCCGCCCGCCTCACATTACAATTTGAATGCTTCGACCCAAGCGGAACGCAATTCTTCCAATACTTCCATCGCATCTGCCGGCTTGCCCTGCCGAAGACAATGTTTCGAGTACTGATAAAGTCTGTATAAGCTTAAAGCAATTTCCTGATGCTCGAAATTCAACCCTGCAATAAGCTCGTTGATTGCACGGTTCGCCAACTGCTGATCATTTTTTTTGATTGCCTGAATGGCCACGCCGTACAACTTGTGAATCACCTCAACGGGGGAGAGATTCGCCAACTGTTCGTTCCGGTATGAATTTAACGCCGAGTTTACCCTGACTCCAACGTATGATCTCTCCATTGTCGGAAACGGTTGCTGTTGTGCTGCCTGCATGTATCGGTGCTTTCGTTAGTTAGGGTTTGTGCTATGTTACATCCTGTTTCACATCGAGAAATCAGGAGGGCGCCTTACGGGGCGCCGCTCCTCGTTCACCATGTCAATGTTCCGTCATCGAAACAGTGACAGGAAAACCTGCGGCGAGGTGTTCGCCTGTGCCAACATTGATGTTGACGTTTGCTGAAGGATCTGCAACTTCGCAGCCTTGATTTGCTCCTTCGCAATGTCAGCGTCAAAGATGCGGCTTTTCGCTGCTTCGGTATTCGTAATTGCCGTGTTGAGATTCGCTTCTTTTGCGGAGAGGCGATTCAACGAGGCACCAATCGTACCGATCGAGCTGTTCACCGTTCCAAGTCCGGTGTCCACTGTGAGACCCGAAACGTTGGCGGAAGTGATGCTGCCGGCCGCCGTGCCAAGCAATGAAGCTGAGGAGACGCTTGCACTGAATGTGACACTGAACGTTTCCGAGGAACCTTCACCAACCTGGAAGCTCTCTGAGTATTGGCCGTCCAACAGAGAGACACCATTGAACTTTGTGGTCGAGACGATGTCGTCGATTTCGCTGGCGAGGGCCTTGATTTCGGTTGCGATAGCATCCTTCTCATCGGCACCGAATGCGCCGTTGATGAAGCGGGTTTGCTTCTCTTTGATCTGAACAAGCAGATCAGCAATCTTCTGATAGGCGCCTTCCGCGACGCCGTAAGTCGACTGTGCATCACCGACGTTGTCCAGCGCAGAATTCATCGAACGGATACGGCCTTCCATTTTCTTGGAAATCACGTATCCTGACGGATCATCCGCTGCACTGTTGATGCGCTTGCCGGTCGCAAGACGTTCCTGGTGCATACCGAGGTCACGGTTGATGGCGTTCAAAGACTGCAACGCATTCATCGCGGCAACGTTGGTATTGATTCTTGCTCCACTGGTAAGTGGCATGACTACCTCCTTGTAGTTTGTGTATGTGTTGGTCGGGCTTCCTTGCCCGTTTACTTGAGCATTGGCTGCTCTGTTACTATTATCGGAGGTATGTGCTGAATCTTTAGCCGCTTCCGATTGGTAACGGGTTGAGTTTCAAAGACTTAGGTAGCAACCTGTTTGCCATCGTTATAGCCGCCAGTAAAACGGCTTTTTTTCATCCCGAAATCACTAAAAACTGACAGGGAGGTGCGCTTTCGAACACCTCCCTCGTCAATACGCCGGTTGGTTGGCTTAGCTTCGGAAGAGAGACAAGAACACCTGCGGCGCTTGATTTGCCTGCGCCAGCATCGATGTAGCTGTCTGCTGCAAGATTTGGAGTTTTGCAGCTTGGATCTGTTCCTTTGCTATATCAGCATCAAAGATACGGCTTTTCGCCGCTTCTGTGTTCGTGATGGCGTTGTTCAGGTTTTCTTCCTTCGCCGAAAGACGATTCAGCGATGCCCCGATTGCGCCGATCGCAGAGTTCACAGTCCCAATGCCCGTGTCAACAGTCAAACCAACGACATTCGCACTGGTAATGCTTCCTGCTGCCGTGCCAAGTAGAGAAGCCGAGGAGACGCTTGCGCTGAACGATACATTGAACAACTCCGCGCTTGACTCGCCAACCTGAAAATCCTCGGAGTACGTACCGTTGAGCAGTTGCACTCCGTTGAACTTGTTGTTGGCAACAATGTCATCAATCTCCGATGCCAACGCCGCAATCTCCGTGGCAATGGCACTTTTCTCATCACTTCCGAATGCCCCATTGATGAACCGTGTCTGCTTCTCTTTGATTTGCACCAACAGATCAGCTATCTTCTGATAAGAACCCTCAGCAACACCTAACGTGGAAGATGCATCTCCGACGTTATCGATTGCCGAACTCATCGAGCGAATACGACCTTCCATTTTCTTGGAAATCATATAACCCGACGGGTCATCTGCCGATGAATTGATGCGTCGGCCTGTGGCGAGACGTTCCTGGTGCATACCCAGATCGCGATTGATGCTGTTCAGCGCATTCACCGCATTCATAGCTGAAATATTGGTGTTTATTCTAGCACCACCTGTAAACGGCATAGTTACCTCCTTGTAAGAATGTTGATACGATCGGGCGTCCGTGCCCTCTCATGAACTATGAACATAATTGTTCTGGAAGTGTTATCGGAATTTGTAGAAAACTCTTTAGCGCCCGTTGTGTCTGTTACTTGATGCTGGGCAAGAAGTTAGAGGTATCAGGCGTGTAATAGCTACAAAAAGGATCATCGCGCACCCTCCAATCGAGGCCAATTGGATGCGCCAGTGTTCCCTTTTTACAAACATGCAGTCATTTTCTGCAGGGCGACTTAGACGGACGTCCGACTTCTTCAGGGAGATGATACAGCCGATATCTTTTCCGCGAGCGCTGCAAGCCGATTCCTGATCGGTGTAAGATCAGCATCAGTGGTTTGCGACATCAGTTCAAGATGATGAAACGCGGCATTCACATCTCCCCTTTGCAGAAAAAGTTGCAAGCCCGCCTTGTGCAACTCAAAATCCCGAATCCCTTTCTCCTCTGCCAATTCGAGAGTCTTCTCTGCGGATTGAACATCCCCCGTATCCATCTTCCAGCGAACCGCAAAGGCATATGCTTTGCTGTTTGCAGGCTGGGCACGGATTGCCTTGTCTATGAAGTTGATGGCAGAATCCAAGTCATTCACTTTCCGGTAATACCATGCAAGCGGGAGGAAGAGTTCGACGCTGGCTGAATTTGTTCTTGTAAGATGCCCCAATGTCTCAATCACGAAACGGGAATCCTCAACCTGCTCTGCACATTTAAGGAGTCCCGCCAATCCGTCTTGCGCTTTAGTCAGTTCAACAACATTCGAATACTGTATGAGGGCTTTCTTGAATTCCCCCGCCGCCTCGTATGTTATTGCCATCCGCTTCTTGACATCTTCCATTCTGAGATGAAGATCGGAGGCAACCTGATTTGAACGCTGAGCCGCCGGAACCGGAATCAACTCCTCGATTGTACTCAACTGCTCAACTGCTTTGGCAAATAGCTTCAAATCGAAATACATGAGTGAAAGAAACCAATGCGCCATCAATTGTCTGGGAGCAAGTTGAAGAGATTTCAGGCAGAGTTCGACTGCCGCGTCAAGGTTCCCCCGTTTTACTTCGATCTCGGCAAGCAGGTTGTAACAGGAAGCCCTATTGGTCACGTCAAGTTTGCTGTTCTCAAGAGCAAGCTCAAGTGCAGGCCTTGCTTCATCGTAGCGTTGCAGTATAACAAGCGAGTTACCTGTTTGGAACTGTGCATACGCATCATCCGGGTCCGCGGCAAGCTGGTTCTTTAACAGTTCAAGGTTCCGTTCCGCTTTTTGTTTGACGACATCATACCCTTGACCATAACCGAGGTGTTGAATAGCAAGCGACGATTGCTTCACGGTTAGCTTCAGTCGCATCAATGAGGGCCAGACTTGCTCATGCACTTTTCCCTCGAACTTCACTCCGGGCAATCTCCTGAACAGTCTCGGATAAGAGTTCTCCTGGTTGAAGTTCCCTTGTTGCAGCGAGTGTGGATTTTCGATGATGACATTGTACGCGTCAACACCGCCTGCCGTGATGAGCTTGCGCAGCAGATTCTCTTGATTGTCTGTAAGTCGTTCATCTGCATCAAGATACAGCACCCAGTCGCCCGTACACTGCTCAAGTGCGTGGTTCCGCGCAGCCGAAAAATCGCCGATCCAGTTAAAATCAATTATACGTGCTCCGTAACGAGCCGCAATCTCTTTCGTTGCATCGGTCGAACCTGTGTCAACGATTACGATTTCATCAATAAGGCCTTTCACACTTTCGAGACAGTCGGGCAGAAACTTTTCTTCATTCTTTACGATCATTGAGAGTGAAAGCCTACTCCCTCGATCTTGTTTACTCTGTGTCTTTGAATGCGCCGTTGTCATTTTCATTTATTTGTTTACTGTCACGTATTGAACAAGAGAGTTTTCATCAGAAGGCAAACCAAGATTCTCGTTCGCCTTGGCAAGGCCGTTTACAGCCATTACATTCTCTTCATCATACACAACAGCATACTCAAACATAATCTTCGCCTCCTTGTCCTTCCCAAGCAAGTAGAACACTTCACCCAATCCTGCGCAAGCTTCCGATGAATCCGGTGTCAGATTCAGGGCCTCTTCAAAACTCACTTTCGCTTTCTCTAAATCGTTGAGACGGAGATAGCATGCACCCTTGAGATTGGCCTGATCTGTTTGGATTGCCTGTGAAACATTTTCACTGACCTTTGGTCCCGGGTCAAGCAGCTCTGCGAGAGAGTCCTTGAACCTACCGAGCCTGAACAAAGCGAGAGACTTCCCGAGTTTCTCCTGCATGTACTCATTGCCGGGTGGTTGTTGTGAGAAACGGACAATTGGTTTCTTCGACAACTCACCTATTCGTTGACGGCACTTTGCGGCGGCGTGCCTCCATGTCCAGTTACTATGCGCGTCCTCGCTTGCCTGTTTCCCAAGAGTCTGAAGATCGTCAACATGTTGCATTGCAAATGCCATCTTCTCTGCAAGTTCCTTCTTGTTGACTTCAAGCAGCCACGGGAAATCAACGGTTTCATCGTGACCGATGAATTTTGAAGGGAGCTGGAGTCTGCTTGCCGAAACGAGAATGCTGTTCTCCCGATTGCAGAAATCGAGAGCCGCGCCGCCCTGTGTGACAATCGCCGGAGTTCCGCACGCCATTGATTCAAGAATCGGCATGCCGAATCCCTCGCCCCGATACGGATGAACGAGTACGTTGCATGCAGTGTAGAGTCCGGCAAGTTCGTGTTCAGAGAGAATCTTATCGATGTATTCAATCTCCGGCATCCCGGGTTTCTTCCGGAGTTCGAGAATAACATCACGAAACGTCTGACCCTTGTAGAATGAATCTCCCCCCATGTCCTTGATAACAAGACACACATCATCAGTACTAGTGAATGTTTGAGTGTATGTTTCCAGGAGAATGTCGATTCCCTTTCTATAAATCGTTCCTCCAACGAACAGAAACTTGAACTGCTTCTTCGTCTTCAGTTTCAGCGGCTTTACGCCAGCATGAAACGTCTCCGGGTCAAAGCCCGGCGGCACAATATGGACGCGATTTGCCGGAATTCCACTGCTGACATATACCTGACGAACGTATTCGGTGTACGCCCACACCTCATCTACTTGCGATGCGAAAGCCTCAACCCAGGATTTTGGCAGGCTGCCGAATTCCCACGGCTGCATCACAACCCAGCGCCCTTCCTCGGGCGGAGTCAGGTTCGGCGGCCAGTGGTGGCGAACGTGAACATCAACCGATGGAAGCAATTTGTTTCGTTTTGAGTGCAGTCGCGCAAAGCGATTTTTCTTCCCCGGTTTGAAATGATCTTCCCCGAATGGAACAATGGACAGTTCATATCCATTCGAGAGAAGCTCCACACATAGTTCGCGGTTAATCAACGAAAGAGAGTGATGCGCGAAAGGGGTACCTTCCCAAGCAACCGAAGGCTTCTTCCTTACTGCTGCATCGCCGGAGAGCGTCTCTTGAATTGCCACAATACGTTCCATCACCAGCCCGGCGACTTTTTCTTGACTGTATTTCTCAACGACGTCCCTGCGTGCCTGAACACCCTTTTGTCTTGCCTCCTCACGGTGTTGCTGAACGTGACGCATCAGCTGACGCAAGTGTTTCACAGACGGCTCGGCCCACTTGTGACCCACATAAATCGGAATCTCCATCTTACGCACAGATCTCAACCCTTCAATCCGTAAAGGATATGAGTTGCTTTCGTTCATGAATTCCGTGTTGCCACTCCAGTTTGTCGCTATGCATGGCAACTCCATCGCCATCGCCTCCATGTGCGGACGACCCCATCCTTCCCCCCGGCTCGGTGCAACAAAGGCATCCACCGCTTTGTACAACATTGGTAACATTGTGAGCGGCACCTGCTTGTTCAGGATACGGATCGCCGGCAATTCGTCCGAGTTCTTTCCCAATTCCTGTGCAACGGCACGGATTCTCTCCAGAATTTCATCGCAATCATCCGCATCCGTACGTCCCATAAGGTACGTGCGTAAGTACAGAGCGACATCATCCGACGAATGGAATTCGCTGAAATATGCTTTCAGCAGAACATCATAACCCTTTCTCTCGGACCATTCGAACACCGCAAGGAAGTTGAACCCCTTTCGTTCTTCGAGCGGAAGTGGTTCGGTAATTCGGGGGTCGAACATATGAACATCGACTGACCCGGGAATCTTTTTAAGTTTCTGTTTCTCAACTCCGCATCTGGCAAATGTCTGCATGTTGAAGTCCGTCGGGACCCACACTTCATCCATTTCGTTGCATTTGACAACCCAATCGTGCGGGATGCGGTCCGTTTCGAACATTGTTCGGCCGATGACATATTTCGCTTCGGGGGGCTTCACAAAGCCGTGTGCGGGATTGTGTGAAACGAAGATGAATCCTTCTGGCTTTACCTTTCTGTTCTGCATCCTGTCAAGCGATTCCCGCACTGAAACGGGAAGCTCACGAATGAACTCCTTGGAAACGATGTGGTTATGGTGGAAGATTTTCAACGCAAGGCGACGCTCAAGCGGGAGAACGAAATTGATGGCCTCGCTTGCATAGCCGCTGGGATTGAAGAACGGGGCAGCCCATACAACTTCTGAAGATACCACTTCCTGCCCGGATACTTGAGTCACAGCGGCCGTTCCTTTGTTCTGCTGTGCATCAAGCAGACGGAGGATTTGCAAGACCTCGGGGTGATCCGGACGAATTGCAATTACACGATTGAAAAAGAACATCGCGTCATCAATTGATTTCATCTGTACGCAAACATAGCCGAGGCCGGCAAGTGCCTCAACATCATCAGGTGAATATTCGAGAACTGCTTGAAGATGCCGTACAGCGTCTTCCGGCCTTCCCTCGTTCACATAAAGATCACTGAGATTCTTCTGCGCGGCAACACACCTGCGGTCGAATTGCACGGCGCGCTCAAAGTTCCTGAGCGCTAACGCGATGTTCCCCTTCTCAAAGGCTCTCACCCCAAATTCGTTGTGAACTTCTGCGAGAGAGGGGTCACAGAAGAAGGCGGTAGCGAATTCAACCTCTGCACGTTCCGTCTGACCCTGTGCCTTCATTACTTCATACAATCGGAAATGGAGCTTTGCCGCTTCACGGAAATACTGAAAGCCTTTCTGCAATTCGGCGACAGCCTGTTCAAGCTTTCCGGCCTGAATAAGGCGATCGGCATTGTTCAACACTGCTGCAACAGCCGCCTGCGGACCGACGTCGCTGGAGACAGGGGCTGCCTGACGCCATAGTGGTTGTTCGGTGAGTTGCAGGGACGCGGGTGGCATCGTCACTTCCGGTGAACCGGAGGAATCCGCTCTGAGTAGCCACAACAATCTCTCAAGACACTTTGTGTCAGGAAAATCATAGGCATGATTCGGATCATTTGCGTCAATCAGTTCGACATCATCACCTTGTACGAGCACATTCCAAGGCTGAATGTCGCGATGACTCACCTGCGGCAACCTTTTGGCAGCCAACAGGTCGGCAATCCGTGACATGGAGGGATATACTCCCTTAAACCATAAATATGTTTGCAGATTTATTCCGCGAGCCCACGTACGCTCCTCCTCCTTCGTGTGAAACCTGACCTTCTTCTCGTCAAATGTACTCGTAATCGTAACGTGCAGGTCTGTTCGTGGGGTACCAAGATACGAACGGGCAATGGACTGTTTTGGCTGCGAGAGTAACATGATTGGTCTTTCGCCGTCCATCAGATGGCTCTTTCCGTAGCCTAGTATCTGAGCATCTTCCGGCAATGTGGCATTCAGCACGCTGGTTACAACCTCCTGCCCGCACGCATTCGCTTCATACGGAAGCTCAAGTATCAGGTGATCGCCAAGCGAGCGTAGAACGTTGAGCGATTCATCAAAGCTTCCTTCGAGATGATGAATGACACTCAGAGCAAGCACAACATCGAAATGTTCGACGGCTGCAAGCGCGCACAGACCTTCCAGCGATATCACTTTCTGAAGGAGGATCACGCGTTGATTTTCATTCTTCTTCAATACCTCATGGGTCCACTCGCCGTAGATTCCCTCTACAGCAACTGCCGTGCAATCGAAAACCTCTGTAAGGCGGAGTGAAAAATACCCGAGGTTTGCCCCGATATCCAGAATCGTAAATGGCCTCGTATACTGCTTGCAGAAGGATTGAATAATCTCAAACCGATCCTCGCACTCTCGCACACCCTTCTTTTCCACTTTTCCCTTGACCCATATGTCCTGGTATTGTTCGAGTTGCGAGATGGGCGGACGATGCAGCTGTGGTTTCACGCCTTCAGGTTCCTGGATCGGATCCTCACCCCGACGCTGTAATGCGCAGAATTCATTCGAGCGCAACATGTCGTATAGAAACTGACGCCGATCGTATCCACCATACAGGACCATCAGGTCATCTACATACGAAACCGCCTCAATACCCCTCTTCAATATCTGACGATATGCATCCGCAACGAAATGTGGATTGCCGGCATCTGAGTATTTCAACAAAAATGCCTCAACAAAACGATGATGTCGCGGCGTCAAGTGGTCGGCTAACGCTTTCACATATTGCATACTTCCCTGCTGTGATTGTTTCCAGAAAAATCCGGCGAATTCCGCAACTGTACAATGCTCAGCATTCGCAGCCGGTATCCGTATGAGCATACCCTTCCCTGACGGGGGATTGGTCGACTGCACTCACTCAAGGATCATGCCCGAAAAGAACACCATTTCGAAGTGGAGTTCGGCAGTAGTGACAAACTCAGGTGAACAATATTGGTCATCTGGTCGCGAATCGCGCAGACACTACAATTCCTTTGCTTCTGCTCCCCCAACTTGGTATTTTTTGAGGGTTGAGGAGCATCCGAACTGATTCACTGATGTTACGCAAAACCCAAAGGCGCTTCTATTCTTGATACCGACCTCATCTCCCGGCCCCTTCTCCTAAGAGGAGGAGGGAGATTTGAGCGAGGTTTCGATAAAGGCCCTCTCCTCTCAGGAGAGGGATTTAGCGTGAGGTCCTTAGAGAAACAAACGAAATTCAAAATTTGCGTAACTTTAATGATTCAGTTCGCCTCACTCACAATTAACCATCACTACGCCCTATGCACGCGGTTTTTGAGCAAGAAAAAACGGAGTTGCTTCCTGAGAAAGTTCTGGCAGAAGCCAGAGCCCTGTTCCCCCATACAAGAACCGGCAAGATATATCTAAATCATGCAGGAACATCCCCCCTCTCAACCCGTGTCGTTGATGCGATCACGTTACACTTGCAGCAACGCTCCGAAGGGGCCATTGATACGTACTTGTCTCTTGATGTACCGAAAATCGCAGAATGCAGAGAACGGGTAAGAGTTCTGATACATGCCGAATCAACCGAGCGCATAGCCCTTTTGACCAACACCTCGGACCCCTTGAATGTTGTTGCTTCGGGGTTGACGTGGAAGAGCGGGGACAGGGTTCTTTTGCATGAGGATGAGTTTCCGGCGAATGTGTGGCCATATCTCAATTTGAAGCGTTTGGGCGTCGAAATCGATGTCATCCCGAAAGGTAAAGGGCACCCAACCCCCCAGTTGATCGCTGATTCGATTTCCGAGAAGACAAAACTGGTGGCGCTGAGTGCCGTTCAATTTCTCACCGGATACCGTGCCGACCTTGCAGCAATCGGTTCGCTTTGCAGGGAGAAGGGGATTGTGTTTGTGGTAGATGGAATTCAGGCTGTTGGCGCTGTTCGTTTGGATGTTCAGAGCATGAAGATTGACGCTCTCGCAGCGGGATGCCAGAAATGGCAGATGGGCCCGCACGGATCGGGCTGGCTTTATCTTACAGAAGAGCTTCAGTCCAAAATTCAACCGGCACACGTTGGCTGGCTTGCCGTTGAGGAGCCGTGGAATTTCTTTGACTACGGACAATCCTTGGCCTCATCGGCGAGACGATTTGAAGGAGGAACGAAGAATATCCCATCCTTGTGGGGAATGGAGGCAGCTCTCTCTACGCTGCTGGAATTCGGCCTCGAAGAAATCGAGGGGCACATCCTCACCTTGACGCAGTTGCTTCTTGACGGCCTCCGCTCGATTGACGGCGTGAGGGTTATAACGCCGGGCGGCATGAACAAGCGGGCGGGGATTGTAACCATTGAACTCGGTCAAGGGATGAATGCCGAATCTGTGTTCCGGCAACTCGAACGCCGGGATATGGCTATCGCGTTGCGGGATGGCAAGCTCCGCTATGCGCCGCATTTCTATAATTCTGCAACTGACATTGAGCTTGCGATTTCTGCAACTCAGGAAGCTATTCAACAACTGTACTAAACCACCGGGGGAATCATGAACTCACAAAACACAAATGCCATGAAACCTGAACTGAAGATTCTCCTCATCGATGATAATGAAGAGTTTCGCGTCGCCCTCAGACATCTCCTTGCTTCCAACAAGTACGATATTATCGAGGCGGGAAACGGCGAGCAAGCCCTCGAACTCATGAACACCGACCTGCCCGATATGGCAATTGTCGATCTTGACATGCCGAAGATGAACGGGATCGAGTTTTCCCGAAAGGCCAAGAAGGAACGCCCCGGGTTCCCGATCATTATGGTAACGGCATACTCACAATTCTATTCATCGAAAGAAATCATTGCGGCCGGAATTGATGCATTCTTGCAGAAGCCGATAGATGGCGACAAGCTTGTTGCGGTGATTCAGCAGTTGCGGCAGGCGGGAAGCAGGTTGAATTAGCTTGCCCCTTGCCGTTCTACTTCATTCCCAACTGAAGTGAAAAGCGGTGTGCGGCACTCAGCAATTCCATCTTCGTGAACGAATAGTCCACGCCGATATCGAATCCCTGAACTGTTGTCCGTACGCCGGCACCAACGGACAATCCCTCGATTGTGCTGTTGATGGCTGAACGGGATGAGTTGCCGCCGTCATCCGTTCCGGAGTAGTTGAACTTCCACCCTCCCCGAACGGAAACCACGTTCATGAACGTGTACTCGACGCCGCTGAAAAAATACTGCGGCCCGTCCTGGGGTTTTACTGCATCAAGAGCAAGCATCAGTTCATGCTCGTCCGACTTGAGGGGAGAGAGTGCCGTGCCGATGCTGAATGAAAGCGGCAGGCCGTATGCGATGTCATAGAATTTCAAATCCGAGCCGAGATTGCTGAACCGCGCCGCAATCTTCCAGTCCAATACTCCGATTGCATACACCGATCCTGCATCGAAAGCAAGCGCCCCTGTACTCAGCCCGTCGATTGACTGGGAGACGATTTTCGCCGTAATGCCAAGCGAGAGCCTGTCCGTGAAATAGCGTGCAACGCTGAGTTGAAATGCAACATCCCGATAGTCGTATGTTGCCGACGTATTCCGGTCAACTTGAAATTGAATCAGCGCCGGATCAACCGGCACATCCCTGTCGGCGGGGATGCCGGATATTCCGAACGAAATAAATCCCACCCCGAACGTTCCGACATTCTCCCAGTTGTATGAAACCGCAGCACTGTGATGGCCGAGGCCTGCAATCCACTTGTTGTAGCCAAACGTCGCCTGTACGAGGGCATCACCGGGCTGCAGGGCAATTCCGGCGGGATTCCAGAACATCTGGTTTACATCTCCCGTCAGGGCAGTTGCTGCCGAACCGAGACCCACTGCTCTTGCTCCGACCCCGACTTTGAGAAATGCGGCGCCGGTAAGGCCTCCTTTACGGGTTTGAGAAAACCCCGGTTGAATCGTCAACAGGATCAGCAACAGAACAGAACACTGACGATATCGTATCAAGAGTCCCAGCAACGCGATGCCTTACCCAAATGTGAGTACTTCTTGTTTACCTGTAGCTCCATTTACAAGAAGGAACTTTCCATCATCTCCGATTCGTATCTGCTCGTTCGCATTCAAGAGCTCGATTCCGTACACAGAACCGTCAGGCGCGAGATCAATCACAAGTTCATCGCTGATCTTAATCGTCTCCACCTCTGTGCCCTTTTCACGAAAATGGATGTACGCAATATTGTAACGCGGATCATATGTGAGTTTCATGTCTCTCTCCTTCTATCTCAAAAATACTTGGTTACAATCGTAATTACAACCCATCCATCGTTATCGCTAACTGCGTAAGCTTCGATTTGTTTAGTCTCATAGACCTTGCCCCGCCATTGCCGTCCAAACGGAAAATTCCTGCGAAAGCCCGTACGCCCAAATTTTGCCGGGAACCGCTCTCCCATTCCGATAGTTGCCCTCACCTCTTCTTCTGTTGCCCCTCTTTCTGCCATTCTTTGATGTGCATGAGGATGAATGGTTATCGTCATGTGTTCACCTCATCTCAAAATCGACAAATAGCCGACGTGCTTCCCGCCGTCATATTCTACAACGTACACGTAAAGGCCGCTTGCTACTTCGATTCCATCTTTTGAAAACAAATCCCAGAACACGCTTCCGTTGTTCGGATCGTTGCTTTCAAAGGGAATTTCTTTGATAATTTGACCTGACACATCAAGTACGGTTATCTTCGCCCTTGCGGGCAGATTGTAGAAAGTAACTTTGTGGTCGAACGGATCAACTGCGCTGTCGAAGAGCGCTTTCTTTTTGTAGGGATTGGGCTTGACGGAAATCCGGGCCGCTCCGCTTGCAAGTTTAGCGGGTTCCGAAACAGCAGACTTCACAACGAACCCGGCGCCTATAGCTTTCTGACCTGCAGCCGTTTTCGGGAAGAAACTGTTCAAATCCGCAAACGGATACGTATCCATCCACAGCCCGCTTGCGCCATTGCGGTTCAGGTTCGATGTTTCAAGCGTGTTTGTTGCCGGGTTGTTCAATCCTGAATAGGATGGTCCCAAATCCACGGGCGGCACCTCGTGAGTATATGCAGCAACGTAGTACCAATACTTGAAACCAAGATCCACCTGCTTGTCTTCCCATGAGTACGCATAGCCGTTCGACGAAGGATCAGTTACAGATCCCAACTGTGCAGCCGGAACTATCGCAACAAGTTCATACGGCCCCCACGAATCGGGCACACCGTTCCGCCCCTCGACAAAACTCTGCGCGGTAAAATTCGGATTGACGGAGGAAAGCAAGCTCTGCGGTGTGGCACCGGGGGTTGTGTTCATCCAGTACAAATCCAACCCGCGCATTCCGGTCTCAAGCCAATTGATCTGCTTGGCGAGCGATGCCTTGTAGATTTTGTAGCCCGCAAAGCGGGGATGCGCATTTGCACGATCGTCCCAACGAATCTTCACGGATTTCGTGAGCGTATTCTCGACCAGCATATCGGGTACAGGTGGCGGTTCGGGAACGTCGTACCCGTTCTCAAACGCCCATCGTGCCGCGGCAATTGCATTTTGAATCCCTTGCAATCGGAAACCACCCGCTTCGGCCCATACAACTGTTATGCTCTCCCCGACTTGAAGTGAAAATGGTCCCACACCACTGAACATATCGCCATCAAAGTTGTTCGGGGCGCTGAAACCTTTTGTCCAGCCCGGCTCATACGAGTTCACCTCAAAAGCGGCAGGGCTTTCGTCCGAAAAGAGTTTCCGGTCACCGTGCGGCCGCGAAGGATTTGATTTGGGAATGAACGTGGTTGGATTGCCTGTCGTTCCGCCTGCAAAGAACTCAGGATTCGGGTCAAGGCGCAACGGATTGGAATCGTCTCTGGTTTTGCCTCCATCACGATACCACACTCCCATTGCCGCCGTGTGAATGCTTCGCGGATCGTTGTGGCTGAATTCTCGAACATTCAAGCCGCGGCCTTGTCCGCCGGAAGTGAACCAACCTCTCCGGCTTCCGCTACCAATCGGATGCGTGCCGTACAACGTCTGCTTGTCAGCAAGCAGATGCAGGGAATCAGAACTGCTGTCCCCCTGCTTCACTGCAAGCCAACTCCAACCGCTCCACACATCCGTATAGAAACGAAGGGGAAAATCATTCAAGCCCATGTCTTTCAGACCGGCGCCGCTTTCTCCGGGAAATCCAACCATCATATCCCACGGCGAGCCGTTCGGGTCGTTATCGCCAATATAGCCGATGGCCCGGGTTGCGCCGAAGCGGTTCGAACGTCCGGCTGAACGGCCGAGATTGTATGAACACATGAATTCGCCATTCACCATGAGCGTAAGCGCCCGGATAATGTTGCCTGTTCGTTCAGCAACGCCGTCGGCATTCATATCGAGAATGCCCGTGTTCTTAAGGGTGAATTCAACAATGATGAAGTCGTTGAAGTTGTTCCAATTGAGGGAGAATTGATGAACCTTGATCTTCACATCAACGCCGATATTGGTAGGCCAACCAGCGTCGTAAATTGCGTGATGACGTTTGTCAGGATCTACCCAGCGCGTTTCAGTAGTGTAGTTACGATTGGGATCGTTAGCACCGACGACAGTTGACTTATATGCGCCAAACGCATAGTGCCCGCCCGATGTTGCTTTGTAAGCGGGGTTCGGCTGGCCGCCTATCGCAGGAGGGTTCCACGTCGAATCGGGATTAAATTCCGTGAGCCACGTATTCTTCCCCCAGAAGTTGCCGTTTGTCCAACCACCGGGCCACATGTGTGTGGGCGTTGACCAGGTTCGATCGACATTCCCCATCCGGAGGATGTTCGCAATAACAGGTTGGTTTGCTTCGACGTATAACGCTCCCCCATTCGGCGGGTGAAACGAATCCCACAGTTCGCCACCCACCATAATCCCGGCGCCGTTAGCAGGAACGAGAGACGATTGCGAGAATGAGAATGATATTCCCAACACAATCAGAAACAGTATGACGACAACAGTTCGCATATCAGAAAATGACATTCACACCAAAATAGAATTCACGAGGAATATCGTACACCATTGACCCGTCCTGTGTAACTGCACGATTGATTTTCGTTCCGCCCGTCGGGTCACCGAATTTTTCCCACGCTTCCTGTCCGAGCGTTGAAGAATTGTAGGCAACAATGTTCGTCCAATTGAATGCATTCATGATATCAACATACAGAACGATGCGGGCAATACTTTCGATGGTAAAGACTTGTTCAACTCGCAAATCAACCCGTTTGTTCCATGGAGCTACGCCAAGTTCGCGTGCACGAGGGTCACCGAGCGTCAGCGGATAATAGAATCCGCTTTGAAACGTCCCGACGCCGGACAATGATATGCCGTGCGGAAATCGGAAAAGGAGATTGAAGGCAATTCTGTGGGTCCGATCGTAGCCGCCCGTCAGCGTACTGCTTCCCCCCAACACATTGCGTTCGATGGTATTAAATGAACGGATGTCATCAAAAGGCAGTTGACCGTTGTAGCGGGCGCTATCGCTCGCTGTTGAGAATGTCGTGACATTGCCTCCGGCATACACAGCTTGCTTGATGTAACTGTAAGAGTAGGATATTCTTCCTCCCAATGTAAGCCACTCAAGAACCGGCGTCGGATTCGAGCGAAGCGTGAACTCCACACCGCGCGAGTCGGCATAGCCGAAATTCGTGCTTATGTTGTACCCGCGCCACGGAGATCGCGGTGTTACCGAAAACATGATCGTTCCGTAGTTTTCTATGTCTTTGTAGTACGCGTTGATGTCAATGCCGTAGTTGTCCGCAAACATCCATTGAATTCCCAGATCATAGTTGGTGGAACGGATCGGATCCTGATTCGTGCGGGTTACGACGGGAAGCGACGGGTTGCCGAAGTCGTTATAGTTGCTGTACAGCCTCGAAAATGGTTGCGACTGCTGCTGACGCGAGAACGAAAAGTACAGCGCCGCCTTATCACTTATCGGATGTGAAACGCCAAGCCGTGGAGAGAAGAATATTTTCGATGAAGCATTTTCAGCTCGAACGGGAAGCCGCCGGAGATCCGTGACACCACCGTTCACCAACGTCGTGTCATCACGAAACGGTGCAAAATAGTCTGCGTAGTCGCCGGCAGAGAGATCCAGAACGTCAAGACGAAATCCAAGATTCAGTATCAACCCTTCAAACTCTATTCTGTCTTCAGCATACACGCCGTACTCTTTCGGCTTGATGTTCCACATTTCTTCCACATAGTTCTTGTATTGCGGAAACACACCGCCGATATAGGCAGCACGGAGTGTCCGTGCAAGATTGTGAAATCGAAACTGCATTCCTGCCTTTAGCTGATGACTGCCGGAAAGCCGGCTCGACACATCACCTTTCAGAGTGAAAACAGAATTCACGAACCGTTCATAAAAGATACCAGGGCGGGCAAGTTTCCAGGGAATGTTACTACCCAGCGTTGTCTCGCTTCCGATCTCGTTACGCGGTTTTGGCGTGAAGAATTTCTCGAACTGGGTTCCGTCATTGGCTGCCATGTATCTGTTAACCTGAGCGGTATCTCCGAAGGTGAGAAAGTCGCCGTCTTCATCAAGCGAGATGATGCCGTCATTATTGTCGTCGGAGAAGCCCCGCCGCATCAGGTCACGCACAAAACTCGCCTGAACTTCATAGAACAAATTCGATGTGAGAACATGGGAGAACTTCACGCTGCCGACAACGTTCACTCCATCCCATTTCGGCACGCCTTCGAGAAAATAGCGGAAATCGTCGGCATAATCCCGGTTCTTCCAACCTAAAATGCGCCCCCTGTCCTCCACAATCAGCAAACCTGTGAGATTCATATCTTCAACAGGCTGGAGGTTCATCCTTGCCGTGGAATTGATTCTTCTGGTAAATTCATTCGGCAATCTGCCATGCGAATTGAAAAAGCGTGTTGTAAAAAACACTCCCCCTTCATCGAACCCTTTGCCTAACGAAAACTCGGCATCGAAAGCAGGCCGTTCCCCGTATGAGTATTTTCCGGGCGTGTAGGTGTACAGTCTTGCTTTCGTAGAGTCGGCGGCGGTATGTTTGCCAAACAACCCGGCACGTTCACGAGCATAGATTGAATCATCATTGTAGATTCGCGGACCTGCATGCTTAAGGCCAAACTGACTCAGGCTCACATTCACTCTCGCTGTCCAGTCCGGCGCAGGAGCCTGAAGATTGTACTCGATGACCCCGCCTGTAGCGCTTCCGTACTCCGAGCTTGTAGTTCCCGCTAAAACATTTGTCTCGTCAACCGATAACGCATTCAGGCTGACAAGTGACGAGCGGTTCGCCTGTGACTGTCGCATGATTGCGTTGTACACCATATAGGGAGTTACGGAAGCTTGATCGCTTGCAGCCGCGTGAAATTGGTCCGTAACATCCACGCCTTCTATCAAGGTCTTCGTCTCATACTGCCGTCCGCCCCGGATGAATCCCCTATAGACGGAGGGACTAACGACCAAAGCGGATTCTTGAGAGCGGAGGGGAAGACTCCCGATATCACCCCTGGTCAGAGTTGTTTTGGGAGTTGTGCGCCCCGGGTCAACGACAGGTGAATATGCAATCACCTCGTCAGAGAATTCCACTTCCTTCTCAACCAGAAAAAAATCAACTGTGGTTGTTTCGGATACTCCAACCCGGATCTTTCGCAATACACTTCCGTATCCTACATGCGTAACTTGGATTGTGTGGCTGCCCGGCTGGATTTCTTCGAGGGAGTAATTCCCTTGTGAATCGGTGATTGTGCCGCGCAGAGTATTCTTGAGAACTACAGTGACGCCGACCAGCGGTTCTTGGGATCCGGCATCAGTTATTCTGCCGGAAATTCTGCCGCCGGCGGCAATAGCAATGTGGCCCGCTGCACCGGAGATGCAGAGGCAAACGATGAGCCTTCGTCGCAGGCGCAGGGTGAGTGATGAGATGGTCATGAAAGCAGCAAACCGGATGAATTGCGCTGACACAAGATAACAAAATCATACGAAAAGGGAAATCGCATCATGCCGCTTTCAATTTGACATGCCGTTCATTATTATGGTTCATCATAATCATCCGAATAACACGTTCTCTGATACATGAAACGCATTTTCTCGTATTTGCAGGAATACTTCGCTGAACAATGGAATGCCCGGCTGTTTGTCTCTACCGGCATCTTTCTGGCTTTGTGCTTTGCAATTAACTATGGGCTTGATGCAGAAGTTGCCGCCCTTCGAACGCTGGCCCATCCGTTTCACCAGTTTGTTTTCTACTTTCTCTTCTACATCATCCCCTATGGTGTGACTGTTTGTTTGCACGCAGTTTTTGCAGGTGAGCGGGCGTTCTTGCGCGAGAAGAATTTCTATTTACTTACCACATTTGGCTTTGCTTTGCTTGCTCTCTACATCACGCTGCACAACGTTCCTGCATATGTCGTCAGACAATCTCCGTCATCGTTTGCTGAAATCACGCTGCCGTATCTCTGGTATTATGCGCGATACGCCTCCAACCTGTTGCCGGGACTTGGCATCATCATCCCGCTTGCCCTGTACTGGTATGTAAACGATAGAACTCGTTCTCGTTTCTATGGTTTCAGTTCATCCAACATCAACCTGAAAACATACTTCGCCATATTGCTTTTTCTCGTTCCGGTAGTTCTTGCTGCTTCCTTCGGCGCGGACTTTCAGTCGGCTTATCCCAGGTTCAAGTTCGGATTGCCTGCAAATGCCGTCGGCATAGAGAAGGCCTTGCTTGTCGGATTCTTTGAGGTTTGCTACGGAGTGGATTTTATTTTTGTAGAATTGATTTTTCGGGGATTTCTGGTAATGGCGTTTGTCCGCTACCTCGGTTCGGGGGCGATTCTGCCGATGGTGGTAGTGTATGCATTCATTCATTTTCAGAAGCCGATGGGAGAGGCTATCGGATCGATTGTTGGAGGGATGGTTTTAGGTGTTATCTCATATCGAACAAACTCAATCTATGGCGGAGTCATTCTACATCTCGGCGTTGCATATCTTATGGAAATGGCGGGAACATTTCAGATGGTTATGAGATAATCCGTCATTCATCTGAAAATCCAATCAAACCAATCTCGCTTTGACGAATTTCTCCACTTCATATATTTCTCCCTGGTAACGATACCAATCGGGCCCCGGTATATTCCTCCATCCCTGTAGCCATCAAACACACGAACAGCGAGGACATTTTCTCCACCTTCGATGAGAGTGCCGGAGGGAATTGTGTAGGAACGCATCTCCTGCCAGGCATTTGAATTGCGAACGTTCTCACCCATCGTACCCGTTTTGCCGACGAGCTTGCCGTTGAGATACGTCTCGTCGAAATCGTCAATCATTCCGAGTAAGAGTATCAGCCGCTTGCCGCCCATTCCCGTTGGAACACGAAAACGTACTCTGTACCATGCATATCCGTCGTAATCTGCATAGCCTTGAGGCTCCCAAAATCCCGGTACGTTGATTCTTGGCCAGCCGTTATCGTTGAAGTGTGCATCCTTCCACGACATATCATCTCCCGTCAGGAATCGCCATTCACCCTCAAGCTGAATCTCAGGTGTCAGCGCTGCAACGTCTTCGTATATCCCCAGCCTTCCTTCATACATGCCGCCGCCGAGTTGATCATCGTACACACGAACGGCAATCACATTTTCACCGGCAATGTTCAAGTAGGACGTCGGAAGATAGTACTCGCGTTCCGTATAGTATGCCGTTTCGTACGCCGGAGGAAAAGCCCCCGTTGATCCGACGAACTTTCCGTTCACATACACCTGATCAACATCGTCAATGCGTCCGAGACGAAGATACAGCGACTTGTCTTTCCAATCCGCTTCTGCCCGGAAGCGCTTACGATACCAGGCATATCCGTCATACCCCGGAAAACCTTCATCTTCCCACTTTGCCGGAGCGTAAATTGTTTCCCACTTACTATCATCAAATGCAGTCTCTGCCCGCTGTTTTGCATCACCCAACTCGAACTTCCAGTTCCCCCTCAAGTCATGAAGTAGTCGAACCTCTTGTGCATGAGTGTTCGCCGTTGTGAGCGTGAGTATCAAGAAACAAATCGATCCGTATATGATCTTCCACTTCATGATGGTTTCAGATTCTATCTGCTTGTACGTCAATTCGGTTATTAGAATGATACAATATTTCAGACATAGGGGTGTCGCTTTCCGGTCATTGATTGTAAAAAGATGTCACCAACAACCTACTTCTCGATCGAGCTGGCTATCAAGGCGCTCATTCTGCTTGCCAACACAGAAAACAACTCGTCCGGCGACTCATAGTCTGTCCGCGTATCCCCGGAGAACAATTCGGGATTCCGGAGTACATTGCTTACCAGATAAGCCTTGTAGCGAATCTCCGGAGATGAGTTTTTGCCGGCAACCATATCAACCACGGGTGCAACCGATGCAAAATCCCTGTCCGGGTTCATCAGTTTCAGCATTGCAACGTGGGCAAGTGCAGACTCAACAACGCCGTCGTTAACCGATTTCAGGCAACTGAAATACTGCTTCTCGGCCTTCGACAGATTCGATTCTCGGATAGAATTCGGCACTGAGAAGTACGAGTTGGAATTAGTCTGGGAAAAGGCTGCAACTGAAAGTGTTGAGATTACCAACACTGCGTAGGCTATCTTGTTCGTTTTCATGACATCCTCCTTGGGGTTTGGTGAATTGCTTACTTGGAAACTCTGCCCTAATCTACGGGCAGGAATTGTGGAAGATGTCCAAACAGCGTCAGCAATTGTAAAAGAATGTCACGACTGAAACAGGATGTGATGATGCAACGGATTGCTGTTTCTTACACAATCAGCTTATATCCTGTCCCGTGAATGGTGATGATGTGTCGGGGATGCGCCGGATCGGTTTCAAGTTTTTGGCGCAGCTTGAGAACAAAATTATCAACCGTGCGCGTACTGATAGATTCATCATATCCCCACACATTTGTGAGGAGTTGATCGCGGCTAACCACAGTGTTGCGATGCTGCCAGAGGAAGTTCAAGATGTCGAATTCCTTCGGGGTCATCGCAACTTCTTTGCCGCCGCGTGTTGCGGTGTATGCTGAGAAATCAATTTCCGCGTCACCGAGCTTCATCCGAACAGAAGAAGCCTGACCGCCTGATTGTTGCCTTCGTAATACTGCTTTCACGCGGGCAATCAACTCGCGGAGGCTGAACGGTTTCGTAACGTAGTCATCGGCACCGAGTTCCAAGCCAAGAACCTTGTCGATCTCTTCCCCCTTCGCCGTCAACATGATGACCGGCGTACCGACCCCCTTTTCACGGGCTTTTCTCAATACATCAAAGCCGGACATCTGTGGAAGCATCACATCGAGCACAACAAGATCATACGTGTTGTTCGTGAGTTCATCCAATCCCGACTTCCCGTTATTCACGACGTTCACGTCGTATCCTTCAAATTCGAGATTGTCTTTCAGGCCGACTTGCATCGTCGGTTCGTCTTCAACAACAAGAATTTTTGTCATGATTGTGATTCAGTTTTTCGTTTGGAAAGTTTCTGTCGGGAACACAAGCCTGAACGTGCTTCCCTTGCCGACTGTGCTTTCGAGCTGTACATTTCCGCCGTGGGCGTCCATAATATGTTTCACGAGAGAAAGTCCGAGGCCGCTTCCCTTTGTATTATGAACGAGTCCTGCCGAAACACGATAGAATGTATCGAAGATTTTCTTCTGATGTTCGGCTGCAATCCCGGTACCGTGATCCTCAACTTCGACTGCAATCCCTGACTTGACCATCTTCGTCTCAAGACGCAGGAACTTTTCATCTTTACTGTACTTGATGGCATTATCAATCAGATTGATAACGGCTTCCGTTACTGCCTCGGAGTCTGCTTTAATGACCGGCAGCCCTTCGGCAAGGCGGACAACCGGCTCGATGCCATGATTCTGCAGATGGTAACTGTATGTATTGACCACACTATCAACAACAGTATTAATGTCGGTTTCCCCGAAGTTGTACTGCTTCTTGCCCGCCTCCATTCTGGAGAAGTCGAGGATGTTGTTTACAAGTCGCGTCAACCGTTCCGATTCCTTCACGATCGTGCTGTAGTACTCCATTTTCTTCTCATCGCCTCGAATTCTCCCCATCTCCAGGGTTTCCGCAAACATGCGAATCAGTGCAAGCGGCGTCCGCAATTCGTGAGAAACATTCGAAACAAAATCCGACTTCAGCCGGACGAGTTCCATCTCACGACGAACCGTTCTGTACACAAACCACACTCCGGCAAGCAAGACGAGATTGAGAAGGATGATGAGAATAGTGTTCTGCGTAGTTCTCCCACGGACAATATCCGCAACAGTTGTTCCCTTCAAACGGATGCCCAGCCTATGATCCGGAAAAAGCCACAGACTCCTTTGCTGCTTAAGTTCCGCGGCAGAAACGGGGCTCGTGCTGGCAATAGGCTCTGCGTTCTCCTTTGCAAGAACACCCAGTACAAATTCGTTTCCTGCAACATCAAGAAGTTTAGGGCCGATCACCATTCGAATAAACGCGTCAGCATGAATTACGAAACCGGCTGTCAATGCTTCTTGTTGTTCCGGCAGCGCAAACGCTACAATAACGTGTTGCTTATTCCATCGTGGGTTTTCCGCATTGATCGGTTCAAGCTTCCGGTAGCCGCTTCTGACGTAGCGCGTAAGTCGTTGGAAATACTCTGATTGGCGGGAAAGCACGCCGGCAAGATCAGCAGAATCTACAAGCTGCCTCATTGAACTGTCGGCTTTGCGTGAGAGATGAAGAATTCTGCCGAGGGAGTCTGCATAGAACAGTGCCGTTACTGCGGATTCCTGCGTGCCAAGCAAGCGAAGCACTGAATCCGGACTGCTTTCGAGGCGTTGCGCAACTGTATTCGCCCAACTGTTGACAACATCCCAGGCATGTTGGTTTACGGAAAAAAGAATCGCGTCAAGCTGGCGTGTGTAGATTTCGTCCAGCAACTGTTCCGTCGTGCTGAGAGATGTCAGTTCGTATACTGTGAACATCAGTGCAGGCACAAGAACCAGCAACAGCAGGATTATTGCAAGGCGTGCAGGGTTTGCAGGTGTTTTCACATCACGCTATCGGGATTGAAGCGAACGTGCCAGAGCCTCCACTTCCGACCATACGCGCATTGTGTTCTCTCCGCAAATCTTTCTGATGTCCGTTTCGGAATATCCTGACTTTCGAAGCTCACCGATAAGGTTGGGATACTGGGAAACATCCTTCAATCCGGTCGGAAGCGAGTCGCCGACACCATCGAAATCGGAGCCGAGGCCGACATAATCAACGCCGACGAGTTTGACAACATGATCGATGTGAGCCACTACATCCGTAACATCGGCAAACAAGGGCGGATTTTCTTCCCTGAATTTTCTTGCGTAAGCGACAGCCTCAGCATCTGTTCGCTTGAGCTTGTGTTCTTCGTAGTATTTGTTCAGCGCTGTACGGCGTTCCTCCGACCGCTTACGAACATCATCCCGCAGAAACTCCGATCCGAAATTGATCTGGATAACTCCGCCGTTCTTTGCCAATGCAACTATCATCTCATCGCTCATGTTGCGTTCCCATCCCGGCGTGAAATGCCTGCACGATGAATGCGATGCTATCACCGGCCCCTTTGTATACCGGAGAACTTGATAGAAAGCGCTGTCGGAAATATGCGATACGTCGATCATGATGCCGAGACGGTTCATCTCTTCAACAACCTGCTTTCCGAACGGGCTCAAACCATTCCACGTTCGTTTTGGATCGTACGACGAATCGCAAATGTGATTGTTGCGTGAATGCGCAAGCGTGATGTACCGGATTCCCCGTCGATGAAAATGTCTAAGATTCTCCAGTTTTCCTTCAATCGGCGTTCCGTTTTCCATCCCCATCGCAAGGGCTATGAGCCCGTTCGACACATGTTTTCTGACGTCTGCAACGGAATGCGCAACCGCGAACTTGTCTGGCGCGTCGGTTGCGAACTTCTCCACCATATCAATCAGCCGGTCTGCAAACTTCTTGCCGCCCCCCTTCTCTTCATACGATGCCGGAACGTAGATGGACATAAACGGAACGTTCAATCCGCCTTCTTTGGCACGCGGATAATCGAAATCGCCTCCGGGTGTCCGAACGGAAATATCCTCCATTTTCTCCTGAAGGCGATACGGAACATCAACGTGCGTATCAACAATGAGAAACGGGGACGCAGGCTCTGTACCGGATTGTGCTGCCTCGGATTGAATTTCTTTCTTTGAATCAGAACATACCGTGACAACAAACGATATCAACAGAATGGCAAGAATCTTCAGGTACAATTTCTCTCTCCGAAATATGTGAGAAAACGTGAGTTAGGTTGATGATCTTCGGCGCAGGCGGACGAACCCGGAATTTTGCTGTTCAAAGGTAGAAATTTGCAGCAGATGAAGCAACACCGCATTCGTGCGAGTGCTTCAGAAATTGATGCTGAATCCGAGCGAGGGAAAGATCGGAATGCCGTTTAGTGTTCGCGTGCGCAGAGAGCCCGATTCGTCAACAAAGTAGTTCTGGTTTTGAACGTTCTTTCTGTTGAGCACGTTCTGCACATCCAGATAAAACGCCCACCGCAAACCCCACCACGAGGGATATGTTGTCAGTCGGACATCAAGTGATTGATACAGATCGAGTCTGCCTGAGAACCTGTCGCGTTCGTAATCAACATCAAGAACAACCCTTTCCCGCGAATCGGTTTGCAATACCGGAGTTTCGACGCCGTTGATTGTTGCCACAACGACTCTCGGTTTGACGCCCAATGCGATTGCGTACGGCCTGCCGGAGCGAAGCGTGTACCGTATGCCGACATCCCAGGCATCAGCGAACCGGTAGTTGCCAACAACATTCATTGCATGACGTTGATCGAACAGAAACGGCGACCGTACTCCATCACGGTCACGTTCGGCATACGACAACGCATAACTCACCCATCCAGCTAACCTGTCTGTCGGCTGGCCGCTGATTTTCTGGAGCATCACTTCAAAGCCGTAGGACCGGCCTGTCGCATCATTGACAGGAACGGATGTAAGGGAATCACTGGGAATCTTGACGGGGGTCGTCCAACCGCGAACGCTTCGGACGCTGTCGCCCGTGGGTTGGGAATACCACCGGGAGCCGGTCAACTTCTCCGCTGCAATCACATTCCTGAACCTCTTGTAATATCCTTCCAGTTTGAATTGCCACGCAGGCGAAACCATTCTGTCAAATCCAAGAATCACATGCCGGGCTTCTTCCGGCACAAGCGATGCAAATGCCTGCTTGTTGTACGTGATGGGAGCCTGAAAATTCTGCTTCTCCATTCCCGGCGATTGATAGTAAGTTCCGTACGCGGCACGCAGTGTTGTCAGTTCATTCAGCTTGTAGGAAATGTTGATGCGGGGCGACACATGTACAGTCTTTTTCAAGAAGGGATACACATCAAGCCTCACACCCGGCTGAATGAACAGACGATCATCAATTGAAATTCGATCCTGTAAGAACGCATTGTAGCGAGTGTAACGAACTGTCTCTGTCTCGTCCGTCGGAACGGCAAACCCGCGTTGGACAATGAAGTCTCTCAACGTCTTGTCGATCTGAAAATACCTGATGAAATCCGTCCGAAGGAAATCAACGCCGTACCCTCCCTCCACTGTGTGACTGCCGGAATTCCAGAAGAGTCTCTGGGCCACAGAGGTTTTTGTATAGATGTAATCATAATCCACCGCAAACCGGACGAACCTCAGATTCAGCGTGTCGCCCCTTCCGATACTGCCGGAGTTCTGCGAAGGATCGACAAACGTGCCATCGAAAGCGCCTGCTCCTCTGTTCTGATAGTACGAAAGCTGCGTGTTGACAATCAGGTTCTTGTCGGGATTGAACTGCCAGGTTGCGCCAACCATTGAGTTATAGGATTCATCAAAGAAGCTCACGCTGTCGGCGCGATCACGTTCGGCTCCGGAAATGAGAGAGACGCCGTCACGCGATGTAAGCGCATTGAGAATGATCTTGTTCGATTCTCCGAAAGGCATGCTTGCCCGAAACTGCAAGTCACGAAAATTCGGTAATGCAACATCGCCGTCCACAAGTTTGTTCCTCTTGAGAACCGGACCGAGGATGAGATCGTAGTATGTTCTCCGGAGAGAGAGAAGATACGACGACCCGTCGAACGGTAAGGCGCCTTCGAGGATTACGTTCATGTTGGTGAGACTGAAATTAAGCTTTGCGGCCAGCGGCACGTCGCCACGTCCTTCACGGTTCTTCACATCAATCACTGCAGAAAGCCGGTCGCCATATTGCGCCGCAAACCCGCCTGTTTGCAAACTGATATCGCTTACCGTTTCAGGATTGAACATCGAAACAACCCCGTAGAGCCGGTACGGATTGATGACCTCGAATCCATCAATCATAATCAGATTCTGATCGGGGCCCGACCCGCGTACAACGAGTTGGGACGAGAAATCACTGACGCTGGTAACACCCGGCAGCGCCTGTAAACCACGCAACACATCTTCCGCAGCGCCCGGAAGGTACTTCGCGTCTTTGGGCGTCATGGAAGTCACGCTTGGTCGCGTATCCTCGGCGGCTTGTCTTCTACTTGCTGTGATGAGTATCTGAGCAAGCTCAATTTCATTCTCGCGTAGGGTCACGGCAACAGTCGTGGTTTCGTTTGCCCGGACACGTACAACAGCAAGTTCGCCCTGGTCATACCCGATCAATCTCACTTTGAGCCTGTACGTTCCCGGTGGAACATCTTCAATCACGAACGACCCGGTTTCAGTCGTCGCAGCGCCAAGTCGTGTATCCTCAAGAGTAACGATTGCATTTGGCGCACCGTCTTCATTGGGAAGAAGGACCTTGCCGGCAATCGTTCCCGACACGGGCTGTGACACCGCAACGGTTGGAAGGAGAAGAAAGATTAGGCTAACAACCCAGCAGATCGAATTCATGAATCTCATTCTACAGAACGGCTCATTTTCCATGATACTGAAACAAGTAAGCGAAAGCTGTTGGTTCCGTTCTACGAAAAAAAGGAGCAAAAGTTGACATCACAGCGAGAATACTCCGAATACAAACCAGCCGAAAACCATCAAAATTCCAATGGTAAACAGCCATCCCAAAATGTCCAGAATGAATCCCGCCTTAATCATGTCCTTGAGTTGGATATACCCCGTACCATACACAAGGGCGTTGGGGGGAGTTGCAACGGGCAGCATGAATGCCATCGACGAAGCAAGCGCGGCGGCAATGGAGAGCGCTATCGGATTCTCGCCTGTTGTTTGCGCAATGGCGATAACAACCGGTGTCATCATGGAAATGACGGCCGAGTTTGTTGCCACCTCGGTCAACAAATCGATAAACAGGACAATTGCAAACATCATTTCGATTGTTGAGGGAGAGCCGAAAAGCGAAACAAACGACGATGCCAACCAAGCCGCAAATCCGGTTTTGAACATGCCATCCGACAGGGCAATGCCGCCTCCGACAATCGCAAGCGCGCCCCATTCGACGTACTTGAAGTCTCTCCAATGGAGGAGAAATGTGCGCTCGCGAAAGCTGACGGGTACAAGAAACAAAGCCATTCCCGCAAAGAGACCGGTTGTGTATTCATCAAGCCATGTAATGTGAGCAAGAATGTGTTGGGGGAGAAGCTGTTCGCGGAAAGGCAGTGCCAGCCACAAAACGACGGCACAAAAGAAAACTACTATTGATCCCTTTTCTCCCCTTGTCATCGGGCCGAGTGTACGGAATTCTTCCATCAACCTCTTCTTTCCCCCTTCGAACGATGAGACTTCAGGAGGAAAGACTTTCAGGAGAACAAACCATGCTACAGGAAGGAAAAGGATAACGTAAGGAACTCCAAATTTCATCCAGTCGAGGAACGTAATGCGCTGGTATGTTGGATCGCCAGCAAACGCCGTATTGAGAATTCCGACTGCTATTCCGTTGGGGGGTGTGCCAATCAACGTTCCCATGCCGCCGATTGATGCAGCCCACGCAATTCCCAACATTAACGCCTTGCCGAAGTTTGACTTGCCCGGCTCGGCTCCGATGTAGGTAAGAATACCTACGCTAAGTGGCAGCAACATCGCGCAAGTTGCTGTGTTCGAAATCCACATCGAAGAAATCGCCGATACTACCATCATGCCGAATAACGTCTTGCGGGAATCTTCAGCGAGCCGACCCCGCGTCAGAATCCAAAGCGTCAGCCGTCTGTCAAGTTTCCATCGACGCATCGCCCCCGCCAGCAGGAACCCGCCGAAGAAGAGCATCACAACGGGGCTGAAGTAGTTCTTCGCCGTATTGATGATGCTGAACTCATGCAATTGATTGTTGCTCAATCCGATAACGCCGAACAGGGGAAGAATGACAAGGGGAAGCAAGGCTGTGTATGCCAGTTTCATCACTTCGGTAATCCACCAGATCACCATCAAGCCCATCAATCCCGATATGAGTTGCATCGAGCGGGCAAGAATGTCAATATGAGTAGCGTGCTGGTCGCCTGCGAACAGTTGTGCTGCCACGCGGAATGTTTCAAAGGGAGGCAGAAACACCAACACGGCGAAGAGGGTAGCTCCGAGGAGGGAGCCAAATGTTTGTTTGTTCATTGCCGTTGTTCGAGTGGCGGGTTAGTGAAGCGCCATTGCCTGATCCAGCACGTACTGGTTTTTGACGGCATTCTCTGCACTCAGCGAAGGCTCGGTGTTGTTGATAATACAATCGTAGAAAAGGTTCACTTCCCCGGTATACAGATTTGGAACATCAAACTCCTCGATAACAATATCGGGAGTGCCGCCGGTACTTCGTTTCTCGATTCGTAGTTGGGATTGGCATCCGCTCACGGTGAAGTCAACGCTCGAGATTCTCGCCTCTGTGCCGATGATCTCAATCCGGCTCTCACGAATCGGCGACGCATACGATGAAAAGATCGTTGCGATCGTCCCGCGAAAGAAACGCAAAAGAAGCTGTGACGAACTCTCGGTACGACTCCCGTCAGCAACCGGTTCCAATTCTCCTTTCACAGAAATCACTTCATCATCCAGAACATATCTCAACGTATCGAGACAGTGTACTCCGACATCGAATGTTGGACCGCCTCCCGCCACCTTTCTGTCGAGAAGCCATGCACGGGAACTGAGCCTCCCGTCATACACAAAATCCGATTCCGCCCGGATGATTTTTCCGATTGCCCCCGATTGAACAAGTTCCTTCATTCTTTTCACAAGAGGCGAGAGACGGACCATGTGCCCCACCATCAGTTTGACGTTGTTCTGCTTGCAGGCTTCAATCATGCGTTCACATTCCGCAACATTCATCGCCATTGGCTTTTCGCAAAGAACGTGCTTCCCTGCTTCTGCGGCCAGAATAGTCTCCTCGCAGTGGGCTGAATTCGCCGAAACGATAAACACAGCATCAACATCGGGGTGGGCGACAAGATTGGAAACAGAATTGAATGCGAGAGGAATATTCAATGCGGATGCCGCGTCTTTCGCCTTTGCCATCGACCGGTTGTGAATTGCGACAAGTGTTGAATTGTGAGATTGTTGGATCGCGGGAGCAATTGCTTTTTCCGCAAAGCGGCCAAATCCCGTGATACCGTATCGAACCGTCTTGTCTGAACGATTCATCGGATCACCCGTACTTCGTCGCCGACGCGTATTCTTCCACGGCTTGCGTGAATGACATTCTGCCCGAACATCACCTGATTTCCTACGGAACGGTATGTTGCAAGAGTTCGCAGCGGCTCCCGGTCTTTTTCCCCTGTCGCCGTATCCACAGTTGTAATCGTGCAGCGGGCGCAGGGTTTCACAACATACATACGGACATCGCCGACTGCGATTTCTTTCCACGTATCTTCGGCAAAAGGCTCGCAACCTTCCACAACAAGATTCGGGCGAAAGCGTTTCATCGGAATCGGAACGTCAAGCCGTGAGTTGAGATCGGCAAGCGATGCCTCGGAAATCAACAGCATCGGAAATCCGTCCGCAAAGCTGACGACATCTTCGCCGATGGCGTAACTCTTGTCAACAGGACGAACCGAGCGATCTGTCATTGCCACCAACTTACAGCGCACGCCGAGGAATTTGCTGAACCACTCCGCAGACATCCCATCAACCGGCATCGCTTTGAGACTGTCATTCCATATCACAACAGGGATATGTTCGCGGGATTCCGTCGCAAACGGAACCAAGAGCGGCTCCATCTCCGGCGCTTGCACAAACAGGCCGTCAGACTTTACTTGAATTGAAATCAGCGTCATGCGGGGGAAGTCGCGTTGCGTCATGAACATTCCCCGATCATCCACAACAAGCCAGCGACGATCATGTTGCAGGCCTCGTGGTTCAAGTTCGGCCTCGTTCAACGATATTAGCCCGCACGACTTGATGGGATAGATATTGATTTCTGACAATCTCATTGACAATGCAGGAAGACAGTACTACAAACGTTGACAATATATCTGATTCATGTCTCAGTCTCAATCAAATAAAAAATCCCGATCAACATCCGTCAATCGGGATTGCGCTTTTGCTTGCGGTTCGAGTTCTACCAGATCTTGACTTGTTTGTCGGCGAGGCGCACCATCGAGTCGCCATCCTTGCAGCCGAACGCTTCGAAGAACTGCGGCATGTTCGCAATCGGGCCGTTTGCCCGGAAGACGCTCGGAGAATGCGGATCTGTGACAAGACGCTGCTTGAGATTCGCCGGGGTATAGTTCCGGCGCCACATTTGGGCCCACGCAAGGAAGAAACGCTGTTCCGGGGTGAACCCTTCAATCTTCCCGGTCGTTTTGCCCTGTTGCGCCTTCTTGAAAGCATGATATGCAATTGCAAGTCCGCCGAGATCGGCAATATTTTCTCCCAGCGTCAGTTTTCCGTTCACTCTCAGTGTGTCAATTGCCACATACTGATTGAATTGCGTTTCCACAATGTTTGCACGCTCGATAAATCGTGTAGCATCTTCCTCAGTCCACCAATCCGAGAGATTGCCTTTTGCGTCAAATTGCCGGCCCTGATCGTCAAAGCCGTGGGTAATTTCATGCCCGATCACTGCACCCATGCCGCCATAGTTTACGGCATCATCTGCATTGGGATCGAAAAACGGCGGCTGGAGAATTCCCGCGGGAAACACAATCTCGTTCAGCAGCGGATTGTAATACGCGTTCACAGTTGAGGGAGTCATGAACCATTCCGTCCGGTCAACGGGCTTGCCGATTTTTTCAAGCTGCCGGCGTGTTTCGAATTCGTTTGCCCGATGCACGTTCAGCACGTACGCTCCGTTGTCGATCTTCAATCCGTCGTACGTCTTCCATTTATCAGTATAGCCGATCTTCGGAACAAACGAATCAAGCTTTTCAAGCGCCTTCGTTCTTGTAGCATCACTCATCCAATCCAGCGACTGAAGGCGTTCACGGAATGCCGCCTGAAGGTTGTGAACCATTTCTAATGCCCGGGCCTTTGCCTCCGGCCTGAATGTCTTTGCGGTGTATAATTGGCCAAGCGCATCGCCAACTGTTCTGTCAATCGTTCGAAGAACCCGTCGCCACCGTGGCTGAAGTTCTTTTTGCCCGTTCAGCACAGTGCCGTGGAAAGCAAAGTGGGCATTCACATAGTCACTGTTGAGGTACTGCGCAACATTGTCAATCAAATGCCAGCGAAGATATGTTTTCCAGTCCTTGATCGAAACGGATTTCAGCATTGCGTTGACTTCCTTCACGAATTCCGGCTGTGCAATGTTCAGCGATGTCACGTTCCGCAGATTCACATCCTTCAGGTACACATCCCAGCCAAAGGAAGGAACAAGCTTTTTCAGATCACTGACGGCCATTCTGTTGTATACCTTTGAAGGGTCACGTAACTCTACCCGCGTCATCGATGCGTTCGCAAGACGTGTTTCGATATTCATTACAGCCTTCGCATTCGCCTCTGCCGCTGCCTGCTTGTCACCGAGCATGCTGAAAATCTTCACCATGTAGTTGTGATATTCCTGCCGGATATTCTTGTAACGATCATCATCCTTCACGTAAAAGTCACGATCGGGCAATGTCAATCCCGCTTGATCGATGCTGGCAATGACTTCTTCACTGTTCTTGAAATCCTGTTGTGACGAAATCATGAAAAGGGGATTGCCGATGGAGAGATGAAAATGCGCAATCACTTTTTGGAGATCGGAGAGATTCTTGATTGCTTCAACCCTTCTGAATTCCTCCTGCAACGGCGTGACACCCGATGCCTCAGCTCCCGCGGAATCCATGCCGCTTGAATAGAAATCTCCCACAAGCTGGTAAGATGTTCCCCTCGGGGCATCTTTCTTTGCTTTTGATTCAAGGATGGAATGAAGCATCTCGTCATTGCGAACCGTTAGCTCGCTGAAACTCCCCCAGTTGCTGTATGCAGCCGGAACAGGATTCTTGTCAACCCAACCGCCGTTGGCGTAGCGGTAGAAATCCGTGCACGCCGGGACACTCGTATCCATATTTGCGGGATCGAGCGGTTTGGTTTGATTGTAACCGGATTGGGCGTGAAGCGAACCTATTACGACGAAAGATGTTACGAGCATTCCTATCCGGCGTCGCGCCGAAGGCGTGTACTTCATGATGTGTTCCTTTTATGTGTGATGTGAATTGGCAAACGAGATGAAATGTGACCGACCTCTGATACGTAGAACCGGAGGAAAAGTTGACCCGGAATTCTGCACGCAGTCCGCAAAATCAATTGCTCTTCAGGAAAGCAATTACAGCCAGACGAATATCCTTCCTCAAGTCGTTAGCGTTGGAAGGATTATGCTCTGCAACCGAAACGACATCCCGATCATCCTTGTGGAAAAACTCAATTCCTGTCTCCCTCCCGGAAAAGAGAAAATCGGACACGATGACCCAATAACGGGCATTCATGTCAACTGCCTTTCCATCAATAACCCAGGCGCGTTTCGTTGTGTCAAAAGCAACTCCGTCGTATTGCAGGAATCCACCCCTGCCGACGTTCTTCTGACCCGCATCGAGAACCCGTTTCAGCAAGCTGCCTTTCATCTCGACTTCAACGAGCTTGCCACCGAAAGGAAGTGTACGAATGATGTCGTATTGTGTCACTGTTCCCGCAAGCTGATCGTCGAGACGAATTGATCCGCTGTTGAAGATTGCAATGCCTGACTTCGATGCCGATGCACGCATCGATTGCGCAACGAGCGAGCCGAGATTTGTTTGACGATAACGGATTGAACTTTCCCGTCCGTCAAGCGGTTCACGAAGCGTCGTCACAACTTCAGCAGGATCAAATCCTCTTTCCTGAAATCCCTTATACGCTCTTGCCGTCCACTCGTTCACAATGTTTGCCGTTGACAGTTCATCAGGGATTGTGCTGTCGATAGTCCTCACTTCCGAAAGAATCGAAAGCGATTTCGTCGAAGCCGACCAGCGCAAGCGATGGATGTACACTGTCCGTGCATTTGCATCGGCCTTTGAGATGATCGTCTCGCCTACCTTGAACATCATATTTGTATGTTCATGTCCGCCAAGGATAAGCTTCAGGTCGGGAATCAACTCCGCAAGTCGTCTGTCTTCTTCGATTGAAAGATGAGTGAGGGCAATAACAATATCGGTTTTGGTTTTGAGATCGGCATAGACCCGTTGTGCGGACTCGAAAGGATCGGTCCAGACAACGTACGGAGGCTGATTGCTTCCAATCGTCAAGCCGAAGATACCAACGCGGACTTCCATCCCTGCACTGTTCTTTGCCCGAATGATGTGGGACTCCGGCAGGGGGTGTGCAACGCCGTTCACTACTTTTTCGAATGGCGCAACAAATCCTTCCTGCGACGGTGTGTACTGGATATTGGATGAAATCCACATGAACTTTGATTGGTTGATACGATCCTGCAACACTTCGTAGCCGAGATCAAATTCGTGATTGCCGAACGTAACGAAGTCAACACCAACACTATTCATCGCATCGATCATCTGAGCCCCATTGATGCGCTTTCCCTCAAACGTCGCAGTGCCGATCGCCGAGGGGCTGATGAAATCACCGGCCAGTACAGTGAAGATATTGGGATTTTCCTTCAGCAGATTCTGCCGCACAGCAGCAACACGCGCCATGCCGCCATACTTGCCGTTTTCAACCGGCGCAATTTCGTACACATCATTCAGTTGGAGAAATGTAAGTTCAACAATGTCGCTGCTTGCAGAAAGCTTTGCCGCCTCTGCTGCCTTGTCTGCGCCTGTCCGCACACTGACACTGCAGGCTGAAAGAACAAACGATACTGCGAGTACGAGAAACTTAAGGGATTTCATTTGCGCTCCATTTGTTTTTACTGAACAAGAACAGGTTCCCGCTCCAACAGGATTCCGAATTGTTGAACGATGGCAGATTGAATTTCTTCTGCAAGTAACAGCAGCTCTCTTGTTGTGCCGCCGTAATTCACAAGCGCAAGCGCGTGATTTGCAGAAACGCCGACGCCTCCCTTTCTGAATCCTTTGTGAAAGCCTGCCTTCTCAAGCAACCATGCCGCAGGAACCTTTACACCTTCGCCTGAGGGAAAAGTCGGCGGTGAGTCTTCAATCCCATTCTTTCTGCACAGGTCCAGAAGATGATCGAACTTGTCCTGTGTGAGAACCGGGTTCTTGAAAAATGAGCCTGCCGATTGTGAATTGGGGTCCGATTCATCAATGACCATTGATTTTTTTCTGCGAAGAGCAAGCACGCCATTTCGTACAGCCTCAAGCTTTTCTGCTTCGCTCGCAAGCTTCTCCATTTCAATGGATGATGCGATGAAGCTCCGCAATTCCGGGTAGCGTATTTCCGGTTGAACTACAGTATTGAGCTTGAACGCCACTTCTGTGATAATGAACTTGCCGGTATCCTCCTGATTAAAGCGACTCCTGCGATACCCGAATCTGCACTCGCTGTTTCTGAAGCGGACTGTACGCAATGTAAGGAGATCAATCGCTTTCACTTCCAGAATCGTCTCTGCAACCTCCTGCCCGTATGCTCCAACATTCTGAATCGGCGTTGCCCCGACAAGTCCGGGAATACCGGAAAGACATTCCACACCCCCCAGCCCCGATCTGATGCAGAACTTGACAACATCATCCCACTGTTCGCCTGCTGCAGCAACAATCATAACGCCATCCGGTTCACGAACAAACTGAATTCCTCGCGATGCAATTTTCAGTACAAGCCCGTCAAAGCCGTCATCAGAAAAAATCGTGTTGCTTCCGCCGCCGAGAATGTGATACCGAATGTTTTTTGATTCTGCAAAACGAATTGCATCGAGCATCCCGTCAGTATTCCTGCACTCAGTAAAATACCGGGCATTCCCTCCAAGTTTGAACGTGGTAAGATTGGCAAGAGGGAAGTTCTCGAGGAACTCAGTCATTCAACATCTGATTCTTTGTTTTGATAATCTCTGCAGCAATACTAATGGCGATCTCCTCGGGTGTGTGACTTTCTATTGGAATGCCGATAGGATTTCTAATGCGGCGCAACTGATCATCAGAGATTCCCTCAGATGTCAGATCTTCAAAGACTTGCTTTGTTTTCGCAGCGCTTCCCATCAAACCGATATACCGAAGTCTTTTGCCAAGAATACTTTTCAGCGCAGCTTCGTCGGACTTGTACGCTGTTGTCACAACAGCAACGTACTCCCGGCCCGTTCCGGAGATCAGCGATCCAACCTGATCATAACCGCAATGCACTTTCCGGTGGGCGTAATTGTTTGAAGCAAATGTCGGCGCATCGGCTCTGTTGTCGATCACAATCACCCGGAAGTCGAGCGTCGCCATGATGCGCGAAAGGGCAAGCCCGACATGGCCGCTTCCCACAATAAAAACCGTATCAAGAATACCAATATTCTCCTCATATTGCCACTTCTTCTCATTCGCAAAAGAGAATACCGTGTCCGGCCCACTCCTTTTCTTGTTGTGAAACTCGAACTCCAAAGGCGTAATCGTCAGGTTTGCACAGTCGTGTTTCTCGAAGGTGTGAACGATTTCACCGACAGTCCCGAGATTGTCGCGCGACAACGGCTTGAGAAGAACCGTTTGCGATCCTGAGCAGATAAGTCCTGAAGACTCGTGAATTGTCTGCTTCGAATGGAAAAGCTGCCGAACTGATGAAGCCGAGTTGCCGACAGCTAATCGCTGCCGCGACTCTTCAATCAAGTCAAGCTCCATCATGCCGCCGCCGATTGTTCCGCGTCGTTCCCCGTTGGCAGCAACGGCCATCTTGAATCCCGCCCGGCCGGGGGACGAACCATGACTTTCGACAACAATCAAGAGCATCACCGAAATGTGATTACTCAAGCTCGTGTTGATGAATGTCCAGATTTCTCTTTCTCTCATGAGGATGGGAATGACTCGATTCCTGGCTATTTGATAGTAACGAGGATTTTGTTTAGTTTCCATTAGAATCTTGATGATTTCCCACCACCAACAGTGAAAACCTTCCATGAGGAATGACGATGCGTTCGTCCATTTCATTTGTACTTGATGGCAAGGTTGTTACCGAAGATTTTTCCAAGCCGTCTGTCACTCCAACAACAACTGTTCTGAACTACCTTCGTTCACTGCCAACACATAAAGGCGCGAAAGAAGGTTGCGCTGAAGGCGATTGTGGCGCATGTACTGTTGTCCTTGGCGAACTCGATGCAGGCAATACGATCCGCTACAAAGCGGTGGATTCATGCCTTGTGTTCCTGCCGATGATTCACGGAAAGCAACTGATTACCGTTGAGAATCTGAAGACTGAAGCCGCATTGCATCCTGTGCAACAAGCTATGGTTGACACCGGAGGGAGCCAGTGCGGTTACTGTACGCCGGGTATTGTCATGTCGTTGTTTGCGTTGTACAAGAATCATGACCATCCCGACCGGAATGTTATTGATGACGCCCTTACCGGAAATCTCTGCCGTTGTACAGGCTACAAACCGATAGTGGAGGCTGCAGCCCGTTCCTGCATTCATCAGGGAATTGATTCTTCGTCAAATGATGAAATACGAATCGCCGGATTGCTGCAAAGCATTCCGCGGCATTCCGCCCTCATTCAGACAAGCAATCACACTTACTTTCAACCTCGCACTCTGCTTGAGGCACTCACGTTGAAACACCAACACCCCAAAGCAATTATTATTGGCGGCTCAACGGATGTGGCGCTGCGAGTGACAAAGAATCATGAGCAGTTGAGGCAATTGCTGGACGTTTCGCTGGTTGATGAACTGCATACGATTCGCAATCATAGCGAATCGCTTTCCATCGGATCGGGTGTTGTTCTCAACGAAGTGTGGTCCGCTGTTGAAGCAGACTTCCCGGCCCTTGCCGACATGTTCGCAGTCTTCGGCTCGCTTCAAATCAGAAATCTCGCAACTCTCGGGGGGAACATCGGTTCTGCATCCCCTATCGGAGACACGCTGTCGGCGCTGATTCCGTACAACGCCCGTGTTGTTTTGGAACGTGTGTCTGGACGACGGGAAGTGGAACTGGACCAATTCGTTACAGGCTACAGAAAAACCGTCCGTAAACCCGACGAGTTGATTGTGGAGATTATTCTTCCAAAACCAAAACAACGTAGCGTCGTGAAGTGGTACAAAGTGTCTAAACGAAAAGATCTTGACATTTCCACCGTCAGCGCTGGATTTCGAATTGACATTAACGACACGAATCAAATTCAGAATGCCATGCTGGTGTACGGGGGTATGGCGGAACGTGTGAAACGTTCATCAAGCGCGGAAGCATTCCTGCAAGGAAAACCGTGGACACGGGAAACGATAGAGGCAACAATGCCTTTAATTGACAACGATTTCAATCCCATTTCGGACGCACGGGGCAGCAAAGAGTTTCGTCGTATTGTTGCCCGAAATCTGCTGCTGAAATTCTGGGATGATACCAGGAAGGAAACGAACGGTGCCGCCGCATAAAAGCCACAATAAACCTGTAAAGCAAGCCGTGCCACACGAATCTGCTTCGAAGCACGTCACCGGTGAAGCTGTTTATGTTGACGATATTCTCGTCAACAGGCAGCTTCTTGTTGGAAGAGTCGTGTATTCGCCGCATGCGCATGCACGAATCAAGTCATTCGACCTTTCGGCTGCGAGATGTGTTCCCGGAGTTCATGCCGTTCTTTCGTACAAGGATATTCCCGGACACAATCAGATGGGACCGGTCGTCAAGGATGAAGTGTGCCTTGCCGAAAATGAAGTCGTTTGCGTCGGCCAAGCGATGTTTCTGATTGCAGCTGAAACTGAGGATCAGGCACGCGAAGCCGAACGACTAATCCGGATTGAGTACGAACATCTTCCTACAATCCTCACAATCGACGAGGCGATTGCACAGAATAGTTTTCTCGGCCCTTCCCGAACAATGCAGCGAGGCAATCCCGACCAAGAGTTGCAAAAAGCTCAACATCGCATAAAGGGAGAACTACGAACCGGAGCACAAGAACATTGGTATCTCGAATCGCAGGTCTGTCTCTGCATTTTGGGCGAAGGGCGAGAGATGAACGTCTTCTCGTCAACTCAACATCCCTCTGAAACCCAGGCACTGATTGCTGAGGTTCTCGGCATTCCCAAGAACGAGGTGGTTGTTGAGATTCGCCGCATGGGAGGAGCATTTGGCGGGAAAGAGACCCAGGCAAACCACACCGCGTGCTGGACCGCGCTTCTCTGTAATGCAACGCGGCGTCCGGTGAAGATTCGGCTCTTCCGTGATGATGATATGAAGATGACGGGAAAACGACATCGGTTCCTTTCGAGGTATGAAGTTGGATTTGATGATGAAGGAAATCTGCTTGCAGCCACATTCGAGCTGAACAGCGACGGCGGCTGCGCAGCGGATCTTTCGTTTGCCATTCTGGAGCGGGCGATGCTGCATGCCGACAATGCGTATTATATCCCGAATGTCAGTGTGCTGGCCCGTGTCTGCAAGACAAACCTTCCGTCCAATACAGCATTCCGCGGATTCGGCGGCCCTCAGGGCATGGCGTTGATTGAACATGTAATCGACAGAGTTGCCCGATTCCTGCATCAAGACCCCCTCGAAATCAGGCACAAGAATTTCTACGGAATCGATTCGCGGAACGTGACGCATTACGGCGAGACGGTTGAACACAACCGTCTTCACATCATCTACGAGCAGCTTGTTGCATCATCGGAATATGATGAGCGCCGGAAGGCGATTGCCGCGTTCAACAACTCAAGCGAGTTTCTGAAGAAGGGCATGGCCCTGACCCCCGTAAAATTCGGCATTTCCTTCACAACAACGTTTCTCAATCAAGCAGGGGCGCTTGTCAACATCTACAAAGACGGGACGATACTCGTCAACCACGGCGGAACGGAAATGGGCCAGGGTCTGCACACGAAAATGCAACAAGTTGCAGCCGCTGAGTTCGGCGTCAATCTCGATAAAGTGAAAGTGAACGCGACCAATACCTCGAAAGTGCCGAACACATCTGCAACGGCCGCGTCGGCCGGAGCCGATCTGAACGGCATGGCAGTAAAGAATGCGGTCGATACATTGAAATCCCGCATTGCTGAATCTCTCGCACAATACTGGTCGGAACAGAATCCCGATACGTCAACAGCACAGCATTCAGTACACTTTGAAAATGATTCGATCGTCGATATCGAACACCCAGCCCGACGGATTTCGTTTGCCGATGCAATGCCGTTGATGAACCTCCGCCAAGTGAGTCTCAGCGCAACCGGTTTTTACAAAACACCCGACATCGGGTGGGATAAGACAAAGGGATGGGGCAAACCTTTCCATTACTACGCGTTTGGAATGGCATGCACAGAGGTGTTGGTTGATACGCTCACCGGCCACCATACGATTCTACGAACAGATATTCTGCACGATGTCGGCGATTCTCTCAACCCGCAAATCGACCTCGGCCAAGTGGAAGGCGGATACATTCAAGGAAACGGCTGGGTGACAACGGAGGAAATCAAGTGGGACGACAAGGGGAACTTGCTGACGCATTCGCCTGATACCTACAAAATCCCTTCAGTGCAGGATATTCCGAAGGATTTCAGGGTTCATTTGCTTCAGAATGTTCCCAACCCTGATACCATACGCAGAAGTAAAGCAGTTGCCGAGCCGCCGTTCATGCTGGCACTTTCGACATGGCTGGCGATCAAGGATGCCGTTTCTGCTGTTGCGAACCACGCTTTCGAGCCTTCGTTTTCGCTGCCCGCGACGAACGAAGTAATTGTACTTGCAACAGAGGATCTGAAGAAAAGAATGCGGGAGAACCCACCGGGCGAAGCGCCTACACAATAGAGATTGTCTCTGCGCCTTCAACTCCCACGGTATGTCGAGTACCCGAACGGACTTAAGAGCAACGGCACATGGTAGTGGCTTCCATTCTTTACTGCAAACTCGACAACGACTCTCGGGTAGAAGCTATCCCGGTTCATGAGCCTGAAATACTCGGCTGTCAGGAACGTAATCCGGTAGATTCCGACGGCAAGATGAAAATTCTCCGGCAGCAAATCCGAAACCCGTCCGTCGCTGTTTGAGACGCCGCGGCCAAGTTCGTTCCATGCACCATCCGCTTGTTTCATCTCCAACACGATCGGTATGCCTTCGGCAGGTTTTCCCAGTGCAGTATCAAGAATATGTGTTGTGATGGGACTCTTCATTTCTTCTCCTTTTCTGTCTCGATACCGAGAGCCGTACATGCCTTCGGCTCGATAAGTTCTCCCCAATACTTGTACTGAACACCCGAAGGATGAAGTCCATCGGACGCGATGAGTTCGGGATACCGTTCAACTTCTCGGGAGATTGGAGTAATGTCAACGTACTGAGTTCGGGCCCGAACGGATTCTTCCCAATTCACAGCATTAAACATATCGATCTCTTTCGCAATCTTCTTGCGGTCCCTTCCTTCTGCAAACGGCATTACACCCCAGTCCGGAATTGACACGACGATAACATGAGATGCTGCACCGCCTGCAAAGTGGATTGCACGCTGCAATAGTTGCTTGAATTCAACCCGGTACTCATCGGCACTTCTGCCACGGTATTGATTGTTGACACCTATAAGCAACGTCACGAGATCAAACGGACCGCGAATATTACTTGCATCAATTGCAGCGTTCAGTTCATCCGTCGTCCAGCCTGTGCGCGCAATGATCACGGGATCGTCAATGGAGATAGTTCGCTTCCTAAGAATCGAAGCGAGTTGCATGGGCCAGCGTTCGGTTTCTGCAACTGCCTCGCCGATTGTGTATGAATCGCCGAGGGCGAGAAATGTTCGGGACTGCTGATTCACTGAATTCCTGTCGTTGTCATTTTGGGAGAATGAAGGTGATATGAGTGTTGACAGAATGCCAACCGAAGCAATGATCCTCATTGTATCTCGTTGAAGAACGCGGCCAGCTTGCTTTCATCAAGTTTGCCATCCGTACGGACACCGCTGCATAAATCGACGGCAAAAGGATGGACTTGTCTGATTGCCTCAGCCACATTTTCAGATTTCAGGCCACCCGCAAGATACACAGGTACGCTCACGGATTCCACAATTTGCCTGCTGAGATTCCAATCATGCGTGCGGCCCGTACCGCCAAGTTCCTTCACAGGAAGGGATTGATTCCCGGAGTCCAACAAGATTGCATCCACAAATTCTGATACCGTTATCGCTTCGACAATCGATTCCTCTCCCGTTACGTGAACAACTTGCACGAGCCCGATGCCGGGCAACTCCCGTCTCAGTTCCTGGTACGTTTGAACGGATACTCTGTCAACTAATTGCAGAGTGTTCGTCCGGCACCGCCGCTGTTGCTTGATAATCGAATCGGCATCCTGTTTCGATGTCAGCAGGAATGAAGCTACGCCGGGCGGAATCACAGCGGCTATTTCGGCAATCAATTCCTCAGGAATCGGGCCGGGGCCGCTCGGCATTGCAGATACGAGTCCCAATGCTGAAGCCCCGCAGCGGATTGCAAGCCGGGCTTCATCGATGCTGCTGATGCAGCACACTTTGACTCTCGTTCTCATCATGTCATTCTATTGGAAATGTACTTTCACTGATGACGGGTGTCAATTCTTGCTGCCCCATTTCTGGCATTGGAAGTCTGATAGACGACGCCGGAACCGCTCGCCGAAAGAAGCTACTTAGGTCTTCTTCCGTTCAGTATCTTGAGAAACGACCTGCTGCGCAACTCATCAAGCGTTAAGCCGGTAGCTGATGCTTCCTCTTCGGTGATTGCCTTACAACTTATCCCGCGCAGGAAATAATTCAGCAAACCTTGTCCCGTCGCCGCATCATCAAACACATCGCCGATGAGTGTGGCTTGTGCCGCTTTCTCCATAAAGGATTTCAAGCGTAGCGTTGCTATGTCGAGTCCTTCAAGAAAGAATGAATACACTGCAGCATAACGCACGCATAATTGCGCCGGATGCAAATCCCAGCCCTGGTAGAAGCCGTGCTTGAGTGAGTGCATTGTATCGTCGAAAGCCAACTTCCATGCACGATGGACCGCCGACGTGTTCTCGGCGCGTTGCTTTGGCGTCAGCATTTTTCCGCCAGCAGCGCGGTGAGGCCCGACCGGCATGATGTTCGTTGCGCCGTCGGAAATGTTGATGCCGGTCTGGGCAAGCGCCACTTTCATCATGTGTCGGGCAAAATCACATGCGGGGTGGCGCATCGCTTGGTGAGCGGCTGTGATTTCGCAGAGAGCCGTGTAATCGTAGACCCCGAAATGCATCCCCACGATCCGTCCTTCTCCTGCTTCAGCAAGCAACGGAATATGCGACTCTCCTTTTGCGTTGAAAATCGATTGCGGCGTTTCGATCATCAACTCAAGCTTGAGCACACCGGAATCAAGCCCCGTTTCCCGCTCGAGTTTCTTACAGAGTTCTACGATTGCAGTAACATGATCCGGTATGGTTACTTTCGGGATCGTCACAACAAAATTTGACGGCAGCTTCCCTCCGGTTTCCCTGACCAGGGTCGAAATAAAGATGCTCAACGTTCGAACGCTTCGGGCTTTCAGTTCCTCGGTCAACGGCTTGACGCGGATGCCGATGAACGGAGGAAGAGTTCCTTCGTACATTCCTTTTGCAACTTCCTTCGCTATGAACTCTGCGTGTCCGTCCTCTTCCGTGTCCACGCGGTTGCCGTAGCCATCCTCAAAATCAATTCTGAAATCTTCCACCGGTTCGGATTTCAGTTTGTCGACTATCCGGTGGTAAATAGTGTAGGCAAGCCAAGCGCCGCGGTTCTTCTGTTTCACCCTATCGGGATTATTCTTCAGCATCCCGGTTAATGCCGCAATCTGTTTTGCAGATTTCGGGAGCGACTCGAACCCCGGCAACTGAATCGCCCGGGCAAACACAACAAAATCGGGAGCATATTCACGGAATGCACGCAACCCGACTTCACCCAACTTTCTTGCTGTATCCGACCTGAAAATTTGCGCCCCGCCGTACACGGTATGAACCGGTTGACGCAAACCTGTATCGCCGGGATATCGGGCTGCAAATGCATAGTTTGCTTCCCGAAGATTGGAGAGAATGTCGTCAACTTCAACAAGGCGCTGTCCGTTGGATTGCATGGGATTCAGTATTACAGAAGATGTATGGACATTTGTTTACGATTCAACTGATAACAGTTTTTTGAGCCGGAGCCGTGTGATGCTTGCTTGCTCTGAGGCGGCAACGAGAATCTCAGTATCCGGAAGATTCGACATTCTACTATTGAGAAGTGCCAGCATCTCTTCAGCGGATTTTCCGGTTGCGCAGACTATGAAGATATAGCCAAACTTCATTTCGTACTGTTGATTTCGTTCAGCGAGACTTCTTAGAGTTTCCTCGCTCGCTGTCACAACGCCGCCTTGTTCAGTTGAAGCCCAGCGTGCGGTAGACGCAAACTTTTCCTGCAAACTCTTTACGTCGCCGATCTTCGGATGATGGGCAAAAGCTTCCCTCCAATCTGATTCGGCGAAACTCTGCCATATCTCATCGGCTGCGGCAAACACTTGATCCTGCGTCGAAAACGGGCGTCGTGCAACCATTTGCTTCGCCCAACGGCGTGAGCCGCAACATCGCAATAGTTCATCCAACGCTGCCTCATTGCTGAGACTGTTGAATTCGTGCAGAGTCATACTTTAGTCATTCGGAAGCAACACGCCCCAATACCCGCATTCTGCTTACTCCCCCATCAGGATAGATATTCAGCCGGACATGCGTGCAAACATCAAGAGGTTTCAACTCCTTTTCGAAGGAGTGTTGGGTATCAGCTTGCAACTTTGTTTGAGGAAGAATTTCCTTCCACTGAAACTCCAGCCACGTCAACGCATCGACGGTGGAATCGGGAGCATACAGCGCATCGATTGAGCATCGATCGGGATAGTTGCCTTTGAAATGGCATGTGTCCACCTCGATCTTCTGAACCGTGCACGGCGCACCCAACTGAAGAATTACCCAATCGTGACCCGGCCCGCGGCGGCGTTTCGTCTCCCAGCCATCTCCCATATTAACAGCCCGTCCGGGCATAATGAGATTCTCTTTCTTACCGAAAAACATGTCGCTCGCAGCTACAACCTTTCCGCCTGAGCCAATGTATGCAAGGTCGATCAGTTCCCCTTGCTTCAAGCTGTTCCAATCGGGAATAACATCTCCATAAATTCTTAGCCGGGCGACACCGCCATCGGGAAAGATGTTGAGACGAACATGAGTCCACACCATGTCGTTTGCAACTGCAAAGAGATTCTGTACGCCGGGGCGAAGCGGCGACTTTTGCAGAATTTCAAACCATTGCGTCCCGGGGCCGGCTAACAACTCGCTCGATGGATCGCCCAAGGTACTGCATGCTTCAATCGAAGCATAAGCCGGACTATTTCCGACAAAATGATTCGTATCGATATCGACGCCCTTGATGATTCCTGCGAATCCAAGCTTGACAATGCACCAATCATGTCCCGGCGTACGCTTTCGGCGTGATTCCCACCCGTCCATCCACTTGCCGCGATCAGTGTATTTGTCCGGTATGAAAATACCGCGGCCGGGCTTCAGGAGATTTTGCTTTTCGGCAAAAAATTCGTCACTTGCAATCAGCGCTTTGCCGCCCAATCGTTCGGAGGCAAGATCAATAAGGCCGGAAAAAGCCGCGGCGCTTTCAGTATCCAGAGACATTCATTTTGAGGGATTTTGGATTGTGAACTGATGAACTATGCGCTACCGTGTAAGAATTCTGCCTGCCGCTGTCGAGAATTTCCCGTCATCAAACACTCTGATACCTCGAACGTATGTTGCCTTCACTTTGCCGTACAAAATTCGTCCTTCGTACGGAGTCATCTTGTGACGATGATGGATTAATGACGGTTCGACAGTGAATGACTCTTCAGGATTCCACACAACAAGGTCGGCATCATACGTTGGGGCGATCTTGCCTTTCCTCCTCTCCAGCCCGACGAGTGCTGCGGGACGTGCCGACATCAATCTGGAAATATCCGAAATCGAAAAACCTCTTCTCCGCATTTCCGTCCACATTATTGACATGCTGAATTGCAGAGACGCTATTCCACCCCATGCATTCATGAAATCGCCCGTTTCCATCAACTTCATTTCGGGAGGGCAGGGCGAATGATCCGATGCGATGAAATCGATGATGCCATCACGCAATGCCTCCCAGAGTTTCTCGTTGTTCTCTCTCTCACGAATAGGCGGAGCACATTTGAACTGCGTAGCGCCCTCAGGAATTTCTTCTGCAGAAAAAAAGAGATAATGCGGACACGTTTCTGCTGTTATCTTCACGCCGCGCAATTTCGCTTTCCGCAGCATTGAAACAGCTTCTGATGAAGATAAGTGAACAATGTGTACTCTGCAACCGAATTCTTCGGAGAGCCGGATCAACATTGCAATGGCGTTGTTTTCCCATTGTCTTGGTCTGGAGTTGAGATATGCGGCATAACTTCGTGCATACTGAGGCACGGCTTGAAACGGCAGAGTCTGCAACTCTGCGTGGACGAGCAGGGGCAGGCCGGCTTCTGCAATTGCAGGCATTGCTGTACGTAAGTTCTCCTCCGATGTCGGAGGGAATTCATCGATTCCGGAATCGATCAGAAAAGCCTTCACTCCAAGCACGCCCGATCTAAAGAGAGGCTCCATCAACGATGCATTGTCAGGAACAAGTCCGGCATGAAAGCCACAATCTACATGCAACTTCCCCTTTGCAGCCGCCAATTTCTTTTCAAAAGCCTCGACTGTTGTCGTAACCGGAGAGTTATTTAATGGCATGTCAACAACAGCAGTTATCCCTCCGGCGGCGGCGGATTGTGTCGCAGTTGCAAATCCCTCCCATTCCGTCCGGCCCGGCTCGTTGATGTGAACGTGCGGATCAACAAGTCCCGGCGCAACAACCAACTCTCCGACATCTTCGATATCTGCACCTGAAGGAATGGCGTCCGGATTGATGACATCGCTGATTCTGCCATCGTTGATGACTACTGCGGCATCTCGCAATCCATCAGGAGTGACGATGCGCCGGGAGCGTAGAATAAACATCCGCTTCTTGGTAATTGATATGATATACATTGGAGGCAGTTGGTGAGATATGCCTCCGTTTCGGGTTGGAGTAATTTGATCGGAAGAATGCGTTACATGTCGCCCATTCTTCCGCGGCGGCGTTGCTGGGATTCGCGGATTGCCTCGCGCAATTCCTTCTCGAACCTGCGCTCAAAGAGCAGCAACTTGGCCTGCTGCTCAACCGTGAGCACATCGCCAAGTCCATTGAAGAACTTCTGCCTCTCTTCCCCGATTTGTCTGTTGAGAGATTCGACTTCAGAGAAAAGCTTCTCGTACTCTTTTGCATCCGCCTTGTTGCGGATGAGACGCTCGATTTTGTCGAGTACTTCGTCGCGTTGCTTCTCCAATGCCCGTCGGGTGTTTTCCATCTCGGTGTGACGGGCGAAGAAGCGCACGGATTGTTCCTCGTTCAACTCCAGCATCTCCACCATTCGCATTTTCTTGAACCGTTCAACCCGCTCAAATCCGGGTCCGCCCACGGGAGGCTGAGCATAGACGAATGTTGCGCAGAACAGCAGCACGAATGTTGCGAGTAGAGTTCTCATGTTTGATGACTCCTGTTGTTTCATGTTTTAGAGATTCGTCGAACGGGATTCAAGGATTGCGGCAATCTCCGCCACCTGCTGCTGCGGAAGTGTTTCCAGAATACTCGCCGGCATTCCCGAGGCAAAATAGAACTCGGCCAGTTGGACGTTCGATACATCAAGCACGTCATCAGGAATTTCAGCTGCGACGGAGCCGGAAGCAGCCGACGATTCGTACAACAGCGAATCGATCACACCGGCAGGGAGAGCACGCATGGCTTCCGCTATCGAACTGTTACGACTGGTGGTCCCGGGCCCGTAGTAATGCAATCCGATGAAGAAGAAGAGAATTGCAACGACACCGGGTACGGCAACACGTGCCAGCCAACTGATGGAAAGCGCCGCGCCGCTGGTGACATGATCGATGCGTTGATTCGTCCTGACGATCAGATTGGCAAAATGAGTTGCTGAGGGAATCGACATCCCTGATTCTGTCGATTCCGATGCAAGACGCCGTACGGCTTCTTCTGCTTCGCGTTCCGCCGAATCGGTTATTTCAATCTTTGATCGTCGCAATTTCATCTTTCAGATACTCCTGCACTTTTTTCAGTGCATGAAAATAGTTCGCCTTCAGTCCGCCGACCGTTGTTTTGAGAACTTCGGAAATCTCCTCGTAGTTCATCTCCTCATAATATCGCATTACAAAAACCGCCTTTTGCTTTTCCGGCAGAAGGGCAACAGCCCGCTGTAATTTCGATTCCAACTCTTTCGCTTCCAGCTCTGCGTGAGGATTCTCCTTCGCGGGCAGCAGAGACGAGATCATCGGGCTCTCCCGCAGGTAGTTCATCACCTGCTGTTTGCGAATTGTGTTAAGCGACAGATTCACCGCAATCCGGTACAGCCACGTGAAGAATCCTGAATCGCCCCGAAAATCACCCAGCGCAAGATACGCCTTCACAAACGTCTCCTGCGCAATATCATCGGCATCGTCATGATTGCCCACAATCCGACGGGCGACCCAGTACACGCGTTGCTGGTAACGTCGCATCAGTTCCGTATAAGCTTCTCGCTTTCCCTTCCGAACTTGTTGCACAAGTTCGAGGTCGGTCAGTGGGTTCATGTACCTTTGTCGTCTACTGTATTAGACAAGGTTTTCGGGAGAATGTTTAACGCCGGGACGAGCCGCTCTGCTTCTGCTTCTTGCGTTTGATGCCATCTGCCTGTTTGAAAGCTTTGCGTAATTTCAGCATCGTTGTACGCATATCCTCGGAAATCACCTTTGTATCGGAGAGAACAGGCATGAAATTCGTGTCGCCGTTCCAGCGGGGCACAATGTGGAAGTGGACATGACCCTTGACTCCGGCCCCGGCAACGCGTCCGAGGTTTGCGCCAAAATTGAACCCCTCGGGCTTCATATTCTTATCAAGCGCATTGATGCTGATGCGTACCAGTTTCATGGCTTCGGCAAGCTCGGCATCAGAAAGTCGATCGAAGCGCCCCGTTTGCTTGTACGGGACAACCATCAGATGGCCGCTGTTGTACGGGTACAGGTTCAGGATGACAAAACAGTACTTTCCCCGGTGGACGATGAAGTGTTTGTCGTCGTCATTCTCTTCCAACGCCCGTATGAAAATGCTCTTCCCCGATTTGCTTTTCTTGGGCAGATCTTTGAACGTCTCCAAATATGCCGAACGCCACGGCGACCACATGCGTTTCATGAACTCTCCTGATTAGAGTGAACACCGCCTGCATCTCCCCCAACGGCCCGCAAAATATGAAAGTTTGATGCAAAGAAAAAGGTTGGAGCTTTCGGCGCCAACCTTTCTCCGGGACAATAACGAAATTATGCTTCCTGCTCTTTGTTCTTGTTCTTATCTGATGCCGCGATGATCTTCTCCACCTGTTCTCTCGGCACTTCCTCGTAATGCGACATGCTGGCACTGAAGACGCCCCGCCCGCCGGTTTTCGAGCGAAGAACCGTTGCATATTTGTGAAGTTCGGCCTGCGGCACCTGTGCCCGGATAATCTGGTAATGCCCCGCGCTGTCCATTCCGAGAATCTTCCCGCGTCTGCCGGAAATATCTCCCATGACTTCACCCATCGCATCTTCCGGAACCTTCACTTCGATGTTGTAGATCGGCTCAAGAAGAATCGGCTTTGCTTCCATGAACCCTTTCTTGAATGCCTGCGAACCGGCAATCTTGAAGGCCATTTCGGACGAATCTACATCGTGATACGAACCGTAATGCAGCGCCACGCGAACGTCCACCACGGGATAGCCGGCAAGCACACCTTCCTTCATCGTCTCGACGACACCTTTTTCCACCGCCGGGATGAACTTTCCGGGAACAACGCCACCCACAATCTCATCGAGGAATTCAAACCCTTGTCCCCGCTTCAACGGCTCAAGACGGAGATGAACGTGGCCGTATTGTCCGTGACCGCCGCTTTGCTTTTTGTGTTTGTACTCGGCATCTTTTGCAATGGCTTTGATCGTTTCACGATACGCCACTTTCGGTTCAACAAGATCAACATCAACATTGAATTTTTGCTTGAGCCGCTTCACGATTACCTGAAGGTGAAGCTCACCCTGTCCGCTGATAATCGTCTGATGCAACTCGGCATCCACACGGAACACGAATGTCGGATCCTCCTGATGAAGAGAATGAAGTCCGTTTGCAATCTTGTCTTCATCCCCCTTCGACCTCGGAACAATGCCGAGATGATACACAGGCTCCGGGAAAACAATCGGTGCATACACAACGGGGAATGCTTTGCTGCTGAGCGTATCGTTGGTGTGTGTATCCTTCAACTTCACTACTGCGCCGATATCGCCCGCCATTAATTTGTTGACGTCCTTCCGTTCTTTGCCGTTCATAATGTAGATTTGCGCGAGACGCTCGGGTTTGCCGTTCGCTTCGTTGACCATATCCATACCCGGCGTAATGGTGCCCGAATACACCCGGAAGAATGAAAGCTCGCCTACGTGGGCCTCTGAGACAGTCTTGAAAATGAACAACGATGGTTCACCCTTCGGATCGGGTTTCACGGTCACATCGTTGTTACCGTTCGTAACACTGACAGGCCTCGCGTGTGTATCTCCGATTTCCGGTGGCGAGGGACAGTCTTCAACAATAAAATCCAGAATATCCGTCACGCCGATGTTGTGGGCTGCCGAGCAGCAGAGAATCGGGAAGAGATTTCTCTCGTGAATCCCGCGATGCAACCCGGCTTTCAGTTCATCGTCCGTGAGTGTCCCTGTCTCGAAGTATTTGTTCATCCACGTTTCGTCGAGTTCGGCAACGGCATCAAGCAGCTTGCGGCGGTAGGTTTCAGCCTTCTCCTTTGCTTCGGCAGGAATTTCCGATTCCGTGTACTTTCCATTGCCGCCGCGCTGGTACTTCAGGGCTTTCATCTTGATCACATCGATCACCGTATCAAATGCAAGCCCCTGATTGAGAGGAAACTGCACAACTTCGACCTCATGACTGACATAGTCGTGGCATTGCTGCACGACTCTGTCGAAATCCGAGTTTTCATTGTCGAGTTTGTTGATGACGAAGACAACGCCGGTCTTGTACTCATTTGTGTACTTGCCGACAATTTCTGTCCCAACCTCGATACCTTCAACGGCCTTGACAAGCACAAACGCCGTGTCAGCAACCCGCAGAGCACTTTTCACCTCGCCGGTAAAATCCGTGTAGCCGGGAGTGTCGAGGATATTGATTTTGGTTGCTTTCCATTCACAGAAGAGAACAGATGTGTTGATGGAGATTTGACGTTCGATTTCGTCCGGGTGGTAGTCGGAAAGTGTATTTCCTTCTTCAACCTTGCCGAGGCGCGTAGTACTTCCCGCGGAGAAGAGCAGAGCCTCGGCCAACGAAGTCTTCCCCGCCCCTCCGTGGCCGATGAGGGCCACATTGCGAATGTTCTCAGGTGTAAATTCTTTCATAGATATTTCCGTGCCTCCAATAAGGAGATGTTATGATATGATGTTCGAGTGAAAAATGACTTCGCTTCTGGAATCCGGCACACGCCGGCGCTCCATAGCCGTTCTGCCTCGGGGTGAAGAAGTGAAGTGAAACCGAAACAAAGAAGTGTTTCCCTTATCAACCACGATGGTTCGCTCTTGAAAATCCACTCGTATTGCCCGGTGTAGAGAATCGGAGAGTTGGTAACAAGATTCTTACAAAGAACAAAAAACCCCTGTCTTGCGAACAGAGGTTACGCTCGAAGGCGGGATGTGAATGCTTTCACGCCCTTGACGAGTGCCGCGATTAGAGCCACAGTATCAAGAATGGGGCCTTCAATCCGTGATTGTACCTGCCGCTCCAGCGACACGATATTGTCAGCGATTTCCCTGATTGAGCCCATCGACTCGCGTACCATCAACACCTGATCGTCAATGTTGTCGGTGATGTTCTTGACACGCGAAGAAATATAATCGATGTTCTCGAGAACAGGCATCGTCCGCTCGGTCACCGCCGAAATATCACGCTCAATCTTGGTCAGCATTTCCCGCACGCGAATGAGAACCAGGATGAGAAAGATACACACTGCGGTTACCGCGACAAGCGCCACCAATTGAGCAATCAAGAGTGCAGTTTCCAAAGAGTAGTTCCTTTGCTTGTTGGATTACGAGCGGTTGCGCTCCTGCTTGAATGCGTCAACTCCCGCCTTTACAGCATCCTTCACTTTGATACTCTCGTCGATGATTGAGGAAGAGCGCTGCTTCACATTTGTCAGCACGCGGTCGGCATCGTGCATCAGGGTGTCTGCTTGTGATTTTGCATCCGAAATCACCCGCTCCGAGCGTTTCTTGGCTTCACTGGCAATCTCGGGAATTTTTGTTCTCGCCCTCTCTACCATTCCTTCCGCATCATCAATCAGCTCATCGGTTTTCGCCTTGATATCTGCGCGCAGCTCTCTACCGCTTTTGGGCGCGTAAAGGAGGGCAAGCATGGCGCCAATGGCGCTTCCCGCCAACAATCCGAAAATGAATCCTTTTGTGGTTCCGTTGTTATCAGCCATCACAGCCTCCACCAACAAAGTATGATAAAAATGCCTTTTGAACTTGTTTTCATGATATAAACTTCGTCGAAAAAAAGCAACAAAATCGCCCGATCCTGCTCCCCATCGTGTACAATCTGTTCACCAAAAAAACAAATCCCGCCGGGTAGTGGCGGGATTGTGGCGGCCTAACGATTCTTCTTCTTGTGACGCTGTTTGCGCAGCCGCTTCTTGCGCTTGTGCGTTGCCATTTTGTGGCGCTTGCGCTTTTTGCCGCTCGGCATTCGACCTCCTTTCGTAGAAAGATGCTGATTTAACCTGCTTGTCTGTGTTGTTCCAATATTGCCTTCGCTCGTCTGCCCAACTCTGATTCCGGATTCAAATCTGCTGCCTTCTTGAACCACCTGTTCGACTCCGGCAAGTTCCCTGAGAACAAATACACAATACCGAGATTGAACGCACCGGCTTGATGTGAAGGCGAGCTTTTCACCGCAGAGAGCATCTCGTCAATAGCCATCGCATAGAACCTCGCGGAATGCAACGAATCGATCTTGCCAAGCTCAAAATAGCAGATTCCCAAATCCACCTTCGCATTCGGATCGTCGGGTTTTTCCTTTAGGTAGGCTTTGTATGCATCAATCGCGCGGGGCAGGAGACTGGCGTCGTGCATTGCGCCATCATGCAGCGCGTTTGCCAGAAGCAACTTCGAGCCGATATCATTCGGGTTTTCGCTGACGGTACGTTGCAGCCTTTCGACAGTCGCGAGGATCTCCTTGGCATGCTCGGTTTGGGATGCCGATTGTTGCACCGGCGAGGAAGTTTGGGTTGTTTGCTGCGGAACTTCGCGCTGTATCTCCATGTACACGAATACTCCGACTACGACAACCAACAACGCAATGCCGACATAGTGTCGCGCCTGCAACTCAACGGAAGGCACTGATCGCTTGACTGGAGTCTTGGAGATTGGCGGGAGTTCAGGTTTCTGCGGGGACTGTATCACTGGGGAGGCTACAGCCCGTGGCAATTTGACACCGCACGCTTCACAGAACGAACCGCTATGCCTGTTTTCATGTCCGCACACTTCACACGTCAACATTGCTGATGCCGCCTGAGGTGTTGCATTCTCAACCCCGACTATGACCTTGGCACCGCATTGCGGGCAGAACTTATCGGAAGGTGATAACTTGCTCTTGCACTCCGGACACACCATGACTGCCTCCGCCATTCATCACCCTCCGGACACTTGGGGCATTTTCGAGAGGTTTTCGTTCACAGCCTGTTTTACTTCTTTCGACACTTTGAAGAGCGGCACCCAGTGTTCGTCAACCATGACTTGCTCACCGGTTCGAGGATTGCGCGCCACACGCCCCTTGCGCTTCTTGACTTTGAAACTTCCGAACCCGCGAATCTCGATATTCTTCCCCTCCTTCATTGCGTCAATCACGGTCAGGATGAAACCATCCACCACCGCTTCTGTATCGACTTTGGTCAGACCTGTTCCTGTCGCAATGCGGTCAACAATATCGGCTTTGGTCAACTCAAACCCTCCTGTATTGTGGTGATGAAATAACGTTCTTGGTTTCTACGTAACAACTCAAAAAGGTCCAATGAAGCGATACGACATAATCGGCTTCTGTAAGATCGCCTCTTTGATATCCGAAATGCTTTCGCCGACATCTCCAAACATTCTGTCAAAGAATTTCTTCTTCTCCCGCTCCTTTACAATGGCCGGATCGCCGTCAATGCCGGAAAGCTCTGCGGCGATCCGCACGGCATCTTCGTATGTTCCAAGTGTGTCGACCAAACCCAACTCGATTGCCTGTTCGCCCGTGTACACACGTCCATCTGAAAGGGCAAGGGCATCGGAGTGCTTCAGTTTCCGTTCCTGCTCAACAACGGTAACGAACTGCCGGTGTACATCATCCAGCAGCCATTGAAAATACTTCTCCGCTTCGGCGGACATGTTGCGCACCGGTGTGCCAGCATCCTTCAACTTCCCCGATTTCACAGTCTTGATATCAACGCCCAACTTCTTCATCGCTTCCTGCACTTGCAGGAACTCAGCAATCACACCAATGCTTCCTGTAAGTGTGCCGCGATTTGCAACGAGTTTTGTGGCACCGACTGCCACGTAGTATCCGCCGCTCGCAGCAAGTGACCCCATCGAAACAACAACGGGTTTCACGTCGCGGGTCTTGCGAACTTCTTCATACATTTCCTGGCTCGGAACAACTGCTCCGCCCGGGGAATCAATACGAAGGAGAATTCCTTTAATGGATGAGTCTTCACGGTACTTCTTCAGTTGCCTGATAATATCTTCGGAGGATCGGATTTCGCCGACAAGTTCCACGAGTGCAAGTTTGGCTCCGCGCCCAACGGTAACAACCTCCTTTGAACCGTCACTCACCGACCTGATTGCTGAATAGAACAGGAATGTGAACACAACGCCCACGACCACCAGCATGGAAAAGATAAGCAGAAACCACTTTGTCGATTTTGACATTTCAGAGAAGAGAGTGAAGTGCTGTAAGTGATTATTTTACACAGCATTGTACGAAACTAAGGGGTGAAAGTCAACGAGTTAGCGCGGGTACACAAGGAATAGAAAAAGGCGCCATCCCCTCGGCTGGCGCCTTTCATTTTCTCCGACGGGAAACGCCCGGGTTCTCAGTTCATGGCTACGGCATCGAGACTGAACTCTCCCATCCGGTTCCTTTCTGAATCTTCTTTGGAAAGGAGTGCAAGCTTCAGCACATCCGCCATCTCTTTCACGAAATGGAACGTCATGCCTTCCAACGCGCTCTTCGGAACATCATCAAGGTCGAGCTTGTTGCGCTCCGGCAGCAGAACAGTTCTGATGCCTGCACGATTCGCTGCGATTACTTTTTCCTTCACTCCGCCGATCGGCAGCACGGCTCCTCGCAGCGTTATCTCTCCTGTCATTGCAAGATCGTTTCGAACCAAACGATCCGTAAGAAGCGATGTCAATGCCGTCAACATTGTCACCCCGGCGGACGGGCCGTCTTTCGGGATTGCGCCCGCGGGAACGTGGACGTGAATATCGGTTTCATTCCGGAAATTCTCATCCAACCCGAGTTCTTTTGCGTGAGATGAAATGAAACTCATCGCTGCCTGCACCGATTCTTTCATCACGTCACCAAGTTGACCGGTGAGTGTGAGATTTCCCTTCCCTTTCATCTTTGTAGCCTCGATGAAGAGAATGTCTCCGCCTACAGGAGTCCAGGCAAGCCCGACGGCGATACCCGGACGATTGATGCGCTCGGCAACATCGGGAAAGAACTTCTGCTGTCCGAGATATTTGGTAAGATTGTCTTTGCCAACGGTAGCTTTCGTTATCGTCCCTTCGGCGACATCCTTTGCAACGCCGCGGGCGACCGTGGCTATTTTTCGTTCGAGATTCCGAACGCCTGCTTCACGTGTGTAGCCCGAGATAATTCCCCGCATGGCATCATCTGTCACTTCAAACTGTTCAAGTTGCAGCCCGTGCTCTTTCGCCTGCTTCGGTAAAAGAAATCGTTTTGCAATATGAAGCTTCTCGTCCTCGACATAGCTTGGAATGTCAATAATCTCCATTCTGTCGCGCAACGCCGGAGGTACCGGTTCGATCATGTTGGCCGTTGCTATGAACATGACTTTTGAGAGATCGAAAGGTATCTCAAGGTAGTGGTCGCTGAATGTCGAGTTCTGTTCCGGATCAAGAACTTCAAGCAAAGCCGCCGACGGGTCGCCGCGGAAATCATTTCCCACCTTATCTACTTCGTCGAGCATGAAAACGGGATTGTTGGAGCCGGCCTTGCGGAGTCCTTGAATAATCCTGCCGGGTAACGCCCCGATATAGGTTCTCCGGTGTCCGCGAATTTCCGCTTCATCATGCACGCCGCCGAGCGAAATGCGGACGAACTTCCTGCCGAGCGCATTCGCAATCGAGCGGCCAAGGGAGGTTTTGCCGACACCCGGCGGGCCGACGAACACAAGAATGGGGCCGCGCATATCGTTCTTCAACTTCCGAACGGCGAGATACTCCAGAATTCTCTTCTTCACTTTATCCAAACCGTAGTGATCATTTTCGAGAACTTCCTTCGCCTTCTTGATGTCGAGATTGTCTTCAGTACTCACACTCCACGGCAAGTCGAGAATCCAATCAAGATACGTTCTGCTGACAGTATATTCGGCTGAGGCCTGGTTCATTTGCGAGAGGCGCTTCAGTTCTTTTTCAGCAACTTTCAACGCCTCTTCGGGAAGATGGGCATCATCGATACGCTTGCGAAGCTCGGTCAGTTCGACGCCTTCATCATCCTCTCCCAACTCTTTTTTGATGGCCTTCAGCTGCTCGCGCAAATAATACTCCCGCTGAGTTTTATTAATGCCGTCCTGAACTTCAGACTGGATTTTGCTCCCCAGCTCAAGCTTCTGAACAAACGTTGTGAGAACGAGCGTCAATTCTTCAAGTCGCTTCCGAAGATCGAATGTCTCCAGAATTTTTTGTTTCTCCTCGACAGAAACCGGCAGCATCGATGTCGCGCTGTCGACCATTACGCTATGATCTTCAGTGTTCAAAATGACTGTAAGGTGTTCTTCACTCAGATTCGGCGAGAGTTCGACGACTTTCTTGAAGAGACTTTTGATGTTTGTCGCCATTGCGTCGATTTCCATACCGGCCTCTGTCGTTTCCTCAACGGAACGGACAACGGCTCGGAGATACGGTTCAGCATGCAAGATGGAAAGAAGCTGTACGCGTTCAATCCCTTGCATCAGTACACTGCGCGTGCCGTCGGCAAGGGTGAATTGCTTCAGTACTTTGGCGAGGGTTCCCACCCAGTGAATATCCTTCTCCGTCGGCTTCTCGATGCTTCCGTCTGTTTGGGCAACGATGACGATGTGCCCGTCATCTTTGAGCGCCTCCTCGATTACGCGGATGCTGCTTTCCCGTCCAACTGACAACGGCATGATTTGCCCCGGGAAAAACACCGAATTTCGGAGTGGTAATACCGCCAGAGCCTGCGGGACTTGTGTTTTCTTCATTGCTTCAGCCTTTCAATGGGTCTTCACTGCTTGAAACATCTTCCTGATTTAATTCGTTTCTTTCAATTTGCCGTCGACGTTACAGACAAACAAACGGGCAACCGATGCAATCCCACCATAACCAGCATCGATGCCCGTTGTTGCTATGTAGTTAGCGGCCTTTGCGCTTCACGCGTTACCGAACCTTCACCTCGATCTGCTTGCGCTTCGCCTCTTCGGCTTTAGGCAGGTTGATCGTCAGGATGCCATCCTTGTACTGTGCTTCGACTTTGTCGGCCTTGACCGTTGTCGGAAGCGTGAAGGATCTCTGGAATGAGCCGTAGCTTCGTTCGAGACGATGATAGCTGGATTCTTTTGTTTCCTTCTCTTCCTTCTTCTCGCCCCTGATGGTGAGAATGTTTTCCTGCAGCGTAATCTTCACATCGTCTTTGTTGACGCCGGGAAGTTCCACTTTGGCAACAAACTCGTTGTCCTTCTCAACGAGGTCGACCGCGGGCAGCCACGTGGTCGGCATAATGTCGCCTTCCTCCAGCGTACCGCCCCGGAAGAAGCGGTCGAACATGTGATTGATCTCCTTCTGCATGCTTACAATGTCAGAAGGAAAGGTCGCTAAATCGCGAACCGGGTTCCAACGTACGAGTGACATAATAAGCCTCCTTCCTGATTGTGTAGTGTGTTATACTGTGAATGTGATTACCGGTTATTGAATCCGGATTTCTCGCGGTTTCAATTCTTCTTTCTTCAGCAACTTCACCATCAGCACGCCGTTTTCGTATCGTGCGTCCACATTGTCACGGTCAATGCCGTCGGTGAGGTTGAATGTCCGTTGAAAACCAACGCCGGGGATTTCGTTGAACAGAAGCGTCGCGTTTTCTCTTACATAGCCTTCAACACTCGCCCGAATCACGAGGGTTGATTGATCCATCGTTATGCTGATCGAGTCCTTCGTTGCTCCCGGCATGTCGAGCAGCAACACGTACGCGTCGGGCGTCTCGTAGATGTCAGCCAGCGGCGTGACGGTCGCAACCGGGTCGGGCTTTCGGATCATCGCTGTGTTATCCTGCTGCACGACTGTGACATCATTGTTGGTTGACATATGGTTTCCTCCTTTCTTTCGCAATCTTATTGGACACGAATTTCACGCGGTTTCACTTCCTCGGCCTTCGGCAACACGATCTTCAACAGGCCGTCGTTCATCTCGGCTGAGATTTTTCCTGAATCCGTTCCTTTCGGCAGGCGGATTGAGCGTGTGAATTGGCCTGTCCGGATTTCATTCCTTACCCACCGGGCTTTTTCGGGCAGTTGATTTTCCTTGCGTGTGCCGGAGATGGTAAGAATGTCGTTCTCAACCGAAATCTTCACGTCGTCTTTGCTCATACCGGAAAGCGCTGTAACGACAAGCGTCTCGTTGTCGTTCTCGACAATATCCATCGGCGGAGCATAGGACCGGCTGACTTGCGCCTCGCCCGAAAGAAAACTATCAAACACCTTTGCCACCTGGCGTTCGAAATCGGCGATCTCGCTCAACAGCGGATTGATGGTTGGATAGCGGCGTACTTGGACTAACATCGTTGATCCTCCTGAATTTTTTGTTTTGATGAATTCTGGTGTTCTGCCTATCAGTATTCAACGCGTGTGCCATTCACGCCGCAACAGGGAAAGTCCTTCAAATTAAAAGGTTATGAAGCTATCAACATCTGCCGCAGTTTCATGCGATGTCACTTCGTCAGAGGAGTGGTGAAATGATTTCAGAGGGGAATGAAAAAACGACGGTTGATGTTGACATTTCGTCAAGCATCAGAGGCATAGAAGTAGAAAAGGCACCCACACAAACGGTGAAGTGCCTTCATAAACAAATCTGTACGGAAAGCTCTAATTCTTCACTATTGCTGCAGGTCTCAATTCCAGCATGAAGTCAACCAAGATATTCCCATTGGGCTGAACAACAACTTCCCGGATTTCCTCATACGGAGGTTCGTAGTAGTAGGCCTTCGCTTTCTTGCCATCCCATTCGGTTCGGGCAACATTCACTCCCTCGTGCCACATCGTGAGTTTGTACGTTCCGGGAGGAACATCTTTCAGTTCGAATTTCCCATTCGCATCTGTAATTGCATAATAGGGATGCTCCATCGCAATTACGTAAGCACTCATCCAGGGATGGCCCGCATCGCAAGTTGCGTGGTACGCACCCGGCACAGCAAATTGTGAAGCCTTCACGGGAAAGCGAACACCTTTTATCGGCTGGGCGATATTGAAAACCGTCCGCCCGTTGCCTTCATACGTATGCACGTTGTGAAGAACGGCGTCGCTGTTCACAATCTCCAGCGGCGAACCCATTGGAAGCAGCAGAGCATGCGGAACGTATTCACATTTCCTCTGGTCGAGAACATACTTCCCGCCGGAGACGTGCTTCTTCCCTTCGACAATCCCCTCTATCGAAATTACGGTGTTGGCAACGCCGTTTTCTTCTCCAACCACAAGGCGCGGCGACTTCTTCGTCGTCCCGCACCAGTCGTTGTCTTTCGTGATATCGAAGCCCAGCCTCGGCGCCTTTCCCAGTAATCGAACAACACCGGAAATCGTCCCTCCCTCCTTCACTACAATCGCCTTGTACGGTTGAGCAGCAAAGAGATTGACGGTAATCGCAACGCCTGCAGCCAAAAGAACGGTGGTTCGTCGCTGAATGTTTCCTGCTTTCATGTCAAGCATCATTCGTTTATTTGTGGTCAGCCCCGGCCGGGGGAATCGGGTCATGCACGCTGTTGCGAACCGGCGGCAATGATTTGAGATATGCGAAGATGGCTTTCAAGTCTGCATCCGTAAGCTTGGCGAAGTTTTCCCACGGCATTGGGGGTAAAATCGGACGGCCTTCTCCCATTTGCTTGCCCGTTCGCAACGTTTTGATGAACATCGCCTCAGTCCAGCTGCCGAGCCCTGTTTCGACATCGGGCGTGAGATTACGTGCAAAGCTGACACCCCAAGGACCCGCCCATGCTGCCAGGTGCCCGTTGGTGACTGCCATCCACTTATCCGGAGCGAGAACGCCCTGCGGAATTTCAGGGATTGGTTCGTGTGCAGGTTGACCAGAGAGAAGTCGTGATTCATCAAGCACCGGGCCATGCGGCCCCATTTTCTTGGGTGTATGACAATCATTACATCCACCCAGAGTAACGAGGTATTCGCCTCGTTGAATCAGTTTCTTGTCTTCGGCAGACTTCTGTTGCGCAGACGAAGATGCTTGCGCGAGAAGAACAAACGCTACAATGCACACAACAGCGGTGCGTGAGACTTTCATGGAATCCTCCATATTGTTATTGGAAAAGTGAATGACGGATTGCTCCGGGTTCTGTGTGACCGGGTGTGAGTGCCGGCTCATTTGTACACTGCCGAGCTTCCGGTGCAGGAACGAAAGCGTTGCACCGAAACCCATGAGAAGAAGTCCAAAGATTGTGATTGCCAGCGGAATGTATCTGCCAAGCGAAAGCGCGTCCTCCTGAATTGGGGCTGGCAACATCGGTATAAGAACAATGAAAAGCAATAGTCCAAAATACCCCCCTTTCGACGCCTGAGAGCCGGGTAAATGACGACCGACCAGACTGAACAGGATTCCACCTATGACGCCAATCGATGTCGAAAACACCAATGCTGCAATTGTCCCTTCGATGCTGAACGTCAGCGGTTGATGTGTGAAGAGCGCAAGCACATGCATTGCAAAGCGCCCGCCAATGGCGATGAAAATAAACGACGAGATAACGCCGCCGACAATTGCTGAACCTGTATGTTGTATTGCTCTTAGCATTTGACAACCGCCTTCTTCCCTGCGTGTGTTTTCGATAAATGTCTGCTCGTGAACCTCTTCTTCTCTCCTACATTTCGCTTGCTTTCTTCCTTGACGGAAGTCGGCTTGCTGAGCGCTGCATGAGCGTCTGCTGCGCTTTGAAGGAGAGGTATGAGAGTGAAGAATGCGAACATGATATTTCTTGTTGCGTTGATTAGATTGTTTGATTTTCAGAGAACGTACCGGGCGCCGAACCGCTCGCGACGGCACCCGACGAGAACATCAGAACGTAAACCCTACTGTCACCGGAAGATGCGACGAATTTGCATTTTGGGTGAAGATCAACACATACTTCACATCAACAAACAATTTCGTCCTGTTACCCAGCCCGAATTCAACACCGGCGCCGAAGTTCATTCCGAAATTCGTGTCACTCGATGGAGAAGGAATGGTGAGCAGGGTATTTCCTCCGGCTGTTACCTTCAGTTCACTCTGGTTCAGGATGTGAAGTCCGAAGCCGATCATGCCGTACGGAGTAACGGATGAATGCGTCGGAATCTTGCCGATTCCATTCAACGACATTCCGATAATCGAGACATTTCCGCCCGTAACATCGAAGTCGTTCGTCGGATTTCCGTTCGGATCGGTAACTCTGAATTGCGTCTTCAGTTTCGTCTTGTCTGAAGGAAACATGTTGTAATCAAAATTCAGCCGGGTCGTCAGAAAGCTGGCGATATTCAAATCTGCGTGAGCGCCGCCGCCAAACCCGATTCCGTAAAAATCCTTTACTCCTTGCGGAAACGATGAGAATGTCAATCCGCCGTGCGGGCCGCCGCTAAACGAGACCTGTGCCTGCGATGCCGAAAATGACGCAGTCAGTAATGCCAAGATTATCAGAAGTTTTTTCATTGGTTGGTACCTCATGTTTTGTTGATGATAAAGATAGTTCAATTGCCCTCGTTCGGTTACTACATCTCAATGTAGGCCATACCACGTAGTACGACTATTCCGCTGCCTCTCTTCCTGCATCTTCGTGTGGTGTTTACCAGCCGAGCTTCACTTGCGCGAAATAGGAGTTCTCGTCCGTGAATGTATCATGCGCGAATGCGCCGTCGATCTGCAGAAAGCGGAACAGATTCAGCCCGATGCCGAATGTCGGACGCTTCTCGGCAAGCCCGGCCCGGAACGCGATACCCAACTTATCTTTCACGGCGTCAAGACGGAATTCCGTTCCTATTCTGACGCGGTGAAGATAATCCTCGAACAAATCATCCTGTGCTGCAACATCGGCAACATCAAGCGCAACATCCCAGTTTTCCGTCAGCGGGTGCATCATCCCGACATTCACGACGAGAGGTGATTTCAGCTCGATGGGGACAATCACCCGCACTTTCTGCTCGCCTGCAACCAACGCCGTGTCGCCGTTCGTGACAATGATGTTTCCGAACTGATCCCTGTCGTAGTCGAGGATCCCCGTTTGCACACGCCGGACGTTCATGTTCGAAGTCAGCGTTTTCATTGGAATGAGATTCTGGACTGAAATGCCCCCGTGCGTGCCCGTCGGAGACTTGTATAAAGCTCCGAGGTCGAGCGTGACACCTGTAATCGATGTATTGAAGTCGCTTCGGACTTCACTCAGAATCTTATCGAAATAGTTGGCCGCAACCCGCTTCGACGAAAAGCGCCTGTTCAACACCTTGACGTTTGCCCCAACGCAGAACTCATCCGACACAGGGATTGCGTACCCGACTGCACCAACGATGTCGATATACGAAACGGAATACACAACGGGCAATGCATCTTCATTCAGTTGTCCCGTTGCATCAAACAGCGGTTCAACTGCTGTGGCAAGCGAGATGTAATCCTCGATCGTCAGTTGATCGAGTCTGTCAGGAATCTTCACACGTGCCAACTCCGCAACCGAGGGGCCGGAGACAAGCTGAAATCCCGATTGCGCAACGCCGTACAACGAGACGCCGAAGTTGCCGATTTGTGCCGAGAGACTCGGAATGACGCTGACGCCATGCGTCTTCGGGTTTTCATCCGTACCGCCCAATGCTTCCTGCATTTCATGGGCGAACCTTGCGCCGGATTGAATCTTGCGCAACGCCGCCAACGCTTCCTGTTCGTTCGATGCAGTTTTCAGCTCCCGCAATCCCTGCTTCACAGATTTGATGAATTCTCCCGTCTTGAACTGATGCGTATTATCCCGAAGAAAACTGATGGCATCAAACGACTTCGTCGGCAGACTGGCGTAAACACCGGGGAGTTCAAACCGAATCTGTTCGTTTGCAAGCAGCGCCGGATTGTACATCATAGCGTTGAAGCCTTTGCCGTTGGCGTTTTGGGTCTTTCCCATTCCGATTGCCTTCACATCCTCTCTGTTTGATGGAAGGGAGAGGGAGAATGTTTCAGCCGTGACAACGTACTCGGGCAGGATTTCTTTCCGGCTGATGTAGTAGCCTCCGGTCTGTGCAAAGCCTGCTACTGCCAGATAGAGATTTGTGAAAAGAATAATGCTGAGTTTCATAGCGCTAAATTTATCCCTTTGAATAGAACTCGTTGATTTCTACCGCGCATAATCCGACGTGGGCGGGTGCAGCGGAGATATTGTTGACCATGTCAATGTAGCTGTATGATTGCCGAGCGGGACGGTGTGCGAACCGCCGACAATTCTATTCTGTGAATCGATTTGAAATCTGAGGCCCGTCATTACGATCGTCAACGGCATATTGAACATGAGATTATTGACAGTGGAAGTGTACGTCACGCCCGACAATCCGAAATTCAAATCTGCATGACCCGTTGCGAGATCGATGAACGAACCGGGCATGCCGAAACCGACTTGCTGCGTGGGGAAAGTAAGAAGCCCAATGCTGCCTCCGCCCGACCAGGTTTCCGAACTGCCGCCCGGACTTGTATAGCTGCCGCTCGCAAAGTAGGTGGCGCCGGAAGATTCAAGCAATGTTGCCAACCTCATCGATCCGATTACGGGTGCCTTGCCGGCTTCAAGCCTGTACCTGTTCAAACTGCTGCGGAAATTGAGCTGGAGTGTCACCTCAACCCGCTGCGTTCCGCGGCCGGTAAGCACGTAGTTGAATTCGCCGCGCCACTCGGTAATCTGGAACACGTTGCTCTTCCGGCCACGTATCTTCACCTGAAGGTCGCCCGCCGAGCCGGCGCCTTGCATCGGGGCTTCGCAAATGACATTGTCATGACGCCAGCGCTTTATCTGTAACTGCCTGCCGCCGAGCGTTATCTCAACTGCAAGGCCGGGGTCGGAACCGAATCTTCCTCCTATGTGAATCTCCTTCTCCATCTGAAAAGCACTCACCGCGACAATGCTCGGCGCAAGAAAGCTGAAGTCGCCGTTCGTTTGTGTCATCTTCAGTTCGCAAAGTCCGTGTTCGGCCGTACTCGCCTTGTCCAGACCTTTTGCCGCCATGTCGGTGAAGTAGAGACCCCATTCAAAAGGACGCTGCGGCGGATTCTCTCTCGGCATTGCCTTGTTCACTCCCAATAGTCTGTCGTACAGATAGCGGGCAGTTTTGAGCGCCGAGGTCGGGTCGGCGTAGTTCGACCATCCGGCATACAACGACGCGCCTTTGTCAATGCAGGCTTGCCTGAAGTCCGCATCGTCGCTCAGGCAGGCGTTGAAGAAGACGAAACTGTTCGGCGCAAACGATATGTACTTGCGGACGAACTTCGGCGTAATTGCGTAATGCGTTGCCCACTGTCCCCGACCCGGGATGGGAATCGGCGTCCGGTCGTGAACAGCCGCATAGATGCACAAGTATCCGCTATCAAGATCGTTAGCGTACAGAATATCATTGGTGGGAGTAACGGGCGTTGAAGTCCAGATTCCGTACAGACCGGAACCGTCACGCAGCCGCCCCTTCGCACCGTGGGCACTCATGTAGAATACGCCATCACCCCAAGCACCCTTCAGATCATTCACTTCCGCCCTGTCAGTGCCCGGCATGAAGTATCCGCCTACATCATGCGAAAACCAATCCTTCAAATCCTGAACAGTTGAAGTAAACCCGTCTCCGAATGTTACGGGATCGAATGCGGGGCCGAGCGAGTTCAGAATTCTGATCTGATTCGTGGCAGGCATATCGGGAACGCCGGTAACAGCATTAGAGGAAAACGGCACGGCCGCCGATGGATAAGTTGTCATTGAGGGTGATCCGGCGGTACGGTCCAATTGCTGGCCTTCTCCTTCGAGAGTCGGGCGAAAGCCCCCGATCAGCAACAACTTGCCGTCTTTGAACCGAGCCCACGCATTCCCCCCCTCTATGCCTGCGGCCTCAACCACTGAGAGCCGTCTGGCGAACTCGACAATCTGTACGTTGTCTTGCGCCGGTGAGCCTGTCAGCGACTCTGCAAACGCAATCACAGAATCAACCGCGGCACGGCGTTGCTCAGCCGTAACCGTTCCACCTCCATTATTTCCGCCGTTGCCGCCGTTGCCCGGATCGACCATGCTGTCGGAATTCTTGGAACACCCCGCCACCAGCAACATCACAGCCATCAGACTTGCTTGCACAAACAACCTGTACACGACTGGTCTCCTTTTTGAGTTTGAATGGGATGATGATCGGGTGCAGTCGTTCTGCACCCGAACCGGAATCTACTTCAGAAGCGTCAACTTCTTCGTCTGAACAGCATCGCCAACCTGCAAACGATATACGTACGTGCCGCTTGCAAGATTACCCGCATCAAACGGAATTGCATAGATACCGCTGCTCAGTTCCTCATCGACCAACGTCGCCACTTCCTGGCCGAGGAGGTTGTACACCTTCAGCGAGACGTTTCCCGACTGCGGAAGCTGGAAGCCAATGGTCGTTGCCGGATTGAATGGATTCGGGAAGTTCTGGTCCAACTTGAACGTTGTGGCGACACCATCTTTCTTCCGTTCGTCAACGCTTGTCGGCGCAAAAGGATTGTAATCGACTTTCTTGATTCTCGTTGTGCTGCCGTTTGTTACCTGCACGTAATAGGCAATCTGCAGAACGGGAAACTTCGCCGAAGCAATGAACCACTCATACGACGTGATGGTCAAGGATGACGTCATGAGCGGAATGCCGTTGACGAATGTTGTATCGAAATTCTGGCGTACGAACTTGACACGTGCCGCAGGCATCGATGCGCCGCCGGGCAGAACCAACGTTCCGTAGCTGTCGTTGATGACATTCAACGAGCCACCTGTTCGTACAATAAAGCCTTCACCAGTCATGGCGCCGCTGAATTGATCGCTGTACTGATCGTTGAAGTTCAACGGAGTTGACATCTGGATTTCCGGATCGTCATACTGAATCATAAACTCCTCGCCCGCTGAACCATAAAGCGTCAGCTTATTTGATGCCGTTGAAAAATACGCGTACGTGACAAAGCCGCCGTCATTGATAACGCTGGCAAGACTTGCATTCGGGAACTGTTGCGCAAAAGGAGTTGTCGAAGCGTTGACGTATTGAATTGTCTCGGGAATTGCGCTTGAGGTAAGCCCCGCAAAATTCCAGGATTTGTTTGCGCCGGCGGTTCCCTCAAAGACACTTGTCGTGTCCATCGGGTGTGCAATAAACACGTCGCCCGCGGAGGGCAACTTGTCGGGCCCGATCGAAATCTGGGAGGCAGCCTTCTCCGACAGCCAGCCGAACAATACAAACAGCGCCACAACGGATGCTAATCTCATGGTGAACCCTTTCCTAATAGTGTTGATGATTGGTGATATGATATGTTTTCAATCTAACCTGCAGCAGCGGTCGGAACCACCGCATATCAATGCAGGAAATGTGAAAAGTGATACGGGAAGGAATACGCTATGCTACCTACATGAGAATGTGGTAGCTTTGAGGCGCAAAAGCGAGAATGAACTGAGAAGAAACGTCGCAGAAAGCGGATGCTATGGCAGCGTGCGGGAAGAGGAAAGAAAAGATCTGTTCAGCAAAACGCCAAACTTCTCGTTCAGTGTGACGACGTACTCGGAATCGGAGAGATCACGTTCAGTCCTGTTGCCGTTTGAGGTAACAATGAGTTTGTTGTCGCTTAGTGTGACTCTTCCACCCGGCGTCGCAAGCGAACAGATGCGTTTGCGGGTGAAATGAGAAAGCGGCGAGGATTGATGGTACTTACACATGCCTGAGAATTCGGAAAGCAAACGGGGCTTGTTGGTGAAGATATACTGAGGCTCATCGTTGCTTGCGGGCCTCCGACGAAAAAGTGTCAGAGCCTCACCGTCACCATCGAGCCGATAGGCAATGCCGTCCTGAATGTGATCGGCCGCGCTGTTCATTCTCAGCGGCTCGATGAACGAATCACCAAACCCGACGTCTGCCAACCACGGCTCATCGAGATGCACAATCAGTGTCAGGTGATCGTATTCCGGACCCGGCGCATCTTCCTGAAAAACCCGTGCCGAGCAAAGCGTAACATCAAACCCGATTTCCCGGAGAAGTCCCGCAAACAGCCCGTTCAATTCGTAACAGAATCCGCCCCGCTTTCGGTTAACAATCTTCTCGAACAACCGGCTCTCATCCAGCAGGATTTCCGCTCCGGTATGAATGTCAAGATTCTCAAACGGAACAGCCATCATATGCGACCGATGGAGTCCTCGCAGCGTATCAATGTCTACGTCGAGTTTGCCGCTATGGTTAATTCTTTGCAGGTACGCATCTACATCAATCCCCATCCCGTCTCCTTCTAACAGGATGACAAAAAACGATTTTCGTTGGCCACGGAGGCACGGAGCCACAGAGTTCTCTTTGGGAGTTATTGCCGACAATCAAATAGTTTAGGCTTCCTGCGTTGTTCATCTTATTTTCTCCGTGCCTCAGTGTCTCTGTGGCAAGCCTATGTAGTTTTTCAGCAACCTGCTAAATCTCGCCGCGCAGCGACTTGCTGATCACTTCCGCCTTGGAGTTGACGTGGAGTTTTTTGTAGATGTTCTTGATATGAAACCGGATCGTATCAATCGAAATATTCATCCGATCTGCAAGCAGCTTGTAGCTCAACCCATCCACCAACCCGATGACGATTTCCTTTTCTTTCGGAGTGAGGATGGATTCGGGCTGCGATTTTTCAGCTTGAAGAGTTGCTGGTGAGTTGAAATGTTCCATTACCTTGCGGGCAATTTCAGGCGACATCACAGAGCCGCCTGCACGTACCGTCTCAATCGCCTTTTTGATTTCCGCCAGCGGCGTATTCTTGATGAGATAGCCTGACGCGCCCGCCCGCAACGAATCGAAAATCTTCTGCCAATCGTTGTAGACAGTCAGCATGATAATATCCGTTTCGGGATGATCTTCTTTGATCAAACGCATGCCGTCTATGCCCGACATGCCCGGCAGGCCGATGTCACTCAGGATCACTTCAGGGAATTCCACCTGCTTCGCTTTGGCGAGAAACTCCTCAACCGACTCGCCCGTCACTTCGCAGAGAAATTCCTTTTGATGGCTCAGATACTTCTGGATGCCTGTTCGTATGTCTTTGTCGTCTTCGACAATCCCAACTGTTATCATGTCACTATACTACGAAAAATCAACGAGTTGGATAACTACATGAGAATGTGGGGAAAATGCCCGCAAATATGAAGAGAACTCAGAGTTTCTTGACCTTCAAAGCAACCCGCGTCCCCTCATCCTTCACAAAATCAATTGTACCGCCAAGCCTTTCGGCACGCATCTTCATGTTCTTTGTCCCGTGCCCGCTCGGGCGTGCGGTACCTTCCCATCCTTTTCCATCATCAACAACAACCATTGAAAAGCTGTCGGCATCATTCCGCAACACGACGTTCACGTGAGAAGCGCCTGCATGTTTGGCGATGTTGTTGATGGCTTCCTTGAAGATAAGGTACAGATTTTCCCGGACATCAACAGGAATCTTCTTCTTCAGATCGAGACCGGAATGGGCAAAGTTAAAGCCGATATCCTTTACCGCAAGTGTGCTCGATGCAAAACTCTTCATCTTATCAAGCACACTTTCAATTGTATCGTTGCGGGCATCAATTGACCAGACAATATCGCTCATGGATGTAACAAGCTCACGGCTCATCGAGGCGATGTTCCTGAGATAATTCTCCCTCTCCTCAGGTTCAAATCCCTCTTGAATCAATTCGCTTTGCAGGGAGATTTTTGTGAGAGACGAGCCGATATCATCATGCAAATCGCTGGCGATCCGTACGCGTAGCCGCTCGATTTCCAGCAGGCGGTTCACGCGATAGTTGTAGATAGCTGTTCCGGCTCCGGCAACAAAGATGAGAGCCGCAATTCTAAACCACCACGTATCCCAGAAAGGTGGAGAAATGACTATCCGGACAGATGCGCCGTCTTCGTTCCAGGTTCCATCGCTATTCGAGCCGCGTACGCGGAACGTGTACGAACCCGGGGGAATGTGTGTGTAGCTCGCATAACGCCGTGTACCTGCCCGGGTCCAAGCGGTGTCAAGTCCCTCAAGCTTGTACGCATATTCGTTTCTTTCAGGAAGCGAATAGTCGAGTGCAACGAACTCGAATGAAAACGTATGCTCGTCGTGCTTCAATGCAATGTCGGGCAGGAACATGATGGATTTGTCAAGCGGAAACGGTTTCTCAAACACTGTGAAGCTCGTCAACACCACGGGAGGTTTATATTCTTTCGGCTTAAGACTGTCGGGATGAAACGCCGTTACACCCCGCTCGCCGCCGAAGTACAGCATCCCTGTCGCGCTTCGAAATGCCGACCCCGAGAGAAACACGTTGCCCAGAATGCCGTCCTTCTCTTTCAGATTCTTGAATGTTTCCGACTTCTTGTCGAACATCGAAATTCCCTTGTCGGTGCCGAGCCAGAGATTTCCTCTTCCATCAACAATCACGGTTTTGACAAAATTGTCCGCAAGTCCTTCGCGTACCGTATATTGTTTGTAGCTTTTCGATTCAAGATCGAATCGTATCAGCCCGCCGCCGACTCCGCCAAACCAGACAAATCCCCTTTCGTCCTGCGTGATTGCATACACACCGTGAACCGGAAGACTCGCCGGATCGTCCTCGTTGTGTTGAAAGGAAGTAAAACTGTTTACCTTCTTATCAAACATGCAAACGCCGCCGCTGAATGATCCGGCCCAGATTCTGCCCGCCCGATCCTGATACAGTGTCCAGATTTCACCGGCGATGAGGGAATTCGGACTGCCGGGATTGTGTTTGTATTCTGTCATCGCTCCGCTCTTCGGGTTGTACCTTAAGAGGCTTGGCGCAAACGTACCTGCCCACAACTCTCCGTCGCTGTCAATCAACAGGCACTTGACTGTAGCAGTGGCGGCTCGCCGTAAGAATCTATTCAACTCATGTTGCCTGAATTGTTGCGTTGCATGATCGTATCGTTCAACGCCGAGGTTTGTCGCAATCCACATGTCACCCGAACGATCTTCGGCAAACGAGTAGATTTCCGGCCCGCGCAAGGCTCCGGGCTTTGAAGGATTTGGCAGGAATTCTCTCATCTTCCCCGATTTCTTTTCGTAGATACGAATTCCATTGCCGAACATCCCCACCCAAATATCGCCGAAGGAATCCTCCCGAACTGCAAACACACCGCGGCTGGCCGGATAGTGTGCATACTGATCCTGGCGCCTGTCGTATTTGTTCAGCCCTACGCGATATGTTCCAACCCACAACACATCCGATCGATCCTGAAAGATGCACGTAATTCTGTCGTCATTCAGCGAACGGCGATTCGCCGCATCGTGAAGATGTTGCGCAAATCGTCCGGCGAACGGATCAAACCTAAACAATCCATCCCTGAACGCGCCTACCCACACGATGCCCGTGTCATCAACGTACACCGTGTTGACGAACGCTTCTGTTCCAAGATCGGGACCCCTTGCTGTTTTCTGTCTGAAGGGAATGAACTTCCCCGTCTGTGTGTCGAGCCGCAACAATCCTGAAAAGGTTGCGGCCCAGACTGTGCCTACGGCATCTACCGCAACATCGTGAACATCGTTATGGCCGGGCTTGAATGGTGGTGCGTTGAACTGAAATCGCTGAACCTTTTCGCTTCGCTTGTCGAACCTGTTCAGCCCTTTCGGCGAGGAAATCCAGATAACGTCATTTCCTTCCGGACTGAGCGTGCGGAGTGTGTTCATGCTCAATGTAGCTGAATCGGCCGGGTAATGTGTGAAGAAGCGGCTTTCAAATGACTTCGTGTTGAACTTGCACAAACCCGCATTTGTAGCAATCCATAACGTGCTATCGCCGTCCGGCTTGATATGGCCGAGACTCAGCCGGTAGTCGATTTTTACTTCGTGCGGCACGACAACCTTGTGGCGCACAAACGAATCAGTGTCCGGGTCGTAACGGTGGAGAATGTCAGTTTCGGTTGCAACCCAGAGAGTTCCGTCCCGCGAAACAGCCAATCCGCTGCACAAGCCTCTGCTGAGTGTTGTTGAATCCTTCGGGTCCGGGCGATACACAACAAACGCGTAGCCGTCGTACCGGTTCAGACCGTCCTCCGTTCCAATCCAGAGAAAACCTTGCTGATCCTGTACGATGTGAAATGGCGTAAGACTCGACAGGCCGTGTTCAACAGTGATCTGGTCGAATTTCATTTGGCGGCTTTGCCCGACTGCGCCAAGAATTGGAATAAAGGAGAGGAGGAAAAGGAAGGGGAAGGTGCCTTTCGGGATCAGGTGATGCGTTATGCTTCGGAACAGAATCATCTCTTTTCAGAACACCGTCAGAGTCTATTCATCGTAAGCACGACTCTCGTACCATCATCCTTCCGCCCGGAGATGTTTCGTACTCACAATAACGGAGTGAGATTGCTGAATGAAGAACACTTGTTTCGGAGAGAGATTACAGAAAATTGTTCTGACATTCAACAAACTGGGATGATTCGATGAAGAAGATGCGAGATGAAACGATGCGGTTAGTCGTTCCTGAAGTAGAATGCTATCGCAGTGCCGAGCAAGCCGATGAGTGCCGTGAGAAGCTTCTCGGAAATAGGGATCATCTTGTCCGCAGACTCCGGAAACGCAATCGGCATGATGTAGATGGCGAGCATTGTAATTAACAAGGCAATCACAGTCTGGCCGCGAACGCGTTCGCGCAAACGCTGGACAGACTTCCTGATTTCCGGGTCACTCACCGATTCGACAAGCCCGACCCGTTCGGTTGTGACTGATTCGTGTGAGCCGCTCGCTTTTGCCATGAGGGGATTACAGGGTAACGATCTCGACCTTATCTTTCCCATCCTCATCTTCGAGAATGAGTTTCTTTCCGTTGTGCTTTTGCTTCAGTACGTAGCGACTTAGCCCGAGCGCCCTTCTGATTGCGTCGGCTTTTGTCGTTCCCAGCAACTCAGCAACTTCGTTCAGGGCTTTGTAGGCCTCTGCATCGAAATCTGCCGTAACTCTTGTTGTTGCCATTCTGCTGCTCCTTCTAAGATACAGTAATTATGCAGTAGAATATACTGCATTCTGTCCCTATTGTCAAGCTCCCGAAACTGCTGAGAATCAATCGTGCTGGCTTTCGAGCCAGCGTTCGGCATCAATGGCAGCGGCACAGCCCGATCCTGCGGCAGTTACTGCTTGACGATAGACGCTATCGGCAACATCGCCCGCAGCAAATACTCCCGCGATGTTCGTTCGCGTGCTGCGGTTTCTCAACTTGAGATACCCAACCTCATCCATCTCAAGCTGACCTTTGAAAAGAGATGTGTTGGGTTGATGTCCGATTCCCATGAACACGCCGTCGGCCTTCAGGTCCGTAACGGCGCCGGTTTTGACATTCTTGAGTCGAACACCTGTAACGAGTTTCTTGCCGTTTTCGCTTTTGCCGAGGATTTCTTCAACGACGGAATCCCATGCAAATGCAATCTTCGGATTCTTGAATGCCTTCTCCTGCATTATCTTTGATGCACGCAACGCATCGCGCCGATGAACAATCGTCACTTTCGATGCGAACTTTGTAAGGAACGTAGCCTCTTCAACAGCAGTATCGCCTCCGCCGACAACAATCACTTCCTGATTCTTGAAGAAGAAGCCATCGCATGTTGCACACGCAGAAACGCCGTAGCCCATGTACTCCTTCTCTGAAGGAAGGCCGAGCAGCTTGGCCGAAGCGCCGGTCGCAACAATAACAGCGTCGGCAGTGTATTCCTCTTCGTCCGCCCAGAGTTTGAAAGGACGTTGAGAGAAATCTACTCTTGTGATAAGTTTGTAGATGGATTGCGCCCCGAACCGCTGTGCCTGCGCTCGCATAATGTCCATCAACTCCGGCCCCATGATACCTTGGGCAAAGCCGGGATAGTTTTCGACTTCAGTTGTGATGGTGAGTTGTCCGCCGGGTTGAATCCCTTCAAAGACGACAGGATTCAGGTTTGCGCGACCCGCATACAATGCTGCTGTAAACCCTGCGGGACCCGAACCGATAATGATTAATGTATGATGGTTTGACATATTCCGTTTTCCTGATGGATTTTCTGTGTGTCAGGTTAGATGAAACAGCACGCAAAATCGGGTCACCTTGCCTCATTCGGATCATGCTGATGTTCCAGGACAATCCCGACATTTCGTCTCAATCCTGCAAGCTTTGTTCTTTTGATCGGGCTTCCCTTGAATTTTCTGCTGAAACCCTCTTGCGTCATATCGATCCAATCTTCAAGGTCCGGGGCAACATTCCAGTCTCGCGGTTCAAAATTCTCTTCATCTGTCTCTGCTGAGAATTTGTGATTCCACGGACACACATCCTGACAAATATCGCAGCCGTAAATCCAATTCTCAAATTGATGCCGTATCTCACCTTCAATCTCCCCCTTATGTTCGATGGTAAGATATGAAAGACACTTGTTTGAATCTACGACGTATTCTTCAACGATTGCATTCGTCGGACAAGCCTCGATACAAAGCGTGCATGTGCCGCAGTGATCGGTTGCAGGTTGATCGGCATCGAGTTCGAGTGTCGTAATAAGCTCGCCCAGAAAAACCCACGAGCCGAAATCCTGCGTGATGACATTCGTGTGCTTCGCAATCCAGCCGATGCCAGCCCGTTGCGCCCACACTTTGTCCATAACTGGGCCGGTATCAACATAATAGCGGCCTTCAATGCCGGGGAATTCCTGCTGAAGCCACCCCCACAACTGCTTGAGTTTTCCGGTGAGAATGTCATGGTAATCATCACCCCAAGCGTAGCGGGAAATTTTTCCAACGCCCGGCTTGTTTGAATGCTGCGCCGGTGTGTAGTAGTTTAGCGCAACGCAAATTACAGACTTTGCCCCGGGCACGATTGCGCGCGGATCGACGCGTTTTTCAACGTTGCGGAACATCCAATCCATTGAAGCGTTGTAGCCCCGATGCAACCATTCTCGCAGATGCTCCGCCTCAGCCGTCAGCGGCTCTGCTTTCGCAATTCCAACCTTCGTGAAACCAAGATCGAGCGCTTTAGTCTTAACCTTTTCTGTTGCGTGCATGGCATGAGAACCGAAGAATCGGTTACCGGAACTGTCTCAGTTATTCATTCCCTACGACTGAAGTCGCAGGCTTTAGCCAACTCACAATTTCAGTCTGCTCTTTCGACTTCTATGAACACATTCTCTCCCACAACTTTCACGGGATACGTTTTGACGCATCCGCTTCCGCTGACTGCTTTCCCTGTTTCCAAAGAATACGTCCAGCCGTGCATCGGGCATGTCACATTCACTCCGCTTACGATTCCCTGATGCAATGCCGAGATGTGCTGGTGTGCGCAAACGTTGTTGATTGCAAAGAGTTTTCCATCCACCCTGAAGAGCGCAATCTCATCATCTCCAATTCTGATGAATTTGCCGCCACGTTCCGGAAGATCCGACACTCTGACTACTTTGATAAATTCGGCCGGCATTCGGGCTAACCGAGCGGCGAAGGATTCACGGCAACGATGCCTTTGTCTGTTCGCTGCAATCGGCATGTCTCGACCGTTGCATCATGCTCAAAGAACAAAGTCCAATTACCCTCGACAGCCTCGTTAAGAATTCGCCGCTTCTCTTCAAGCGTAACAAGCGGGCGCAGGTCGTATCCCATAATCCAGGGAAGCTGCACATGGGCAATCGTCGGCATCAAGTCGGCAACGTACAGCAGCGTGGTTTCTCCATCCGAGATGAGCGGGGCTTGCAACGCCGAGGTGTGGCCGTTGCAAATCCTGCAGGAGATGCCGGGGAGAATTTCGCCTTCACCTTCGGTGAAGTTCATCATGCCGTGCTCGTACAACGGCATGAAATCATCACGGAAGAAGCTCGCCTTGTCTCGCTCCGTGGGGTTGTTTGCCGCCTCCCAATGCTCGCGCTGCACGTAGTATTTCGCATTCGGAAACGTCGGCTTGACTATACCGTCCGCATCTCTGAACGTCGAGCCGCCCGCATGATCGAAATGTAGATGAGTCAGGATGACGTCAGTGATGTCGGCGGAAGAAAGATCGAGTTTCTTCAACGAAGAAAGCAGATCGTTCCGGCTGTTGTCTATTTTGTAAATAGAACGAAGCTTATCATTGAATTTCGAGCCGTTGCCGTCGTCAATCAGAATCTTCCTGCCGTTGCCGATAAGAAGCAACGCCCGTGCCGCCATACCGATGCGGTTCTTCTCGTCCGGTTGAATTGCTTTCTCCCACATCGTCTTCGGAACAACGCCGAACATGGCGCCGCCGTCGAGGGCAAAGGTGCCGGTTTGTATTGAGTAAAGGTTGTAGTTGCCGATGTTCATTGTTTTCTTCGACACGAAGTCACTAAGACACAAAGTCTCACAAAGGTTCTCCTGATCAGTTGATAATTCTCTTGATGCCGCCTTTTATGAGAGGTACATTGAAGTTGATACGATTTCCCAGTCTTTTGTTGGCCATTCTTAATTGGCTGAGGAGTTGAGCATCCCAAACGGGGTTTAGCTGCTCCACCGCTTTAAGCTCACAAATAACCAAACTCTCAACAAGGACGTCACATCGCATTCCCTCATCAAAGGTAATTCCATCGTACTGAATCGGAATTTCGATTTGCGGTTGAACTTCAAATCCTCTCTTCCGCAACTCATGACAGAAGCACACTTCATATACTTTCTCGAGCAAACCGGGGCCAAGGGCTCTATGAACACTGAGGGCAGACTCGACGATGTTTCTTCCGATTTCTTCTTCACGTTCGGACAGTGGGGCGTATTCTGTCTTCTGTTTTTCATCCGCCTGCATGGTTCACCTCAGGATTCCTCTGAATGCTTCGTGATACTTCGTGCCCCCGTGCCTTTGTGTCCTGCTTCGTGGCTGCCCTTCAGCAGTCCGCAAAACAAAAACAGGTCGGTCCCCGCGGCGAAGACCGACCCGTTTCAGACTCTGAACAAGCCTCTATGCGTTCTTGCGAAAACGTGAGGTTGCTTCACTCAACGGAGGAAATTCCCGGTCGGGGTGCAGCAGAGTCGCACGCTCAAACAACTGCTCCTCGGTTTCTGGATGGTTCGGATCGGGAACGCAGCAATCTACAGGACACACCGCCGCGCATTGTTCTTGATCGAAGTGGCCGACACATTCGGTACACTTTTCCGGAACGATATAGTAGAAATCATTTGAAAGCGCTTCATACATCTGCCCGCCGTACTCAAACTGGACTCCCCCCGCGTAAATTGCCGTGTTGGGACATTCAGGTTCGCACGCTCCACAATTAATGCATTCTTCAGTAATCATTGTTGCCATAGGACTTCCTCCGTTGGATTATTCTAAGTGGTTCATCGTTTCATTCCGAGCCGGCCAACCGTATGCGAGGTATTTTCGACTCATCAAACCCATCCGTTCGTTCATGCGCATGCCGGATGTCCGCAAGACACAAGCGAACACCGGCCGCAAGCTGTTGTGTATTGATTCCATGAAAGAACGGCAGGTAGTCTTCAAGTTTCGTCAAAGCCTTGCCGAGTTGGCTGTCTGCTCCCTTGAAGTTGTTGTTGGAAAGGTGGTAGAAGCCGACCGCGGTTTGTATCAACCCCTGATAGAAGAGCCTGTTATGACCTGTGGAATCCCTCCAGACTTCCTCCCACAGGTCGTGCGCCTCAAAGAAATACTGCCTGTTGAATTCCTCAATACCCCTTGTGAACAGGTCTTCCATCCATTGGAAACCTAAGAAATCCCGATACTAATTGCAATACGCCGCAAGGGTCAGCCTTTGGTGTATTCCTTCAGATAACCGGCGAAAGCCGTTCGGTGACCCTCTTCATCGCCAAGCTGGGTAATGCACAAATCCTGCGTCACATAATCATGCGCGTCGCCGCAGAGTTCGATCAACTTTCCGTAATGCTCAATCGCCCCGTCTTCCGCTTCGATAACTCCTTTGATAACGGCAACAACATCGGTCGAATCCTGCGGTGGTTGCAGTGACTTCTGTGTTGGCTTGAACTGCATCGAACCCGGAACCGCCCCGCCGAGTTCCTTCACTCGCTTCACCAACATCTGGGCATGCGTCAATTCTGCGGTGATGTCGGCCGCAAGCGACTTTTTGATTTCCTCGGCACGCACGCCGTCGAGATGCACGGAGTTGGCGATGTAGTTGGTAACGGTTTCGATTTCCATCCAATATGCAACGGTGAGCAGATCGATAATTTGCTTGCGATATTGTTCTTTCATTGTTTTCTCCTTCTTTAGGTCAAGTGATAGTAAATTGATGTATATGATGTTATTGGCGGTGTCGCCACCCTTCGGGACGGCTAACGTAAAAGCGTGAAACACGCCTATGTTGTTGAACTCAAATTCTTTGCCGCCTGCAGCGTATTCTTCATCAGCATTGCGATCGTCATCGGCCCGACGCCACCGGGAACCGGCGTGATTGCCGAGGCTACCTGCGATGCAGAGGCAAAGTGAACATCGCCGACAAGCCGCGATCCGGTCTTTGTTGATGCATCTGCCACACGGTTAATTCCCACGTCAATGACAACACAGCCTGGCTGCAGCATGTCGCCGGTAATTGCCTCGGCTTTGCCGATTGCCGCTACAACAATGTCCGCCTGCTTGGTGTACTTCGCAATATCGCCGCCGCCCGTGTGTGCAATCGTAACAACGGCATTCGCCCCCTGCTGTTTCTGCAAGAGAATATTCATCACCGGCTTGCCCACAATGTTGCTGCGACCGACAACGACAACATGCTTGCCCGCAGGATCGTTGCCGCTACGAACGAGAAGCTCCTGCACGCCGGCAGGCGTACACGGCCGCAGGCAGGGTTGGCCAATAACAAGCTTGCCGACATTAACCGGATGAAAGCCGTCGACATCTTTCCGCCAATCAATCGCCATAATCACTTCATTCTCGTCAATGTGTTTCGGAAGCGGAAGCTGAACGAGAATGCCGTGTATGTTCGGATCGCTGTTGAATGTGTGGATGAGTTTCAGAATCTCATCCTGCGAAATTGTCGAAGGGCGTTCTTCTGTGACCGAGTGGAAACCGAGTTCCTTACACGCTTTCCCCTTCGACCGGACGTACGATTGCGAAGCCGGATTCTCTCCAACCAGTATGAATGCGAGTCCGGGCACAATGCCGTGTTCCCGCTTCAGGCTATCGGCTTCGAGTTTGACCTCTGATTTGATTTGTGCGGCAATTGCTTTGCCGTCGATAATTGTTGCACTCATGTTGAAAGACTACCACGGAGGCGCCAAGGCACCAAGTTGTTTGAAAAAATGATTCTTATTCCGTCTTTTACTATAACAGCGTTGAAATTGAAGCAACCCGAACAGTCTCTTTGTCTGGTTCTTGAAACATGGGTTCTAATACTCTTGGCGTCTTCGTGCCTTGGTGGTGATTTTTCATTTTCACACAAACGCCGGAGACTACCACCAAGGCGCTAAGGCACCAAGTTGTTAGAGAATGATTCTTTTTATTCCGTCCTTGATAAGAACAACGTTGAAGTTGATTAACAGACCCAAACGTTTTTGAGTAAGTTTGAGATACGAAAGAACTTGAGCTTCATAGAGAGGGATTAACCTCTCAACCGACTTCAATTCAACAAGAACACAGTTCTTGGCGTCTTGGAGCCTTGGTGGTGATCTTTTTTCTCACCCGAATGCAGGAAATATCACGCTCTCCATTTCCAACGCACGCCCTGTTTCACAATCTGCCTGAACATAGACTGCACAGAGCCGAACATCATGCGACGCTACTTCATACTTGTGCGGAGTTTGCATTGTCATGCGCTTCAACGCCTGCTCCTTCTTCATCCCCAGAACAGAATCATACGGCCCCGTCATCCCGACATCCGATTGGAATGCCGTACCTCTGGGCAGAATTCGACCGTCGGCAGTTGGTGTATGCGTGTGCGTGCCGATACAGGCAGTCACTTTGCCGTCGAGGTGCCAGCCCATCGCCATCTTCTCAGCTGTCGCGTCCGCATGGAAATCCACAAAAACCACTTTCGTCTCTTCGTGCATTTTCGCAATGGCCCAATCCGCTGCTTTGAACGGATCGTCAATCGGTTGCATGTACACTCTTCCCTGAAGATTCAGCACACCGACTTTTCCCTTCTCGCCCAAATCAACAACGATATACCCGCTGCCGCCGTTTTCACGAGGATAGTTCAGCGGGCGAAGTATGCGCCTGTCGGCGCCGAGAACCTTCCGGCTGTCCCACCTGTCCCACACATGATTGCCCGTTGTTATAACATGCGCGCCGAGTTCAAATATCTTCTTCGCATGTTCTTCGGCAATACCCTTGCCTTCCGTCGTGTTCTCGCCGTTGATAATGAGAAGATCGACATTGTATTTCTTGATGTAGTTGGGAACAAGCGTTACGGCAAGGTCAAGCCCCGGCTGGCCGACGATGTCGCCAACGAAGAAGATATTGAGAGTTTTCGGCACTGGAATCTTTTGAGTGATGGATTGAACGAATTGATGCAACGGGAAATCACATACATCAATATAAAAAGTTTCGGCGCGAAAGCATAACACAAAGTTCCAAGGTGTGTTGCATTTCAGAAGCCATTGAAATACCTTGACAAGGAAATCAATACAGAAACAATCATGCTTGCCAAATTTCTCACGCTGCTTTCTGTTGTTACTGCGGCTTGCGGACCCGCCTATTCGGACACTCCAACTGTCCGTACCGGCATCGAAGTTCTTCGCGAATCCGGTTTCGCCATTTTGAAAGGCAAGCGTGTCGGACTAATTACAAATCCGACAGGTGTTGATTCGAAGCTCAAGGCAACCATCGACATCCTCCACGCGGCAAAGAACTTCAGGCTGGTAGCTCTCTTCGGCCCCGAACATGGCGTGCGGGGTAATGTGCCGGCGGGACAATACGTCGAGCATGCCACGGACCCCGCTACCGGGCTTCCTGTCTATTCTCTGTACGGTAAGACACGAAAGCCTACCGCCTCTATGCTGAAGGGAATTGATGCACTTGTGTATGATATTCAAGATATCGGCTGCCGCTCGTACACATACATCAGCACGATGGGACTTGCAATGGAAGCGGCCGCAGAGAACAATATCGAGTTTATTGTTCTCGATCGTCCGAACCCGCTTGGCGGCGAGAAGGTGGAGGGCAATGTAGTCGAGAAAGGTTTCGAGTCATTCGTCAGTCAGTATCCAATTCCCTATGTGTACGGACTCACATGCGGCGAGCTTGCGACAATGTTGAATGAAGAGGGAATGCTGAAAAAGAAATGCAAACTCACCGTCGTGCCTATGAAGGGATGGAAGCGGTCAATGACGTTCGCAGAAACGGGACTTCCGTGGGTGCAGACTTCCCCCCACATTCCCGCCCCGTACTCACCGGCGCATTACGTCAGCATGGGAATTCTCGGAGAGTTAGGCGTAATTTCGGAGGGTGTCGGTTACACAATTCCGTTCCAGACATTTGCAGCGGAATGGATTGACCCGAAACAGTTTGCCGAGAAGCTGAATGCGTTGACAATTAGCGGCCTTGTGTTTCGTCCCATCACGTTCACGCCTTTTTATGGAAAGTTTAAGGACAAGTTGCTCAAAGGCGTACAAGTTCACATAGCAGACTACACAAAGGTGAATCTGATGAGCCTGCAGTTCATCTGCCTGCAGGTTCACAACGAGCTGTATCCGACAAAGAACCCATTCCTGCTTGCGGATAGTTCACGCATTTCCATGTTCGACAAAGTTGCAGGGTCAAGTCAGGTTCGGGCGTTGTTTACCAAACGAATGCAGTATGACGACCTCAGCCATTTTTTGCGAAAAGATGTAGAGTCCTTCACGTCGCGTTCCCGGAAGCATCTCCTGTATTAAATCGAACTTCCCATTCTTGACCTTCACTTTTGAATTTGTATATTGTGGCAGCAGGGCCGTGCATTCTCCTTCCTTCGGCCTGATTCTCTAATCACTTCACAACCACATTCGCCGCAGGTAACGTATGGACACAAAGATAGTGACCAAACAAGCCCCGACTACGCCTCCGCCCATTTCCATCCGTATAGAGCGGGACAGTTCGCCTACGAAGAAGTACGAATTCACACACGACTTCAAAATCGGGCGTGATGCGGAGTGTGATGTGATGTTGAAGGATACGGCCTCGAGCAGGGTCCATGCAAAGGTCGAATTCGTCGACGATCGCTGGTGGTATGAAGATCTGAAGAGTACAAACGGATCGTACAAGGAAGGGGCAAAGATCGAGCGTATTCCCCTGACACGCACAACGCGAATCGGTATCGGCATCAACGGCCCGCTGGTCTATTTCACGGTCGGGGGAGAAGAAGTGATCGATCCGACTTCAGCGCAAGCGCAGGCCGATCCGTCACTCTCGGGCGTCATCAAGCATTATTTCGATGAATCCTCTTCTGCTCCGGCAGGCGAACGCACGCAGATGGTACGCAAAGCCTTCAAGCAGGTCTCAAAAAAACAAAAGGGAAAGTACATGAAGATCATCCTCGCCGTGCTTGTTGTAGCAATCGGCGCGGGAATTTACGCGTACGTCAAGCACATGCAGCTTGAAGAGCAAAAAGCGCTTGCCGAGGATATTTTCTATCAACTGAAGCAAATGGATCTCGACTACGCCGCGCTTGTGCAGAAACTCACGCAATCGGGCGATGCGGGATTGAAAGAAGAAGCGGCCAAGTACATCACCCGGCGGCGGGCTCTTCAGGATAAGTACGACGAGTTCATCAAACAGTTGGGCATTTACGATGTGAAGGATGATGTTGACAAGGCCATTCTGCATGTTGCGAGAGTCTTTGGCGAATGCGAGATAAACATGCCGGAAGATTTTGTCAAAGAAGTGAAGTTCTACATCAGTGAATGGAAGAAATCGCCGCGTCTTCGCCAGGCAATCGCCCGTGCCGAGGAGAACGGCTACATCCAGCACATCTCGGAGGCGATGATATCACAGAATCTTCCCCCGCATTATTTCTATCTCGGCTTGCAGGAAAGCGACTTCATACGCGAGCAGGTCGGCCCGCAGACGCGGTTCGGCGTGGCAAAAGGAATGTGGCAGTTCATTGCAACAACGGCGCAAGAATACGGATTGAAGGTCGGCCCGCTCGCCGCGCTTGCGAAATTCGACCCGGCAGATGAACGGCACGATCCCGTCAAGTCCACAAAAGCTGCTGCTGCATATATTGCAGACATCTACAACACGGAAGCGCAGGCATCGGGCTTGCTGGTGATGGCCTCGTACAATTGGGGACACAATGTTGTGAAGGGATTGATTCGCAAGATGCCGCAGAATCCGCGTGACAGAAACTTCTGGACGTTCTTCCGTCAATACAAAGACAAGCTGCCGAAGGAAACCTACAACTACGTCTTCTACATTGTCTCGGCAGCCGTCATTGGAGATAATCCGGAGTTGTTCGGATTCAAGTTCAAGAAGCCGCTCGGCGAGGTGGGCGAGAAGTACGGGATGTGACTCCGAACCGGAAGGGACTTAGAGATCGGAAAGCGAGGCCGCAACAGCCTGTACGAGACCGGTAAATTGTTCGCGTGAGGGCGATACTTCGCGAAACATCTGCCTGATGTAATCTTCCGTTATCCGGTTGAAGTCCTTCTCCAGCGGCGTTGTGATAACGCCACACATATCAATCGCCGCCGGGCTTACCATCATATTCTTTTCGCCTTCTTCAAGAAAAGACGACGGGCGATGTGCCGTCCGCGGGAAAATGATCACGCGCCATTCACCATCCTGAAATGACGACATGACATTCATCATCGGCTCGTCAGGCCCGCCGGACAGTTGCCGGGCGACCTCATAATATCTTATAAATGCCTCCTGTAGCAGATCCTCATCATCACATTCCATCGACACGAATGGCCGGAGGAAATCCCCGACCGCGAACGCGAGCAGCCCTCCGAAATCGGCAATTTTCTCTCCCGTTTTCGTAATCAATTTCTCGTATTCGTCTTCAATCGGCAGAAACCCTTTACTTCCGGCGTGGAAATGAAGATGATCTGGCGCAGAAGCTCCGCATTTCGGGCCGTTGTACAAAATCACATATCCATCAGAAACATCCCTGCTGAGTTCAAGCAGTGTTGGAAATGATTGACGAACCTCCTGCGGAGTGTGATCTTTACGCGGGATCGTGAAATGCTCGGGAAAAATCGGGAAAGGATTACAAAGAACGAGAAACACGTCCCGGTACACAATCCCCCGCTGCTCTTTCGGGAGATTCTCTTTGCAGAGAAAGCAACTTCTCTCACGAACAGATTTCTCGTCAACCATTGCCGATGATGAAACAATCCGGCCCGGATTCCATTGGACTTCGTGAGCAGAACCATCAATCCTGAACGTCTTTCTTTTGATGTCGGCCAGTTCGTCATAGTTGTTGCGCAGCAACTTCCACGATTGCATCTGATGCGCAAGCAGGGCAGCAAGTCTATCGGACCAATGTTCGATTTCGTTGAATGTGGAAAGATCGGAATCGGAGAGCAGGAAGTTCGTGTGCATATGTTTAGCGGCGTTTTCTCGCTTTCGTTCTTGTTGTTGGTGTTGATTGCCTCATCGCATTTTTGCGTTGACGAGCGAGCAGCTCGAACGTTCGAATCTTGTCTTTGTAGAAATTGTGCGTATTGAGTTGTGCAATATCGAGGTCGGCATCGGAATTTCCCTCCCAGCGCCTGCACACATAAATCGGTTCGTAGATTCGTCCAATCCGATAGTCACGCGAGATGGCAAGAGCCGCTGCGTAATCCTCACCGTAGCTGACATTCGGGAATTTTACACGCCGGAGAATGGGCGTGAAGAATGCACGCGGAGCGCCAAACCCGTTCACTCGTAGAGCATTGTTCCTGCCGTTGTCCGGCGTCCATTCCTTGTGATCAATAATGCCGGGAGGAATTTCCTCCAGCCGGAGGTTCGTCATGAGATAGGAGCCGACAACCATCGCGCATCGCTCGGCACGAAAGGTATCCACAATTCTCTGCAGTGTTCGTTCGTCCTTGTATATGTCGTCGCTGTCGAGTTGCACGGCATAGCGTCCGCAATGATGGTCGTGCAGGGCAACATTCCAGCATCCGCCGATGCCGAGATCTTCCCTCTCAGGGATGATGTGGACAACCCGGCTTCCTCTCCCGGAATACTGTCTCACAAGTTCCGTTGTGCCGTCGGTCGAGTGGTTGTTCACGATGATAATGTTGAATCGGAAATTCGTCTTCTGCTTCAGCGCGGAGTCAACGGCATCCGCAATTGTTTTGCGGCGGTTCTTCACCGGAATAATTACGGAAGCCTCGACATCGAAATCACCTTCTTCCAAATCCACGTCAACAAAGTCGGGCTTCAAAAAAGCGCCGACCTTCTTGAGGTGATCGCTGACAGCAAGCTCCATCTCGATTTGCGCATCCCGGTTTCGTGAGTCAACATAGTCGAACTGCTTTTCGCCGGATTTTCTCGCGTCCCGCTCGGTTTTTTGGTAGAGAAACTCCCTGATTCTCGTGATGCGGCTTTGCCGCGAAATGGCAAGCCTGAGCGCATACAATCCCGCTGCCGCAAAATCAAAGTCGTCTGTTTCCTTCAACGACTCTTTGAGGATGACGCTATTGAAGAAAAGAAGCGGGCCGAAATCGAAATCATCCCGCAAGCTTCCCTCCTGATAGTCGAGAACGGGATGCGCCACGCGCTGCCCTGCTTTCAGATTCTCGTAATCCGAGTACACAAGTCCGGAGACGGTGTTCTGCGCAACATCGAGAAACCGTTCCAACGTGAACTGGCCGAGCCTGTAGGATGTATCCTGAAGAAACATAAGCGCGAAGTGTGTGTCCAGTTTTCTTGCTATGCCTCTCAGTGTCCGGTTCGACGTGATGGTATCTACGGGAAGTGATTCGCATCCGTCAAGATGATGGTAGTGCGGACCGTTCGTTAGCAGAACTATCCGCTCCACGACTCCCGAATGGCGGAGTTGTTCGACGGTCAGTTTCGTGTAATGCTTTCCGCTATAGGGCAGAAATGCTGTAATAGGCTTTGACATTGGTTTATTCGCTTTCGCTTTTCTTTCCGAATTCCGGCTCGACTTTGATTAGAAGAGCCACGACAAAGCTCGGGATGGTTGCAAGACACACCCACAGAAAGAAATGTCGATATCCGATCATCTCTTCAATCCAACCGCTGAACATGCCCGGAATCATCATGCCGAGCGCCATGATGCCCGTACAAATGGCGTAATGCGCTGTGGCATTCTCGCCGCGTGAGACATAAAGCATGTACATCAGGTACGCGGTGAAGCCGAATCCGTAGCCGAACTGTTCAAGGGCAACCCCGGCATTGATCACAAAAAGATCCGCCGGCTGCATGTATGATAGATACACGTAAACCGCATCAGGTACATTAATGGCGAGAACCATCCACAATAGCCAGAACCTGAATCCTTGGCGGGACACTGCATAGCCTCCGAGCAACCCGCCCAAGGTCAGCGCAACAATACCAACTGTTCCGTACACAAATCCGACATCGGTTGTGCTCAGGCCTAATCCCCCCTTGTCAATCGGATCGAGCATGAACGGTGAAGCCAGTTTCACAAGCTGCGCTTCTGCAAATCTATACAAAAGAAGAAACGCAAGCGTGATAACGATATTCTTCTTCTTGAAGAAGAGAACAAAAACCCTGAAGAAATCCTTCAATGCCGTGTCGGAAGAACTTCGCGTAGCTGTAACATCGGCAGAAGGATATGGAAGAACAAACTTGTGATAGATGAAGAAGAGAATGAACAACGCGGCAACAACTCCAAACGTCAACGACCAAGCAAGGGGAATGTCGCCGCCGGTTCGCGTTTCAAGCTGACCGGCCAGCATAACAAGCAATCCTTGTCCGGCAATCATCGCGATACGATAGAACGTGCTGCGAACCCCGACGTATGCCGCCTGCTGATGAGGCTCGAGACTGAGCATGTAGAATCCGTCGGCGGCAATGTCATGCGTGGCGGAACTGAATGCCATCAGCCAGAACACGGCCAGAGTCCACTGAAAAAATCCCGCGACGGGGATCGTCAACGCCACCGACGCAAGTGACGCTCCCACAACGAGTTGCAGAAGGACAATCCAATAGCGTTTCGTTTTGAACAACTCAACGACGGGACTCCAGAGCGGCTTGATGACCCACGGAAGGTAGAGCCAACTTGTGTACAACGCGATGTCGGTGTTCGAGATGCCGAGCCGTTTGTACATAATGACAGAAACCGTCATCACGATAACATACGGAAGGCCTTGCGCGAAATAGAGCGAAGGAACCCACGCCCACGGATTCCGCTTGGCCGGATGTTTACTCATCACAATATTCGAGGAATTGTGAGATGCCGTCAACGATCCGCTTCGCGAGTTCCTTCCGGAAGTCATCGTCCAACAGCTTCATCTCATCTTCCGGATTGGAAATGAATGCCGTCTCAACAAGTGTTGATGGCAATTCAGTCGGCCCGAGCAACGCAAAGTTAAAGTTGCCGACGTTGCCGATCGTATCGAGACCCGTCCTGAGCATTTCCTTCAAGATGAATTCAGACAGGAATCTATGCGATGTGTGCTTGTAAAACGCGCCCGCTCCTTTGGTATCCGCCGGATTGCCCGTAAGGCCGATGGAGTTTGCGTGTATGCTCACGAGCAAATCCGCCCCTCCGCGGTACGCCTTTAGAAATCGCTCCGTCATTCCGGGGTTCGTATCATCCGATCGCGTAAAGATGACGGTAGCTCCCTCGTCTTCAAGAATCCTTCGGACATGAGAGGCAATTGCAAGCGTGACGTCTTTTTCGAGAGCCCCCGTTGAGCCCAACGCGCCTTTGTTGTCTCCGCCGTGTCCGGCATCTATCGCAAACGATAGGGACTTCAGCTTCAGACTTTCGGGTTGGCGGCGGACTTTTATTTTGAGAGAAGTGCCTTCATATCCAATTTCATAGCCCCACATCTGTTTGCTTTTCAGCTCGATTGTTATTCGGGAAACAGACTTCTCCGCCTGATTCACATAAACGTTTGTAATCTCCTTCGCCGTCAACTGATGAGTGATGGCGTTTGTATTTGTTGCAGCGCCGTACACATTCACGACAATACGGTTCGGATTCGAGAGTTGGGATGTTGAGTAAGGAAGTCTGTCGCTCAGAAACATCGATACGACATCCTGATTTCCTTCGGCGCCGACCGTAATATTTCCTGTGAGAGATGAGGGAAAGAACGTGCCGGCTGGCTGCAGATCAACATACGTATCTTCAATCCATGCTTCCTGGTTCTCAGTCAAGCCTACGCGAAACATGTTGCCGACTTTTCCAGTGATCCGAAGGCGAATATCCGGATTGATGATCGAGAACTTGTATGCGCCGAGCCTGTCATCGCCCAATCCGGCATTCAGATACGGGCGTTCGCCCTTTGTTACGCCGACTACAGGAAGCGTATTTGATTTGAATGAAACCCGTGCGTACGTCGAACGCGAGACCGAGTTCCCCACGCTATCCTCAAGCTGAAACGTTATGCGTTGACTCACCAACGTATCAGAGGCCTTTACCTTGTATGTCCCTCGATAAATGCCTGCAATACCGCGTGTTTGTGAAACGGGCCTCTCCCTCATCGGTATGCCGTTGAGAAAGGTGGCTTTGCCTCCGGGTGTTCCCTTCACCTGAACCTGAAGGATGTCACCTTCCGCAAGCCACAAATCGTGAGTCGGCATCATCAGCGCATCCTCGAGCATTAGGGTGTCACGCCGCGTCGTTTCCATGGGCTTCGGACGAAGAATAACGAACGTCTTTGACATTGACGTGCCCGCGGCAGTGGACGCAGTGATGGTAAAGACGTTCTCGCCAACGGCGACATCAAGCTTTCCACAAAATGCGCCTGACGGGTACACGTTGTACTGCTTGCCGTTGACAGTGACGGCATTGCCGGGATTTGTACTCGCCGACAGCCTGTACGTCGCCGTCGTTGTGGTCACCGTATCGGCTTCGGGTACGACAAGAAGGATGAAAAGGCGTGACTTGTCGATTGCCGGTTGGGCTGCAAGCATGCCAATAATACACATCTGAAGAAAAACCGTCCAACATAAACGCTGCATCGTCAAACTACCCCTGATACAATTGGATAAGTTCTGTATTGGGAAAATAATGGGAAAGAATTCTGTCACTTGTGTAGCCTGCATCACCCATCACTGCGGCGCCAATCTGGCACATTCCCACACCGTGCCCCCATCCGGCACCGTGAAGAACGAAACGTGACGGCACGCCCGCTTTCACATTCTGCCGCTGAATTGACAATGCTGAACTGTAGAGATGAGAATTCGACAGTGTGCGTCGTATTTCCAACTCCTTGCCGATTGTCAATGTTCGCTTCGAGCCGACGATTTTCAGCTTTGTCAGCCGCCCCGATTTGCCGCGTTCGACCGGTACAAGATCCAGTATCATTCCGAAATCAATGCCGCTGCGGCGCGTCATAATTTCCGACAGTTCGTCCTGTTCATATTCTACCTTCCAGCGGAAGAAGTCGCTTGTCTCCTGATCATACGAGATCAATACTTGGGAGATGATTCGTGTATCAGACGTATTGCAGAAGGCATCCGGGTTGGAACAGATCCATCGCTCGGCATCAGATTCGGCCGAAACATCGGCTTGCCCATCACGCAATTGCCCGTCACGCCGTGAAGTTAAATACGGTTTTGGTTCCTGCTGCCACACATTTTCAAACAATTCGGTTATTCCGCCGCAACACTTCGAAAACCGGGCATCACACACCAGGCCGCCGTACATCAGAACTTTTCCGAATGTTGCCTCCACTGCATCACTGACTGATGACGTATGTGCCTTGGTAATTCCCTGATATCGCTGGCAATGATCGTCGGCGCACACGTCGTACAATTCATGTTCCTCACGATCGTACCAGCGGATGCGCTCGGTGTCTGTTTCAACAACTGTCGGATATGAGTGATGTTCTGATGTGAGCGAGCGTGATCTCTCCAGTTGCGCGAGCAGCCAACTGCGTGATGCCACTGCATGAGCGTATAGAAGATTCGCCGAGGCATTGGCACTCATCTCCGAAGAAATAACGCTCGCAAGATAGTTTTCGATACTGACGATATTGATCGCGAGAATGCCTTCATCCGTTGGCAGAAGCTTCAAGCTTCCCCTGAACTGTTGATCTTCTTTTCGTTGCCAGTGAAACCCTCTACCGATAGTAACATCTTTAATCGTGAACGTACATTCGTCGCGTTCAGGTGAAAACGTGATTCCGGGCTCTGTTCGCAACATCCCTTCACGTTCGATTTCAATCAGGTAGCCGGAACGGCGAGCACCGTACTCGCCACTGAAGGAGCCATCGCCGCCGGTTGCAGTGAAATTTCCGTGCAGAACAAAGCGAAGTTCAGGCTGTGTACTGATGCCAACCGTAATAACAGGAATATCCTTGTTTGAATTCAAAACGGGAGATGCTTGATCGTTATGGAGAAGATGTCCGCCCCTTGGCACAACATAAAGAAGTTCATTATGAAAAGAAATGAAAAACCCGTGCAGGTATACACCTGCACGGGTTCCTGTCACCTGAACATTGATGTCAGTTGTTACCGGTTTCGGGCTGGAACTTCAACACCTCTTCCACAATCACATCGACGATTTCCGATTCCTTCACTTTCCTGACGACTTCACCTTTACGGTAGAGAATTCCGACACCCTTCCCCGCGGCAATTCCGATGTCGGCTTCACTCGCTTCGCCGGGTCCGTTCACAACACAGCCGAGCACGGCAACTTTGACCGGCTTCTTCACACCTTCAAGCCGCTCTTCCAGTTGTGCCATGATGCCGAAAAGATCGACTTCGAGTCTGCCGCAGGTCGGGCATGCAATCAATTCGACATTGCGGGATGCAAGTCCGAGTGAGCGGAGAATTTCCTTCCCTACTTCAATCTCCTTTACAGGTTCATCGGTCAACGACACGCGGATTGTGTCACCGATGCCTTCAGCGAGCAACGTTCCTATACCGACTGCTGATTTGATGGTGCCGATTCTGGTGGTGCCTGCTTCTGTTACACCGAGATGCAGAGGGATATCGGTTCGCTCGGCAACAAGCCGGTACGCTTCAATCATCAGACGAACATCCGTGGACTTCACAGAAATAATCACATCACGGAATCCGAACTCGTCGCATATCCCCACATGGCGCATTGCGCTTTCGTACAACGCCTCGGCAGTCGGGTAACCGTGTTTCTCCAGAATATCCTCCTCCAACGAACCCGAATTGACGCCGATGCGAATCGGAATCCCCTTGTCCTTTGCAGCAGTCAACACTTCATAGATGCGATCCTTGCTGCCGATGTTGCCGGGATTGATTCTGACTTTTGCAACATTGGCCTGAATTGCTTTCAGCGCAAAAATGTGATTGAAGTGAATATCCGCAACGACCGGAATGGGCGATTGCCGCACAATCTCAGCCATTGCATCCGCTGCTTCCTTGTCATTCACCGTTACACGAACAATGTCACAGCCCGCGTCGGCCGCATCGACGATCTGCTTGACGGTCCCCTCAATGTCGCTTGTCTTCGTCTTCGTCATTGTCTGTACGCTGATGGGCGCACCGCCGCCGACCTTGATGCCGCCGATCATCACCGACCGCGTGTGCCGTCGTACTCCTACTTTGTATGTCGGATGCGGAATAACCGGTGGTTGATCAGTCATATTCAGAACAGGAATTTCCATACACTCCTTCAGTTGATCTTCTTGCTTGCTTCGTTCAATATCCGTTTTTCTTCATCTGTAAGACTCTGATACCCGCTTGTGTTAATCTTGTCGAGAATAGCATCGACAACTTCCTGGTTCAATTCATTCTCCCCCTCAATCGGTCGGCCCGTATGAATATCGAAGAACTTTGCATCCTGGATTTCATCCCGCACGGTTTTCCGGGTTCGTGGCGGTTGATGCGGCACCTTCGGGCTTCCGATAATAACCCTCCACACATCTTCAAGAGAAAATCCTTGCGCTTCGAATTTCATGTACAGAAATCCGACGGCGGCTCCGCCGAGATGCGCAAAGTGAGCAATGCCCGATGACGATCCCGTGACGCCGAAGAACAGTTCGAGAACGATAAAGCCCGTCACGAAATACTTTGCCCTGATAGGAAGGAGAAAATAAAGGTAGATGGGGCGATCAGGAAACAGCATTCCGAACGCCACCAGAATGCCAAACACGGCACCCGACGCCCCTACAGTGGGAACAGTGAGTCCGATCAACGGAGCAACAAGAAGATTCGCAACTCCCGCCCCGAAGCCACATGTCAGGTAGTAGATGATGAAACGCTTGGATCCCCAGAGATTCTCCAACTCCATTCCAAACATCCAAAGCGCCAGCATGTTAAAGAACAGATGTCCCAGCCCTCCGTGCATAAACATATACGTAAACAACTGCCACGGCCAGAAGTTCGTCCCGAAGGGCCACAATGCAAGCCACTGCGTAATGAGGCCGAAATCACCTCCGATGGAGCTGCCACCGATCTTGAACGGTGCAAGAAAGAATGCCGTCAACAGCCAGATTGCGGTATTGCTGATGAGCAGTATTTTTATGACGGGGGGGAAGAATGAAAATCCGCCGAAGAAACTCGGACGGTAGTAGTTCCCGCCTGTACCTGTTGAGCGAAAGTAGGACATTAGTTCAGAAACATCTTCCTTGAAATGGCGCTACACGTTAGAACGTTTGTGCAGAGCAATTGGTTCAAATTCATTTCGTATCCAGTGCAGCCAATCCGGGCAACTGTTTGCCTTCGAGAAACTCAAGCGAAGCCCCGCCGCCGGTTGATACGTGGGAAATGGACGACTCAAAACCCATTTGTACAACCGCAGCCGCAGAATCACCGCCGCCCACGATTGTGGTTGCCCCGCTTGTTGTCGCCTCCGCAAGCAACTTGGCGATTTCCAGCGTACCGTTTGCGAAGTTCGGCATTTCGAAGACACCCATCGGGCCGTTCCAGATTATGGTCTTCGCGCCCTTCATTTGAAGTTTGATAAGCTTGATTGTCTCGGGCCCGATATCAAGTCCCCGCCAACCGGCCGGTATTTTGTTGACCGGGACGGTTTTGCGCTGTGCATTGTTATCGAACTTATCGGCGATAATGCAGTCAATCGGAAGTATCACTCTCCGGTTCTTCTCCTTGATGTGTTCGAGAATTTCCTTTGCCAGTTGGACCTTCTCTTGTTCGACCAGAGAATCGCCCACTTCCAACTCTTGCGCACGGAAAAACGTGAACGCCATTCCGCCGCCAATCACCAGCACATCGACTTTGGGAAGAAGGTTCTGAATGACGTCGATCTTGCCGGAAATTTTCGCCCCGCCAAGAATGGCCACGTACGGGCGGCGCGGATTTGCCACGGCTTGCGTAAGATACTCAATCTCCTTTTTCATCAAGTATCCGGCAACACACGGCTTGAGAAACTTTGTCACGCCCTCCGTTGAAGCATGCGCCCGATGTGCCGTACCGAATGCGTCGTTCACATACACATCACCCCAGGCGGCAAGTTCCTTAGCGAAATCCGGATTGTTTTTTTCTTCTTCGGCATGAAAGCGGAGATTCTCAAGCAACAGTACATCTCCCTGCTTCAATCCATCCACAACCTTTTTTGTTTCTTTGCCAATGCAATCGGCAGCAAACTGCACGTTGGTACTGAGCAATGTTGCAAGATGGTCAGCAACAGGTTTCAATGAAAACTCGGGATTGGGGGCGCCCTTTGGCCTGCCGAGGTGGCTCATGAGAATCGGAATGCCTCCTGAATCCAGGATCTTTCTGATTGTGGGAAGCGATTCCACAATTCTCTTATCATCCGAGATCTTCATGTCGTCCGTCATCGGAACGTTGAAGTCGACCCGTACGAGTACGCGTTTGCCTTTCAGATCGACATCATCGATTGTCTTCGTTGTCATTTGTCATTTTCTCCATTGAGGGATCACATAGAGACACAAAAGCCTGCCTCACAATAGGTGGGGCAGGCCTGCCCGCCATAAGGCAGGCGGGAAATCATCACCAAAATAGTATCAGGCTATCTTCTTCAACAGGTCCACCACACGGCACGAGAAGCCCCATTCGTTGTCATACCAGCCAAACACCTTCACTGTGTTGCCGTACGCCATCGTAAGTTTCGAATCAACAATACACGAGTGTTCGTTGCCGATGATATCGGCCGAGACAATCTCGTCTTCTGTGTATTGCAGAATGCCCTTCATGCTTGTCTCCGCAGCCTTCTTCAGAACTGCGTTTACTTCGTCTTTCGTTGCAGGTTTCTTCAGAACTGCAACGAAATCTGTGATGGATGCATCAGGCGTCGGAACACGAAGCGAAAAGCCATCAAGTTTGCCCTTCAGTTCGGGAATAACTTTGCCCACCGTCCGGGCGGCCCCGGTAGTTGTTGGAATGATTGACAGTGCGGCAGCGCGGGCGCGGCGCAAATCCTTGTGCGGCAGATCCAGCAAACGCTGATCGTTGGTGTATGAGTGAATCGTCGTCATGAAGCCGCTCTCGACTCCGAACGTTTCGTGCAACACCTTTACCATCGGAGCAAGGCAGTTGGTGGTACATGACGCATTGGAAACGAACTGCTCTTTCCCGGTCAACACATTGTCGTTCACGCCGAGAACAACTGTCGCGTCGATTTCATCTTTCGCCGGAGCAGTAAGAAGAACTTTCTTTGCGCCCGCTTGAATATGCAGATTCAATTTGTCACGACTTGTAAAGATGCCCGTCCCTTCAACCACAAGCTCGACACCCAACTCTTTCCACGGAAGCTTCGCAGGATCCTTCTCCGCCGTGATTTTGAATTTCTTCCCGTCAACAACTATTGCATCGCCATCAGCCCGAACATCGCCGCCGTACTTGCCGTGAACGGAATCGTACTTCAGCAAGTACGCAAGCGTCTGTGCATCGGTAATATCGTTGATTGCGACAACATCGAACCCTCCGGTTTTCATCAACCTGCGAAACACGAGTCTGCCGATGCGGCCAAACCCGTTGATACCAATTTTTACCGCCATGAATTACCTCCGAGTATCAGACAATAAGGGGAACCAAAATTCTTCTAAATCGGGCGAAAAGTAGCATGTTTTGCGAAAAAACCCACGTCAATCTACCAAGAAATGCCTTGAATGTCAAACGGGGTTTCGAGGCGGGTTTCCGTATTGGGGACACAACGTAACCGGTTGATCAAACAGTGTCTTTCAAAGTTCCGTGATCGGCGAGAGCAACTGATGCAGCGAACACTGACTTGGCCCCATGCTCCTTGAGTATCCGGGCACACTCCTGAATCGTCGCGCCCGTAGTGATAACATCGTCGACAAGAATGAAGGAGGAACCTGCAACGGATGCAGCATAGCGAGAGTTTACTTCAAACGCAGAGCGGACATTATTTCGACGTTCTTCGATGTTCAGCGTAGTCTGGCTTCTCGTGTTTCTTTTTCTATGCAGCAGCTTTGCGAGCACAGCCAACTCCGTAACGGAACGCATTCCCATGGCGACGTACACGCTCTGGTTATATCCCCGCTCTCTTCTCTTTGAAGGATGAAGAGGAACCGGGACGAGACTCGCAGTAGAGAGATCCCCGCCAAAAGCAGAGATCATCACGCCAATCTTCTTTCCCAACTCGAAGCCCGCCCGCGTCATCTCTTCATACTTCAGGTGATGGATTAGTGATTGGAGCGTGCCGTCTTTCTCAAAGTGAAACGCGGAAATCAGGCCATCGATCTGTCCGCCCGAGACAAGTCGTTCGCGCATTTCTTTGAAAAGCGGATCATCGTGTGTGATCGGCTTAATCTTCTGAAAGCATGTGTCGCAAATCCGATCAGTACTTTCGCCAAGATACTCTTCGCATCCAAGGCACGCAGGGGGATAGATGAATTCGTAGAATGCACGGAGGGTTGTTGAAAGAGGTGAAGAACGGACCTCAAGCATGGCAAATCCTGTGTGAGGTTTGAGATGATTAGCTGCGCTTTGCTTTCTTCTCGGGCTGCTTCATCGCTTCAAGCTTGGTTATTTCATCGCGCAGCTGGGCTGCACGCTCGAACTCCAGGTCTTTCGAGGCACTCAGCATTTCAGCGCGCAATTCCTCAATCAAATCTTTGCGCTGATCGACCGTGAGGTAACGAATGACGCTTTCGGCAACAACCGGCATTTTCTGACGCTCGCGTCGCGCATCCCGATCGGCTTTCACGTCTGCAACGGCAGTTGCAGCGAGAACTTCATTCACTGTCTTGTATACCGTTTTTGCCGTTATGCCGTGATCCTGATTGTACTGCAGTTGCCTTTCACGACGACGACGCGTCTCATCCAGCATTCTTTGCATTGAACCGGTAACGGTATCGGCGTACAGGATAACTCTGCCGTTCAGATTGCGGGCTGTTCGTCCGGCTGTTTGAATGAGAGATTTTTCAGAACGGAGGAAGCCTTCCTTGTCAGCATCAAGGATGGCGACAAGCGATACTTCCGGCAAATCCAAGCCTTCACGCAAAAGATTGACACCGACCAGTACGTCGAAATCACCAAGCCGCAAGTCGCGGAGAATTTCGACGCGCTCAAGCGCATCAACTTCTGAATGGATGTAGCGAACCTTCACCTTGATTTCCGTGAGGTAGTCCGTCAGATCCTCCGCCATTCGCTTCGTCAGCGTAGTGACGAGTACGCGTTCCTGTCGCGCAGCGCGTGCACGGATCTCGGCAAGCAGGTCATCGATTTGATTCTTCACGGGGCGGATTTCGACCTCAGGATCGACCAGGCCGGTGGGGCGTATAACTTGTTCTACCACAACACCTTGCGACTTCTGCAACTCGTAGTCACCCGGCGTAGCGCTGACGAAAATTACTTGTTTCACCATCTGCTCCCACTCATCAAACGTAAGCGGACGATTGTCGAGTGCAGAAGGAAGACGGAAGCCGTATTCAACAAGTGTGAGTTTCCGTGAACGATCGCCGTGGTACATTCCGCCGATCTGCGGAACGGTAACATGCGATTCGTCAATCACGAGGAGAAAATCGTCGGGGAAATAGTCGAACAAACACGCAGGACGGGAACCCGGCGGACGGCCTGCGATGTGCCGCGAATAATTCTCGATGCCCGAGCAATACCCTACTTCACGCATCATTTCCAAATCGAACCGTGTTCGTTGTTCGAGACGCTGTGCCTCAACCAACTTGCCGAGCCTGCGAAGTTCGGCGAGGCGTTCTTCAAGTTCCTGTTCAATCCCGCGGTACGCCTTTTCAAGTGATTCTTTCGAAGTGACAAATTGCTTTGCAGGATAGATCACTTCATAGTCGGTTTCGGCGAGAACCTTCCCGTCGGTTTTGTTGATGTAGGAAATCCTCTCAATCACATCTCCAAAAAACTCGACGCGAATCGCCTCTTCATTCTCATAAGCGGGAATTACTTCAACAACGTCACCGCGAACCCGCATCGTGCCCCGCACAAACTCGAAGTCATTGCGCATGTAGAAGATATTCAGCAGCTTGCGCAGAAAATCATTCCGCTCCATGCGTTCGCCCTTGCGGATGACGACAATCTGGCTCGCCCACTCCTCGGGTGCGCCGATGCCGTAGATGCAACTGACGGAGGCAACGACAATGACATTCCTGTCGCCGCTGAGCAATGCGCTTGTTGCCCGCAAACGTAGACGGTCAATCTCATCGTTAATCGAGGCATCTTTGGCAATGTACGTATCGGAGGTTGGAACGTAGGCTTCGGGCTGGTAGTAATCGTAATAGCTGATGAAGAACTCCACCCTGTCCTTCGGGAAGAAACTCTTGAACTCGCCGTAGAGTTGTGCCGCAAGCGTTTTGTTGTGCGACATAACCAACACCGGCTTGTTCGTCTGTGCGATTACGTTCGAGATTGTGAACGTTTTCCCGCTGCCTGTTACGCCGAGCAGGGTCTGATATTTGTCACCCCGGAGTACGCCTTCGGTAAGCTGGCGGATTGCTTCGGGCTGATCGCCGCTGGGTTTGTAGTCTGAAATGAGAGTGAAATTACTCACTCATACCTCAAGGCATCAATCGGGCTGAGTTGAGCGGCTTTGCGCGCCGGATAGTAGCCGAAGAAGATACCGACAAATGCCGAGAAGAGAAATGCCAATCCGACTGCATCGGGCGAGACAAAGATGGGCCAGCCGGCAAATTTTGAAATCAGATTCGAGCTTGCAAGCCCGAGCCCGATACCAATAAGTCCGCCGGCAATACTCAACATCATCGCTTCGATAAGAAATTGCTGGAGTATGTCACGTCGCCGGGCACCGATGGACATGCGAATGCCGATTTCCCGTGTCCGCTCGGTTACGGAAACCAGCATAATATTCATGATGCCGATCCCGCCGACAATCAGCGAAACGGAAGCGATGCTTCCTAACAGCATCGTCATGATGCTCGACGTGGCAGTGGCGGCATTGGCGATCTCCGATTGGTTCCGGATTGTGAAATCATCCTCGTCCCACGGCTGGATTTTGTGACGGGCGCGGAGCAGTGTCGTCACTTCCTGCTGCGCCACCGGAATCATCTCCTTGGAAACTGCCGAGACGAGAATGCTGCTCACGTGGTCGATTCCCTGAATCTTCTTCTGCACGGTTGAAAACGGTGCTACAACAATATCGTCCTGATCCTGTCCCCATGTGTTCTGGCCTTTGGGCATGAGCGTTCCGGTTACAACAAAAGGCATGTTACCGATGCGGATAATCTGCCCGACCGGATCTTGCCCCGGAAAAAGCTGTTGCACAACCGTCTGACCCAACACACACACCTTTGTAGCCCCGCGCTCATCCTGCTCAGTGAAAAAATCACCGGTTGCAAGCTGCCAATCACGGATCTGAAAATACGAGGGCGACCCGCCTTGTATTGAGGAGCCCCAGTTGAGATTACCTGCCACCAGTTGCCGGCCCGTTCTCGTGTTCGGACTGACAAGCGCAACCGAAGGGCATTGTTCACGAATGGCTTCAACGTCACCCAACGTCAACGATGAGCGCGTACCAGCCCCGCCCCGGACTCCCCCTTGCATCGATGAGCCGGGGAAAATAATCAGCACATTGGTTCCGAGACTTGCAATCTGCGACTCCACGGCCGCTTGCGCCCCCTGCCCCACCGCAACCATGGATATCACTGCCCCCACTCCAATGATAATGCCGAGCATCGTCAGCAATGCGCGAGTCTTCTGACGCAGCAAAGAATCGAGAGCAATACGGAGTGTTTCAAGAATTCTCATCTTAGAGGCCTCTTCTTCGACCGCCACCCGGCATACTCGGCGCGAAGGGATTCTGCACGGATTGCGAAACTTCAGCCGAGGGATTGATCATTCCGATAATAATTTCATCCCCTTCGTTCAGGTCTGTTCGCGCGAGTTCAACAAAACGCCCGTCTTGAAGCCCTGCTCCAATCATGCGGGGTTGGGGCCTTCCTCCTTCCAGCACCCACAGTACAGACCTTCCCACGCCTCTACTGCCGGGACCCCGTCTTCCTTCACGACCGCCATCGCCGGCTTGCTGCCATCGGCCGGGCCGTGCGGTATCAGATTGGGCGTTCATTTGTGCCATTCGTTGCGCCCTCATGCTGTCCAGCAGTTCTTCCGCGTTCGGCGGAGAAAATCGTGTCGCCTGAATCGGGGCACGCAGCACATTCTCCCGCGTCGCCACAACAATTGTCAGAGTCGCCGTCATGCCGGGCATCAGTTTGAGATCGGGATTCTCAACATCAATAATAACATTGTAGGTAACAACATTCTGCGAGATGACAGGGGCGAGCCTGATTTCCCTGACCGTTCCGTGAAATTCATCCCTCGGGTACGCATCAACCCGAAACGTGACATCAAGTCCTTTCTTCACGTTGCCGATATCTGCTTCGTCAATGCTTGCCCGTACTTGCATCTTGCGGAGATCGTTTGCAATCTCAAACAATGTCGGCGCTGAAAGACTTGCCGCAACAGTCTGACCGACATCGACATTGCGGGAAATAACAATGCCGCTGATCGGGGACCGGATTGTAGCGTACTTCAGATTGACGTCGGCGCCTTCAAGGCCGGCGTTTGCCTGTTCGAGATTTGCCCGAGCCGATTCGAGATTTGTCACCGCCGCATCCATATCCGCCTGCGAAACAAGATTCTTGCCGAAGAGATCCTGAATACGATGATGGTCGCGTTCCGCCTGATTCAGAGAAGCTCGGGCGCGTGACACGCCGGCTTTTGCCTGATTCAACGCCGCTTGAAGAAAGGTGGGATCGAGTTGTGCCAGCAAATCGCCCCTCTTCACCTCTGAATTGAAATCTGCATAGAGTCTCGCAATCCGCCCGGAAACCTGCGAACCAACCTGAACCGTTGTATCGGCGTTGACTGTTCCCGTTGCGCTGATTGACACTGTAACATCGCCCCGATCGATTTTTGCGGTTCGGTACGTAATCTTATCCTTATCTCCGTTGGTCAACCAAAGGAAACCACCGCCGAGAATGATGACGGCACCAACTACAATCCACAACCACTTCTTCATGTGAATAACCCTTTTATGATCTTTTTTTGAGTGGAAGTACTGATAGCGTTACGAATTGGACATCCCGCCGGACATTGCGGTTTAAGCGTGCTCGCTATAGTTCATCAATACCCTTTCGTCCTGCAAACCCGTCCGGTATGGAATGCCAGAAGCGAATATCATCCTCACCAACTTTCCAACACAAGTAGACTTCCTCACCGTTCCCACGGATGTGCGGAAAATCCACGAGTCCGTCGTCGAGGCCCTTCACAATTATGCCCCGTTCTTCCAGGCCCCGGACAATTTCGACAAGCGTCTCCAACTCAGGAGGAAAGCTTCCGTCGCCGTTCGGCCCCATTCCGCCGAAGTACCGGTGACGATGTACATCCCAGCCCTTTGCGTCGAGACTCTGTTTGAGTTCGACGAGTTTGGTTGCGAGAGCATGAACGCTTGTCAATTCACGCCGGGCCTCTTCGACTGAAAAATGCTTCTTGTGCAGCCTTTGCTCCATCGCGTCCGGTCAATACATCCAATGTTCGGGTCTGTTGTACAAAAAAGGTAAGAATTTGAAGGTAGGATGTAAAGGGATCAGAACGGCTACGGGATTCGTACTTCATCAACTACAAAATCCGCATCACGACCTCTCAATACAATCAGCACAGTTCTATGACGCGGCTTCTCGTTGTCTTCAGAAACCACCGGCATTTGGTAGTAGCCCCAGATTCGTTCGCCGGAGGATGCCGAAGAATCGATAACACGCGGCGAGCCCAGCAATGCCAGCACGTCACGTTCTGTCTTTCCCTTCAGGCTTTGAAGATCGTCAAAGCGATACACCGGCTTCTTATCCATGCACGATACGAAGGCGATTGCAAGCAGAAAAGCCGAGAACACCCCGACTTTCAGAGTCATCGCTACAACTTCTCCAGAATAAAGTTGGTCATTTTTGTGAAGAGATGGTGCTGCGCTGCCGGGTCCGAGATTCCGTGTGCTTGTCCGGGATAGAAGAAAGTCTCGAACTGTTTGCCTTCCCGAATCAGGATTTCGTTAAACACAATGACATGCTGCCAATGCACATTATCATCCGCAGTGCCGTGCACAATCAGGAGATTGCCCTTGAGCTGCGAAGCGTACGTGACGGGCGCCGTTACTCTGTAGCCTTCCGGATTTGCCTGCGGCGTGCCCATGTAGCGTTCAGTCCAGATTGTATCGTAGAACTTGAAATCCGCTACCGCTGCCACAGCTATTCCCGCTTTGAAAACGCCTGCGCCGTAGGTCATTGCCATCAATGTATGATACCCGCCGCCGCTCCAACCCCAGATGCCCAAACGCGACGCATCAATGTAGGAAAGCGAACCGAGGTATTTGGCAGCCTCAAGAATATCACGTATGTTCGGCAGACCGAGTTGCCGGTTCGTGCTTTGCCGGAATGCCTTACCGCGGGCATCCGTTCCACGCGGATCAATGCTCACAACAATGTAGCCGTGCTGTGCAAGCAGTTGATACCAGAGAAAGTTTCTTCCTCCCCACCGATTAGTTACAGTTTGCGGACCAGCGCCATACACAAACATCAGCACAGGATATTTCTTCGATGCATCAAAATTCGAAGGTTTCAGCATATAACCGTTCAAATCCAAACCGTCGTTCGTCTTGAACGTGAAGAATGAATGCTGCGTCGCCGGAAGATGCTTCCAGGGCGCGAGTGAGTTTGCGACGAGAGTCGCAATGTGACTTCCCTCCGCATTCTTCAACCATATGTGCGAGGGTTGGGCAGTATTGGAATACGTGTTGATAAACACCCGCGCATCCGGCGAAAACAACACCGAGTGCCACCCCGGTTCTTGAGTCACTCGCTTCAGACCTGTGCCGTCAAGACGAATGCTGTAGAGATGCCGTTCGAGCGGCGATTCCTTTCCCGCAACAAAATATATCGTATTCCGATCCTCATACACACCGGCAAGTTCGGTAACATCCCACTGTCCTTTCGTAATCTGCCGTTCGAGCGTTCCGTTCAGATTGTACAAGTACAGATGCGTGTACCCGTCCCGGCTCGACTTCCAGATAAAGCGCTTCGATTTCTTGAGAAAGCGGAGATCGTCGTGCTCAGTTTCAATCCATGCAGTATCTGCTTCGGTCAGAATTGTTTTGAGGGAACCGTCGGTTGCATTCGCAAGCATCAAATCCAACGTATCCTGCGCCCGATTCAGCCGCTGAACGGCGAGAATATTCGGGTCGGTTGTCCACGTGATGCGCGGAATGTAGATATCGGGATTCGACCCCAGATTCAGCCATCGGGTAGTGTTTCCGTCAAGAGTGATGATGCCGATTTGCACCAGCGAATTCGGGTCTCCTGCCTTCGGATACTTCATCAACTCGAGCTTCGCGTGCGGACTCTCAGCCGTATAGCTCACAAGCGGAAACGTCGGCACGGCAGTTTGATCGAGCCGCCAGAAAGCAATGCGCCTGCTGTCCGGCGACCATTGCCAACCTTCGATGATAGAGAATTCCTCTTCGTACACCCAATCGAATTTGCCGTTCAGTACATTCTCGGAGCCGTCGAACGTTAGTTGCGTCTCTTTTCCTGACGCCACATCCAGCACAAACAAATTGTTCGAGCGGACAAACCCGACCTTCCTTCCATCGGGAGAGAGTTTGATGATGGCGTTGTCGCCGGATGAATGTGAGAGAAGACGGAAGGATTTTGTTTTGAGATTGAAGATACCGAAGTCGCCCCCCGTTTTGATTCTACGGGCAGGAAGCGTGCTTGTCACCAGCACATGTTCGCCGTCAGCCGCCCACTCGTACGAGCCGATCGTCATGGACTTCTGATCCCCACCGGAAACGAGCCATGCCTCATCCAGAACAAGCTCCCGCGAATTGTTCAAGAGATTGTAGGCATACACTTGTTGGCGGTTCGTTGCGCTGTCTTTTCGAATGTACGTGAATCGCTTTCCTCCCTCTATCCATTGAACCTTTCCGAGCGACGTGCTTGTCCCCTTCAACGCGGCGAATACCTCGTCTATAGACCATTGATCCACCGCTTCTTGAGCGAAGACTTCTAATGAGAAAATCGAAAGCAAAAAGTAGACGTACACCCGTCTCATTGCCGGTCTCCTGTAGATTCTATTTGGATGACATCGTTATCGTTTCAAGCCCGTGCCTGTCGGGGCCGCGCTCTTGCCGCCAGAGGAGGAAGGAAAACACTAACCCGAATATGGAAAGAGCTGTAAACACCCACATGCCGCCCGAGTATCCGCCGGGATTGTCGGGGCCGGCGCCGAGGCGGTCGTTCAATTCACCAATCAGCCACGGAATAGCCGCCATGCCGACTTGCTGGCAGAGGGTCATCATGGAATATGCAGAACCGAGGCGTCGCTCGTCCACGATGTATGCCACCGAGGGCCACATGATTGCCGGAATCATCGAAAATGCAATGCCGAGAAGCGTCATCACAATCAGAAGTGTCAGGGGGATGGCTATGTCGCCGAACACGGGAAGGGCAAACTCAAGAATCGGGCCGGCGGGAGCATACGTAACAACAAGAAACAGCGGCAACAACACAAGCGAGCCCGCAAACATGAACAACGAGCGCTTCCCGACACGATCAACCAACAATCCGAACAGCGGGGTTGCAACCATTGCCGCAAGCGGCAGAAAACTGTTGAGGAAACCGCCAATTTCGCGTGATGTGCCGTGGGCTTCAATGAAGTACTTGATGGCAAATGCCCGGAACGGAAAGACGGTTGAATAGAACACCACGCACAATCCCACAATGTACCAGTATGAAGGGCTGAATTTGTAGAGGCTTTTAAATTCGAGCTTTTCGGTTTCCCCCTGTTCGCCGAGGGAGTAGAGCCGCTCGGCACGTTTCTCAAGAATGTAGTAGAGAATTCCGCCGACAACGCAGGCGCTCGTGATCATGGTCGAGAGCCAGAGCGGGTCCTGCCAATTCGTGTACCAGGGCCGCGCCCACGCGGTTGACCAATCAGCGCTGACCGAGCCGAGGCGCGCAATCATCAGGTTCACGCCGAATGCGAAACTGAGTTCCTTGCCCTTGAACCATTTTGCCAGTGCCGTTGTAACAGCAACAATCAACGGCTCTGCCCCGATACCCAACATGAAACGCCCGGTCAACATGAGCCACAATTCGGGTGATGACGCCGTTACCGCCGTTGCGGCGAGACAAATAATGCCGAAGACGAGAACAGAGATCTTGGTGCCGAACCTGTCAATGATGTATCCGCCAACCAGCAGCACAATCACCGCCGCGATACTGTACACGGTGTACAGTAATCCCAAATCACTATCCGAGTAGTGAAGCTGTTCTTTCAGCAGATCGAAGATGGGGCCTATCGAATCGTAGGCGTAATAGTTGCCGAACATCGAAAGGCTGATGAACACCAAAACCAGCCAGCGAAAGCCTTTGCTTGGTTGGGGTTTGAGGATAGCAGCATCCGACATAGTATGGTTGGGATTGTGTGAGAGAAATGAAAAGGGCGTCAGACGCTCGTTTGACGCCCTGCTTTATTAAGAGAAATCGATGTTTTCTAATTTACATTTTTGAGAATTGCAAGCAAGAAATTCCAGAACTTCTCAACCGTATCAATATAAATCTTCTCGTCGGGTGAGTGAACTCCTTCAAGCGTGGGGCCGAACGAAATCATATCCATCTCGCCCATCTTCTCGCCGATAATGCCGCATTCGAGTCCCGCGTGAATCGCCTTTACTTCGGCATCTTTTCCGTAGAGGGACTTGTAAGTTGATCGGGCAATCTTGAGAATCTCCGAGTCAAGATTCGGTTTCCAACCCGGGTAGCCGTCACCGTGCGACACCTTGGCTCCGCCCAATTCAAAGATGCTTGAGACGGTGTGAACGATTTCTTCGATCTCGGAAGCCACCGAACTGCGCTGGCTTGTCACCATCTTGACAGCCTTCTTCTCCGTTTTGATTACGGCAACATTCGTCGATGTTTCAACCAGACCCGGAATATCGGCACTCATCTTGACAACACCGTGAGGAAGGGCGGAAACCGTCATAAGGATTTTCTTCTGAAGGGATTTCTTGATCACCTTTCCCTTTTTTACCTTTGCTTCTTCCATCGAAACGTTCAAGTCAGGATCGACGGTGGACAATTCGTTCTTCGCGGCCGTATTGAATCGCATCACCGCTTCCATTGCGGGCTTCCAGCTTTTCTTCGGAACAAATACCAGCGCCTCTGCTTCCCGCGGGATTGCATTGTGCTTGTTGCCTCCGTCAATGGAGGATATGCGGACGCCGAACGGCTCAAGGGCAATCAACGCCCGGTTGAGTATCTTAACGGCATTGCCGCGGCCCTTGTCAATTTCGAGTCCCGAGTGCCCGCCCTTCAATCCGCCGACACGAACATGGGCTGCGATTGTTTGCGCAGGGGCTTTGTCAAAATCAACTTTCCAGGTTGCGCTCGAATCCTTGCCACCCGAACAACCGACGTAAATTGAGCCCTCTTCTTCTGAATCGAGATTCATGAGGGTTTTGCTTTCGAGAAAGCCGGGTTGCAGATTGCTTGCGCCGGTCAGGCCGGTTTCTTCATCAACGGTAAAGAGAAACTCAAGTGGGCCGTGTTCAAGCGACTTGTCTTCCATAATGGCAAGATTTGTCGCAACGGCAATACCGTTATCGGCGCCGAGCGTTGTTCCATTCGCCATCAACACATTTCCTTTGCGGACCAGCTCAATCGGGTCCTTGAAGAAATCATGCACTTTGTCCTTGTTCGCTTCCGCGACCATGTCGAGATGCCCCTGCAAGCAGATCATCCGGACGTTCTCGCGACCGGGTGATGCGGGTTTCTTGACAACCACGTTGCCGAACTTGTCTGTCTTAGCTTGCAGCCCGAGTTTTTTTGCCGTCTCAACCACGTACTTTGTCATCGCCTCTTCGTGTTTTGAAGGGCGTGGTATTGCGGCAATTGCTGCAAAGTACTTCCACACCAGTTCGGGTTTCAATCCTTCAATTGCTGTTGACACTGTAGCCTCCTTTGTACTGTTTCATGATTCTAGTAGCAGATACTTATTCCGCTCCAACTTGGCGACAAATTTTCCAATCCGTTCATACATCGGTTCAAGCGGCTGCCCGAATTGTTCGGACATTTCCTTCCCGATGGATTCGATGGATGTCTGGCCATCACATTTGTTCCATACAAAACTTCCCAACTCGTCCAACTTCAGCTTGATATTCGGTTTTGCGAGCATTGGAACAAACCATTTCACCAGCAACGGGTGCTTGAACTTCGGGATAAGCAATACAACGTTACTGTTTTCTTTCGTTTCCCACTCAAGATTCCGCTTCGGTTTGATAGAAAGAAGATCGCGTGATGTCTCGTTCGGTTTATTCATTCACACACTACGCTGCTGAAAACGAAGGACACGGCCAGCCGTGCCCCTCCGGTTACTTTTTTCAGAATACTGCACTCGGCGGCGCCGGTTCATCTGGCCTTCCGGCATTCTTGACCGGAATCTGAATCAGAATCCATGCAATAATGCCGAAGATGACAAGGCTCGTGATAAACGAGGGCTGCTCGAATATAGCAAACAGCTTCACTTCCCAGAATGCAAAGGCTGCAAAGAGAAGCCCGATCAATGCCTCTCCGGCAATCAGGCCGGCAGCAAGCAGAACGCCGTTATTTTCCACACGGGCTTTTTGTGCCGCATTGTGCTCGCGTTTTGCGCTGATTTTCTCAACAATGCCCTTGAACAATCCGCCGAGGAAGATTGCGAACGTTGTTTCGAGGGGAAGATACATGCCGACGCATACCAGCATCGGGCTTTTTACCTGCATCAGGATGAAGCCGAATCCCATCAACATACCGACGATAATAAGCGGCCATGCCATTTGTCCGCCAACGATGCCTTGCGAGAGCAACGCCATCAGACTTGCCTGCGGAGCAGGAAGGGCGCGTGAGCCGAATCCGCCTTCGTATTGTGGCGTTGCCATCTTGCCCGCAGCAACGTCGCCTTCATGCAAGACGATGAGAGGAAGGAACATCACAGCCGCAGCCAATGCTATTCCGACCAGATTGCCGACTTGCATCTTCCACGGCGTGCCGCCAAGAATGTGGCCAACTTTCAGATCTTGCAACATCTCGCCGGCAACCGCAGCAGCAACACAAACAACCGCTGCTACTCCGAGCACCGCGGCTACTCCTTCATGCCCTTTCATACCCAATGCAACCATGAGAAGCGCTGCGACCAGCAGCGTGGAAAGCGTAAGGCCGCTGATGGGGTTGTTGCTTGAGCCGATGATGCCGACAAGATAACCGGACACCGCGGCAAAGAAGAATCCCGCAATAATCATCACGACTGTTGCTACTAACGCGGCCGCAACATCTCCCGCAAAGTAGTTGTAAATGAAGAATGTTGCCAACGCGGCGGCCCCGATTCCCACCATCACCCACTTGAAGCTGAGATCGTTCTCGGTTCTGACTGTGACATGCTCGCCCGTTGCCGCCTTCTTCACATCACCAATCGAGCGCTTGATGCCGGTCAGCAGACTTTTGCGCATTCTGAACAACGTAAAGCCGGCACTTACCAACATGCCGCCGATGGCTATCGGACGAACGATGTAGCGCCAAACGTTGGCCGCCATTGCAACCCAGGTTCCTTCCTCGGCAGGGGCTCCCTCAGGAATCAGTGTAGGCCCGATGAAATAGGTAAGAATCGGAACGAACAACCCCCACGCAATCAACCCGCCGCTGAAGTTCAGCGACGCTAGCTTCGGCCCGATGATGTACCCGACGCCGATGTATGCCGGACTGACGCCGGGCGAACTGAGCAGTATGCCGCTTTGGGCAGTTATTTCGCCGGTCGCCCGAAGGCCAATCAGTGATTTCGAGAACCCGACCCATTTCTCCCATGCTGTGGCAAAGAACTTGAACTGCCCCAATGCCTGAATCAGCGCGCCCGCGCCCATTGCGCCAAAGAGAAACTTGGCGCCCGTTCCGCCCGAACGTCCCGCCTTGTGAATTTCCGCAGCAGCAACCGATTCGGGAAACGGCAATTCAACATCCTCCACCATCACACGCCGCAACAACACGACGAACATGATGCCGAGAACGCCGCCCGCCGTCATGATCGCGGCAGATTCAAGATAATGCTGGGTTGTTGCAAACTCGGGCCAAATGCCCGCAATGAAGAACGCAGGCAATGTGAAAATGGCACCGGCCGCAACCGATTCTCCGATGGAACCGACGGTTCGGGAGAAATTTTCTTCGAGGATGGAACCCTTCATGATCCGCAGCAACGCCATACCGATAACTGCCGCCGGGTACGTTGCGGCAATCGTCATTCCGGCCTTCAGGCCGAGATACGCGTTTGCAGCGCCCAGAACCACGCACATGATGAGCCCGATGACCAGAGCACGAAGCGTAAACTCCTTCATGTCGGTTTCAGCCGGAACATACGGCTTGTATCGTATACCGCCGCCTCCGGCGGAAGCACTGTCAGCCATAATAACTCCTTGGAATTTTGAGATGATTGACGTATCCGAATCGAATACTCTGCCGCTTCATACAGGGCAACTCAGAGGAGTAAAAGCATCGGAAATAGGCATGTGTCCGGGTTGGAGTCGGGTTGTAAGAAAGCGGGCGGTAATTCGAATTCATGAATGAAAGAACAGGGATGCGATTGGCGCACAATCATCGGCCGGACTCCCGAAGGGAGCCTTCATCGCATATTCAGTGAGCAGGCAGATACGGGGATTCGCTATCGAATCTCCCGTATCATGAGAAATTGCTGTTGAAAATATAGACAGAGCCTTTCTGAGAATCAAGTCAAAAAGAAGTGGCCGAAATCCTCGTTACTCAGCGAATATAGACCATAACTGTCACTTCTTTGAGAGCTTCGCTCAGGGTACGTACTGAAGCGGAGCATCCGGGCCGACCGGTATTCCGAGTAACATCCATCCGATAAGCATAGCAATTCTGACAATTGCAAACGCAACGGCAAACGGCAGCATCGCTGAAATAATCGAGCCGATTCCGATATCCTTCACATACTTTTGCGCAAACGTCACCACCAGCGGGAAATACGGCAGCAAGGGTGTAAGAATGTTGGAATACGAATCGCCGACGCGATACGATGCCTGCGTCAATTCGGGCGAGTATCCCATCAGCATCAGCATCGGCACAAAAATCGGCGCCATGATTGCCCATTTTGCCGAAGCGCTTCCGATGAAGATATTGATGAACGATGCAACAAGCACGAACGATACAATCAGCGGAATGCCGGTAAATCCGATTGACTTCAGAACGTCTGCTCCCGTAATGGCGAAGATGACGCCGAGGTTCGACCATCCGAAATAGGCAACGAACTGGGCTGCCGCGAATGCAAGAACGATATACCCGCCCATCGTCCCCATGGCTTCCGTCGTCATTGAGGAGATTTGCTTGTCCGATTTGATCGTGCCGACGATGAAGCCGTACACCAATCCCGGAATCAGAAACATGAACAACATGATCGGAACGATACTGACGAAGAACGGTGTGAAACCGCCCTTCGCATCGCGCAGAATTCCGTCCTCCGGAATAATCGTCATGAAGGCAAGTACAGTAAGCACAATCGCGCTGATGCTTGCCCACAGAAGTCCCTTCTTCTCTTTTGCTGTGAGCGGCTGATTCTCCGACTTCGTGCCTTCTTCATACTTTCCGAGTCGGGGTTCGAGAATGCGCTCGGTAACGTACGTTCCTGTAATCGTAATGAGAGGAACGGAAGCCGCCATGAAATACCAATTGGAGGTTGGCGCAACGTTATACTCCGGATTGATGAGCTTTGCAGCCGAGTCAGTGAAACCGGCAAGCAGAGGGTCGAGAGATGTAAGAAAGAGGTTCGCCCCGAACCCACCCGATACGCCTGCAAATGCCGCAGCCAGTCCCGCAATAGGATGCCGCCCCATACCAAGAAAAATCACCGCTCCGATAGGGAGCAGCACAACATAGCCTGCATCAACCGCAAGACTCGATAGCTGCCCCGCGGTAACAATTGACGCTGTGATGAGTCCTTTCGGAACGCTCGAGACAAACGCCTTGAGCCCCGTTGCAATGAGCCCGCTCCGTTCGGCAACGCCGATGCCGAGCATTACCACCAGCACAAGTCCCAGCGGCGGAAAGGCCGTGAAGGTTTTGACCATTTCTGTCATAATGCGGGTGATCCCTTCACCGTTCAGCAAATTTACCGCGGTGATCGTGGCGCCGGTTCCCGGATGTACGGCCGAGACGCCGAGCGATGAAGCAATCCACGACGAAATCAGGACGATCACAATCAGAATCAGGAACAACGTCACCGGTTGAGGCAACCGGTTTCCCTGCTTCTCAATGGTATCAAGACTTCGAAGAATAAACCGTTCGAGCCATCCGGTCTTTTTTTCCGCCATTGGTACTCCTTTCTATTTGTTGGGGGTGAATAGCGCCTTGAATACGTAACCTGCAATTTCCGGGTTCTCTTTGAAGCGGCGGGTTGAATAGCCGTACCAATGCTCGCCGAACGGGACATAAAGTCTTAGCTTGTGCCCGTCACGCACAAGTTTCTTGCGGAGTTCTGGCCTGACGCCGAGAAGCATCTGAAATTCGTATTCGGTTTTCTTCAATCCCATCTTGTCGATCATAGCAATAGCGCCGTCAACTAACAGGCTGTCATGCGTAGCAATGCCAACGTAGGCTTTCTGCTCGAACATCATCCCAAGAAGTTTGAGAAAATTCTGCTGTACTTCTTCACGTCCTTGAAACGCGATGTCGGGGGATTCCTTGTAAATTCCTTTGCACAGACGGAAGTTCGGTTTCTCTTTTAGAAGAAGACGCGTGTCTTCCTCGGTACGGAAAAGATATGCCTGCAGAACAATTCCAGTGTTCGGAAAATCCTTGTGCAATACACGAAAGACATCGATTGTATCCGTAGTGCAGGTTGAATTCTCCATGTCAAATCGAACAAAGATGTTCTGCGCCGCAGCGACTTTCAAAATCTCCCTCACATTCTCCGTGCAGAAATCTTTGTCGAGCTTCAGGCCGAGGGATGTGAGTTTGATTGAGAGATTGGAATCGAGCTTTTCTTTTGTGATTGTGTGAAGAACTTCTATCGACTGGTTGCGCGAATCGACCGCTTCTTCTTTCGTGAAGATATCCTCGCCAAGAACATCGAGAGTGGCGCAAGCACCCTCGGTGTTGATTTGACGGACACAGGTGATGGCATCGGCGAGTGTTTCGCCTGCAATGTATCGGCCAGCAAACCTGCGAACGATGGGCCGGGGAACAAGCGGTATGCTGCTGACGACTAACTTGTTAAAGAAAGACATGATAGTACTCTAAGTTGTTGATACGTATGTGTTAAAGCGAGCTGAACAAATGTAGATAAACGGAAGGTATCGGAATGCAATTGTTTCATGCAACCCTGAAAAAGATAGTCACGGCTTGATAGAAAAGCAAGGAGAATTCCCTATCCCCAAATCAGATTCACCAGCCAGACTGATGCGAGTATGCCGACTACATCGGCAATAATTCCGGCAGGCACTGCGTGCCGGGTTTTCGTAACGGAAACAGAACCAAAATACACTGCAAGAACGTAGAACGTCGTCTCTCCGCTTCCCATCATCACGCTCACCATTCTGCCGATCAGTGAATCGGGACCGTGAGCGGCTATCGTTTCGGACATGACTCCCAATGCGCCGCTGCCGGAAAGGGGACGCATAACTGCCATGGGGATTGTCTCGGCAGGCATGCCGATGAGAGAAGTCAGCGGCGAGAGAACGGCAGTCAGAATTTCCATCGCGCCACCCGCGCGAAAAATCCCGATTGCCACCAACATCGCAACAAGAAACGGAATAATCCGAACGGCAACATTGAAGCCTTCCTTCGCCCCTTCAACAAACGCTTCGTAAATCTTCACCTTCTTGAAAGCGCCGTACACAACAATCGAAAGAATCAGAAGCGGAATGGCAAACGTCGAGATGGTTTTTGTGATGTCAACGAATGCTTGCATCATCCCTCCAGTTGCTTCTTGTAAAAGGGGAGTTTCGCCAACAATTTTACGGTCGTCACTCCGACAATTGTCGAGATAGTCGTTGCAACGATTGCTGCGCCTAAAAACTCCGTCGGGTTGGCAGAACCCGCCGCCACGCGGATTGCAATCACCGGAGCCGCAACAAGTTGAACATTGCTGGTGTTGATAACGAGAAACGTACACATCGCATCGGTTGCCGTGCCGAGTTTCTTGTTGAGTTTGTTTAATTCTTCCATTGCCTTGAGGCCGAGCGGCGTTGCGGCATTGGCAAGCCCGAGCATGTTGGCCGAGATATTCATGATCATCGCCCCCATTGCGGGATGTTCGGCGGGTACATCAGGAAAGAGTCGTGAGGTTATCGGCTTCAGCACCTTCGCAAGCAGCGTTATGAGTCCGGCTTGTTCGGCAATTTTCATAACGCCAAGCCACAGCGCCATGATTCCGATGAGTCCCAACGCAAGCGTTACGGCGGTTTTTGCCGAGCCGATAATGCCTTCGTTCGTAACCTTCATGATTGCAGGGAATTGCTGTTCGGCAGCAGGATCGGGCGGCTGCGTGATATCCTTCCCTACCGCGACGCCAATTCCTATGATGATGAGAGCAAGCCAGATGTAGTTGAGCATGAGTTGTCGAGATTGTGGAGGTGAAAGTTTGTAGAGTTTGAAGTGCAGTAACTTCGTGAATCTAAAAATTGATTCTGAGTTTCAGTCTCGCATTCCGGGTGTACTGATGATCAAATTCCGGCATTAGCCGTATCGACAAATCATCTCCAACATTAAAATCATACAAGCTTGCATCGACGTACGCGTCAACAAGATTCACGAGATAGTAGATAAAGATGTACCACGAAAATGCGTCGCGGATATCCTTGTAATCTTCGCGTAAACGGGAATACGTCGGATTCCCCGAGCTGTTTTCAGATGTGATGCTTTCGGCGTAAAGTCTGCGGTAATACTTGACGCTGTCATTCGCATCGATCCATTGCGAAGCAAAATAATATCCGAAGCCGAGCAGAATGGGGACTTTCCAGTAGGATTCGTTGTAAAACTGACCGGCGCCGGGAAGCACGGCGGAAAGCGCCAGCGCCAATCCGGGGGATTTGCTTTTCTGCTCGACTTTCGCAACGCTGTCGATTTGCTTCACGCTCATTTCCATGAGCAGGTTGACTGCGCGGGCCGAGTCTTGGGGAGAGATGCGGGTAACGGAATCAGGGCGTGCCTCTTCTTGTTGCGACGCTGCGGGCGAGCAGACGAGCGTCGCTACCAACAGGCAGCACAACCCGATCCGTATCATGCTACGATTTCTCGATGACGGCAATCGCTTCAATTTCCACGCGTACATCTTTCGGCAGCCGCGCTACCTCTACTGTGGAACGCGCCGGCGGATTCTCCTTGAAATATTCGCCGTACACTTCGTTCATTGCGGCGAACTCATTCATATCCTTGATGAAGACAGTCGTCTTCACGACGTTGTCAATTGACGTGCTTGCGGCTTCGAGAATTGCTTTGAGGTTCTGCATGACGCGGTGAGTTTGCGCCTTCACATCTCCTTCAATCACAAGTCCCGTTTCAGGATTGATGGCAATTTGTCCGGCTGTGAACAGCAGCGTGTTGTGCACAACTCCCTGGCTGTACGGCCCGATGGCGCCGGGAGCTTTCGTGGTTTTGATGATTTGCTTTTTCATGTTCCGTGTATTGTCCTGTTTGATGCGAGAAACAATTTATGACTCGATCGTTGCAAAAAGATCAAGCAGCCGGTCAAGGTCATCAAGCGAATAGTATTCAATGAGGATGTGGCCCTTTCCATCTGCCATATCTTTTACTTCAACCTTTGTTCCCAACTTCTGGCGAAGCTTCTCTTCAATACTTGCCAGCGCGTTGCTGGAAGTCGAACCGGCGGCGCGCCGTGTTGTTTTGCCATGCGCTTTGCTGCGCCCGCTTTCGCGAACCGCCTTTTCCACTTCACGGACAGACCAGCCCTTCGATATGATCTTATGAAACATATGAAGTTGCAGGGACGGGTCGTCAATCGTAATCAAGGCACGGGCATGTCCGGCACTCACATCGCCTTTCCGGACTGCCGCCTGAATACTTTCCGGCAGCTTCAGCAATCTCAAAAAATTTGTGATCGTCGAACGATCTTTGCCGGTTTTCTGTGCAACCTGCTCGATCGTGTAGTTCAGTTCATCAGTGAGACGCTTGTAGGAGATGGCGATTTCGATAGGGTTAAGATTAGAACGCTGCAAGTTCTCAATCAACGCGAGCTCAAGCAATTCCTCGCGGGAGTGTATCTTGATGATGTACGCGGGAATTTGTGAGAGTCCTGCCTCACGCGAAGCGCGCAGTCGCCGCTCTCCCGATATCAATTGATACTCGCCATCAACGCGACAAACGGTAATCGGCTGAATGATGCCCTTCTCCTGAATCGACCGCTTCAACTCATCCAATTCCACGCGATCAAAGTCTGCCCGCGGCTGAAAGGGATTGGGCCTGATTTTCTCGACGTCGATGTTGGCAATCGTGTCGCTCGTGACGCCGTCATCCTGTCTGCCGACGAGCGGGACTGTTGGCCTGGGAATAAGCGACGCGAGACCACGCCCGAGTACAGGCTTTGTTTTCATTGTTCATTCTCCCGGGGATGTGTCTGCACAATGCGCACAGCATGATTGTTGTTGGCGAGAACTTCCTGGGCAAGATCCATATAGTTTCGCGTCCCGGCTGAAATTGCATCATACAATATAATCGGCTTGCCGAAACTCGGTGCTTCACTCAACCGGACGTTGCGTGTGATGATAGCCCGGAAGACTTTGTCTCCGAAATACTTCTTCACTTCTTCGATAATCTGGTTGGAAAGGCGGAGCCGGCTGTCATACATCGTCATCAACACACCTTCAATATCCAATTGTTCATTCAATTGCTTCTTGACCATATTGATGGTGTTGAGAAGCTGCCCCAACCCTTCGAGCGCATAGTATTCGCATTGCACGGGTATCAGTACGGAATCGGCCGCAGTCAAGGCATTCAGCGTAATCAGGCCGAGTGAGGGTGGGCAGTCGATAAATATGAAATCGTAGTCATTGCGGATGGCGTCGAGTCCTGCCTTCAGGCGTTTCTCACGATCTTCCAGATCAACCATCTCTACTTCAGCACCGACAAGATTGATGTGTGAAGGAATAAGCGAGAGATACGGCATTTGTGTTTTCACAATCGCTGCTGAAGTGACGAGGTTACCCACCATCAGTTCATAGCTGCTGCATCCTTCCGACGAGCCTTCGAACCCGACGCCGCTTGTCGCGTTCGACTGCGGATCCACATCAACGAGCAGCGTTCGTTTTTCTGCCGCTGCCACGCACGCCGCAAGGTTGACCGCCGTCGTTGTCTTTCCGACGCCCCCCTTTTGATTCGCTATAGTGATGATTTTGCCCAACGGATTCCTTCCTTTATGAACTCATACCCGACGCCAGCAACAACGCAATGATTGCCAGTGCAACGTTTATCTTCCCGAACATCAGCATCTGATTGTAAAACTGCATCGCCTGCTCTTCCGGTTCTCCCGTCGTCAGTGCCGTTTCAAGCCGGCTGAACATTCTCGCGTATCCGAATCCAAAAAAAACCATCAGAACAAAAACACACTGCTTCGCAGCAAGCAATACCGACCATAGGCTGTCGAAGTTCAAGAACAGAAACCGCGGGTCGAATAACATCAGCACAGCCCCCGTAATCACGATCGTCCACACACACATCCACACGAACGGCTGGAACCTGCCCGACAAATGCCGTACGAACGGATCAAGTTGCTTCTGCTCGACCCGGGCAACGGGTAAAGTTACAACCGCTTGATACAGCATCCCGCCGAACCAAACTACCACGGAGAAAACGTGCAGACTTCGTGCACTCCACAGAAGAAAATCCATTCAAATCGGGCGTGTGTGAAACGGCGTGAAACCTTTGAACGCAAAAAAGATACGCCTTTTGACGTTTGTTTGCAATGAAATATCCTTGGCGGTTACGTGAGTTTTTCGCCCGAGGTGAGATGGTATCCGCGCAGAAACTCCTCCACCCCCATTCTCCTGCGCCCTTCCTGCTGCAATTCACTCACAGCTATGAAGTTGTCGGCGGTGCAGACAAACAATGACTTCCCTTCAAGCAGTACGCTTCCGGGCTCGCCGCTCGATTTTCTGTCGGTGAGTTGCGTCCGGTACAGCTTGATTACTCTTCCGTTGTGCATTGTAAATGCAGTCGGCAGCGGAGAGAGTCCGCGAACACGATTGTGAATTTTCTGCGCAGGCTCGTTCCAGTTGATCCGGCAATCCTGTTTGAAAAGTTTCGGGGCCGGAGATGCCAGTGCATCATCTTGTTTGCGCGGAACCATCTTCCCCTGTTCAATCAGCCTGACTGTGTGCAACACAATCTCGGCGCCGACTTCGGCAAGCGTGTCGTGCAGCGAGCCTGCATCATCATCCGGTTTGATGGGAACGCGGGCTTGCAACAGCATGTTGCCGGTATCGACTTTCTCTTCGAGAAAGAATGTCGTCACCCCGGTTTCCTTCTCACCGTTGATGATTGCCCAGTTGATCGGCGCTGCGCCGCGGTATTTCGGGAGCAGCGATGCATGAAGATTGAATGCACCGAGAGTTGGAATGGAGAAAATCTCTTTGGGGAGAATTCTGAATGCAACAACAATAATGAGATCCGGATTCAATGCCCGGATGGCGGATGCAAATTCGGGGTCGCGGAGTGATTCAGGCTGTAGAACAGGCAACCGGTGTTTGAGGGCAACGGATTTGATCGGAGTTGGAGAAAGAACTTGTCCCCTGCCCCGAGGCTTGTCAGGCGCTGTGACGACTGCGGAAACCGGATAGCCGTTGGCGAGGAGAATCTCAAGGCTGGGGACGGCAAATTCGGGCGTCCCCATGAAGACAATGTTTGTTGCGACGGGGAAATCTCCTGCGGTTTATTGTTCCTGCTCCACAACATCCTGCGCGCTGACAGTCGGGTAATGCGCTTCAAAGAAGCCTTTTTCGAGCTTGTTCAACCTTCCGCGAAGCAACTTTTGTTTGACAACGCCGAGTTTGTCGATGAAGAGAATTCCGTTAAGGTGGTCGATCTCGTGAAGAATCACACGAGCCAGCAATCCGCTTGCTTCAACTTCCTGCAACTTCATATCCAAATCTTTGTACCTGACACGGATGACCTCGGGACGTTCCACCTCGTCACGGATTTCAGGAATACTGAGGCAGCCTTCCTCCATTTTCTCCGAGCCGGCAACCGAGACAACTTCAGGATTGATGAGGGCGAATTTCTTTGGCTGGTCGGGATTGATCTTTCGGGGGATCGAGTCGGCCGCCTCTCCCACTCCTTCATGTTTCTTCTCGTCAACATCCGAAACGTCCACCACTATCACACGATCGAGAGAGCCCACCTGATTTGCGGCAAGCCCTACACCGTTGGCGTGATGCATCGTTTCAAACATGCTGTCAACGAATTTCTTCATGTTCTCGTCAACCACCTTGACGGGTCTCGCCCGTTTCCGCAATACCGGTTGACCGTATATGTAGATGGGTAGAATTGCCAAAGGATTATCCCGGATTCGTTCCTAATTCCAGATCAATATAGTGTGCAGGCAGAACTTAGTCAATCACCCGGCGTGCACCGACAAATCGCCGTTTGTAGTACGTACTTTCAAGGGTTGAGAGTGTTACGCCTTCAATCACACTGGCGTGCGCAAACACGCCGTCTTCAATATAAATGCCTACGTGAGAGGGAGAACGGCCTGTGGTGTTGAAAAACACGAGGTCGCCAAACCGGAGATTTCTTTTCTGGACTTCTGCACCGACACGAAATTGTTCCGCCGTTGAACGCGGGAGCAACCTGCCGGCGGCATTCTTGTACACCTGGCATGTATAACCCGAACAATCAATGCCGTCTCGTGTGTTGCCGCCATAAGAGTATTCCGTGCCAAGATATCGCACAACTTCGAGAAGGAAGTTGTCACGATTAAGGCCATTTGGGATGCTTGTGTCAAACTCCTCCGAGGAGCCAAGCTGCCTGAGGACTTCAGGCGAGACCTTCCGGTCATCTTCACGGGCGCTTTCCCTACGGATTTTTGTGATGAACTTGAACTCAGCATCTTCCTGAATGACCCCAAGCCTCTTCTCCCCCTCATATTCTTCCCGTGTTGGGAAGGAGCCGGCGCATCCTCCCTGAGAGATCATGACAAATGCTCCGATTGAAATCAGAAAAGCAACACTCAACCACGAATTCTGAATTGCCGTTTGAATCATCTCACCCGAAGTATGTTATGACCTCACATATGCCATCCCAAAAGGCAAAGCCTCCCGCGGGAGGCTTTGACGTTCAGCCCAAGTACGCTCGCAATTGCTTGCTGCGCGAAGCGTGACGCAGCCGCCGGATAGCTTTTTCTTTTATCTGGCGGACGCGCTCACGCGTCAGCTTGAATTTCTCGCCTATCTCTTCAAGTGTGAGAGAATGTTCACGCCCGAGCCCGAAGTAGAGCCGGATGACTTCGGCTTCACGATCGCTCAAGGTCGAGAGTGCCCGCTCTACTTCCTTGCTGAGCGACTCCTTCATCAATTCGGAATCCGGAGAGGGCTGACGCTCATCCTGAATAACATCAAGGAGGCGGTTGTCTTCACCCTGCGCGAACGGGGCGTCCATCGAGAGATGGCGGCCCGAGATCTTCAATGTATCAGAGACCTCGAACAATGACATATCCAACTCTTCCGCAAGCTCGCTTGCGCTCGGTTCGCGTTCGAATTCCTGCTCAAGCGTGCTGAATGCCTTGCCGATCTTGTTCAACGCGCCTACACGATTGAGCGGCAAGCGGACAATACGGGATTGTTCGGCCAGTGCCTGCAGTATCGACTGGCGAATCCACCACACGGCATAGGAGATGAATTTGAAGCCGCGTGTTTCGTCAAATCGTTTTGCCGCTTTGATGAGGCCGAGATTTCCTTCATTGATCAAATCGCCGAGCGAGAGTCCCTGGTTCTGGTACTGTTTCGCCACGCTTACCACGAAACGAAGATTCGCCTTCGTCAACTTCTCGAGGGCTCGCTGATCCCCCTTCTTGATGCGTTGCGCGAGGTCGATTTCCTCGTCGGATTTCAGCAAATCGACCTTTCCAATCTCTTGAAGATACTTGTCAAGAGACTGGCTTTCGCGATTTGTGTATTGCTTTGCTGCTTTGCCCATTCTTCTCCCTTATGTTCAAAAACTCGAAATCAGAGATCTACTTCTCTGTCAATTCTATCTATGATTCCCACTATGCTTGCGTCAACAGGGGCCATCTCAACCGGCAGCGGAATCACGGCCTCCCGGGCAGTGATATACATAACTGTTTCGCCGGGCCCTGCGCCTATTGTATCTACTGCAACGATAGGGTCGCCGATTTTTTCACGTTTGCCGTTCAGCGGCTGGATGAACTGCAATTTGAAACTCTGCAAGTTCTCATCCTTGCGTGTTGCCCAAACTGTCCCTATGACTTCTGCTAAAAACACTTCTAACCCGCAACGTCAATCTTGTCAACAACGGCCATAATGACGGCATCAACCGGCTTGTTCTTCGTCAGCGTTGTTTGCCGCGCCGAGCTGCCGCTGCACATCAACACAACATCACCGACACCTGCCTGCACGGTATCCACAGCAACCACGAATGTGTCTTTGAGCTTGTAATCGAGATCGAGATGTTTGACGATCTGGAATTTCATCCCGACAAGTTCTTCATCCTTGCGGGTCGCCCATACGGTACCAACAACTTTGCCGAGTATCATAGTTCACTCATATTGATGCGTGCAACATCAGCGCTGCACTGTTCTCAGAATCTCCAGGCCCGATTTCCCCTCTGCAATGAGTTTTGTCGGAACAATGACGAGTCCTGCCATCCCTCTGAAATCCTTCTTTCTGTCTGTTAAGAGGGGGAGCCTGCTTTCTAAACAGAGTCCTGCAATCAGAATATTCCAGCGATCTGCCTTTTTGTTCGACGCCATCAACTCGCCGTACTTCCGGGCGTTCTTCGGATTCAAGCCCAACACTTTCATCGCCGCCATCGAGTCTTCGACGATCCTCTTTTGTTCTTCCGACTTTGCCATCGCAAACAACTCAATTGCCTGATACACCGTCGTGTAGCAGAAGAACTTGCTCATCGCTGCACGAAGTACAGAACAAGAATTCTTCGTCGTCAAGTGTTCGAGCAGGACGTCCGTGTGAACGACAATTTTCGAGACACTCAACGGGCTGCCCCTTTTCGACGTCGTCTGCTCGCAGATCGCCTCGCCAACATTCCTTGACTGAGCAAGAACTTGACTACCTGTTCCCGCGATTCAAGTTGCAGGGCTGAAATGCGTTCTATCTCCTCCTCGGTCACGTTGTTCTTCTTGAGACGATCGCTAATCTCTTTCTTCTCAATCCGAACTTGAAGTTTCGCGCCGGAAAATCTCTCTGCTATTTTCGGAGGAACGGCGATTGTTCCGTCTGGTTCCAAAACGCCCTCAAACTCTTGCACGGACTTCTTTTCCATCACATTACCTCGCTTAGAAAGCTTGTCCCTGCAAGATCGTTCTCCACATCAAAGAAATCGGCCGCAGTTTGCCCGACATCCGCAAACGTTGATCGTGTTCCGATGTTGCTGCCCGGTTGCTTCGATTTCGCATAACACAACACGGGCACATATTCCCGCGAATGATCGGTACTTGGCGTAACAGGATCGTTGCCGTGATCCGCCGTGAGTATCAACAGATCGTCGTTGCCGAGCGTTCCGAGAATGCGGGGGAGTTTCTCGTCGAAGGCCTCCAACGCATTGGCCATCCCCTGCGGGTCGTTGCGATGGCCGTACAGCGTATCGAAATCCACCAGATTCGTGAATATCATGCCCGATTTCATCCGGGATGATTCCGAGATTATCGCCTCGATGCCCTCTGCATTGCTCTTCGTGTGGATTTTCTTCGCCAATCCCCTCCCCGCAAAAAGATCATCGACTTTCCCGATGCTGACGGTTTCAATCCCAGCTTTCGTCAGAAGATCCAGGATCGTCGTCCCCGCCGGCGGCAGCGAAAAATCACGCCGGTTGGTAGTACGAGTGAAATTGCCTTCTGTTCCAACAAACGGCCGGGCAATCACACGCCCGACTGAAAAATCGCCGACGCAGACCTCGTTGCGGGTTCGCTCACACATTTCGTACAACTGCGGAAGCGGAATCACTTCCTCGTGGGCCGCAATCTGAAACACAGAATCCGCCGACGTGTACACAATAGGGAAACCGGTTCGTACATGTTCGCCGCCAAGTTCTTTGATGATTGCAGTACCCGATGCGGTTTTATTTCCGAGATACCCTTTGCTTCCTGTTCGCTCGCAGAATTCTCTCATCAGAGAATCGGGAAACCCGTCGGGGAATGTCGGAAATTCCTTCTCAAGAACAAGTCCCGCCAACTCCCAATGTCCGGTTGTGCTGTCTTTCCCCCTCGACACTTCGGCCATCTTTCCGAAACTCGCCAGCGGCTTGGCAGAAGGTTTGACGCCTTTGATTGCCGCAATGTTTCCCAATCCGAGTGACTCAAGATTCGGAAGATGCAGCCCTCCGACAGCTTCCGCAGTATTGCACAACGTATTACTTCCCTCGTCGGCGTAGCGGTGCGCATCCGGTAGTTCACCGATTCCGACTCCGTCGAGAATGATCAATACGAGTTTGCGTTGTGCTGAAATTGTTTGTCTCCGGTTCCAAGCGCCCCTTTCGTTGAAGGGGTTAACGTTTCCTGAAATGCATATTGTACGTCTTCACATCATTCCGATGTGAAGCGGTCAGAGAATCAGTTGTAGACCGTCTTCTCGTTGCATTTACAGACGTTTACCCGACGTTCATTGAACTTTACGCTGCCCGTCGTTTTCGATGGCTCGGATGAGACAAAGAGTAGAGGTTGGAAAATTGTGCCGCAAACAGGGCATTTCGAGCCTTTTTGTGCTGCAGCTTTTGCCGCTTTATCGGCGAAGGATTGTTGTTTTGCCATTGTTGTTCCTGATTATTTCGATAATAGAATTTCTTGTTGAGAGATCTAGAATACGCGGACAAGGTTTCCGCCGCTTTCGATTGCCTTGTGCAACACTTGCGATGTTCCGGCAACCAGTTCTTCCTTCTTCATTCCGTTATTCAGGCCGCAGACACCGACACTGACAGTTACCGAACAACTCAATCCGCCCAACACGATGATGTTGCTGGCAATATGCTTGCGCACTTTCTCGGCCCACAAATAGGCATCGTTAGCCGTTGTATTCATGAGAATTACGTTCAACGTGTTTGCGTCCATTCGTCCAATCACATCGTACGGCTCAACGTTGGCCCGGACAAGTCCGGCAACCTGATTCAGAATTCCCTCAAATCCGTCTTTTCCGTGGCGGTTCAGATGCTCCTGCATGCCGTCCACGGCAATGGAAACCATCGAAAGCTCTGTTCCGAAATCTTCAGCCCGCTGGACTTCCTCTTCAAGTTTCTTGTTGAAATGGTTTCTCGTCAACGAGCCCGTCGTCTGATCGATGGAGATGAACTCCTTCACAAGGTCGTTCATGTACAACACTTCGAGCAACTCGGCTGCAGTTTCGACCAGCCGGTAGATGGTTTCCGCTTCGTTGGGAGAAAATTGAAACTTGTTGCCGCTTTCCAGCGTCAGCGCGCCGTAGCAGCGATTCAACGAGCTTATCGGCACACAAAGGAACGAGCCACGTAGCGAAATCGTTTCGTTCGATGAGAAGCGAATCTGCGGCGCCGACTCCAAATCGTTGATATGTGTCAGCAAGTTGGAACGAATCGACTTCCCGACAATGCTGTCGCTGAAATCAACAGTATCATTCGGTTCGGGATACAGCATCCCGTTCCGATTCACAACTTTCTGAACCGCCCAACTGTTCAACTCCTCGGAGTACATCGTTATAGCGAGAACATCCCAATTCATCAGCTTTCCCGCTTCTTCGGCGAGGGAGTCCAGAATTGTCTGCTCGCTGCGATCCGACTTCACCCTATCCTGAAGCCGACGAATTGATGTCAGAACCTCGGAATCCAGCAGCAGGTCGTACTTGTTTGTGTAACTCTTGATAAGAGCAGAAACCACTTTCGTAAATTGCCCCATCAGCGAGAGAGTTTCTGCGCCAAAAGCATCTTCCGCTTTGCTGTCAGCAACGATAACGCCCTCCGGCAATTGCTCACCGCTGTTCTGTCCGGTAAAATAAAAAACCGGAACAACAATCAACGACTTGATGCCTTCTCCGACGATATAGTGTCGGACAAGTTCCTTTTCGGCAAGCGGTGAAATTCTTCCCAACACTTGCGGCTTGCCTGTCCTCGCAACCTGACTGACGACATCCTCGTCAATTGCGTAGCGCTTCACGAGCATGAAGTTGGTGCTGTTCGTGATTTTTGCTTCCAGCACCATTTGCTGCTTCTCGCGGTTTGCCCAGAAAAACGCCACCGAATTGGCAAACAACACATCCTTCATCGCCGCCAGAAGTTTGTTCAGCAGGAAATTGAACTCGCTTCTCGGCTCCGTTTCGTTCCGGAAAACATCGGACTCCAGGTCAAAAAAGTCCGAAATATCAAATTCTCTCGCCTTCTCCTCCTTTGCCGTCACCACACGTTGGACGGTTTTTGTGGAAGGAACAACTGCTTCCTCCTCTGTAATCTCCTTCACAACATATCCGGCAGCGGATGTCGGTTGGAAATCATCGAAGAGCAGTGTTTTCATATCCCCTTCAAGTTGTGAATACAATTCCTCTTGTGCGGTTTCACCTTGCCGTTTTGCACGCTGCGGCCTGTTTCTTGCGTCAAACACACCATCCCGCTTCAGCACATAAAGAAAATACGCCGCAAGAACAAGCGCCCCGAGGCCGCTGACAATTCGCCCCACCGGCGAACCAAGAAAAAGACCAATGATGAGCGTAATGAAAATAGCCAGCGCAATGATACCTTGGACGGTGCGAATTCTCTTCCAAATCAATTCAGCCATTGCGGGCAACGCCACCATCGGTCGTTTTTGTTTCCTTTGTGCGGCCTGAACGGATACACTCAGGCAAGCTAAAACCGTTGAAAAGTAATGAATTAGCAAAGGAAAGTCAACAAAATGACGAGATTTGGGGAGTTAATATTGTTTCAGAACGAGTGATTTTGCGGGACAGATGAAATTGAGCATACGGTCAATATTGCCCATTCTGATCTGTTTAGAGCAGTGTTCCGCTAAGAATTATGGCCGCAATACTGAAGTAAATAACCAAACCCGTTACATCCACAAGCGTAGCGACGAACGGAGCAGAAGAAGTTGCAGGGTCTGCGCCAAATCTCCTCATGATAAACGGCATCATTGAACCCGTTAGCGAACCCCACAAAACCACACCTACCAAGCTCATCCCGACAGTGAGCGCCACCAGAAACCAATGTTCTCCGTAGATATCGGTGAAGATGGTCCAGAGCGCTATACGTAGAAACCCGATAGTACCGAGAATCGAACCCAATGAGAGTCCTGCAATAATCTCCCTCCTCATCACTCTCCACCACGTTGCCAGCGTCACCTCTCCCAGCGCCATAGCGCGGATGATAAGGGTCGCAGCCTGCGAACCGGAGTTCCCGCCGCTGGAAATAATGAGTGGAACGAACAGTGCCAAAACAACCGCCTTTGCAATCTCCTCCTCAAAAAAGCCCATAGCTGTAGCGGTGAACATCTCTCCTAAGAAAAGCACAACCAGCCATCCTGCCCTTTTTCGCACCATTTTCGGAACAGATATCTCAAGATAGGGTTGCTCGAACGCCTCGGTACCGCCGATTTTCTGGATATCCTCTGTTGTTTCTTCCTCTTGAACCTGGAGTACGTCATCAACAGTAACGATACCGAGAAGGTGTTCGTTGGAATCGACAACGGGAAGTGCCGTACGATTGTACTTCTTGAAAACCTCGATCGCCGTTTCTCTATCTGCGTGGGCCGGAAGAGATGCATAATTCTCATCCATCATCTCGCTCACTTTTTTCTCAAGCGGGGCAAGCAGAAACTCCCTGATGCGAAGGTCATCAATCAGCTTCCCCTTGTCATCAACAACATAAATAACGTTCAGCGTCTCTTTGTCGTGGCCGTTTGCCCTCACATAGTTCAACACGTCCTGCACCGTCCAGTCCATCTTGACAGCGATGAAGTCAGGTGTCATTAACCGGCCGATACTGTCCTCGGGGTAGTTCAGCAGGGACTGGGCAACAGCACGTTCTTGCGGACTTAGCAGGGCTATCAATTGCTGAACGGCAGCACTTGGCAATTCTTCGAAAAGTGCCGTCCGGTCGTCGGGGTCCATATCGTTCAGGATATTGCCCACCTGCTCCTGTCCCATAGCTTTTAACAGGTTTGCCTGCTTTTCGTGGGCAAGGTACTCATACGTGTCGGCGGCAAGCGCCCGGGGCAACAGCCTGAAGATTATTGCCTGATCCTCATAGGGAAGGTCGTCGATCAAATCGGCGAGATCAGCCGGATTCCAATCAGCGAACAATTCCTTGAGTGTGGCAAAATCACGCGCATCAATGAGCGCCCGAATTTCCGGTTGGATGGTTTTTCCGATCATAGCTTGCTTCCTGCTTGCGGATATGCTGGATGAAATGGAAACAAAAGATAGTGAGGTGGCGATTCAAAAACACCAACTTGAGGAAAGCATTCGAGTGTTTTTTCGAAGGATGTCAGAAGCTGAACCCGAAACCTCCGTTGACGAACACTCCCTCAACAGAAGAACCGACTGAGACGGAAAGTGTCAGCTCACGGGAGAGCGGGGCAAGCGAAACGCCTCCACCCACATCGGCATGCCAGCCTTTGGGAGATTTGCCTTGCAGATACACTCGCCCGGCATCTCCGAAAAAGAATATGCCGACTTGCGTCGGGAGAAGAATCTTCGTCCTGAACAGATCGAACCGTAACTCGGCGCTTCCTGTAAGAGAGGCATCTCCTGCAAAGCGATTGAGATTATATCCCCTCAGGTTTGCCGCGCCTCCGAGAAATGCCGCTTCGTAGAACGGAAGTTGGCCATCCACCTTTTCAGCAGCGACACGCAATGCAAGGGTTGCGGGGCCTGCACTTGCATAGCCGCGCATATCCCCCGCGTAACGCTGAAAAGGCTGAGTTCCGTTGAACAAGCCGGGATAGTTCCAAGCAGAAAGTAACAGCGAAAACCCGTCACGTGGCGCAACCGCGGCATCGAGCATTGCAACCCCGAACTCAACTCCTGTTCCCAAAACGGAACGATCATCGCCAAAGCCTGAGACAACATTGCCGTTGAGAAAGCGGTTTGCCTGACGCCTCACTTCAAAATGCTTGAATGAAGCGCCGATCCTGATATATGTCAGCTTCCCCAATCTGACTTGAAATTCGGGGTGAATGAAATACTGCCTCGAAGCAACACGGTAGAAATTGTCCCGTTCAAGATCTGCATCTCTCGGCGTGTCGTTGCCGTACCCGTAGAAGTTTCTCACCTCCAGTTCTGAAGCATATGCAAGAATGTCGAGCGAGAGACTCCTGCCCAAGTCCGGGAAAGCAGCCGTGTAGACTATTTTGAAACGGCCTGTTTTGAATGTCAGCCCGCCTACGAACTGCATCCGGTACAAGTACGGAAATGTGCGGAAAGCAAATTTGTACACGATGGCACCCGTGCCGGCGAGAATTCCGTCTTCTGCCGTAATGCCGAACAGCGAGCCCCAACGCCAATCCGTCCCAAAATCCCGATAGGGTTGATGTTTTGCCCGTTCCTCATCATCTTCAACTTGTTGTGCAACAATAACTTGCAGGGGAAAGATGCAGGCAATCCCTGTTGCCAACAATGAGCTAAGGACGAATTTATAGATGGAGCGGGGCATAGTGGAGAGAGTTGCTGTCAAGGAAGAAGACGGCCGTCTTTGTCAATCCAGAACTCCCTCGTCCCTCCCCCCATATCAATCATCTCGCCGTTCTGTCCGTCAAAGAAAACGATCCGAAGTTTATCATTCTCGAAACGTAATTGCGCAAAGCCGCCGCGTGATTCGCCTTTTTTGTCACGTTGCGGTGCTGTGAATTCGCGTGGCGGTGAGGGGAACTTTACATGCTTCATTTCCGATCCTGCCCCGGATACAACGTGAACCTTCGGGCAGTTTGAACAGCCACCGTCGTCGGGATAGGAAAGAAGCTGCAACGTATGATCGTGTCCGGCTAAGGTCAGTTGGATTTTCACGCCTCCGGCGAGAACCACCGAGCGCAGCGCGTTGAGCATCGCCTGATATTTCCCGGCACAGACATCTTCGGGATCGATGGTGTTCATGAACCAACGGACGGCATTCGAATCCTTATCGCAGTTGGAGAGATAGGTAATCGAATTCGCTTCATCATCCCACACCGAATACCCGCCATGATCGCCCACCGAATACCAGGGATGATGTTGGATGAGAATGCGCCACGAGATGCCGGGGCGGTTTGCGGATACGGCCAGGATTCTCCTCAGGCTGTCGAGAGCAGGCTTCCATGTTGTCATATCTGTTCGCAGCGGCAACGCGGAATCGAAGATGATGAACTGTACACTATCCTTGCCGCCGCGGCTTGACGGATACACAACCTGCGCGGGCATGTTGCGATGGTACGTCCACCATTCAATTTCTGATGCGCGTTGGTTCCCCCGATCAGAAAAGCCAACCGGGCCCGCCGCTATGTTGATCAATCCAAAGAGAAGTGATTTCTCAATAGCGTTCCGGGCATAGTAGTCATGATTTCCCGCCACGGCGTGGACATTCTTCTTCCCCAATGCTTCGAAAGTCTCGCGAAACGGGCCGAGTGTTTTCTTGATTTTCTTGTCAACTTCATCCGTCGGAACGTTCAAGCCCGTCGGATAAAAATTGTCGCCGAGAAAGAACATGGCGTCCGGGAGGCCCGCACTGTGACGTCCCGAATACATGTTCTCAACCAGCTTCGCATTATCACGCAACAGATTTCCCGGCTCGCCTGCGTCGCCGATGGCAATGACGGTCAGAGGCTTGCCTTCTGCCGGTTCATGTATGCTTTGTTGATGCGAACAACTGAGGGCTGTTACACCAATAAGGAAGAGATAGAGTGGTTTCATCGTTTTCCGATTTCTAATACTGAACTAATCCCGGAGGAGGAGGTTCGTATTTTCTTGTGTCAACAACTGTCCGCGGACCGGCGGTAATTCTATTCTCCCCTTTGTCGTCATAGAAGTAAATGCCGCGGCCTTGGGTTTTGTCGGTAAGTTCATCATCTCCTCCTCCGCCTATGACTCGAACGACGATACTCGTACCGCCGTTCCCTGTGATTGTGCATTTGTCATCGCCACCGTGGAGGTAGAGACGGACTTCCGCGGTTTCACTTGTCAGAAAAGTCCTGCGAAACAACTCGTCGCCACGTTCGCCTGATTGTTTGAGATCGTATGCAACGATTTCCGTACTGCCATCGTCCAAGCGATTCACGTCCACCAATTCCGCTTTGTCGCTGAAGTGAACATCAACATAGTCGGAAAGAAGTTCGTAGTATTCATCGGCGGCATGCTTCAGTGTGTTGCGGCGGGATTTCAGCGTAGAGGTCAGCCATTTGCCGCGCAACGCGTAATGTTCGGGAGGGAGTTGCTGAACAGCCTGTTCTGTCACTTCATCGGTCAGCTTTCCGATTAGGTTCTGAACGACCGTATCCCATCTCTTCTTATCCAACGACACCAGTAGCCGTCGGTCAACAAATCTCCCCGAAAAAGTCAGGCTGTTCATATCACCGAACTTTTCGTAGAAGTGATGGAATTGCGTGATTGCCCGCGCACCAATCAGCGGAAAGAGTCCGTCGAACAACGCAAACGCCTGATCCCGGTCGCGGGGAATAGGATACCAAACGTTCCGCCCGTTCTCCTTGAATCGTGCCCAGCGCCACTGATCGATGTGCCTGTCCCAATCTCCCACAAACACATCAAGCAACCGGGCAGTCAGCAATGCCTCGGCATTTACCTGATTGTCGTTATCCTTTTCGAGGGCTTCGTAAAATTTGATTGTGCTGACGGTTTTGTCCGAGCCGGCAAAACCGGGTGTTCCATCGGGCCCGTCGGCTGGATATTCTTCAATGATCCCGAGAACTCCGGAAAATGTTGAGCGAAACTCTCCGAGCTGTGAATCATCAGGCATAATAACAATCAACGGTTTGGGATGCAGCACACCGAGCGCATCAGCAAACACGTCAACAACAAGCGCCGCCGAAGGGTTGGAAGAACTGATTTGATCCTGCACGATATCAGCAGCGAAAGTTTCGCGCAACTCAAGCGGTAGAACGGCTTTCGGGTCTTTGTTAGTTGAACGGAATGCGTACTGACGGCCATCCTTCCCCTGAAAGCGAAGCGATTTTGTCTGGAACCCGCCCCCCTGCTTGATCGGAGTCAGTCCACCGGCAAACGTTTCGAGGTCAAGCACTTTCACTTTCGCAGGTGATGTCCAGATATCCCGGTAATGCTTTCCGAACAACGCTTCATGCAACCATCCGGCTTTGTATTCGGGTCCGGGAATGACGGTAAGAGAATCTGCAACGGCGATAGACGGAGGATCAACAACAAACGTCTTACCGATTCCGCCGTTGTCGGCCGTTGTGCCGCAACCGGCAAGAATTCCGGAAATGATGAGAAGAAGGAGCTTGTTTCTGGTCATTGAGAGAACGAAAAACAAGAGAACACATCTTTGCACAGCTAAAAGTAGAGAATTGAGTTGAGAAGGGCAAACTGTCAAAAGACAACTGGGTGGTGGAATGAAAACCTGCGCACGCCAACCGACCCGCGCAGGCAGACGAAACCGGATGAAGCGGCAGTGGTCAACTCTTGCGTTGTCCTTTCACTCCAACGTACGCCGGAAACGTTTGACCGACAGACTGAGAATGAGAATTCCGAATCCCAACAGCGCCGCGGCTTGCGGCCAGAGATGCGATGCGTCTGTTCCTTTGAGGAATATTCCCCTCACGATCTCCAAATAATACCGCAACGGAATGATGTATGTGAGATATTGAACCCACTCCGGCATATTGGCAATCGGGAACGTGAATCCCGAAAGAAAAAGAAACGGCATGAACACGAAAAACTGCGCAATCATCATTGCTTGGCCTTGCGACTTCGATACAGTCGAGACAAACAGTCCGAGGCCCAGCGTGGAAAGCAGAAACAATCCACTGAGCCCGAACAAGAGCCACACACTTCCGGCAAGCGGCACTTCGAACCAGAAGCGTGCAAGCGCCAGAACAAGAATCGCATCAACAAATCCGATAATCACAAACGGAATGAGTTTGCCAAGAATGAACTGATATGATTTGATGGGCGTGACGAGAATCTGCTCCAACGTGCCGATTTCCTTCTCCTTCACAATGCCAACTGAAGTGAGAGTCATGGTAATAATCATCAGTACCATCGCAACGACGCCGGGCACCATGTAGTTCTGGCTTTTCAGGTCGGGATTGAACCAGACCCGCGGTTCGGGCAACACCTGCGGTAAGCTCATTCCGCGCCCCGCAGCGCTGTACTCGGCAAGTATCTTGCGTGAGTATGAATTGACGATTTGAGTTGCATAGCCCAGCAATATATTCGTCGTGTTGGCGTCGGTTCCGTCGAGAATCACTTGTACTTGAGAAGTTTCCCGACCAAGCAGGTTGCGACCAAAACCTCTTGGAATGACAATGGCGATATTTGCCTTCGCTTCCTCGATGAACGGGGTAACATCATCAGGCTTCCCTACTGCATATCGGGGAATGAAGTATCCCGACGTCGTGAAGCTTTCCACAAACTCCCTGCTCTCCGCAGTCCGGTCCATGTCGCAAACGACCATCGTGCTGTTCGTAATATCGGTTGTTGCAGTATAGCCGAGTAGAAACACTTGAAGAATCGGCGCCATGATGGAAACGGCCAACATCCTCTTGTCCTGACGGATTTGGTAGAATTCTTTCTTGATGATTTCGATGATAACAGAAATCGAATTGTGCATACGCTTGCAATGTTAGAGTGTTCTTTTTCTAAACTTCCGCGTGCTGATTCCCACGGTCACGGCAGCGAAAAGCAACATGTACAGGAATTGATCCCACACAGCAAAGAATCCGACGCCTTTGAGCATAACTCCTCGCACAACAACAAGAAAGAACTTGTTCACGGCAAGGTTTGACAACACCTGCAGCGGAACAGGCATGCTCGCAATCGGAAACACAAATCCCGAAAGCAAGAACGTCGGCAGCAATGAGCTTAGCATTGCCACCATGAACGCGGTTTGTTGCGTGTCAGTAATACTGGAGACGACAAGTCCCTGACCGAGTCCCCCCAGAATCATTGTGAAGATTGCGGCATACAGCAACAGCAAGCTTCCCTTGATTTGAATGTCGAACAAAAGATAGCCCACCAACAGAACGGACGATGCAACGACAAGACTGATTACCGAATAGGGAATGACCTTGCCGACAATCACCTGCAGCGGATGAAGAGGAGAGACCATGAGTTGTTCCATCGTACCTCGTTCCTTTTCCCGAACCACAGTCAATGCCGTTGACACAACGGCGGCCAATGCTATGATGAAACCGAACAGGCCGGGAATCAGGAACTTGGCCGACAATAAATCCGGATTGTACCAGATGCGTGGTTGGAAATCAATCGGAGCGAATTGTTTTCTTCCTTTCCGCTGGAGGAACTCGGTAACGAGACGAGTCGAGTATTCCATGCTCATCCGCGTCGCGTAGCCGATAGCTTGCCCGGCGCTGTTTGCATCGGCACCATCAACAAGAATCTGAATCTTCACACTCCGGTCCGCAAGGAGTTCGCGGCCGAAATCCGCGGGGATGACGATTGCCGCCTTCGCCCTGCCGTGCAGAAACAAATCGTCAATCTCGTTATAGCTACCAACATAGTATGAAGGGGTGAAGTATTCGGTATTCTCAAACTGCCGAAGAAACGCCCGACTCTCCTCGGTTTTGCTTTGGTCATAGATCGCCAACGGGATATGCTTCACGTCAAAATTTAACGCGTAGCCCACCAATGCAATTAGCGCAGTCGGCAACACGAGCAAAATGCCGAGCGTCGTCGGGTCACGGCGTATCTGGCGGAACTCTTTGATGACGATAGGTCGAAGCGCTCTGAACATGCTCATGAACTCGATGAACTTCTGTCCAACAAGTACAGAAACACATCTTCCAATGACGGAGTAATCCTGTGAATAGTGAATGATGTGATCTGCTTTTCGGTAAGAGAGTGTTGAATCAATTGCTTTCCCTCTTTCTCTTCTTCCACCATAACGTGGAGCGACGTGCCGAAGACCGACGTTTCCAGTGCCCAGCGCTGGTCACGGATTGTTTCAAGCGCTTCGACAACGTGATGCTCCAATCCCGACACTTCGAGAATCGGATTCGTGATGTAGTCTGTCTTAAGTTCAACCGGGCTGCCGCTTGCGATCAGTTTTCCGGCATTAATCAGAATTATATCGTTGCAGTATTCCGCCTCGTCGAGAAAATGCGTTGTCACCAGCACGGTAACCCCTTGGGCAGAAAGTTGATTGATCAGTTCCCAGAAATTTCTTCGGGAGATGGGATCAACGCCGCCTGTCGGCTCGTCGAGAAATACAATGCGGGGTTCGTGCAGGATTGCACAACCGAGGGCCAGACGCTGTTTCCATCCGCCGGAGAGATTTTTTGTGAGACTATCCTCCCGCCCCTTCAAATCCGCCATCCTCAACACCCACTGCATGCGTTCGTTGAGGCGCGAGTTCTTCAGACCGTACACGCCCCCGTAAAAGCGAATGTTCTGCTCCACGGTCAAATCATCATACAACGAGAAGCGTTGCGACATGTAGCCGATGTTGAGTTTCACCAAATCGGTTTGCTTGATGATGTCGTACCCGCCAACCGTTGCAGTGCCCGCTGTTGGTTGCAGCAAGCCGATCAACATGCGAATCGTTGTTGATTTGCCTGCGCCGTTGGCGCCGAGAAAGCCGAAGATTTTTCCCTGCTTCACGGAAAAACTGACATCGTCAACGGCCGTAAACTTGCCGAAGCGTTTGGTGAGATTAGTGACTTCTATTTCATTTACCAACATAACCAGTCCACAAACTCTTCGAACTCTATAAACTCCCCGTGACCCGATCCAACCGCGTTCTTGCAATCTCATGCTCAATCAATGAGCCCGAGTAATTCGTTTTCGCTTGCAACAGCGTGACGTTTGCATCGAGCAGATCGGTTGACGTTGCCAAGCCTCGCTTGTACTTGTCATTCAGTGTCCGCTGGTTTTCCTCTGCTTGCTCGATTGCTAACATGGCAACCTGTACTTTCTCTTTGGCGCGCAGTACTGCCAGCAACTGACGGCGGACATCCAATGTCACATTCTCTTTCATCTGGTCGTACATCAATTCTTGTTGTTGCAACAACGCCCGTGCTTGATCAGTTTGATGGGCTGTTGTTCCCCAGTTCCATAGATCGAGTTGCATTTGAACTCCGACATCCCACGTTCCCTTGAATTCATCGCGGGTCGGTTGATACCGTTGATTGGGGCGGTTGTAGTAGTAATTGCCGGTCAGGAAAATCTGCGGCCACCAGTTTCCTTGTGCTGCACTCACCGCCGCCCTCGCCGCCTCGACGCGGGACTGCATCGCCTGCAGGTCTGCCCGACTGCTGAGTGCACGATTCAGCAGATCTGAAGTTGATCGAGCATCGTCCCCCTCGCGAAACGGCTTTGAATCCGGCTCGCCCGGAAAACGCGGCATATTCTCCGGTTCAGCCGGCGGCCACGGTTTCGACGCAAGCTGAATCTGCGTTTCAAGCGGCTGCCCGATGATGTTGTTGAGATTCATCATTGCCAGCTCGACATCGTTGCGTGCATCAATTTGTGCAAGTCGCGCATTGTTGAGTTGAAGCTGTACTTTCAACAAATCGTTGCGAGTCACTAAACCGGCGTTCAGCAAATTTTTCGTATCCTGTTCGTTCGTCTCAAGCCGCACGACATTCTCGTCAACAAGCCTCTTCACTTCTATTGTCTGATAGAGCGTCCAATACGCAACCGTGATGCTGAACGTGATATCTGAAGTCTCATTCTTGTTATCGAACTCGGCCGCCCGTGCGGCATACTCCGCGGCCCGTGCGTTGCCTTCCAACTTGAAGCCTGTAAACAGAGGTTGCTGAAGCGAAACACGCGTCGCGTAGTTGTTCAACACCGTCGGCGCAATGACTATCGGCTGGGGCAGAAAAGGAACAGAGACTTGAAACGGATCAACATCACTCAGTCGCTGATAACTTGCGGCCAGCTTAAGCGAGGGGAGTCGTTGTACCGATGCCTCGCTTTCCTTCGCCTGTGCCGCATCGACTTTTGCTGACGAGATTTTCAACGCCCGGCTGTTCTCCTGCCCGATGCGGATGGCATCCGGCAACGAGAGAATGACGCTGTTTTGCGCCAAGACTTGATTGGTGAGAATGAAGAATACCAAAACTGCCAACCGAGTTGCTGTTTTTGTTCCTCCGTTCATACTTCAACCTCATGCTTTTCGGTTTGCGTAAGTAATGAGATGAATACATTTTCAAGCGATGGAGAAATTACGCGCCACGACGTGACAGGGATATTTTCTGACTTCAGAACCTCTTCCAGTGATTTCATAGCAGTTGCGGCCTTTGACACTACGATATTCAGCCGGTCACCGAATGTCTGAACTTCCATCGCTTCGGGATGAGACTTTAATATCTGTGACGCTTCCCGCGCCCGTTCACAAACAATCTCCACTATTTCCCCGCGCATCAGCAACTTCAAGTTCGACGGCGTGTCAACGCGCATTATCTCTCCCTTATTCATAAATGCCACACGCGAGCAACGTTCTGCCTCGTCAAGGTACGGCGTGCTCATGACGATCGTGATTCCGCTTTTAAGGAGGCTTTGCAATATCCTCCAGAAATCGCGGCGCGAAACCGGATCAACGCCCGTCGTAGGCTCGTCGAGGAAGATGATTTTCGGCGTGTGAACCAACGTACAGGCAAGCGCGAGTTTTTGCTTCATCCCGCCTGAAAGCTTTTCGGCAAGCCTGTCTCTGAAAGGTATCAGTCTCGTGAATTCCAGCAGTTCCTCTCGTCGCTGCTTGAAGTCGTACACCTTGTTGATTTCTGCAAAGAACTCGATATTTTCGTCAATGGTGAGATCCCCGTACAGAGAGAAGCGTTGGGAGAGGTAGCCGATTTCCTTTTTGATGTCATCCGGCTTTTTCACAATATCATGACCGAGAATTGTTGCGGTGCCCGCTGTCGAACTGAGAATACCGCACAGCATACGAATGAGCGTCGTCTTCCCTGCCCCGTCAGGTCCGACGATGCCGAACATTTCGCCGGAGCTTACTTTCAGTGAAATGCTGTTCACGGCGTGGATGTCGCCGAACGATTTTGAGAGATTGCGTATTTCTATCGCTGTGGTAGTCATTTGGTCATTAGTCAATCGTCATTGACTTGGGTTGCTTCTGCCGACTGATTTGACCCCGATAGTTCGCTTCGCGAAGTACTCCCACGTATCAACGAACTTCCACACGGCCTCACCAATACCCATCGCCATTTGATACACCTCCAGTTCTTCAAGTTTCAGCATAACACCTCCAATCACAAATGACAAATGACTACTGACCAATGACCAACCTCGCATCCGCGGGCAATCCCGGCTTCAGCGCGCCATCTTTGTTATCAACTTCAATCTTGACGCCGAAGACAAGTTTTGTTCGTTCTTCTTTTGTTTGGACATTCTTGGGGGTGAACTCGGCATTCGGGGAAATGAACGTGACTTTGCCTTCAAATGTTCTGTCCTGCATTCCGTCAATCTTCACTTCAGCTTTCTGTCCGAGATGAATATGGCCGAGAAACTGTTCATTCACATAAATGACAAGCTTCACAACATCGAGATACGTCAGCCGCATGACGTTTGCCCCCGGCGTGACGAGTTCTCCGACTTCAACAGATTTCAGCGTTACGGTTCCTTCGGCGGGGGCGGTTATGAGGCAATCACGGACTTTCTTCCGTAGTTGGTCGGCTTGTGCTTCGGCTTGCTCGCGGCGGGCGCGGGCGATCTCAATCTCCGGCTTTCGCAATCCACGAACGAATTTCTGATATGTTTGCTCGGCGGAGACGAATCGGGCATAGACATCATCGTATTGTTTTTGCGTGATGGTTTGAGCGGCGAGGAGTTCTTTCATTCTCTCGTAATCCGTCCGGGCGGTTTTGTAAGCAGCCTCGGCCTGGAGAATATCTTCTTTGCGTGAACCCTCAAGAGCCAGCCTATACTGCGCATCCGCGGCAGCCGCATTTGCGGTCGCCTGTCGTAGCTGAATCTGATACTCCGTATCGTCAACAACCACAAGCGTGTCGCCGACAGAGACTCGCGTTCCCTCCGTCACCCGAATCTCCCTCACCTTTCCCGTGACCTCGGCTGCTATGTTAATGTTCGTCCCTTCGATTGTGCCGGATGCCTCGATGCTATTACCTTCATCTCCCGAACATCCAATTGTACCCATCATCAAGAGGGCGAGAAGGACTGCAAAAGTACGTTGCATAATTTCCTCGGACATAGTATTGTTTCAGTTTGGGTTGATCGTGGTACGTTGTAACTGCTCGAACTGTTCCCTGCCTTGTGCAGTTACGGCACCGATAAAGAAGATGCTGATGATTTCGCTTACCGCCTCGCTCATCGAGAATGATTCCGCAGCAAGAACTTCGGGCTGAACCACCCGCTCGATTGCGCCAATCACACTCATCAAGAAAACACGTTTGTTCATCCCGGGCCTCATCGTTCCCTCATGTATGCCTTGAGCGATCAGCCGCTCGAATGCATCAGAGAGTCTTCTTCTCCTGAACTCCTCGATATGTTTCCAAAATTCCGGAAGCCGCCTCTTGATATCCTGACCCAACGTCGGCGACACACGGCCCACGTTCGCTGCGAGCATCGTGATGATGTCCGAGAGTTTCTCGACGGCACTTTTGTCACTGAGAAGTATCCGCTCCACATTCCCCCGGACTCCCCCCATGAATCTCTCCATAATCTGCTGAACAACATCCTCTTTGCTCGAGAAGTATTTGTAGAATGTCTTCTTGCTGATTGTGAGGTCCGCGGCGATCTCGTCAACAGTGATTCTGACAAAGCCCTCTTTGAAGAACCGTCCTTGGCAATGAGCGAGGATTTTTTCTTTTGTGAGATCGTCTTCAGGCATGGAACTATTAGAAACTTCTATTGTATATTTCGTTTTCATATCTACCAAAAGAAAGCCATGAAAATATGGTGGCTTTGATATGTAGACACGATTTTTGTTTCTTACGTTTCCATTATAACGTTCATTTGGGAAGAAGTCAAGAGTTTCCAGAGGAAAATTTTTCAGCAACAAAAAAGCCCCCAACTCGTTGGAGTTGAGGGCCTTAGCTGATTCAATGAATCGTGCCGAGGGCTTAGTACATATCGCCCATTCCGCCCGGAGGCATTGCCGGCATCGGCTTCTTCTCTTCCGGCTTCTCGACAATAGTCGCCTCGGTTGTCAGCAACAGCGCTGCAACGGATGCTGCATTCTCAAGCGCCGTGCGGCTCACCTTCGTCGGGTCGATAACACCTGACTTGATGAGGTTCTCGTACTGCTCGTTGTATGCGTTGAAACCGAAGTCGTCTTTGCCTTCCTTCACCTTGTTCACCACTACGGATGCTTCGAGACCGGCATTCGCCACAATCTGGCGAATCGGCTCTTCGAGCGCACGACGGACGATTTCGATGCCGGTTTCCTGATCTTCATTCTGCGTCTTGATACCGGAAAGCTTCGAAGCTGCACGCAGGTAGGCAACGCCTCCACCCGGAACGATACCTTCTTCAACTGCTGCGCGTGTTGCATGAAGCGCATCCTCAACGCGGGCCTTTTTCTCCTTCATCTCAACTTCAGTCGCTGCCCCGATCTTCAACACGGCAACGCCGCCGGAGAGTTTTGCAAGACGTTCCTGCAACTTCTCGCGATCGTAGTCGGATGTCGTCTTCTCGATCTGGGCCTTGATTTCATTGATGCGCTTTTTGATATCATCCTTCTTCCCGGCGCCTTCGACAATCGTGGTATTGTCTTTGTCGATGGAAACCTTCTTCGCTTTGCCGAGGTAGCTGACAGTCGCGTTCTCGAGCTTGTAGCCCTGCTCTTCCGAGATCACTGTACCGCCCGTGAGGATGGCAATATCTTCGAGCATCGCCTTGCGGCGATCGCCGAAGCCGGGGGCCTTCACGGCCGCAACACGGAGGGTTCCACGAAGCTTGTTCACAACGAGTGTTGCAAGAGCTTCGCCTTCGACATCTTCAGCAATCACGAGAATCGGGCTGCCGGTTTGGGCAACTTTCTCGAGAATGGGGAGAAGATCCTTCATCGAACTGATCTTCTTGTCGTGAATGAGGATCATCGGATTCTCAAGCACTGCTTCCATCGTCTCAGCATCCGTCACGAAGTAGGGAGAGAGGTAGCCGCGATCGAACTGCATCCCTTCGACAACGTCGATCTGGGTGTCTGTACCCTTTGCTTCTTCGACAGTGATAACGCCATCGGTGCCGACTTTCATCATTGCGTCAGCAATCAGATCGCCAATCACATTGTCATTGTTTGCGGAAATCGAACCGACCTGGGCAATTTCCTTCTTGCTGGTCTTGTCAACCGGCTTGCTGAGTTCCTTCAGCCCTTCAACAACCTTCGTAACGGCGAGTTCGATACCGCGCTTCAAATCCATCGGGTTGGCGCCTGCGGCAACGTTCTTCAGTCCTTCACGAACAATCGCTTGCGCAAGTACGGTTGCGGTTGTGGTTCCGTCACCGGCAACATCGGAGGTTTTCGAAGCAACTTCACGCACCATCTGTGCGCCCATATTTTCGAGCGGGTTCTCGAGCTCGATTTCTTTTGCAACGGTCACACCGTCTTTCGTGACGGTTGGTGCACCGAATTTTTTATCGATCACGACATTGCGGCCTTTCGGGCCCAACGTCACTTTCACCGCATCTGCAAGCTGGTCAACGCCGCGTTTAAGCGAAGTCCGAGCATCAGAGCTGTATTGAATGTTCTTTGCTGCCATGCTTACATCTCCTTTGTTGATTATTTCTGAAAATTTCGACTACACTATTGCGAAGATGTCTGCTTCGCGCATGATGAGATACTCTTCGCCCTCGACGGTTACTTCTGTACCGGAATACTTTCCGTACAACACCTTGTCACCAACCTTCACTTCAGGGGTAACTTTCTTTCCGTCGTCGGTAACTTTGCCCGGACCAACGGCAACTACTTCACCGATCACCGGCTTCTCTTTTGCAGTATCGGGAAGGATGATACCACCCTTGGTTTTCTCTTCAGCTGCGGCGGGTTTGATAATGACCCGATCAGCCAATGGCTTCATTTTCATGGAACCTCCTTTTAGTGAAATTTTGATTGTTTGTAAATGGTTTGAATACAATACGTTAGAGAGATTAGCACTCTCAATAAAAGAGTGCTAATAATATATGCAAAATTTTCAGTATGTCAATAGGTGAGAAATTAAGAAGTGTTAAGAAAATGACCGATGTAAATTCGCACTCCATTCGCGCGGCAGAAGCACTCCATTTGCGCGGGGCAAATCGTGTCAGTGGACACAATGTCATACCTAAGAAATCGCTAAAATTGGCTATATTCTTTTACCTGAAACGACCTTCTTGCGGGTTTCGAAGGCGTGTTGAAGGCAGTTCTAATCTTCATTACTGGTCCGATGAACTGTACAATTGCAAGAGAGCCTAACGACCCCTTTGTTACGCTCACGTATAAAGGGGAGATCACCCGCAAGGACGCTTTCGCCTACACTCTCGAAGCCCATCGTCTTGCCGCCCAACTCGGCATAAACCGTTTCTTGGTTGACATGACTCATGCGAGAAACGTCGACACAATTCTTAACAACTACCAATTCATCCACCATGACATGCGAAGCGAGGGGATCAACCGCTTTGCAAGAGTAGCGGCCCTTGTGGCGCCCAACGACAAGTCCCATGATTTCGTCATCCTGGTATCGCAGAATGCATTCGGTGACGTCCGCATTTTCCATGATCGCGCCTTAGCTGTGCAGTTCCTATCGGACTAACTTCACCCAATTAAACCATGCGTCTGGAGCTTGCTAATGAGATCTGCGAGCGCCGTCCGCATATCTTCAACTAAACCGACGAACGTGTTGAAGTCTTCTTTGGTTTGGAAACCATACCCTGAAGCTGTCGGAGTTGGCGATACACTTTCGGGCACGGCCACTGCCGCCTGCCGGTCACCCACGACTTTGTTGCCGTTCACTTTCAAGCCTTTTCCCGTCAGCAGATTGAAGTGCCCTTTGACCGCAGCGTCGCCCGTGTTCTCGTCGATGCCGAATGCGTCGGTGACGCCTGCGACGTTCATCCGAAAGCCTACCCCCCACTTACCTTTGAGCGCGATGTTCGTGTCACCAAGGTAGAGAGCTGCTTCTTCGTTCGCGGCATTGTAACCCTCTGTGCCCTGTACGAGCAAATTGCTGATAACCTTCGTCAGCGTCGAAGCCTTTAATTCGATTGTCCCGTAGGTCGTTTCAATCGTGATTAACCCATCGCCGAGAACAATCTGATTCTGATTTCCAGCCCATCCAAACAGCTTGACAATGATGTCCTCTCCGTCGATATTGCCAAACGTCGCAACTGCCTCCGGTGACAGAACGAACGTGAACACCCCGTTCCCACTTACGTTCCTGACTTCGTTTGTTTGAAGAAGGTCAGCCACCAAAGTGTTGAGCGTGACGATGTCCTTAAGGGCTATCTTCTTCTCGCCATCAAACTCAAGGTTTGCTCCGAGCTTCGCCGCCATCGTGTTGCCATTCTTCTCAAGACCGTCCCCCACTTCCGTCACCGCTTCCTGCGTGATTGCATCCAACTCTTCTTCGACTGTTCTCAGCCGATATTCGTGGCTCTTCGCATCGCCGGAGTTGTTCGCACCTATCTTCTTTTCGATTTCATCCAGATGGTATGCCACATCGTGGAGTGAGAGCTTCTGATCCAGGACAGGTGGTTCTGCATTTCGATCTGCTCTGGATTGCAGGAGACCAAAATCCTGAAGAGTATCGGGAAATAGCACTTCCATCAATTGTCGAGCTCCGCTTCAACTTCCATGATTGTATCGACGTTACCTTCACCTTGGTCAACAACATAGGCGTTCGTTACAGCTCCATTCTTCTGGACATGATGTTCACCCGAGAGAAAGATCGCATTGAGCTTGTCACCTGCATTGAAGTGTCGTGACCCAGTAGTTGAGTACGCGTAACTATTCCCGTAGCTGTTTCCTCCTTTCGCTACCCGGATGCCGGTGATACACCCCGGACGGTGCATTGGATGCCCGATGCTGGCAGTCGTGACAATACTGCCTATCTTGTAACAGTAGCTCGGAGTCGTGCCTGTCGTCCACTCAAAAGTAAAGAACACCTTTGTCCGAGGGTTGTCATGTGAAATCTTGGCCGGTGTAATGGAGTTATCCGGCGGAACGTATGCGTCGAGCTCAGCTTTCCGTGCAGGCTCGCCTGAGCTGACCGGCGCAGGCAGATTCGTGATCTTCTTATTGTTCATGTTCACGTCGCCCGTCATTGTCCCGCCGGCCTTATCGAGCTTGTTCGCTAAAGCCGTATCGTGCTCGGCAAATTTCGCATTGATCGCTTCCCTCGAATCTGGCTCAAGTTTATCTGCGGCCTGAAGTGGTATTGTTGCCATGAGGTCTCCTCTGAGTTACTACATGAAGAAATGCCAGACGCTTGCTGCATGGTCACCCCATGTATCGTCATCCAAATCCTGCCAGAGCTTACCGCTCAAGGCTGCTTGCGGAAATGGAATGGCGTCCAGCATCTTAGTGCTTTGAAAAATTAGTTTCACGCCCCCGTGTGCACTGCTTCCTATCCGTTTGAGCGTTCCAAAATTCAGTAACCGTACTTCGAACTTCCTCCCCGGTAGATCAACATGAGGAACAAAGACAATTTTTTTCACATCACGTTCGAGTAAGTGTCGCAGTTGCAGCAGGTCAACGCCGTCGTATCCGCTGCTGAAATCAAGTATCCATTTCGGCTTAAAGCCATGCTTGTCGGGGATGTCCTCATGATCGAATGCATCGTGAACAGTCTCTTGGGGATTCGGGTCCTCATACGACCCCTCTTCGGGTAGAAGAGGAAAATCGATGGTGACGACAGCACCGCTCCCCTTCGTGATCTCCAGCCGAGGTTTGCCTGTACCATTCACAATACTCATGTTCGAGGTACTCCGAAGACTTTTGTCGTGTTTTTGAAAGGATCAATCTCGGTTACCGAGATGTCCGACCTGTACAACACACCATGATGAACGTATGACAATACCTCGCCAACACGGAAGTGGGCAACATTTGAACTTCCGTTCTTCGTCGCAGTCACGCCATGATATGTTCGAGCAACACGAGCCCGCTCACCTACGTGCATCAATCCGTAACTCTCTGCAAGGGCCTTGTGGAGATGTGAGGCGCTGAGGCCATAGGTCGGGAAACGGTTCGCCGTCACATGCCCAACCAACCCGATCCCATTTCGTGGCGGCCAGGGATCAGGAGGAATCTCGACATGCAGATACGAATAAATGCCATCGGCGGTGCCACTGTTGAAAATGTCCGGTGTCTCGTGCGTCTTTAGCGGAAGCTCGAGTTCCAACCCTGAGTCAGCGGAAAAAGTACCGTAGTTGGACTGCATGCTTGTTGGATTAAACGTCACACCTTGACGGCCGATCAGATGCCGGACTATAATACCCGACGTCGCAATATAATCAGTGTCCTGGCTAAGCAACGTACCGTCGGCAGTCACGTCAGAATCGGACGAGCCACGTTGTTTGAATATGAGATAGTGATGATCGAGTTCAGGGACATACTGCACATAAGCGTGTGAGAAGAACATCTGACAAAGATGTTTCAACAGCGTCCTGCAGTTCTCGAATTGAGCAAAGGACATCGGGCTTCGTTCCAGATCAGGATCGAACATATTCTGTTGCTCGTCACCCGGAAAGCGGGCCGCATTTGTGAGAATCCAGAGTTTCAGAAAATCACCGCCGTTCATGGGATAGTTCGCCTCATGAAACGTCCAGAAGTGCTCAATCAGAACGTCACTCAATCCGGCCATTCGAGCGATGCCATGCAGAACGTCACGAAGCCGAATTCCCTTCATGAAAATGACGTATCCCCCGTGCGCCCATTGTACTGTACGCTCATAGCCGTTTGCTCGCAGCCAAGCATACAGGTCGGCAATGCTTACAGTTGAAAGAACGTTCAGTGGACTGAATGCAGTGAAATCAACAAGGTCAGATTTGTCTTTCGATTTGCGGGTTGCCTTGTTCACATACCCTGTAAACAGGCTTTGCGTGTCATTCAGCAAGACTCTGAATTCAAGTCGAGAAGTGCCCGTGAGAATCGTATCCCTGAACTTCCGATCCTTGTCGAGCACACGCAGCGTCACATCTGCCATGCGAAGTTCACCCAATTTTTCCTCAAGCTCCTCACGTACTGCCGTCATGGATAAAAAGTACTTCTCTTGCAAGGTTTCATACGTGCCGGGTGTATCGTCTCCCAACTCAAGCGATAGTCTGCCGGCAGCAACACGCCGTTGAGGGAAGAACCACCTCATAGTGTCTTGTTCCCCTCGAATGTCTCAATATCCTTCATCCCCCGCCGCAACTCCTCACGGTCAATCACTGCCTGAACCGACTGGAGATCACGAACTGCCGTCGTCTGATCATCAATCGACGCCGTTTGACTTCTGATCTCTGTCTTCATCTCCCCAACCTCGTTCCTCAAGTTTCTCACCTCATCGATCAACGCATCCATTGTCTCCTTGTTGAATCCACCATTCAGCGAGACCTCTGCCTTCAGCTGTTCGACCAGCTTTGCCGGAAGAGGAACGACGCTGAATGATGGATTCACCTGAACATATTGCCGAACAACACTCACAATGTCTCCCATCCAATCCTGGACAACCGGGCCACCACCAGCCAGCATTCGGACTCTTCCCTCGTTGACTGCTTTCGCTATGGGAGCAAACTTCGGCTCAACAATCATCTCGCCCGGCATCATCATCACTATCCCCTCACCTTCCGTTCGAGCCGCAACGGAATCTTTGCCTGGTATCCCGCCGGTCACCTCACGACCACCCAGAGCTTCCAGCAAGGGTCTGTTTTGATCAACGGCAGATTTCTTCACCACATAACTACCGCCGGGTATCTGCATGCCTGACGCTGCGTACGCAATGCGAGCCGCCGGTAGCGGACCGCCTCGCGAGAATCCAAAAATCGTGCTGATGATATTAACCGCCTGCATCACCGCTGCAATTGCCTGAGCCACCTGAAGGGCTTTCTCCAAGTTGCGCAAGAAACCCTCCGCAGGTTCCTCGATTGCACGCGCAATGCTCACTATGTTGCTAACGAGACTTTGTGCCGCTCCAAACACGCGCTGCGCATTTCGCAACTCGGCGTCGGCAACATCACGATCCCGGTTTTTGCGGAGCTGAGTCAACACAGCGTCCAGTTGGTCTTTGTCTGTGTAAATCTGGCGGGCAAGCCGTTCCTGCTCAGCGTATGTATCATGGATGCGTTGAAACTCTGCAGCAGCCGTATCACCAAGGAGGAAGAGCTCCAGCTCATGCTTGGCGAGAAGCCTGTCGCGCTCAATGAGGTCCCGCTGTCTCTTGTTCTCAGCGTTCGCGGCATCACGTGCCTCCTTGACGTCTTCCATCGCCAAACCATGACCGGCCGCCTCGTCAATGTCACTCATGACTTTTGCGTGCCTCAGCTCCTCACGTGCCAGCCGCTGGTCGAACTCGTTTTGAATAGCGTTTGTGGTGAGTTCGACGGTGATGTTCTGGAGCCGGGTATATGCATCCTGTGTCGCTTTCAACTCGGCCCGGCGTTTGGCATTACGTTGCTCTTCGAGGTTGATTTCCTTTTCGAGCTCAGCCCTGATCTGCTGTTCGATGGCGAGTTCTTCTGCCGCAGTCTTTACCTTGGCCTTTTTCGCTTCCAGTGCTCGAACCACATCAGCGGTTGTAGCTCTACCGAGTTCGCGCAGGCTTTGCTGAACAGCAATCTCTTCATCAGCAGCAGCAATGACGAGGCTGTGTCTTTGCGACTCCAACTCGAGTCGCTGTTTCTCCGTAAGGTTGCTCTGCAGAGCCTTGTCGATCTGCTCGATCAATTGTTGGGTTGTCGCCTCGCCGAGCGCTTTCCTTTGTTCAAGCAAGCTGATCTCCTCCCTCGCCAGGTCAAATGACGAAAGAGTCAACTGATGTATGCGTTCTTGCTTTACAGCTCGTTCATCAATGAGTGCACGCCGTTTCTCTTCGCTGAGGTTCTCAGCCTCAATCTGAGCTGTAAGTTCTTCGATCTCCACCTTCATCCGGCGGTATTCGTCGCCGTTAGCTTTGATGTCGTCGTTCGCACGCTTGATGGCCTCGTTCAACACCTTCTGCTTTTCGATCTCCTCCTTCAGCTCCTCAATGATCTTCTTGTGCTTCTCGTCCTGTTCATTGAGATTCTGGACGACTCCGGCCCTTGCAACCTGGGCACTCACATCACCGACAGCCTGCGTTTGCTGACGAAGCAAGTCGATTGTCGTTTCTGCACTTTTCGGATCAAGGCCTCCGAATGTTGTCGTCTCGGATACCTTCTTCAGCTTCTCGAGTGAAGCCGATTGTGCTTCAAGAGAGCGCTCGATGCTTTCCAGAAAACTCAGGTTCCCTCCACCTGCTTCCCTGATCCGTCCGAGGTACGCCTGCAAGCCTTCCTCAGCGAGCTTCTTCGACTTTGCATTTGCGCTATCCAGGAACGTCAGCAATGCTGCACCAACACCAACCGCGATGGAAATCGGTCCCGCGAGGGCTCCCGCACTTGTTGCGATAGCGCCAAACATGCCGGGCAATTTGCCACCGACCTGCCCAAGCCCGAACAGCGCAAACTCCAGACCATTCGCTGTCCCGATACCGGCAAGCATTCCTTCTTGCAGCACCTTCGAGGTACTTGTCGCATCAGTATTGCCAACCGAAAGAAATCCGAGTGCGGAGGTAAGCGCAAGAACGCTTTGTCGTCCTTCGCTCATTACCCGATCCTGCAGGCGTTGCTCCCGGAAGAATTGTCGTAACGCCTTTTCGCCTTCACCGAGTTTCTTATTGTGCTCCTCGTGGCTCTTCGGAACCTCAGGTGGAACGGTCGGCAAATTCAGTTCGACTTCAGCTTCAAGTTTGATGAAATCCTTCATCCTCGCCTCACCGGCAGCAAGCGCAGCATCCAGCGCTTTCAAATCAGGGGCGCTGATCTTCAGGCTCATCAAATCCTTGATCTGCGTCGCAGCGATTTGGGTCAGTTGCAGAGCAGTCGCAAGACCTTCCTTGTAGCTGTTGTTGTCAACCAGCAGCTTGAGAATGATATTTCCAAACGACTCGTTCGCCACTATGGCACCTTGGCCAAATTATTGACAACGATGATGACTCGTTTCTTCCCAGACCTATTTACGCCCCACGTCCATTCCAGCAGTAACACATGCTTCTCGCCTCCGACAATGCTCTGATTGACAACCACATTCTCAGTGGCAGTCAACAGCAGTTCGAAGTTCCCGTTCTCGTCAAGCGTACCCCCGTTGGTGTTCAACACGTTCTTCTTATTCCATCCGTTGATAATCGAGCCTGAAGCGCTGTCGTACAGTGTTGCGGTCAACGTGAGCAGAAGTGATGAGGATAGCGGCAGTTTGTATTCATCCGTAAGAAGGCCGCGATATACAGCCGAACAGTTCTCGTCGACGTGAAATGTGTCTTCACTCATTGTTCGTACTCTTAGGTTCTGAATTCCTTCGTGGTAATGGTAGACGAACGTAGACTGCTGGATTGAAGCTTGGACGCAGCCAGGTTCCCCTCCGATAGCTCTGAAGCCGACATAACGAGACTGAGATTCGCCGTTCTGAGATTCCCTCGAAGCTCTGATGCACTGAAATCCTTTGTCCGCAGGTAGATCGTTCCCAGAAATCCGTTTCCATGTACGAGCGCAACCCCCACACCGGCAAGCATGAAAGACCCCGGGTCGAGTCCGAGTAATCTGGCCGCTATGAGTTGGGCATCAATTCCTGTAAGAGCGAACACGCCGGATTGTCCTGCCAATACTCGTCCATAGAACAGGGTCACTTCTTCTCCTGTCAAGGAAAGCTGACCAACTTGGAGAGTGATCTTCCGCCCGGCGAGCAACCCGGCCGAGACACCCGCGAGCGTGAACGAACCAACACCAGTGCTGAAGCCATAGCCTTTATGAAATGCAACATCTATGCCGCCCAGTGCATACAGGCCTTCTGATGTGGCAAGCACACGACCGGTCAACAGATGCGTGAGACTACCGCTCACGCTGAAGATTCCTGCATCAACGAGGAGTGTGTAGGAACCGGGCTGCTCATATAGGAATGACACAGCGTTGCCCGCGAGAACGAACTCTCCCTTTGCGGCGAGAAGATTGCGCTCAACTGTTAACGCTGAACTGTTGCCCGAAAGAGTGTACGCGCCATGCGTGCACGCCAAGCGAAGCGATCGGACAAGTCCGATGTTGTTACCGGCCAGTGAGAATGGACCCAGCTCAGCAACAAGACCGAATCCACGCATGAAGGCAACGTTATTTCCGGTAAGGGTGATGGATGAACTCTCGGCCGCTATCTGCCGACCTGCCCGGAGTCCTGAATTGAATCCGGTCAAGATGTAACCTGCGGCATCGGAACTAAGACGATATGCCCGAGCGAAGCCCGTATCAATGCCGGTTAGCGTGAACATACCCTCGTCCGCGCTGAATCGATACCCCTTCCGAAGATTCGCGTCGATGCCCGTAACGACAAGGCTTCCTTGGGCTGCCTGGATACTTCTGCCGACCACGAGGCCTACGGAGATTCCTCCCAGCGTGAACGAGCCGGGCGAACACTCCGATCGATAGGACCGGTTGAATGTGACATCGAAGCCCGCAAGCGAATATGATCCCACGCCAGCTATCACTCGACATCCCCTCAGAAGGCCAAGCGGGATTCCGGATAACGTGTACGACGAGGCAGCACACGAGATCCGCCGATCTGCCTTCAGCGTTGCTGCCACCCCCGACACTATAAATGCCCCTTCTTGAGCCGTCAGCTTGTAGCCGGCGGCGAAAGGTTGTCGAAGTTCATTGTCAAACCACCCGTGAGCGTCCTGCGTCTCGTCAAAGGGTCGCTTGATGTATGTGTCGAACCACGTCATGGGCGTAGCATCTCCGAAACGACTTGACGAACTGTAAGACTGTGTGATGAGCCAGTCTGAATCGAAACGCCAACGATAAGCCCTGCTGTCGTGATGTCAAATGCAGCTGATGTCGATTGCCGAATCAACGCCTTCCGTGCTGTATTGGAGAATCCGGTTGTGGAAAGATTGCTGTCTCTCATCCACACAGATTCGACAATGCACGACGAGCTCAGTGGCCCGCGAATAATTGCCTGAATGTAGTCCACGGCTTCATCGGCGGCGGCCGTCTCTGTGTCGCCTGTGAATGTATTGCGGGCGGTATCCGCCGTAGTTCCTGCTGTACCGAAACGCAAGGCAATCGTTTCTGTAGCTGTCGCGGCGGCACTCTTCCCGAGTTGAATTGTCCAGCGCAACACCGTTCCGACTTTGAGATCGGTAGGCAGCACTAACGCTGACCCGACAAGATATGCCGTTGTGCTTGCCCCAATCGACTGGTCGCTGGTTGACGCATTGAGAAACGTTCCGGTCTGTTTGGCTTCAATCTTGAAAAAGCCGATTCCTTCGATGTACTCAAGGCTTTCTCCAGCAGACAACACTTCGGAATGCAATTCGACCGCATTCGTCCCATCCGTGTGAATGACCGTCACAGTCACCTGACTTGTGGCGTGCGTATTCCGTATGTGCAACGTTTTCACGTTGCGACACACGTTTGAACCGGGCGACGTAACAATATCTGTCGTCGTCGCCGTGCTGATCAGCGTGTTCTTTCTTCCGGGTGTCATGTCGTTTTGCAGAACACCACCACTCAAAGCTCCATCCATGAACGAAGCATGCGCGTGAACCGCGACTGCCGCCGACGTGACAAGCTGAATCTTGTCGCTTGTGGTAACGAGTAAAATCACCGTGGGCTCCTGAGTTTGTGAACTGGAAACCTTGCAAATAATGATGTGACGCCAAAGGGCGGGGGTGGTCCGGCTTCGCCTTCTTCAATCTCCGCAATTACTCCACTTCCAGAATTGAACCCCCAATTCTCGGTGTACGAGTTGTCAGACGAATCTGCCTTGTAGTTGAACGTTGCATTGATCCTGTCCCAACCGTCAACTGAGCCGGTCATGCGATGGCTCAATTGCGTCCAACCACTTTCCGGGCTCGACTCATCATTATTCCCATGCGTGCACGCTGCAACTACAAGGTTCCCCGTGCTACTCAACGCCCCCGGAAGCGTCACGGTGAAATTCGTCGTGCCGTCCGAATAATTGTCTGCCGATTGTAGGATTGCCGCCGAACCGTTGTCACCAGAAACAGCTGTTGTGCCGTCCACTTCAACAAGGTTCCAACTGCACCTGGATGGATTCGATCCGAAGTTGATGGCAATTACTCCGGTAGTGTTGGATGCGGGTACGCAGCGATACAATGCTGTTGTGTCGTTTGCCTGCTCCCCTGAGTCAATCAACGTGAACGTCACGCCGCTCAACTCCACTGACGAGGGAATCCCGCCACGCGTATGTACTGACAGCAGGTACAACCGTCCAGCCGTGAGCGTTTGCGACGCAACCGAGTAGCTCGACTGCGAGGCATCGACACCGTCACTTGTGACGAGAGCTACATCTATCATCACCGCCCCCTTTGGTTACACGAGCGTCAACACGCCGTTCGTGCCGTCGAAATCAATCGTGAACGTTTCACCGTTCTGGAGCGTGATCTCCTGACCGTAATCATACCATCCGATCAGTTCCTTGTTGCCGGCCGTGTCGTTGTACAACACCACGTAGCGGAACGGGCCTACAGTTCCGCCTGATGCAGTCAACACGAGATCGTTGCACGTGAGTTTGTACGTTCCCGACGTCTGTGCCGAGCTCGCCGTGGTGACGTCCCTGCTCGAGCAATTCGTGTAGCTGATTTCTGTCAGATGGGAGAGTTGAGAGTTTCCGGCCACGGGTGCATTTGCGGCCGCGCAGAGTGCTACCTTCAGTTGGTCGCTGCCGAGATTATGCACCTTTTCGGCCAGAGCCTCGACGAACGAGTTGAACTTGTTGAATGTTGCCACGTCACTTTTCCTTTCGTTTGTTTGTTTTCGCCATCAAGAGCATCCAGTGGAGCGCTTCGCCGCGGGTATATTCCACAACTTCTTTGTGCTTCGATAAGTCACCGCCGGACAACAGAAACACGACGTCCTCTGTTCCTATCCGGCCTCCATCAGACTTCAGCTCGATGCCGTGTTCAGCGGCGAAGCTACGGACCGCTGTGTCGAGCTGAAGTTCAAAGAAAAAAAATCTGCTATTACCTTTGCCGCAGTTTTTCTCCCCATCATCTCTATCACGTTGCGCTTCGTGATGCCTCGAACCTTCATCCACTGCGTGCGCATGATTCGATGAATCGGCGTACGATCTCTGAACTCAAGCAGCAGTTCCAATGCATCCTTGATTCGTCCGTCCTGGTCAAGCGAATTGAAATACGTCACAAGGGTTTGGTCGCCAAGTTCCTTCAAATTCGTGAAACCGAGCAGCTTCAAGACTTCAAATACGTGATCTTGCTCCGCAAGAGTATGGTCTCCCCCAGGTCGCTGTTGCAGAACATAAGAGCCAGCCTTGTACAACTTCGCTGGCTCTCTCTCCGTCCCGATGATTGGTTGTTTCGGCCTCACTCCTTGACCTCAAACGGTGCGTAGGCAGCCATCCACTCGCTCACCTTCTTGCCGTTCACAATGGTACCCTCGCCGTCAAAGAACTTGTGCACAGCGCTCTCACCGCATTCAAAGGCCGCGCCAACAAGCGAACCTTTGGTGACGATGAAGTTGTGGCCAAGGATCTTCTTCCCCTCGTAGATTGGCGCATACTTGTTTGCCACAGCCAGAAGTCCGGCTTTGACATCAGTCTTCAGAAGCGCCTTCTGAAGCAGTTCGAACTTTTCCTTCACCGTAATTTCTCCTGAGAATTATTCTGAAAATATTCCAGAGATGCGGAGCGATGAATGCTATCATCGCTCCTTGCTGCGTCTCCGCCTGGTCGCACGGGACCTATGTTTCGAGCAACACGTAATACTCGCCGGCGGGAATCAGAACCGGGTCAGTCGCGGTCACCTTCTCCGTCGGCAACGCCGAGTTTGCAATGCTGATCTGCGTCTCGTTTGCCAGCACCGTCACTTCGCACGGAATTTCCGTCACCGTACCAGGCACCCACTTGGCATTCAGCTTCGGGGTCAGTTTGCAGATACCATACAGCCATTCCTGCGTTTTGCCGTTGCGCTTGCCGGTCTGCTTATAGAGCCGGTAGTACTTCCCGCGCATCTCCTTGAACATGTCGTACGTTGCTTTGTCGGACTGCTGCAACACCAACTTGAACGTAACGTCACGTTGATCTTCGAGCTGATTGTAGAGCTTGCCGTCCTCCGACCGGGGTTTAATCACCGTCGTTTCATCACCGAGCTCACTCTCTTTGATGATGGGAATGCGATGGTTGGTATCGGGTGTCGTGAGGTCCGTTCCATCTTTCTTGACCTCACGGAGATAACCGATATTCGAGCCACCGGCCCCCATAGCATCGGGATTGAACGCTGTTGTTAGCGACATTGATGTGTCTCCTTTAGATGTTTGTTTCGATTGTACTGAACACTTGCATGTACACGGTGCCGCCGTTCGGCGAATCGTACATGACGTCGTCGCCTTCCCACGTAAACGGGCCTGCGAAGGCGTCACCTGCAATTCCCTTGAACGATTGACCGTTCAGATGCTTTCTTGTTTTCTCCAACAGCTCGTAGCTTCCGCGTTGGCCTTCTTTCTTGTCACGGAGGCTCTTTGAAGCAATGAAGAAGTTGAAGTAGAGTTTCCTGAAATTCGACGCACCGCCTTCATCTTGTGACATCGGTGCACTGCGCACGTATTCGATGTAGCAGAATGGGGCCTTGCCGATCATCTTATCGAGCTCCGGTTCGGTCAAAGACACGGTTCGTGTCCCCACGTTCTGAATAGCGAGAGCGAGCTTCACTTGCTCGATCAGGATGTCTTCGATAACCGATACCCGGTCAGCCATCTGTCGCTCCGACAATGAGACGACGGCCGGCTGCTTTGATAATATCACTGCGTCCTTGGGGGGAGATGTAGTCGAATGGGCGAGGATCAATTGTGATGATATATTGCCCAACCGAGATATTCTTCTTGATTGAACCGGTTCCTCGTTTGGCAAAAATCTGCTTCCCTGCAAACTTTCCCCGCTTCGGCCTCCTGAATTCTACCCCGATTCGTGAGTGAGCATGACGAACGATGTCGCCACCAAAATTATGAATGGCAGCGTACTTCACATTCGTGCCGACGCCTCCCCCCGTGTCGTCAGCAAAAGCAGTGAGTGAATTCATCAAGCGGCCTGTAAGCCGCAGAGTTTGTCCGCCCTTGCGGCGCACACGCTCTGACGGCTTCCACGCCGTAGGGCGGCCGCCAACGCGGAAGTTTTCCTGCATCTCGCTTTTCAAAATGTTTGCAAGCTCTAAATACGCCTCACGATCCAATCCGCCAACGGCAAGCATGCGCTCGATCTTCGCATTCACTATGTCAATGCCCCGGACTTCTGACATTCTCAAAAACCTTTCAGCGTGTCGTTGGTGTATTCCCGGTCTCCCCCGCTGATAAACTGAGAACCACTTGCCTGCGTACTTGCAGGAGGCGGAGGGTCAACACCGAGACTGAGCTTGCCGCTCGCAATCGCTTTGAGCGTGTGAATGGCGTTCTCATATCCATCCTTAATCGCATCGTTTATCCCGCCAAGCCGGTTTGAACGGCGTTCAAAGAGACGATACAATGCAATTGAAATACTGCACACCTTGATCAGTTTCGGAGGATCTTCAAGAGGAACGGAATAACGCACGGCAACATAGCCATCGATCTCACCATCGGCAGTTGCAATCATCTCATCAACAATTGATGAGTCGATGACACCCTCCGCTTCGGATGTAAGCTGTGAGAGCTCTTCCGTAGAAATTCTTGCGAGTATGTCTGCCTGTGTTGAGTATGCCATCTTTCTGACTTCCCGCCTTTGGCGAGGCTCGTCCCGATGTGTCGGGACGGCTGACCTCTGTTATCGCAAGCGAGAGCCCGTTGCCGGGCCCCCGCCGCTATGATTCGCGTCTCCCCTTCACGCGATTCTTAGAGAACGTCTTTGATGGCGTAGGCAACATCCGTCGCCATCAATCGTTCATCAATACAATTCTCGACCTGCACCATCGTGCCACCGCCGAGGCCTCGCTTCTCTTCGCGCCAACTACGTACACGCCACTTACCTTGGCTGAAGATTTGCTGAGCGAACGTCAGACCAAGCGTCAGCGTCTTGGGTGTTGGCCGCGGGTTGATGTAGCACACGTACACGTTGTCTGTCCAGATCTGGGCATAGGTCGGATTTTGTCCCTTCTTTGCCGTGTTGTACTTGCTGTCGCCAACCAGAACACGATCCACTTTGAAGAACTTCGCAAGCAGTTCCGTCGTCAGCACGCCGAGCTGGCTGTACTTGATGCGCTCCATGATGGCCGTGTTCTTCTCGAGTGCGAAGAGTACATCCTTCGACATGATCACCGTGTTTGCCGGAGCAAAACACTGCTGCACTGCATTGAGAACGTCACCGATAACATCGGTGTTGGCAACGTTCCACTTCGCACCAGCATTTGCACCCGGCACGTTTGCAGCCAACAGGTCATTCACACGCTTCTCGCGTGCAACTTCCATCAAGTCCTGCAACAACTCTACGGTGTCGGCTTGCGGCTGAATGGGACTTGCAGCGTTCGCTTCATCTTCCTCGCTGACGAAGTCTTTCAGTGCGTTTCCTTCACAGGTGTATGTGGCTTCTCCAACCTTCCATTCAATCTCCCTCGCCTCGGCTTTCGGTCCGAGCTTGGTCGGATGGATGTTGAAGCGGTCCTCTTTGGCGTAAACCTGATACCGTCCGGTTTTTTGCACCACGGAATGTACCGGAAGAATCTGGTCTGCAATGAAATTGGTATTGCGATACTGCAGGGCGATGTTGCTGAGGATCGGGTTCACCGCCGGGCTGCCTCCCTGGATGTTCATCCCGAAGGGAATCGCTTTGAAATGCCAGAGCACCATCACCGCTGCAAGCAGCGAAATGATGCTCATGGCATGCACTACAAATTGTCCGAACATGTTCACTCCTTTGTGAAATGTGAATTGAAAAACTGACTATCTGACTTTCCGCCTTCGGCCGCTGACTTACGCCGGTGTCGTGTGCGTACTCGGAGCAATCAGCATCCGCACAATATCGCCGTCCGCTGCTGCCGACTCCACGGCAATGCCGACCACGTTGTACACCGTTGCTGCCACTGCACCAATCTTCTGTACCTTCCCGGTGTTCGCGGCAATCATCAATTCCTCTCCGGCGTTGAACGCTGCCGCTGCTGTCACTTCGACTTCTCCGATCCTGCAGATACGAGCAGGCGCCCCTTGGGCAGCGCCTTCCTGGCAAACACCTCCGAACCGGGCCGCATTGGCGCCGCCGGGCATGTCTGCTTTGTTATTGTTGTCGAGCACAACGCAGCGCTTTGCCGTCAGCGCATTCGCTGCAATGTGGGTCGTCTCAAGAATGGGATTCATGATGCACAAGCCTTTCAAATGTTGTTTGACAATCGTTTTTCTTCGTCTGCGAAACTCGTCAGTTCTTTCGAACCGTCAATGCAATGGCAGCATCCTTGAAGCTGAGCTTGTTCTTGTCGGCATACGCTTGTATGGTCTCGACCGAAGGCTGCCCGTTCTCATCATGTGCTGCAGCAACAGCACCCGGCGTCTCGACTCTGTTCAGAGGAACCGCGGAGTACTCCGGCGTCGCAGCCATCATCGCAACAAAACCTTCCCGATCCTTCATTGCGTACTTTTTGTAGTGTTCTTTCATGGCCGGACTGATCTTGCCTTTTGCCAGAGCGCCGGCGAGCAGATCGTCAACGTCACGTTCAGCAAGTCTGTTCTCCAGCGTCGTTACCTGCGACCGCAACGCTGTGATATTCGTGTCCATGGTACGTGCGCTGAGGGCAATGATCTTCTCCGGCCCATCAGTCTCTGCCGCACCGATCGCTTTCGCAACTTGTGCGTAATTTGCCTTGAGCGCTTTAAGCTCGTCGTTCACTCCTTTGAAGTGATTGACAATCGCCTCCGCCGTCAGCTCGGCGTTGTCTTTCACCGATACGCCTAATTGTTTCAACTGATCGATGAAGCCGTTTGCCTTCGCAACGAAAACATTCTCTTCCGACGTTGCCGCAACGCCGAACAGCGAAGCGAGCAATGCAAGCAGGGTATTCATAGGAATTGTCTCCTCATGATTATTGTGTTTGAGTTGATACAGCTTTGGTTGATTACTCTTTGCAGCCTGTAACAGTCCGAGGTCTTCTACCTCATCCAGAAATGGTTCATTGGTCAGGCCGGCTCCGAACACAGCAAGCGGAACAGTTTCACCGCTCACCTTGTCTCTGTAATTGAAAGCGAACATCGGAGAGTAGTACTTATACTCACCGTTCTCGATAAAGCCTTTGGCTTTCTCCGTCCACTCAACACCCGTTGCCCACAACCATCCGTCCTTGATCGCCAAGCCGGAGATCCATCCCGCCGCTGGTGCTAGGTCGCCGGAAAGACTCTGATGCTCGTAGTCGATGACAAGTTTCTTGTCGGGATTGAGTTGAAGGCGTCGCTGTTGATAGGCAACGGCAGCCTGCAACATCGGCTCGGTGATGGTAAGCTTCTGGGCCTTTTGCGTTCCCATGTTCGTGAAGCCGTTCCATTCTCCGACCGGGAGTAGTGGGAACGAATCGGGTGCAACGCGGCGAAAATCCGTGCCCGCTGCGAGCAAGAACACGCCGCGTTGCTGGTGAGGTAGCTGATGACGATTGAATTTCATGATTTCTCCGGCTCCGGGTTCTTCGTGAACATCTTGATCGTATCAAGACGGTTCCATACTTCGTCGACGCACCGCGATGCAATGCGCGGTTCCATCTCACTCAGTTCTTTCTTCACTCTGGCGACAACTGCCTCAACAAGCAGGTCTTTGAACTTCTTCAGATAGGTTGCAACCTGGATGATCCAACCCAACAGGGCAACACCGGAGGGAGCGGCCCATGCGAGCATGCGGGTGAAGTCGTCCGGTATCAGGGACTGGTACAGAGAAACAATCGAGAGCGCCAGCACAGTCGAGATCCATCCTGCGTATTTCATTCTCCCTCCTCGGCACCCAACTCCGCTTCGAGCCGCACGATTTCATCTTGCAGCTTCAACATCTGTTTTTGAATCCGGCCGAGATCAGTGGCATGCGCCTTCATCCGCTCCACGTTCACCGCGAGCGTATAGTCGCCGGCAATATCCATCGGCGCGAGCAAGTCGGCAATGTTCTTCGCGACGCCATCAGCATGCCACTTCTTTCTCTTCAGTTCTTCGCGGAACTCTTCGAGTTGACCACGTTGTTCGAGTCGCGACTTCGATAGCTTTGCCATGTTTCAGATCCTTCTTATGAGAGTGCCCACACCAGTACCCACACGGATACCAGCAGAACGGAGGGCATGAAAAACAATGAGGCTTTCAAGTTGTTTCCCCTTTGCCTGTGGGCGGAGGCAGGCAGATGATTGGTTGGTGCACAAAATAAAAAAGCCGAGACCTCTCTTTCGAGAGATCTCGGCTCCGTGTTATTGGACGACCGAGTCGTCTATGTCACCATCAGAGCGGGCCTTGCCCGCTGATTACACTGGTACGAATGTAGTGAATTCTCCCGCGCGTGTCAAGTGGGGGGGGCAACAAAACGGGCTAACATGTGCTACCACTAACACCTGTTAGCCCTAACCTGTCACAGCTCGCGGAGAGTACTGTGACGGGTATCTGGGGCTTCTGGGAAACTCCGAAGCCGGGAACTCCTACTTCATTTCCCCGATTTTCTTCGGTTGTCGTCTTTGCATAGCATCTGGCAGTTGGCGGCTGTGGTCTTCCCCCCCTCGTGCCAAGGCTTGATGTGGTCGGCCTCCATTTCGTCCAACTGGAACTTTTTCTTGCACTTCACGCAGACACCCTTTTGCCTCTCGTAAGCTTCCCGCTTCATGTTGTCGGAGAACGCCCTGATGTTCAGATGCCTTTCATCCCCATCCAGCACATACGGGTAGATTCCTGATTTCCGCCCCACATCGTCGTCCATCATCAGCTTGGCAACCTGCCTCTCCAGCTTGTCGGTGTCAAACTCTTTGTCCTTGAACTGATTGTAGAGAACTCCCCAATCCACCCCCTTCATCTCCCGTCGATACACTGGAAACGTCGCTTTCACCCAGGCAATGACCTTCTGAAAGTATTGCCACAGCTGCGTCGCGTTCTTATCGTGCTGGTGCTTCGACATGTACTCTTCGATCTCGCCACCCGAGCGCCACGCTATCGCTGTTTCGAGATAGTCCTGCCGTATCGGGCTGCCGCGCATGTAATCGCTCGCCAGTCCGTAGGCCGGGCAGCCGGTCTTGCTGAAATAACGCTTGGCGTCCGCAGTCCACGGCCCCGCATAGACTGCATTGCGCAATTCCTGATCGGTGTGTTCCTCACCGGCGATGTTGATGGTTCTGAACCAATCCAACTTCTCGCTGTCAGTCCCGGAGCAGAAATAGACCATCAATTTGTAACCGAGAATCTGTTCTTGTTGATCATCTTGCAGGTTGTGAAACGCAAGCCCGTCGATGGAGAAGTCCCCGTTGACGTACTGACAAATCGAAAGCGTGCGCTGCTGCCCGTCGATTACCTCAAAATGCCCATCCTTGCGTACCGCCCAATACATCACGTTCAGCGGGAAGTCTTTGCGGACACTATCGATCACCGCGTCCCGCTGTTTGTCTTTGTAGATGAATTCGCGTTGGTACGGTGGGCGGATGTCGAGCTTGCCACTGTACGCAACAACTCCCGCTTCGGCGCTGTCGAGGAAGCCGTCGGTCAATTTCTTGATCGTGATTTCTTTGAGTTCTATTTTCATACACGCTTTTTCCTGATCGGAATTCGTACGTAAGTGGGCTTTCCTTTAATGGCGCTGTCCTTGTCCTTTATGAGTCCGTGAGCTTTGATTGCCACGGACTTCCGACGACGTATGTCATTGGCGTCCACAATTTCAAATTGGTCGGGATTGTACTTTTCAAGGAACGTTACCGGCACGCCCATCACTCCATCAAAATCTATCGGAATATCGGCGACCCTTGCGACTTCTATCGCATTGTAATTGTCGTATTTTGGGTACTCCCTGCGCGAGTATTCTCTGTAGAGCACCAAATCGTCGTGTCGCTTCGCAATGTCGAGGTTCGTAAACCAGCAGGCATTTCCGAGACTGCGCCAATTAGTTCCATTTTCGTCGCGCCAGCTTCTCACTGCACGCATTTCGTAGTGGTCGGGGACGATGAAGGCTACCGGGTGCGTGTACCCCAGCCAAATCTTGTTTTCCTTAATTAGCTGGAAAATCTCTTTGTAGGTGATCGCGTTGTGGTTCGCTATGATGAGAAACTTCTTTTTGTACTTCACCAACTGCTCAACGTACTCCCTGAACAACGAAAACGGCGGATTTGTGACTACTATGTCCGCTTGCTTGAGCAGCTTGATGCATTCCTCACTGCGAAAATCGCCGTCGCCTTTTAGCTGGTGGATACCGATTTCCTCCGGGTCGGGGACGCGGTTGCCACTCTTGTCGCCGTTATATTCGAGAAAGATTCCTCTTTCATCCGTGTGCTTGCTAAACAGATCGGCGTCGCAATTCTTGTAGCAAGTAGTGATCAGCTTTTTCAGCTTCAGCTTCTCGAAGTTGTGCGAGAAGTAGTGAAAGAAATTGCTGACCTTGGGATCGTCGCAGTTGCACAGGACAGTCTTGCCCTTGAAGTGCGCCGTGTAGTGCCGGAGCTCCTTCTCAATGTCGGATAGCTGGGTATAAAACTCATCCTGCTTCGATGCCTTTGCGGCGCTAAGGCTTCGATTCAAAGGCCGGCTTGGCGTTCTTCGCGTTTCCGTTCTCGCCTTCCTTCTTGGCCTTGCAGTTGTGGCACCTCCGGCTTTTCTTGCTGTCATCTGGTGATCGAACTATTGATTATATGGTTTCACCGAGGTAGAGTGTGTTCATGAGAGGCGAGATCGAGTTCGTCAGTTTCCCTGAGACGTCATTTCGTTAAACTCTTCCAGTGTCTGCTCCAGGAGTTTTCTGGCTAACGTTCCTTGCGATGACCGGAGCAGCTTGATTGCGTACTGGTATCTCAGCGTCGCTCCCGCCTTGTCACCCTTGCTTTTCAGGTCACGGGCGATCTGAATGTAGTTCTTTGCAAGCGATATGTTCTCGTTGAGGCTACCCATTCCTTAAAGGTGAAACCTCAAACCAATACTGCCGGCGCCAACGGCTACCGTTACGTGGTTTCGCAATGCTCTGTTGTACTCGTCGACGCCATCAAATGCCAGCACAATATCGATCACGCGGAGAACAGCCATTGCCAGCAATGGAAATACTACCTCTTCATCATTCTTCACGGCACTCCTGAGCCAGAATCCGGCGCCGACGGTCGCGCCGAATACCGCTATCCCTCCAATATCATTGTCGGCATACATCATCCCCCCTCCCGGAATTACAGTTGAGATCGCAAACGCAACTGCCTTGTCTTTTTTCCCTTCCTCATACTTCTTGAATGAGTCGACGGACATTGTGGTTTGAGCCGAGAGCATGCCGACACTCAGTAGCGTTAGTAAGATCAAACGTGTCATTTTCTTTCTTCCTTATGTCCATGCCATGATACCACATCGGCAGCCCCAATGCCGCGGTACTTTCGGCAGTTTGTGAATTTCATTCCAGGTGAAAGTCTGCTTCCCCCGTTTGCAGGCACTGCAACAGCTACCATCAATAATCGGAGTTATCCTTACCCCTTTCCCATACTTAAACTTCAGAAGGTCAGCGAGATTGTGCTCGTGAATTATTCGATTTTGCATCGTGAAGAAATAGAGTTCAACGATCTTCTCTTCTTTCTTGTATGAACTCATCATCTCAAGTGCAACCTTCCCTCGCGATGACTTGCAGAATTCAAGAAGATCGAGACAATCGAAGTTACCGCCGGTGATTTCAAGGACGCGCTTTGCCATTTTGTATGTGCGCGGATCACCGCTCAAGTGTGTGACTGCAAAGAGGACTGCAATTTCCTTTCTGATTTCCGGTCTGATGTTGATGTCATTGTAGGGATTCGATAGGAAAGAGGCGGCATGGCCAGCATACGAATCCCCCAAGAGGGTCAAATCTCCTGACCTTACAATTTCTTCAATCCGTTCTAAGGGCATCATCTCTTCTTCCCTTTCGGATTGTAGCGAAGTTTCGGTTCATGCAACATCATATGCCGTGCTTCGAGGATACGATCCAACTGTTCGGCAGTGAGAACCCCATGCTTCTCAATCACGTCCAGCATTCTTGCCTTCTCTGAACCGCTATTGCGGAAGATCGTTTCTGCATTTTTCTCGTGTTGTGCATCCCTTTGTTCGCGGGTTCCATACATGATGTAATACTCAAGCTCATCCCCCAGTTTTTCACGGATTGCAGCTCTCAGCTTATTCCCAGGAAGTGTTTTACCTGCCAAATAATCCGTTAAGGTCTGTGGGCTTTTCCCGATCAGCCGTGCAAATGCCGACGGCCCACCATGTTGATCGACAACCTCTCGGAAACGATGTGCGACCTCGTTGCTGTAGCTCAAATCACGTATATAGTAGACACTGTAAGAAAGTACTTGACTTTTGAAAGTAGATACTTTATATTGCCCTTAGCATCATTTAGTAAATACTTTCACGTCGAATTTATGCCAAAAAGGTTAAAGCCGCAAGAAAAGGAGAGGCGCATCAAGCTGGGGCGCCGGATCAGGTTCATGATGGAAGAACGTGGCATCGGGTACGCATTCCTTATGAAACGTTTGCAGAACAAAGATGGAAAGCGGGTCTCACGGCATGCGATCTATTTGGCACTCTGGACTGAACAATTACCCGACCTTCGCGGCCGGATTCATGATCTTGTAAGGGGAGTCAGCCTTAGTAAGGTACAGTAGTTTTCTGTCATCAACAAGACTGAGATGTCCATAGAGCGTCCAAACGTGCTAAGATATACTGTTCAGTGAATCCGGGAATCTATCAAGGGGGGGCAAATGCAGCGCCACATCAGCAAAACCAATCTTCACACTCTCACACCAACGGAAGTCTGCGCACTATGGCTGAGCGAAGAAGGCTACCTTTACCTCAAGCGCGAACGCGACAGACTCAACATCCGCCTGTTGGATGCACCGAGCGGCAGCGATCTTGCAATCTCCCTCGCCAACGAAGTCTCACTCATCGCCGACGTCATCGACCTCTACGAGCAACGCAAGGCAGCGCTCGCGGAGGCCGCATGATTCGACGTACGCTCATCATCTCCACGTGCACGCGCCGGCTTCGCATTAAGGTAAGAATGCCCGATGCAACAGCGATGAAGAGATACATCCGTTCGCTCACAAAATCCGGCTACAAGGTGACCGTGAAAGGGTTGCGGAGATGAGAACCCGGCGAGCGAATTGGGAGATGCCGGAAACACTCGAAATTCGTAGGGCTAATGCCCCGAATAGGGGGGTTGCAAACTTGCAACCTTCATATCCCTACCAGAGATACCCCCTCGGCAAAAAGCTCGCCCTAATGCGAATTCCACTTGCTGAGGCCGCACGTGGTATCGGAGTCAACAAAGGCACCTTATCGAAGTTCATCAGGCAGCAATCAATCGGCACGCCGGAGCGGCGACGCATTGTCGCGTGGCTGGTACAGAAGGGACTTCGGAAAAAAACTGAACGCAAGCCGCGCTATTGTCCGCAATGCCATTTTCAAATCTACCCGAAAACAAATGGAGGATCGAATGGCCAAGTATAAGTTGTGTGCACAATGCGAGCGCAGTATTCGACTCGAGATAAAAGAGTTCGGCAAGAAGCATCGGCTCAGTCTCGCAAAGAAGCACATCGATGCAATCATCGAGGTTCTCAACAGAGCAGCAAATCAGAAATCTGAATCTCAACCTTAACAAGGAGTCCGCCCAATGAACGTAGCAGTCCAATCCCTTGCACCCGATTTGACAAAGCACTTTGAACCTGAACGCCGACTGCGCGAGCGCCGTGCCGCTCAGGATAAGATGTACGCGATGATTCATCGCATAGAAGACGAAGCGAAACAGACCCAAAAGCTTCGCGTGATCGCCGGCGAGAACTTTTATATCGCCCACAATACGAAGCACTTCGTTGTGTACCGTAAGGGACACGGCATCTGCAAAACAGACAAGTTCGTTCACGTCGTCACGATGTTTACACCGGAAGCGTTTGTGGAAGGCTTCTGCTCACTCAACAATAGATAGCACAAAATAAGTCAACCGCCCATGACTTGGATTCCATTCAGTGAAGCCGCTCGCATATTGCGGGTCTCTGAACGGCACCTGTTCAGAATGATGAAGCACCAGAAAGTGATGAGTCAGAAAAATGAGATGGGAAAGACGGAAGTGTGGATCGAAGAACAGACGGCCGACCCTACGGTCTCCGCTCCCCTCGATCTTCCGCTTATCCCCGCCGAGAAGTTGACCGATGATGTGATGACCAAAGTGAACGCTATGCTGGAGTCGATTGCTGCAGAAAAAGACATCCTCTCTACCGAGATGCGGGTTGCATGCACGTACAGCATCCCGACCGGCACGCAACGGCGCTACAAAGCCCAGCTGCGTGATCTCTATGGCATCCCGACGGCACAACCCATCCATCAGCTGGCTCATCATCCACAAATCAAGCAGGCGCTCGCGCAGATTGTTGTCCGGAAGTCACCAAGCAACACGGGGGAACTGCGCAGTGCCCGCGGTTTGATCGTCGTGAAGGAAACCGGTGAGTATCTGGACGCCGAGGCATTTCTCATCGCACTCTATTCGCGTCCCGGACACAATGCCAAGAGCTGCTACCTCGCCCTCGCCGATGCGTGCAGGAAACAACGTGTGCTGAACGAAGCGACCAACGATGTTGCCACTGTGGATGACCTGCCGTCAATGTCCAGCGTCATCAGATTTCTCTCCACCAAGCGCGAAACGAACGTTGCCATCAAGCGCTCGCGCATGAGCAAAAGCGAACGCGATACTGACCGCATTTACATCTCCCGCCCTGACGATGAGTACCGACCGGGTGGAGTACTTGAAGGCGATCATACGGAGGACGTGACCATCGTTTACCGCCGCGATGGCAAGATCGCTCCCCTTTGGTCAACGATGCTGGTTGATCGACGCACCGGACTGATTAAGGGCTACGTGCACGCATATACGCCGAGCAGCCAGACGATTGCACTGTGCACACGCAACGCGTTTCTCGGCACACAACTCTTTGCGGCAGTCGGTTCGGGTCCCGATGTGAAATATGAACCGGCAAACATTGTTGACGCATGCGATAAGCTCTATTACGACAGAGGCAAAGACTACAAGAGCAGGTATACAGGTCAAGTGATCGGCAAAATCGATTTTGAAGATGACGTGCGCAATCAGGTGCAGTTGCTCTGCAAGCTCGAACACACACAGAGACGTCATCCACAAAGCAAGGGCACGGTCGAGGGAACCTTCGCGATCATCCAAAAGGTGTTGAAATACTTGCCCGGCTTCAAAGGCAGTAACTACTCAAAGAAGCCGGATGATCTAAGCGCACAGGTGAAAGCGGGTCTCATTTTGTACGAAGATGAGTACCGGTCTCTCTTCCAGCTTGCGGTGAACATGGTGAACAACCGGCCGCGCAAATCCCTCGGTAACGTATCGCCATTGCAATTCTACATGATGAACAGCGCGGGCATGCGTTACATCGACGAGCGCGTGCTCAACATTCTGATGATGAAAGTCGAGAAACGCATCATCCGCCGCGGGTACGTGAAGCTTCTCGGCGCCGAGTACTTCTCTATGGATCTCGATCCCTACAACGGCGAGCAGGCAACGCTGTACTACGATCCGATGAATGTGGGGCGCGTTGCCGTCTATATCGGCGCGGACTTCATCACGTTTGCAGTGGATAAGAAACTCCTCGGAGTCACGGAGCGCGATTGGATGCGTTTCGTGAAGGAGCGGGAACGTCAGAACAGGGACCTCGCCGACGAGATTCGCTCGCTACGCGAAGGCATCACCAGCGATGAAGCGCGTGCCATACTCTTCAACGCCGAGATTCAGAACATCAGCAAAGTCGAACGCACGATGATAGCGGCAGCGGCGCCGAAAGTACTGCAACTGACCGGCATCGAAGCCGAAGCGAGAAAGTTCCACCAAGAACTTGCCAAGCAGATGAAGAAAGAAGAGGTCGAAAAGAAGAAGGAAGAGACGATCAAGGGAAATCCACTCAACCTCATTAACGTGGAGAAGTTGCGATGAACAAGACCGAACCAACACTGAGGCACGCAGTGCGCATCCTGCCGGAGCAGGTTTATCAAGTCGAGTTGGAAGATAGCGACCTTCTGATCTACATCGAGCTATCGAAGAACCCAAGCGACCCATACATAAGGGTGCGCTTCGAGCAGCGCAGGGTGATCAGCCGGCTAAGTGAATCGCAGAGGAATTGATGAATGCCCGCTATGGACAAGCCGTGTCGCGTCCAAGAAGCAAAGTCCACGCGAGTGATTTCGGCAGGCCGCTCTGCGGCAAGAGAAGCGTCAGGGGAATACGATGGAAGAACGCACTGAACAAGGTCACGTGCAAACGATGTTCGAAGTTGGCTGCAGAGCTTGTCGAACCCGTGTTAAAGTTCCGGCAACCAGCGGAGTGTACAAATGCAAATGTCAAGAGGTCGCCGTGAGGGTGGATGAATCAATCGCACTTATAACTGAGTTCACGAAAGGGGTTTCCGTCTTACTCAAAGAGAATCCAAACAAACAACAGTCGTAAGGTCACACAACATCGGGGGGATAATGAAAAGCAACGCTGCAATGAAACTCGCATACCTGGATCAACTCAATCCTCGCATCGCTACGGACCCGGAACACGTTCTTGACTCAATCAAGAAAGCAGTCGATGACGGCGATGTATCGCACAAAGAAATTGCGCAGGCAACCGGCTACGCTGCCTCGACGGTCAGCCAAATCCTCAACGACAAGTACGGCGCCGATACCGCAGACTTCAAGCAGGCTGCCACAAGGTTCTGGCTGAGCTGGATCTCGAAGAACACAATTCTGGAACTGCAATCGGTCAAGGACATCAACGTCGGGCTCGACCTGATCTGGAAGCGCCGGCGCATGGGTCTCATCATCGGCGACAACGGGCGAGGCAAAACATTCGGAGCGTTCGACTACTGGAGACGGCACCAGGATCATACGGTGTACTTGATTCTCGATGCAACATTCCGTTTGCACGATCTCCTCGCCCGCATCGCAGTCAGTCTCAACCTCTATCAACGAGTCGAGGATGTGAAGGGACCTAACGGCTGGCTGAAGGGAGAGATCATCCGGCATCTGCAACGCGAGCAACGGCTCATCATCATCGACGAGGCGGACCGCCTGAAGCCCTCATTCCTCGAAGTACTACAAACGATCCGGGGCGATATAGAAGGACGCTGCGCCGTCGCGTTCATCGGCACGACAAATCTCGAAGGCATCCTGCGGGACCCGAAACGGAACCTTCGCTACGTCGATACACGCATCTCCGTGCGCATCCGCGTTCAGGAGATGAGCGATGCCGACATCCTTTCCATAGTGAAGCAGTTCCCTCATGATCTCGACCGCTCGGAGATCCGCAAGCTGCGTGAATGGGCGAACGATGATTCTGCAAACCGTGCAGGCATCCGGGGCGTGTTTGACCTGATGACGCTGGCATACGACTTCATGTTGAGCGCCGATTCCAGCAGAATCGACGAGGAGCATATCCGCAACGCGCAGGCAATGATGTAGGAGGAACAACATGAACATCGAAGTACACAGCATCAGTTTCAAGGCAACGGTCGAAGGAAAAGAAATCGAGCGGACTTTTACGCCTCAGGACAAAGGCATGCCCGGCATCTTCAAAGAGGTGTTCAACTCGATACGGTTCTATCTGTTCCACAATCCGAATCCGCCGAAGAATTTAGAACCAGAACGGCCCGCGTTTCTCAGAAAGATCATGGATTGAGTTGTGAAAGAACTTACCTATACACGTGCTGTCCGTGACATCCACATCATCAAGCAACAGGTGGGACTTGATGATGAGCTCTACCGCGACATCGTGGAGCAGGTCACGGGAAAGCGCTCAGTGAAGGGCCTTCCGCTGAGCGAGCTGGAAAACGTGCTGGTCGCGTTACGACGATTCCACTCCGCGGCTGGGCGGCCGCCGACGAAGAGTCGTGACCAGCACGCTTCCGGCATTGCCTCGCAGCAGCGGATCATTCCTCACCTCATGGAGTATCTCGGTTGGGATTCATGGCAGCCTGTGTCGAATCTCTGCAAGCGCATTACGGGCTGGGACGACACCCGCAAGTGCAGTACAGCCGAGCTGCGCAAGGTTATTCTCGCCATGGTCGCCATGATCGAACGTAACCACGAAACGGGGAAACGTACTCTCACCCACACAGAACTTTTTGAATTCAGAACGTTCACGCGTCGCACGAAGAATCCGGACAATGGGTCGGTGCCCTCCATCGCAGAGACACCGCATCGCGTCTTAGGTGGTAGCCCGGATTCTTCCGCAACGCAACCAAATCAACATACCGCAAAGGGGGAACATCATGTCAATTGCCAGCCTCAACCAGGCTAACGACGCCATCAAGGATTTGTACCGTTTGAAGAGGGACATCGCCGCGGAGGAGGTCATCCTCAACGATGCAATCGAAAAGTTGAAAGAGAAATCGCTGGAGGTCACGGCTCCGCTCTCGGCCCGGTACGCTCTCGTCGAATCGGAGCTGCTTGATTACATCAAGAAGAACAAGAAGGAAATCTGCCGGGAAGGAAAGAAGTCGATTGACCTCCTCTACGGCAAAATCGGCATTGAGGACTCACGTCCCGGACTTACACAACTGAAGGGATTTACCAAGGACGATACGGCGAAGCTGTTGCTCAAATCTCCGTCGTTCAAACATTGCGCGAAGGTCACTTACAGCTACATCAAAGACGCGGTCAGAGCCCTGAATCTGCCTGCTGAAAAGCTGGCGAGATTCGGATTGAGGCTGACGCAGTCGAAGGACAAACCGTACTTCACGTTCAATGAAGCAAAGCTCTCGGAAGAATAGGTAATCACAGCAGCAGTACATCACACGGGGAGATGGATGGACAACCGAAGAATGATAGAGAAGAAGATTCTGAAAGCGATCAGCATTCTTGCGCCTGGTTCACCTGCAGAGTGTTCCACGTCAGAAATTGCTGCATACCTGAATGGCTCCGGGACACACATTCCCTTGCGAGCTGTCGCATCCCGCTGCCGTGACCTTCGAAAGCATAGGTTCATTACCGGAAGGAAATACCTGCAACGCACGCTCTGGAGAATCAACTCCAATGGTCGTCGGAGAATGAGCGAATGAGAAGGCGCTTCCTGCGTGCACGCTGTAGGGCTATTACAGCAAAGAGATGGGCGAGACGAGTCAAGGCTGCCAGTCGCAAGCCGGACACAACTGTGCCGGCGAAACCGGATCAAGAAAAAAGTAAACGATCAGAAACTCAAGAATCCCGGACATGAAGAAGTCACTCAATGCAACCTATTCCGACATCCGAGCAGCCATTGCGTTCATCATGCGCAACGAGCGGGGCCTGAACAAGCACACGATCACGGAGGCCGCGTTGGCGGCAACGAAGGTGTTGCACCGGGATGTACGGGAAAGAGACCAGAGGTCTGAGGTCAGAAGTCGGAGGTCAGCGTGACGCATGAAGAGTACAAACAGAATGGCGCCAACCTAGAGCAGTACCTGCTCGCTTGCTGGGGACGTGAAGGACGGGTCGGCTATATCATTCTCCACGAGCTGCTCGAGCTGGCAAAGGAACATGGCTACGATAACGTGTACCGTGCGATCAAGATTGCCGCCGAGGCGAACGTGCGGAACATCAGATACGTCAAAGGAATTCTTGCCAAAGAAAGGAAGAAGAATGAGCCAAGGCGGCGACTGCGAATCGAATGTACATGTGGCACGACCCACTTCGCCGACGAAAACTGCCCGACATGCACGGCAGCGCTCCCGGATGTAACGGTGCAAGAGGCAAAGGAAAGTCTGCGACAGTTGTTCGACGGGTTTCATAACACGTAGCCCAAGTAGCGACGATTCAATCATCAATCACTTAGGAGGTATCATGAACATCAAACGCATCCTCGTTCTCGTCCTCGGTGTGGTCGCCGGTCTGTTTACAGTCGGCGAGCCATTGGACGTGCTCGAATGGTTTCTCACTCTTGGCGGTCTCATCGGTGGAACAGTCTTGTTCACCGATCTGCTGAAGAAGTGGACGAAAGCCAACTCGACATGGTCATGGGTTTTCAGTTTCCTCGTCGGCCAAGGTCTTTCTTTTTTCGGTTGGAAGATCGTCGCTGTCGCTTTTGAAGTTGGCCTGTTTATCAACACAGCAGAGTTCACGTGGACTGCACCATTCGTGGCTCTCGTCGGCGCTGTGGTGACGTTGGTAGCGAATAGGGTGTTCGATCTCGAAACTGCGCAACGGTTCCTTGAGTGGATCGGGATTCGCATGCCAGCTGCCGCATCACGTTTGAAATAATTGAATACACGGCGGGACTCTCAGTTGGGCGTCCCGCCTTCACTCTTCATCTGGGGGGAATACTTGGACTCGATACAACATGCAGCACACGGCTACATTGCCATCAAGGCGTGCGAGCTCATCACCGGGCAGGAACTGCCCTGGACAATCGAAGCCGCCGGCGCCGTTATCGGCGCGAGTCACGACATCATCGGGTTTGCCGAGAAGCTCGTGAAGAGGAACTGGAACGCCTGGAACTGGTACAGCAAAATGCACAGCGTCGGTGCGCTCTTCTTCGGCGCCTTCGGTGTCTGCTATGGCATCGTGTTCCTTCACGATTGGGTCATCGCCGCATCGATCTCGTTCATGCTGCACATCGTTCTCGACATGCGCACGCATGAAGATCTTGGCGCAACACGAAATTGGTACCCGCCCGATGAAATGTGGCGGGAGGATTTTTGGAAGGCGCTCGCCTGGTGCTGGCCGAACTGGATCGGCTGGGGTGCGAGCGTGATCGCCTTCTTCACGATCAGGCACTGGGGGCAAGGAGGCTGACAGTGCAGGAGAGCTGCCGGGCGTACCGGGGGGTTTGTCCGCAGCTCTCCTCCGGGTGATCTTGTAGAGCGAATCTCTGATTCGCTCCGAAAGGATAACGACAATGGCAAGATTCTACACATTCAAACAATGGCTCGACGCGCATCCTGAGTTGAGGCGGAGAATTATCGAGTGCCCGCACTGCGACTATGAGGCGGAGATGGAATGCCCCGATTGCCACGCTGTCTCTATCGCCGGAGCGCCTTGCGAGACGTGCAGGGAGACGGGAAGAGTTGAGTGCAGGCACTGTATTGGAGAGCTGGCGAAGGAATACAAGGCGCAGATGGAAGAGGACGAACGGCGCTACCGGCTTGCCATGAGGGTGGCACTATGACGGGCACCGTGTGCAACTGTGCAAGATGCAGAGGTCTCGCAACGGCTGACCGAAAGTACGGCTACGACATGACCATGGTGTCGTCAGTTCATTGCATGACGTGCGGTGAACCTATCGGGGACAATGAATACGTCGAGGAAGCATCACTGGCCCGATTCGGGCAGATGCTTTTCAGCCACAAGAAGTGCAAGCAACGAAATGTATCATCCGGGGGGAATGATGCCGTACAAACGCAACGAAGCGGTCGCAGACGTGATCGGGCAGCATCCGACAGCCGGTTTGCCGCTGTTTCAAACCGAGAACAAAGAGCTCTCGAAACGTGAGCAATACCTCGTCACCGAGGCGCCGAGGGCGATCCCGTTGGCAACAGACACGCGCAAGCTCTCGCACATCGTCCTCACGTTTGACCCGGACATTCTCAACAAGAAGGAGCTTTGGGTGTTCAACGCATTCAAGGAGTTACGGGAACAGGGGCACGACGACGCAACCAACGAAGAGATCCGTGTGCACCTCAACGCCGAGATCAACCGTGTTGTGGGCCGGACGTTTGCGTTACGCGAGAAAGGCGTGCTGGGAAAATCACAGAAACGAAAGTGCCGCATCACCGGCAACGTGGTGACGGCGTGGATGATCATCAAGGAGATTGCATGACCGAACGCAAGAGAATCATTGACAAAATAAAAAAGCTCCTCCGGCTCTCGACTTCACCGAATGAGCACGAGGCGGCACTCGCGCTGCAGCGTGCAATGGAGATGATGGAGAAGTATTCCGTCGATCCAGGCGAGGTGCGTGACGAGGAATTTCATGCAAAGCAGTTCCTCACCGGCACGGGGTACAAGGAATATGAGCCCTACATCGTCCACATCGTGAGCGATTTCTTTCATGTGCGGATGGTGCGGATTGTACTGCCCAAAGGATGGTCGAAGAGGCTCTTCAAATCATTCATGCACACCGACTGGAAAGAGCGATACGACATCTATGGCAAGGAGCATCATATCATCATCGCCGAGTTCGTGTTTATGTACCTGTGCCGAACGTTCGCAACACTTTGGAAGAACGCCCGGAAGTCCCTCCTCACGAGCAGAATGCGCCGCAAGAGGCGCAAGCAGGTGATGCTGAATTACTTCTACGGCGTGTACGTCGGTCTCTATCGCAAGCTGGCCGAAGCGAAAGCACAGCAAGCGCAGGAATACGGGATTGTCCATCTCACCGATGAGGCCTTGGACAAGTTCGTTATGAATCGGCCTTCGGTCACAACAGGCAACCATAAGTCGCCCCGGAAGGACACCGCTGCACGGCTTGCGGGTTGGAATGATGGGCGCAGAATTGAAATCAACAAAACACTCACGTCGGCCGACGGGCCGGTACGACTCTTAGCATCGGGGGAACAATGAAACTCGAATACAACAACGCAGCACTCAACACGCCCGACGTGCAGCTCGACGTTGCGGCAAGCATCTACAAGGAAGCGCTGCAGCATGTGACGTACAAGGATTGGGAGTTTGCCGTGATCGTGCTGGACGGTTACGGTAACGCACATTTGCAGGGTCGCTTCCGGGCGGAGGGCAGCGCATGGTCAACCAGAAAATGGATCCTCTCGCCGCACATGACGAAGAGTGAGATTGTGCAGACAGCTCTGAAGTGCGTACTGACTGCCGAGGAACACGAAGCGAGAGAACATTTTCTGTACAAAGGCCAAACGGTCTTCGGCCCGCATTTCGATGTGGAAGGACTCTGCAGCCTGTGTCAATTGCCGGAGGCGCTGGACGCGAGATGACAAAGATGGAAAAATTCTGGGCGGATCGGGCGTTTGATGCCGAACTTGAATTGCTTCACCTCACCAATCCGGGGCTGGGGGAAGCATTCGAGATCAACCGCCGAAATCCGAACAAGCATCAGGCGCTTCGGCTCACCGGCGTACCGGAGAGATTTCTCATTCATGAGAAAGGGGAAGCGAGATGAAAGGTTTCGTCGTTGTACGAACTTGGCCTGCCAAGCCCTGGCAATTCCTGACGCCACACGATGGCTGGTCGGCCAACTTCGAGAACGCCCTCCTCTTCCCGACTGAAGAGGCGGCTCAAAGAAAACTAAGAGGAAGGCCGGGCGAAATCCGGCCGGCCTCCGATTTCGAAGGGCAGGAGTCATGAAGCCACTCGCAGACATTATCCGAGAGGCCTCCGCCCTTTCCGGCTTGGATCCGCTCGAACGCACCAGAAAGTCGGCGGTTGTGCACGTCCGTGCTGCAATTGCGCTTGCGGCTGAGAAGGCCGGATACAAGCAGGGGGAAATCGGCAAGACATTACGGCTGGATCGTACCACCGTGATTCACCTGCTTTCGATGTCCGGGAGGCCGGCGGTGCAGAACCTTCTTCATAGGCTCGATCCGCCGTCGGCGATTGAGCTCGATACTACATTCGACGGCGGCGCCGTGAAAGAGATAATACTCCACTACATGCACGGACACAACAAGGAGAAGCCGAGCAGCGCAAAGGGCATCAGAAGGACGACCAAATCATACAGCAAAACCGGGTACCGCCCGCTCAGCAAAAGCAACAGCCACTTCATGACCGGCGAGGAGCTGCGCAGCTACGCCCTGGACGAGCTCGGCATGAGTGAGGAAGAATTCCGTGAAGCGCGAGCGCACACGCGTGTTTATCCGACATATCCGAGCCGGCATCAAACGGGGGCGGGATGAGAGCAGAGGTCAGAGATCAGATGCCAGATGTCAGATGCGTTGATGTCAGACGTATCTACGAAGGTTCAGACGGCGAAGCCACGAAGGAATTGTATCGGCTGCTTGAGCAACTCGGCGACGTTGGCACGGTGGCCGTGAATCTGTTCAGGGCACAGAAAGCGAGTGCACGTGCAAAAGTGTATCGAGGGGGCGGCTACCGGCACAAGGCATACGACAAGAAAAACTGGTCGTTGAAGAACCTGTGCAATGCACTCGAACACTGCGCCGCCAAGCTCGGCATCGAGTGGGGATGGAAGATCGATCCGGCGCAGGAGTATCACAACTGGGTGTTGTACGTCGACCTGCCGACAGGGCAAGTGAGCTTTCATGCAGAGAGTCGGCTCTGTGACAAAGACTACGACGGCGAGTGGGACGGCAGGACAGGCGTCTCAGCACAGCGGATTATTATTTGGGTTCAAAAGTTAATTACACAAAACGGAGTGCAAGATGAACATCAATCGAACTCTGCGACTGAGTCCTGATCAGTACTATCGGGACGTTGTCCCGAAGACGCAGCTGTACCTCCATCATACCGTTGGAGGAAGTGCAGTAAGCACATTCAAGTATTGGCAATCGACAGCCGAGCGAGTCGCCACAGCGTACATCATCGAGCGAGACGGCACCGTCTACGAAGTATTCGACCCGCATTATTGGGCGCATCATCTTGGTCTGAAGATCCCGCAGAACGTTCAGTGCAATAAGCAATCAATCGGCATTGAGCTTGCTTCCGAAGGAGCGTTGCGCTCCGGGACCGAGTTGAACAACATTGCAAAAGGTAGTGGAGCACCGGCTCGCTTCGATCCTGAGTATCTCTACGCTTTCGACATCGACCGCTCGCGTGCTGCTGCAACGGAGTGGTTCAAAAATGCGAAGCGACTCTACCATGTCGCGAATGATGGGAAAAAGTTCTGGCATCTTGGGACACCGTGGCGTTCATACTCTTTCTTCGACAGATACGACCCGCCACAGCTTGAATCGCTGTACGAGCTTGTCGAGCAACTGTTGAAACAATTTACAACGATCATGCGGCGCACACCGCAACAACACATGAGCGGTGTCAACGAAAGCGTGGCCGTCGCGTTCAGTGGTGTTCTGCCGCACTCCATGGTGCGACCGGACAAGTCAGACCTACACTGCATGTTCGACTGGACTCAACTCTGCACTCGTTGTGAATTGAAGGTCTGACGATTAAGCTTGAAACATACTAACTGATTCGGTAGATTATGGCTGTCCAAAAACAAACCAAGAGCGTTCATCACCGCTACGAGAGTGCGGTACGCACAGCGTTTCAACGCGCTGGCGTCATCGCCCTCTTCGGAGCGGCGGTGGACGTGTCTCTTGGCACGTTTGGACGCGCCAGCGCGTTATTGTTCTGCGTCTTTCTCCCCGGATCGGTCAGACGCCTTGACAAGTTGGTTACACTGTAGAAAGAGTACCTGGGGGAGTACATGGCGGATAAGTCTGATGCACTCAATGTCGACCGGACGATTGAACTGATCAAGGAAGTTGCACGCCATCGCAAGCGAGTTACGATTGTACTGAACTATGACGGCGAAGGAAATTTCATACCGATCTTTGAAAAGATCAAACTAAGTGTGGAGGAGTATACGAGTCTCTCCGGCAGGAGATGATTCTGAATAATAGGTAAACACTCTCGGTCGTTCGATAACAAGAAGCCGAGTGTCCCGGTTTGGGATGCTCGGCTTCTTTCTTTTTTGAGGTGATGATGGCACGGAAACTTGAACGCAATGATGCCTACATGTTCTACGTCCAGGACATGAAGGAGATTCCGGAAATCTCCGAACTGCTCAAAGTGCCGGAGAAGACTTTGTATCGCTGGAAGCAAGAAGATGTGCATGCAGGAAAGGACTGGGACAAAGACCGTGAGGCATTCCGGGCAACACCTACCGCCAACGCGAACAAGATGCTGCAAACCTCGGTCGCACGTCTCGGCAAGCTGCTTGATGAGATTCAGGCCGGCAACAAGCTCGACGCGCAGGAAGTGTATGCACTAAAAGCGCTGTACGAAATGGCCGAGCGGCTCACAAAGGGTCAACACATGTACCCGTACATCCTCGCCTTCACGAAGGAATTTACAGAGTTCATGGATGCTGAAGACCCGGAACTCCTGCAGCAAATCATTCCCCATCTCAGCCGATTCGGTGAGGAAATGAACAAAAAGTACAGGAAACGCTGATGGCACTCATCACCGAACGGGAATACTTTGAGCAGTTTGAAGAGCTGTTAAACCGTGTTCGACGGGATGTTACGCCGTTTAGAAACGATACGCCGGCAAAGCGCCGGGCCCGCGTAGCTCGTGCAAAAGTTGACAAGCTCTTCTTTGCCGCGACCTATTTTCCCCACTACATCGAACTCAAGCCTGAGTACAAAGAGGTCTGGAAAACTCCGGAAGCAGAGATCGATTGGTTTGACGCAGGGTTTGCAAAGTTCCACGAGGAGTACTTCCGGCTGGCCGACGTGCTGAAAGTGTTCACGCTCTTTGCAGGTTTCCGGGGGTGTGCGAAAAGTACTCTTCTCGGCAAGATCGATCCAATTTGGAAAGTCGTCTTCGAAGAGCGCTGGTATATTCCGATCATCGCCAAGACGGAGAAGAAAGCGGAGTCGAAAATCATTCCGCTGAAGATCGAGTTCGAGGAAAATGTTCGTCTGAAGAATGACTTTGGCGATCTGGTCGGGAAGCGGCAATGGGAAAACGGGTTCATTGTCACCAGCACGGGAAGGGCCTTCAAAGGTCTCAGTAGGGACCAATCGCTGCGAGGCGAGGAAGTGAACGGACACCGATACGACCACTTCGTTATTGATGACATTTCCGATCCTGATCTGCCGGACTCTCCCGCTGTTGTCGAGCAGAAGGTTGATTGGGTGAAGAAGAGTGTGATGAAGGGTGTGAACGCCCCCCGTTGGAGCGGCATCATGTTGTGCAACTGGACTGTTGAGGATGACATCACCGACCGCCTGATGCGGGGCAGACACACCGAGCATTTCAAAAAGGTGATCACCAGAGTACTCGAACCAAACCCACTTGAAACGAAGCAAGATCGTGAGATTGCGCGTGCATGCCGAGAGGCTGGGTTTCCGACAAACGAGAAAAGTACTTGGCAATTCCGTCACCCGACAATCCAGGAGCTTGAAGACCGCAAGAACGACCCGGAGACGCACGATTGCGAAATGATGATGCGTCCCCGCAAGCGTAAGGGGAAGATTTTCCACGACCACTGGTTCCGCTTTCATCGTCTCAAGGACCTTGACCTGAGTCAGTACGATGTCTTCACGTTTGTCGATCCGTCCGGGACCGAAACGGGTGACAACAAAGCAGTCGTTACCGTCGGCGTCGGAGTGATTGAAGAGAAGTTGCATATCCCTGTGTTGAAGGCAGACATACAACAGCAAGGGGTTGATTGGATGCTGGAACGTTCATGGGATCATTTCGTGGTGTTCAAATCAATTCGTGTCGGCGTTGCAGACAACATGTACGAGGATTTTGTGAAGCGTGAGTATCGCCGGTTCATGGCAAAGAAGAAGAGGCCTCTCCCCTTCTTCCCGATCAAGCAGGTAGGCAACAAGCGGGGACGAATAGCGCGGCTCGCTCCGTTAGTGAAAGACGCCATCGTCACATTCGACCCAGATGATCCCGATCAGGACTTGTTAATGCGGCAGTTGAAAGCAGAGCCGAATCCGGCACCGGTTAATGTCGGGGGAGTCGGCGACGACGGATCTGATGCGCTGGAAGGTGCCGTGACGTTGGTTACGGACTATCCGGGTACCGGCGAAGTCAACTATCGCAGCGTGACAAAGCGAGAGATGTCATTTGAGGAAGGAACCTATTGATGAACACACCGATTCCGTTCGGGGCACGATTGCGAACCTGGTGGATTGAACTCTCGGCACTCCTTGGCTTCGATGTGCGGATGTCGAGAAACGGAAGATGCTATTTCGTGTTGCGTGACAAGCGATTGGACTACAGAGTGCGAAAGAAGATGAAGGCACAAAAACAAAAGGCGATGAATTGACTCCATCGCCTCAACAACGAGCTGCGATTGGCCGGATCAGCGGACGAAGAACGTGTTGGCGTCCTGAAGCACTTCTACCAGGTGTGAGAGATCGCCGACGAACCCCCAGTCTCGAGGTCGCTCACTGGCAGCGTCCTCGTGCAGTTGCAGCTTGCGATGCAGTTCCTCCAACAGTAGTTCTGCGGTTTGTTTCTTTTGCTGATAGGCAGTTGAGGCCTGAGTTGTCGATGCTGTTGTCATGTTTAGCTCCAGACGTGCATCAAAGCAGGCAGCCGTCCCGGCGATGTTGTTATGGACCCGTTTGCCGGCGCAGGAACGACTGGTGTCGTCGCAAGGAAACTCGGACGCAAGTCCCTGCTGATCGAGACAAGCAAGCGATACATCGAACGCATCATCAAACCAAGGCTGCGTGAAGTGCGGTTCGGTTCGGACATGAAACCGCTACAAAACCAAACGAGTACTCATCACGTTAGGAGGGTCATCAGGACATGAAATCGTCACACAAGATTGCGGTCGCCGTTGCTCTGCTCTTGATCGTGGTACTGCTATTCGGCAGCGTCAACATCAGGCAATGGGCGTCGGCGTTGTTCACCGGCTCGGTATCGCAGCCCACAGTTGTGATGCCGAGCGACAGCTCCTTCATGCCGACTCATCACCGGCAATACACACCACCTCTGCTGTCTGCCTTCGGCAAGCAGACAGCAGACCCACCTGCCAGACTTCCGGGAGGTGTTCGGGAAAAGGATGTGAGACGCGTGGTAAGTGTGAAATACAAGGGCATCGACAAGCCGGTGAGCATTATTGAAACGAAGTCAGGCGACGTGTTTGTGGAGCGGGATTCTTCCCTCGAACGTATTGATGTTGTCGCCTACAATCCGCCAGTCGTGGCCTTTGGGCTATATCCCGGCGTTGGGATAAGCCTTGCGCCGTTCGGTGCGAACGTGGGCGATCCTGGGCGCAACGGTGGCATCATTCAGCCTATGGTTAAGCTCTCGTTTGCCGAGTTCTTCGGTGTTGTCAGGCTGCCAATGCTGGCTCTCGACTTGAAAGGGGCGGGATTGGGCGCCGAGGTGAAACTGTACCACGACATCTACGTCGGCGCCGGTTACTTTGCAAGCTATTCGAACCTGAGTCAACAGGAGTTCAAAGCAACTTTGCAGTTCAACTTTTAATCGGATGTAAACTGCATGATGATGTCAATGACCTTCAAGACTACTGACAGCACGAGAAGCCATTTGTTCGTCTTGTTCCCTGAATTGGTGCGTTTCTTGTTCTTCATGAGTCGTTCCTCTTCATTGTTGAAAAGAAAACCGACTCCTTTCAGGTGTAGTCATTTGCGGAAGAACATGCAGGCTATATGTACCTGTAGATATGCCATTGCGATCAGTTACTGGAAAGTATTGTCACACAAGTCCTTATCGCAGCCACCCGTTGCGATTATTTCTTTTTAATCGGAGAGAATCATGCCCATTGAACTAGTAACCCCAAAGAAGAAACGTCCACTCCGTCCACCCCTCGACGTGATCAACGTTGTTACGCTGCTGGACAAATACGGCAGCTATCCATCGCATGGGTTGACCCCCTTGCGTCTCTCTGAGATTTGCAAAGAGGCTGACCAGGGTGATGTCTACCGACAGATGGAATTGTTCGAAGAGATGCAGGAGAAGGACGCACACCTTGGTGCGCTCTTCCAGAGTCGACGACAAGCGGTACTGAAATGGCAGTACGAGATCATCCCCGGAGCGGACACGCCTGAGGACAAGAAGATTGCTGAGTTCGTTCGCAAAGTCGTCGAGCGGTGCAAGACGTGGCGTCGCTTCCAGGAAGACCTGCTGGATGCAGTGGCGAAGGGTTACAGCGTTCAACAGATTCTGTGGAATATCGATGCCGGCGGGCAGGTAGGGATCGAGGGATTCGAGTGGGTTCATCAGAAGAACTTCCGGTTTGGAAGAGCTAGCGACCTCAAATCGAACCTGAATGAGATTCGACGGCTTACCGATGAGAACCGAACCAACGGTGTTGACCTCGAACCGTACAAGTGGATTGTTGCACTCATCAAATCCCGATCAGGGTATCCCTCCCGTACCTCGATCTCACGCTCATGCGCCTGGCCGTACCTCTTTAAGAACGGCGGAACAAAGTCATTGATGATCTTCTGCGAGATCTTTGGCATTCCTCTCCGCATAGGGAAATATGACGAAACTTCACCGACGCGGGAGAAGGACATTGAAGTTCTAACCGACGCCATTCGAGGCCTCGCCAGAGATGCCGGAGCCGTGATCGGCAAGAATACGGAGATCGAGTTCCCGGAACCGGCACAGAAGGGAACGACTGTCAACATTTACGACAGCGTGTTGAACCGGATGGATGATTGGCAGAGCAAAGCAGTCCTTGGGCACACCGGAACGATCCAGTCGACACCCGGCAAGTTGGGGAATGAGAATGCAGCTCAAGAGATTCGGCTTGATCTTGTCGAGGCAGATGCGTTGGCCATGGATGGCATCATCACCGATCAGTTCATCCTACCGTTGGTGATGTTCAACTTTGGCGAGCAAGAGGTCTATCCGTATTTCAAGACAAAGATCGAGAAGCCGAAGGATTTGCAGCTCTCTGTCACAGTGGATGAAGCGCTGGTGAGAATGGGGTTCCCGTTATCGCAACAGTATGCATCTGAATTCTACGGGCGTCCAATCGCCAAGGAGGGCGAGCCGACCCTTCAGCCAGCGCAGCAGACTGTGCCGTTTCAATCAGCTGCGTTCAAAGGACTTCTTGGAACAAAAGCGGAGTTGTTGAAGTGAGGAAGTGGTGCAAACGATGCGGGCAACGACTGCAACAGATGAAGCCCGGCGATACATGTAAAATGTGCGGATGGAAGTGGGGAAAGAAGTGAGCGGACAGCTGACAGGCGTCATCAAGTGCTTACCCTCCACGTGGGTGAAAGAGTCCGGAGGTCTGTCCTTTATTCAACGTATCAAACCAAGGATCGATTCAGGAGAATCGTGCTGGCACATGAGTTTCCCGACAAGACCACGGATTGAGGTACTCCACCTGTATGTTGCGTTTGACGGTCATATCCAGTTTCGGGTCAACATTATGGATTTCCGACAAGGAAGAGGGAAATCAAATCTCTACGGCGGAACATTCCTCGCACGCTATTGGGCAATCTGCACTGGACCGATGGTGTTTCCGAACTCGCCGCTGCCAATGAGGGGTTTTCGAGGATACAGGTACACGGAGCAAATCTGGTGAGATTCCCTGACCGACAATATGCCGAGCAAGTAGACTCGATAAGCGAGAACGCCACAGCACATTCGGCGACAATCTACAACCGGCTCGTCAATCACGTATTGGAGGTGATTCACTCGGCAATCTCATTTGAAGATGCACACAGACGTGCTGAGCTAGCCGGAGTGGACATGCAGTTCATTGTAGAGTTCGGGCAAACGCTGAAGGATGCTCTGGAACTCGCCGACAGTCTCGGCCGCACTTTGATTGCCGACAAGGATGTCTTCTTTTCCTCACGCAAGGGAGCAGCTGCAGCAAGGTTCAATGTTGACGGTACTGTCCTGGCGTTCAAGCAAGCAGGAGTTTTTGCATGCAAGGATGAACGCGTGAAGATCTCGTTTGATCTGGTGCCGGAATACGCAGCCGAGTACATGCGCAAGAAGGCATTCTGGATTGCGGGAATTGAAAACGACGAGCTTTTGAAATCCGTTCAAAAGTCTCTCGAAGAGGCATTGAGGAATGGTGAAACATGGACAGAATGGAGGGCGAAGGCCGATCAGCTCTTCGAAAAGTTCAAGGCTACGAGACTTGCACCGCATCGGCTGCAGAATGTCTTTCGAACAAACATCTTCACGTCTTACTCTGTCGCTCAACTCGAGCAGATCGACCAAATGCGGGATCGCTTCCCGTTCTGGCGTTACGTTTCGATCCTTGATTCGGCAACGAGGCCTGAGCATGCAGCGTTGAACGATAACATCTACCGTGTAGGTGAAGGCCCGTACCCGCCTCTGCGAAATGGCGAAGGAGGAGGGCAGTCATTCAATTGCCGGTGCAGCGCTCAACATCTGCATCTCTACCAGATCGACAACGACACATTGAAGCGACTTCAAACGGGCGACAAGTTCAACTTGAGCGACGTCTTCAATGCGGAAAGGCAGGCGTTCGAGAGATACCTCGCTGAGCGCCAAGCATCAATGTCGACAACGGCGTACGTTGGTGCCTACCGATTAACAGGGTAGCAGCCTACCTACTTGGAATGTGTTGATCAAGATTGGGAGTAGCGTAGTGCCTTTCGCACCCAAAGAGCCTTTGTAAGAGACCGGCAAGAACGGTCCCTCCTCGAATCTCGACATAATATGTGAGAGGATCTTGGTCAGTGTCCTTGGGCTCCCAGACAGTTGCATTCTCCTCGGATCGACACATGACTTTGAGTTGGGTGGGTCTATCCATCAAGACTTGTTCTCTCGAGAAGGTTGCTTTGAGATAGAAGGTGGTGTGCATGGTTGGCTCCTTTATGGTCAGGAAAGAAGAAAGTTAAGGAGACCTCAGCGGTCCGTCGAACGCAACAAGGTAGGTCTTTTTTTGTGAATATGCCAACCTGTCACTGACATGGAAATCCGGGGATCGGCGATTCAATACAGGATTCGGCAAAAATGCATGTCAGTGCTACCTCTTTCAACCGTTCGCACTTGATTCGCGCGGGCTTTGAAAATCAATGGGTTACGGGCGCCGTTGGATTTCCCCGCGCGAATTGAGTGAGAACGCGACGGCCAAAATTCTCGGAGCAGTGACATTATTCTCACTTTGAGTGAGATGGACAAAACGCTGTAAGTGTAAAGAAATCAAAGGGATGTGCTACTGACACGTCGCGCGAATGGAGTGACTCCCCCCACCGAAATCAAGCCTGAAACGACAGGTTTCGGGCAATAGGGGAGGAGATGGGTGAAAACCTCTATCGGGCAACCTTAACTTCAAAAAAATGAAGTCCGTACCCCGGCAGGTCGAAGTACATCCCTTTGTGCTGAAGTCCGGTCCGGTCACGGGAGAATACCGCCGGGCTCATCAAATCCCGAAACTCGAACACAGTGCCCTTCATATTGTTCAGCCCAATGTCGAGATAGCATTGCGAGTTGAGCGGCGCATAATTTACGACAATGACTCGATGCTCCGTTCCCTTCAGCCAGGAATACGCAAGCACATTGTGATACGAGTGGTTATCATGCCATGCAGGCCGGACGGTCAGAAGCTTCCACTCGCCGGTTCGCAGTACTTTGCTTTTCAGACATGAGAGTAGCTGCGTGTAGAATTGTTTAGTGGGTTGGGAAACTTCTTCAACTGCGCGACGCTTGAGTTGTACCGGCACTTTTATCTTTCTCCCTTCCATCTGACCATCATGCAGAAGGAACATTCCGGGGACAGTCGCCGCAACGGTTGCAGCCGCATAGTGCCATGCCTCACTCGGAAGAACGTGGGCAGCTCTTTCCTCATCATGGTTCTCGACAAAGCGAACTGAACGAAGTTGAAACGCCATCTCGGCTTTGAGGTGATCGTTGACGGAACTCGCCCCCTCCCGCAACAGTCTATCATACAACGTCTTGTCATACGTGTAGTTGAAGCCGAGTTGTTGAAGCGGCCATTCAAGATTCCAGTATGCTTCGGCAATGAAGAGGAAATCGGGAAACGTGTTTTTTACTGTCTGAATTGCATCAGCCCAGAACTCCGAATCCGGAGCGGCAGCCTGCTCCGGCTGCGAACGTTCGCCCCAGGTATTCCGGAACACGTCATTTAACAATAGCATCGCCATGTCGCAACGAACGCCGTCGCAAGTCTTCGCAATACGGAACAGCGTGTCAATCATTGCCGAACGCGCTTCAGGATGACGGGGATTCAACTGTGCAGTGTCCGTCCAACCGGGAAAGTACGGGTCACGCCCGAACGCAAGAACCTTTTCCCCCTTTTTCGTCTGTGTCCGGAAATAGAGATCCGGCTTCTCCTTCTCATCACCCTCGTTGCCGTTGATGTAGTATTCGGGATGCCCGGAAACCCACGCATGATCGCGTGCCGTGTGGTTGGCAACAAAGTCAAGCACCAGCCCTATTCCGCGCTGCGCAAGTTTCTTGCGAAATTCCTGCAACGCCCTCGCTCCTCCGAGCGAACGGGCAACGGTATATGCGTTAACAGCATACGGCGAACCCGCCACATCCTCGTCGGTATAATCAGGCAACGCCCGCCGGTACACCGGACGGAGAACTTCGTGTGAACGGGCAATCTCAATGCCGAGTTTCCCTGTTGTCCACGCCCCCATCAACCAAACGGCATCAAATCCCAACTGCGACCATTCATCAAGCACTGAATCGGGAATTATATCAAGAGTGATCTTCTTTCCTGCTTGCTGAGACAGTTCGTTAAGGAAGACTCGTGCATTGACTTCGTAGAGAACAGGATGTGAGGTACTCTTAAGGCGGAGTTCAGGTGTCGAGTTTGACGGCATAGTTATTCTCGCTCGGATGTGAAATCGTTGGTATTCCCCTCCACGACTATAACGTATTCCCCCTTCGGATTGGTTTTTTGAAGATGTGCAAGGACTTCTGAAGCGTGCCCCCGAACAACCTCTTCGAACTTTTTGGTAATCTCACGCGCGACTACTACCCGTCGCTCGCCCCAGTACTCGGTGATATCTTCCAGCGTTCGCTCAACTCGAAAGGGTGACTCGTAGATGATAATGGTTCGAGTCTCCTCCTTCAACTCCTCAAACTTCGACCTCCTCCCTTTCTTCACAGGAAGAAATCCCTCAAACACAAATCTATCCGTCGGCAGGCCGCTTACCACCAAAGCGGCAAGAGCCGCGCTTGCGCCCGGAATCGGAATAACGGGAATATCTATTTCGATAGCTGATCGGATAAGAAGAAACGCCGGGTCTGAAATCCCCGGCGTTCCAGCATCGGTAACCACTGCAACAGACTTGCCCTCCTTGAGCCGGGCGATGAGTTCAGGAACTCTTCGTGCTTCATTGTGAGAATAATAGCTGACAAGCGGTTTCGAGATTGATAGATGATCAAGCAAGAACTTTGTCTTACGTGTATCCTCCGCCGCTATCAAATCAACGCCGCCCAGAATCTTGATGGCCCGCAGCGTGATGTCATCCAAATTCCCGATCGGGGTACTCACAACATACAGGGCGCCGGCCTGAATTGTCTCGCTCATATTCCCCAGTCACGAGGGTAGCGGAAATCAACATTGACCGTACGGTTGGAGACTTTGGCAATCAACGGAAGTCGCCGCTTGAACTGGTTCTTCATCACCATATTTTTCACCCGCTCAACGAGTTCCGGCTCAAACCCCATGTGCTTCAGTTCGGTCATGCTGCGGCGTTCATCAATCATACAATACAAAAGATGATCTGCTTTCTTGTACGAGAAGCCGAATTCTCCCTCGTCGGTTTGCCCTTCCCACAAATCCGCCGAAGGCTTCTTGTCAATAAGGTGTTTCGGCACGCCTAACGCCTCCGCCAGTTGCCACACTTGAGTCTTGTACAAATCGCCAAGCGGATTGAGGGCACACGCCATATCCCCGAACAGCGTTCCGTATCCCAAGAAAATCTCGGTTTTGTTGCTTGTTCCTAAAACAAGCGCCTTTTCTCTGCTCGACAAGTCATACAGCACAATCATTCGCTGGCGTGCCATGACGTTTCCTGCGCGCAGTTGGTCAACGCCGTTGGCCGTTTGCAGATATGCATCAACCATCGGCGTGATGTCAACAACTTCGGTGCGGATGCCGAGTTCACGCGCCACAAGTTCCGCATCGGCTTTGCTTGCCGGGTTGCTCGATTTGTACGGCATGATCGCGCCCAGAACATTTTCCGGCCCGAGCGCTTTGGCAGCCAGATACGCAACGACGGTGGAATCAATTCCCCCGGAAAGTCCCAACACACCTTTGCGAAAACCGGCGTTGTGGGTTTCGTCCCGGATAAAATCGGCAAGCAGTCTCTGAACGATTTCGGTGTTCAGCGAGAGATCTTCCGTGTGTCTTCCGGCAGTTTCCATGCTTAAAGCTAAGAAAAGGTAACGTGGGATTCAAACAACATGCTACCAACTCATGCCTTTCTCCCTCAGAAGCTGCTGCGATTCTTCATATCCCAGCTTTGCAGCGCCCTTCAGATATGAAACGGATCGTTCCTGATCGCCACGCTGGCCGTAAATCACGCCGAGATTGTGATACGCTGTCGCATACGTTGAATCATATCGTATTGCAGCCTCGAACGACGTGCATGCGCGATCCGCTTCTCCAACACTATAAAGAACGTAGCCGAGATTGTAATACACATCGGCTGATTCTGAATTTACCGAAAGCGCTTTGCCGAAAACCTGAAGTGCTTGTTCCGCATTTCCCGTCTCGGCATACAGCTTGCCAAGGTTGATATAGGCATCGAGATAATCCTTTCTGAATGCAATCGCTTTGATGTACGATTCAATTGCCGGGCTGGATTGTGAGAGATGCTCATACGCTACACCGATATTGTACCACCCGTCGGCACTGGCCGGAGCGAATGCAAGAGCCCGCTGATGGTACGAAACTGCATCGCCGTATCTGCCCTGCTGCATAAGCACAAGGCCAATGTTGTAGTACGCCGCAGCAAACGCCGAATCAATCGTTATTGCGCGCTGATAGATGGCGATGGCGGAATCAGGCATGTTCTTGTTGAGATATTCCGTTCCGAGATTGATGTACGAATCCAAATGATCCGGCTCAACCTCAATGGCCTTGCGGTACGTTTGCATTGCCTTTTCGTACTCCCCCATCTTGTTCAACGCGATCCCCATATTGCACCACGCCTCGCCATACGCCGGGCGGAGTTGTACAGCCTTCTCGAATGACGCGATGGCCTCGTCATACATCTCTCTCTCCAACTGAATCATCCCCATATTATTGTACGCAAGAGGAAAGGGCGCTCTCGGAATCACGTACGTCCACAACTTCATCGGATCGCTCCACACTTTGATTTGCTGCATCGATTTGTATGAAAGAAGTGAAAGGCACACAACGCACGCCGCAAGAATCATCTTCCCTTTCGCGTCGAGAGTGTTCCGATCGATCGTCCGGAAAATCCGTTCCACTCCTCCTCCTGCCAGCACGCACAATCCAATCGATGCCGCGTACGTGTACCTGTCTGCAACAGGTTGAATTCCTGAAAACAGTCCCAGGAATGTAGGAGTTAGAAAGAGAAGAAAAACACCCCATGCAACAATCCAGTACGAACGACCCCGCCGCCACTCGTACAGACAAAAAACTGTCACAGCCACAACAACCAGCGGCGCAATGAAAAGCATCGGGCTTTCCGCGGCCGGATGAAACGCGTTGGTGTGATAGATCGGAGTGAGTTCCTGCGGGTAGAACAGATTTTTTAGATAGAAGAGTGTGGCTGCAAATGGAAATAAGAACAACTGCAACGGAGTTGTTTCACCCGCAGCAAAATCCGTTTCAAGGCCGGGAGCAGCAACCTTTGCCATGATGCCTGCCCCGACGGCCAGCAACACCATGGGAGAAATTTCCTTCAGTGACCGTGAGAACCCCGGTCGAAAAAGCGTAATGTCAAAAAGTATGAACACAGCCGGAAGCACCATCGCCGTGCTTTTTGAGCCGAGCGCCAATGCATAGAACACAAGAAGCAACGGGTACTTTCCCAGTAACCGTAACGGATTCTCTCTTCGCGTCAAATACACTATCGTCGTCAGCAGCATGAAGAATGCGCAAAGGAGATCCTTCCTGTCGGAAATCCATGCAACACTTTCCGCCCGCAGCGGGTGAAGGGCGAATACAAGCGCAGCTATCACTGAGCCTGAAATCACTGAAGATGTCATCGAGACAATCGGCTTGCCCGTTTCAGATCTCTTGCGCTTGAACGCATCAATCAAATGAAGCGCAAGCCAGAAAACAAGAGCAGCGTTCACGCTATGCAACAGAACGTTCGTCAGGTGATGGCCCGTGGGATTGAAATCCCAGAGAACGACATCAAGTGCATGAGAAACAAACGTGACCGGAGTCCACGAACGGAAGTACGGATTGGTGAAGAAATGGAGAATCCCTTGAAGTGTTACAGGTTTGAAATGCGGATTCTGATACACATAGATGTTGTCATCCCAATTCACGAACGGATACTGAAGAGTCGGAGCAAACACGACGAACGTCAACACTCCCACCAACAATCCGACAAGCAACAGAATTCGCTTCGCCATTACTCTTTCCCGGAAATCAGCTTGTAGGCGGCAGCAGTTTTTCTCGCCACGTGCTGCCAGAGAAATTCGTTGCGGATACGTTCTCGCAAACGATCATCCTTGTTCGACTGAAGCGCTTTGACAACGCCCGCCCGGATGGATTCAACCGAATGCGGATCAACATACTCCGCCATCCTGCCGAAATATTCTTCCGTGCCGCCGTGAGGGGTGATGACGATTTTCGATCCGGCAAGTCCCGCCTCCAATGCAGCGATGCCGGGCGTTTCAAACAACGAAGGCAACACAAACGTATCTGCTGCCGCATACGCGGACGCAAGCATATCGGAGTCATTATCGAGTCCGTCGATCAGCAGAATGTGCTTGTGCTTCTTCGCCTCGGCAACACACGCATCGCCGTACTTCCCGGATATGATCCGGCCGATGATGACTGAAGGATGATCGATTTGGCCGAGAGCTTTGATGAGCGAAAGAACGTTCTTTCGCGTGTGGCCGATATGCCCGACGTTGAGAATGAAATTCTCCAGCCCGTACGTCTTCTTGAACAACGAAGGCTCCGCATGATAGAACCGTTCGTCGACGCCGTTCGGTATGACGGTGATTTTTGACTGCGCGATGCCGAAACTGCGTGAGATGAGTTCGCCTTCCGCCTTCGAATTCGGAAGAACTTTTTGCGACCAGCTACACATCTCCGCCGTGAATCCGACATCCGTCCAAATTGATTGTGTAAGATGTTGTGCGAAGCGGGTTGCATATAAAAACGATTTGATGATTGCAGGCGACTGCAATCTGAAGAAAATCGGCGAGACCACCATCGGCACGCCCAATACATGAATCTCATGCGCAAGATGATACGTACCGACATTCGCCGCAAAGATGTGAAACACATCGCAATCCTCTTTCCTGAACGACGCCCACGGATCGAACAAGCGCATATCAACTCCGAACTCGCCGATATGCTGCATCGTCTTTCTCAGTTGGGTATTCGGGCCGCCGTGAAGAATCGACACCGCCTGATAGCTTGCAACAGACACCCGCATCAGCGATTGCCCCCCTTTCTCGTAAATCTCTGTGCAAGACCGGAGAAGACCTCGCCAACCAATGCACGGGGATCGAACTCGCGGATCCGGCGGATATCTGCCGGTGCCGAGGCTCGATGCCTCTGCGGATTCCACTCAAGCTTCTTCAGGTCAACAAGCGGGGAAGGTTGAACAAGAGTTTCCCCACCGTCAGGCCGGATGACTCTTATCCGCACCGAATCGTCAGCGGGTGAATCCGCCGCCATCCCCAGCCGGGAATTTTCAAGATTGAAAGAGGGAAGATACTTCAGGCGTTTCTGCCACCATCGGGCAAATTCGAGCATCGTCATATTGTCAATTTCTTTCTCCTCAAGATATTGGAAGATGAAGCGCACAACATCCGGGTAATGATGAGTGGGATGATGGTAGAAGAATAGCGGCTCGTCTCTCAACAATTTTTCATCAATGACTCTTTTGAAATACTCTTTCATCTGTTGGCCCGTGTAGCCGACTTTGCGAAGACTGCCGATGCAAATCGGATGAACGGGAATTTGCGGCGTGAGGAATGTCTGTCCATCCACCGACGGATAGAATGGAAACGTATCATAGGCATAGGAAAACTCCGATGAGTACTCGAACACAAGCTTATCGACAGCCTTTGCCAACTCAACGCTCCAGATTCCGAACGGGGCCGCAAAGCCCGGCGAACTGATTCCTGCCAACTCCAGCTTGCGCTTTGCTTTCGAAATGTTCTTGAGATTTTCATCAAATGAATCAAATGTACGATGCTCGTAACAATGAACACCGATTTCCTGTCCGGCAAGAAAAGCAAAATGGTGAAGCCATTCTTCATGACTTTTCACATCTACAAACCACGTCATCGAGAAATCATTCATGACGGCAAGATGGTAGAGTTCATCCACCTCTTTCTTCGTACCTTTGTCGCTGTCAATTCTGAATGCAGAAACATTCTTCTTCCCGTCAGGAAAATACCACACATGAACATACGGCAGGTTGCGCACATGATGCAAGTAGCGGAGAGCATAGTGCAGAACGTGCCGGAGTTCCCCTTTGCTGACGGCTGAGACCCGTTCGGTCGGTAGCCGGTCCCGAGTTGAGTAGAAACTCTTCACAACAGCCCGCCGATCTTCCATCATCCCTGCAATATCAAACGGCAGAATGACTGCATATCCGCCGCCGAGCTTGCCCGCGTACGCAGCAAATTCATTGTGCCGGGTCCGAAGACAATTGGCTTCGCGGGGTACTTCGCCGGAAATTGCAAGGTCCAGAAGATGAATATCGGAAAAGATTCCCGTCACGTCAGAGGTCAGGAAATCAATTCGTGCCGCCCTGCTTGTTGTTTTGCATACTCCGGCAAGATGCCCGGCAAAGCCCAGCACTGCCCCTCCCGACGAAAGATACGCCTCGACCGCCTTACGCTCTGAGTGTTGAAGAACGCGATTCACAACCAGAACGGAGCACCCGGGATCGCCGCGGTTCAGCTCGACTCTGTTTGACGGTACTCCCTCCTGAAGCAGCATCTGCTCCCACATCGGCGAAGGCGAAATCAATCCGACGTTCAGCTTCATACAAATCTCTCCCGCAGAAACTGAATTTCCTCCGGCGCAACGCCGCGAGTCACGACGATGACGGCGGTAAACACGAGAAGGGAAACACAAGCCTGGACAAGAAGTGCATGTTCGTTAAGAAGAAGCACGGTTGCAACCATTAAAACAACGGCGCTCAGAGGCCTGATGAACGCCCCGAACAACGGAACAGTTACGATCTTCTTCGTCCGATGAATCATGAGCAGAACCGTACTCAGCTCGCCGATGACAATGCCGATTGCAACGCCCATCGAGCCGAAGAAAGCAGCGCCGGCAACTATTCCGGCAACCAGAATTGCTGAACCTGCATTCAGGGCTGACGTGTATTCGTTTTCTTTACCGGCGCCAACTAACGAACAGACAAATACGGAGTTGAGAATTGTGAGAAAGAAATATCCCATCAATATGCGAAACAGGGGAACCGCATCTGCATACCCGGTGCCGAACACAACCGGAATGATCGTCGGGGCCGAGAGTATTCCCAATACTGTCAATGGGAGAATGACTATAAGAACCACTTTCATCACGACGGTCAGAAAGAAAGGAACCTGGTCGGCGCGGGAAGCGAAGTATCGCGTAACGGCCGGGAGTAACAGCGCGTTCAGCAATCTATCCAACATCAATAACACGAACACGATTTTCAGTGCCGCGCTGAATATGCCCGCCTCGGCAGTTGAAGCGAACCAACCGAGCACAATCGGCGGCAGATTGATCGTGCTTTGAGCAAGAAACATCGCAAGCCCGACCGGCACACTGGAACGAAGAATGGATTTCCATTCATCAGGCCGCCAGGCGAATGAAAAAGTTCCGAACTTCCTGTATCCCCACAAGAGAAGCAACGTTGCGGCAAGATGACCCGCCGCAAATCCGACCGGAACCCAGATAATGTCGGCAGCAGAATGAACCGCAACCACAACAACAAGTCCATAAACAAGATACATGATTAGTTTTGCAAAGCTCAACAGCCCGAACTGTTCTTTGCCTTGAAAGAACCAGTCAAGAAAAAGAGACAACGGAATCAAACTGACGCAGAACAGAACAACACTCTCGCGAATCTCACTGCTTGAGAGTATGAGGATGGATGCAAGAGTTGCGAGCACGAGCAAGCTTCCCGCAAGTAGCAACCTGAGTGTGAGGACGGAATTGACGCGTAGTACATTTGCTCCGGCAATTGCCGCGGCATTACGCGCTTCAAGCAACTGCAAGCCCGGACTTCCCAACAGCATCAAGTAACCTAAAACAGCCAATCCGATATTGATGATGCCGAATGCCGCTGGCGCAAGAACCCGGGCAAGATAAGCGGTAATCAGAAAACCCAACAAGCGGCTACCTATATCTCCAGCAAGCAGAGAGAACAGATTTGACAAGGGTCTCTTCACTTGATCAATTCCTTCAGGATGCGGACAAGCGCTTCTTCCCTTCTCTGCAACGGAAATGTTTCGGCAATGTACTTGCGCGCAGCCTCACCGACACTTCGCGGGGCATCCAATGCTTGCTGAATTGCATTCGCCAACGCATCGGGATCGCCGTAAGGAACGAGAAACCCGATATCCCGAATTGCTGTCGGAATGCCGCCGACTTTTGTTCCGACCGGAACACATTTGCAGAGCATTGCTTCGCACAGACTGTTGGGCAAGCCTTCAACAAACGAAGGCTGGCAATAGACTTTGGCGCGTTGGTAGTAGCTCAACAATCTTTCACTTTCCACAAAAGGGAATATCTCCACATTTGCCGGTGCCATTCGCTTCATCTTTTCAACAAGATGGTGTGCAAGCCCGACGATAACAAATCGAACAGAAGGCATGTTGCCCGCCGCTTTCCAGAGAACATCAAGCCCCTTGACTTTCGCTCGCGATTCAGTTTCCACGCCGGCAACAGTCAATACGAAATCTTCTTTCTCGCCATAAGCCCGCCACTTCTGCGGATCGTAGCCCGTCGGGACGTATTCGATATTCTCTCCGTCGTATCCGGCAAGTCTCATCGCTTCGTTCTGCAAGTAGGGATCGACGACAAGAACTTTGTCGGCGTTGCGGATTGCGTAGCGGACGAACAACCTCTTCCATCTCGAGCGCCATACGCCGTAGCCTATTTCGGGGTAGTCTGCAACGTCTGCCCCGCCAATAACGATAACACTTTTGTTCCTGAACACTCGTGCGAAGAATACAACAACTCCGGAGTAAACAGAAGCAAACCATGTAAAGGTAACAGTAGAGGAAGCGACCCGGAACGGAATCTTCAGCGCGCCCAGGAAACCCGAAGTAAAGAAATGTTCGACCTCGAAGTGTTCTCTAAGAAGCTTCAGGTCTTCCCTGATAAAGGACGTGTCTAGCGCCGTTGTAAACAGGATTCTCAATGAATCCTCGACAAAAAGCCTGCGGAGAGAAGTCCGTTGTCTCCCGGTAGAGGATGAAAATGCGTGGAAATACAGAGAATTTTCAAGCTTCTTGAGATGTACTATCGTGTCGGGAAATGAGAGTCAACCCCGTGAATAATTCGAAAAAAGATACGCCAATCGCACGTGAGGTGCAAGAAAGCGGCGGCTTCTCTGCACGGAACTTACGCTCTCCCTCATTTTTGCAACTGCATGACCCATTTGGTATATTCTTGAGGACAATATGAATAGAAGAAAGCGCGATGAAGAAGATTTCACCCACGACATTTTTTGCTCTCAGTCTTATTACTCTGCTCACATCAACGATCCTCACGGGATGCCTTACCGTTGAAATAAAAGAATACCACATCAAACTCAAGAACGGCACCGCGGGCGAAGCAACAATCAGGTTCATCAACATCATCTCGGAAAGTGATGACACGACGGACATAACGAATGACGACTTTCAGCAGTTGATCGACATGTACGTCAAAGGAAACAAATTCGAGAAAGACAATCCCGGTTACCGCAATCTGAAGAAGAAGCTGTACGAAGAGAACGGCGTTCTCGTTGGTGAGGTGACGTTCTCATTCGACAGTCTGTCGGCTGTCCGCATCTTCAAATTCGACAAGGACAGCCCGTACATGTTCTACGCGTCGAATCCGCTTTCTTCCGAAACACTCATCGAAACCAACGGCATACAGCCGGAAGTATGGATGCCTATTGTTTTTTGGAAGAAGGATGCACGGGAGTTTTTCGTCAAGACTCGTGTTGCATCGGAGGCACGGTTCCGGACCGGCCTGCTGAAGAATTTCCACGACTGGCAAGCCGCTCAGTCCAAAAAGAAATGACGGATTCGATACCTTCCGAACCTCCAAGAAGACCTTACCAACAAGACACAAGAGCATCAACTCTGTTGATCCTTTTCCACTTCGTGTTTGCGTGCCTTCGTGGTTTTCTTTTCGTAGAGCCAAATGGAACTCTGGCGTAAAAACCTCTACGTCCTCTGGGCAACTCAGTTTGTCGCCATGGTGGGGATGAACCTCGTTGTGCCCTTCCTCCCTTTCTATCTCCGTCAACTCGGTGTATCGGATGAAGCCGAAGTTGTTCGCTGGAGCGGACTTGTGTTCGCCGGCCCGTTTGTTTCGGCGTTCTTCTTCACGCCGTTTTGGGGCAACATGGGCGATAAGTACGGGCGCAAGGCAATGGTTGTGCGGGCGCTGTTCGGACTTGCCCTTTCGCAAGTTCTCATCGGCTTCTCACAGAACGTGATGCAGGTGTTTTTGTTCCGAATTCTTCAAGGCGCCATCAGTGGATTCATTGCCGCTGCGCTTGCGCTTGTTTCTACCAGCACACCGAAGAATCGCGTCGGATACGCAATGGGAATGCTGCAATCCGCCTCCGCAGGTGGCGTTGTGCTCGGTCCGTTTTTTGGCGGAGTGCTTGCAGATTTGATCGGGTATCGGGAGATTTTTTTTGTAACAGCGGCGTTCTGCACGCTGGGCGGCTTTGCCGTTGTGTATGGCGTGCAGGAGATTCGCGACACAGATGCAGGCGAGAAGAAATTCTCCGTCATCGACAACTACAAATTGATGTTCTCGAACAAGCAACTCCGGCTGGTTGCATTGTGTCTTGTAGTCGGACAAATATCTGTGCTGATGGTTGAGCCGATCTTCGCGCTTTTTGTTGAGAGTTTCAGGAAAGATTCGGCCTACATTGCAACACTTGCCGGAAGCATTTTTGCCATCACCGGATTCTTCTCAACCATTTCAGCTCCGTGGTGGGGCAAGCGCAATGATCGGAAGGGATACAAAACGGGGCTGTTTATCGGCATGAGTTTAACGGGATTCGCGTACATCGGGCATAATCTTGTTACAAGCTTGCTTCAGCTTGCGGTTCTTCGGGCAATACTCGGCATCGGGCGCGGCGGCGTGCTGCCGGCACTCTACTCCCTCGCCAATCTTCATGCGCCGACCGAACGCAAAGGCGGCATCATCGCCATTGCCAGCAGCATGACGATTCTTGGCAACATGCTCGGCCCTGTCCTTGGCGGTGTTGTTGCTGCGCATACGGGAATCCGTGAGATGTTTCTCGTGAACAGCGCGTTGGCACTGGCGGTTGCATTTGTGATTTGGCGGTATATGGAGCAGGTCCCGGCTACTTCATTTCAGGCAATCGACAAGGAGGTATAATGGCCAATTCTGATCAACTGGCAGTTCTCGCGCAAGGTGCTGAGGCATGGAATGAGTGGAGAAAACAACACGAATTGGAAAAACCCGACCTCGCAGAGGAAGATCTAAGTAAGTGGAATTTGAGCGACTGCAATCTGAAGTTTGCTAGCCTTCGCGGAGCGGACCTACGCGAAACAAAATTTTGGTTTACTCAACTCGTAGGAGCCGACCTTTCCTACTCAGACTTACGAAACGCAGTTGTAGTGTACAGCGATTTTCAGGATGCTAATCTCAGTAACTCATGCGCTGAGAACATAGTTCTTCTGGATTGCAACCTAACTGGGGTCGACTTTCGTTATTGCGACCTATTTGATGCAATTTTCACACGTTCAATCATAGATGGAGCAAGATTTGAGGGCTCGAGCTTTGGGCATTCAATTTTCGCAGATGTCGACCTGAGCACAGCTTTCGGTCTTGAACAGTGTGATCATCATTGGCATCCGTCGACTATTGGAATTGATACTATAGTAAAGTCAGGAGGGAAAATTCCTCATTTGTTTCTTCGGGAGACAGGAATTCCTGATAGAATCATTGATTATATCGGTTCCCTTGTTGAGAATCCAATTCAATATTATTCTTGTTTCATTAGCTACTCCTCGATGAACCAAGAGTTTGCGAAACGCCTGTATGCTGATCTCCAAAACAACAATGTCCGGTGTTGGCTCGCTACAGAAGACATGAAAATCGGGGACAGATTCAGAGCCAGAATCGAAGAATCCATCCGCCTGCATGACAAACTGCTGCTAATCCTCTCAGAAACATCTGTCAACAGCCCGTGGGTTGAATCGGAAGTTGAATCGGCAATGGAAAGAGAGCGAAAAGAAGGCAAGACCATTCTCTTCCCTGTCAAGTTGGACAATGCAGTGATGGATACTTCCGTCGCATGGGCTGCCGAGATTCGCCGCACCCGCCAAATCGGCGATTTCCGTGACTGGAAGAACCACGACTCCTACACGAAAGCCCTCGACCGTCTCCTCCGCGATTTGAAAGCAGAGTCAAATAAGTAGGTTCGTTCTGAAGACGTCTCCTTTTTTGTATATTGCTTGCCGACGAGACAGCTTCGCTCCGCTCGCTATTTCTCCGGACTTTCGACTTAATAGACCAAACAGACTGCTTCAATGCCCAATCAGGAAAGACTCTTTTTGTTGGATGGCATGGCACTCGCCTACCGCGCGTATTTTGCGTTCATCAACCGTCCGCTCATCAACAGCAAGGGAATGAACACCAGCGCGATTTACGGCTTCACCACAACACTCATGCGCATCCTTGATGACGAGAAACCGGAACACATCGCCGTAGTGTTCGATACGAAAGAACCTACGTTCCGGCACGAAATGTTCAAGGAATACAAGGCGACGCGTGAAAAAATGCCGGAGGATATGTCGAGCCAGTTAGGGTTGTTAAAGGATGTCGTGCGGGCGTTCAACGTACCCGTCATCGAGCAGCCGGGTTATGAGGCCGACGACGTGATCGGTACGCTTGCAAAGCGGGCCGAGAAAGAGAAAGTCGTTACGTACATGGTTACCGGCGACAAGGATTTCATGCAGTTGATCACTCCGTATGTCAAGATCCTACGTCCGGGCAAAGGAGGCGAAGATCCGGAAGTTGTTGATGAGAAGGGAGTTCTCGAAAAATTCGGCGTAGAGCCGGAGAAAGTGACCGACGTTCTCGGCCTCATTGGCGACAAGTCCGACAACGTGCCGGGCGTGCCGGGCATCGGAGAAAAGACAGCCATCCCTCTCATTCAACAATACGGCAGTATTGAGGATTTGTATGAGAATGTCGGCAAGATACCGCAGAAGGGCGTGCGGGAGAAACTCATCAACAACAAAGAGCTGGCATTTCTTTCAAAGAGGCTCGTCACCATTCATACCGATGTTCCCGTAGCAATCGACTTTCATCAACTGAAGGCAAACTCGCCCGACACTTCTGCATTGGCAAAGTTGTTCGGAGAATTGGAATTCCGTTCGCTTGCCAACAAGTTCGCGGACATCGTCTCAGCGGAAATTGAGAAGAACGTAAAACAAGCCGCAACCGGACAAGAAGAGGCAACGGCATCTCGTCCGGTGAGCGATATTCATTCTGACAAGCATGAGTACCGTTGCATCCGCACGATGAAGGAGCTTGACGAACTCTGTACAACACTGGGCAAAGCTGAGAACCTTGTGTTCGATACAGAAACAACATCGAACGACGCGTTGCAGGCGGATTTGGTTGGACTTGCATTTTCGGTGAAAGAACGCGAAGCGTTTTATGTTCCGGTGAGTTCAGAAGTCGGAGGTCAGAAATCGGAAGTCAGGGATCTCTTTTCGCAGGCCGAACCGGAATCCGGTAAAGCAACACGAACAAGCTTCGGTTTGCCTCTGGATTCGGTTCTCAAGAAACTCAAACCGATTATCGAGAACCCATCTATCAAGAAAATCGGGCAGAACATTAAATACGATATGCTGGTCTTGAAATCGTACGGCATCGAAGTGGCCGGCGTTGCCTTCGATACAATGGTGGCAAGCTACATCTTGCGGGCGGACGGGCAACATAGCCTCGACGCACTGGCAATGGAACATCTACACTACAAGATGATTTCGTTCGAAGAACTTGTCGGGAAAGGACGGAGTCTCAAACACATTGCAGAAGTCCCGCTCGAAACCATAACCGACTACTCCGCCGAAGATGCGGACATGACTCTGCGGATTTCCAATATTCAGAAGACCAAGCTCCAACAGCTTGAGCAACTTGCACTCTGCGAGGAAGTCGAGTTTCCGCTCATTTCCGTTCTTGCACGAATGGAAGCAGAAGGCATTGCGCTTGATGTTGGCTATCTCGCCGACATGTCGAAAGATCTGGAACGACAAATCAACAATCTCATTAAGAACATATACGCTGATGCAGGCGGACAGTTTAACATCAACTCGACGCAACAGCTGGGAGACATTCTCTTCAACAAACTCAAGCTGCCGACTATCCGAAAAACGAAAACCGGATTCTCCACCGACGTGAATGTGCTCGAGGCTCTCCGGGGTCAACATCCGATTATCGAAAAGATGCTCGACTACCGCCAGCTCACGAAACTGAAGTCAACGTATGTTGACGCCCTTCCTTCTCTCATCAATCCGAGAACCGGCCGGTTGCACACATCGTTCAATCAAACCGTTGCGTTAACCGGCAGACTTTCGAGTGCCGATCCGAATCTGCAGAATATTCCCATCCGGACTGAAGCGGGGAGGGCAATACGGAAGGCCTTCATTTGCGGCAACAGCGGCAACGTTATCATGTCGGCGGATTATTCCCAGATTGAACTGCGTGTCATGGCTCATATCTCGCGAGATGAGGGTTTGCTGGAAGCGTTCAACAACAAGGAGGATATTCATACATCAACCGCGGCAAAAGTTTTCGGTGTTGAGCAGGATGCTATTTCAAGGGACATGCGACGAAAGGCAAAGGAAGTCAATTTTGGGATCATGTACGGGATTGGCCCTTTCGGTCTCGCCAACAGATTGGAAATCAGCCAAAGCGAAGCGAAGGAAATCATCCAACGTTACTTCGAGCGCTTCCCGAAAGTGAGGCAGTACATCAACGATACCATCGATTCGGCGCGGCGCAAGGGATACGTTAGCACACTCCTGGGCAGGCGTCGCTACCTTCCCGACATCAACAGCCGCAACTTCACCATTCGCTCGAATGCTGAACGTCAGGCAATCAACATGCCTATTCAAGGCAGCTCGGCTGATATGATCAAGATTGCGATGATTCGGATTGATGACGCCATCCGGAAATCAGAGATCACAGGTTTGAAGTCGGGAATGTGCAGCAAGATGTTGCTGCAAGTACATGATGAGTTGGTTTTTGAAGTGCCGGAAGGAGAAGTGGAAATGATGAAGAAACTTGTTGTTGAACAAATGCGCAATGCAATGACCCTTGCCGTTCCGATCGAGGTCGAGGTGGGGACGGGACCGAACTGGCTGGAGGCGCATTAGGAATGGAAATCGACACTACATTCATTTGCGCGTACTGTCTTCAGGTCAACGCCATAGTAGTGGATGGAACGGGCGGACTTCACCAACAGTACATCGAAGACTGCCAAGTTTGCTGCAGGCCGAACGACCTGCACATTGTGATTGACGAGGAATTGTCCGAGGCAGATGTTCAAGCGGAAACTGCCTGAGTCATTGCCACTTCGGAAGTCAAGCTGAAGCGGCCGGACGGGCCGTGCACTTCAAACATCATTCCCGCCTTGCGATACTCGTTCTGCAATTCAACAAGAACAGAGAAAAACTTCGACCGGTTGATGATCGGAATTTCATACGACGCTTCGAGTATTGTCTTCCAATCTTCCGAGGTACCGTTCCCGATGTTGACGAGTAATGACACTTCGGATGAGAGGCTCACGCCGGTCAGCAGTGCATGTATTGTTTCTGCAACGGTTCGTTCGTGCTGAAGGAGCTTTTCAAGCGTCTTCACGTCCGACCGTTTCGACGGCCGCTTCTCATCCCGCCCTCGCTCCTGTATCATTGTCGCAGGAGCCAGCCCTGAAATCACTTTGGTTACGCGTGCATCGTAAGCACGCAACCGAACGAGCCATGTCGCCGATCTGCATTCCGAGGCAAGGCCGCGCTGCAATGCCGGAGCCAGCACAGTAGCCTTCCGTATGAGTTCTTCCTTGCCCCGAACAATTGTGCCGAACTCGAATGGCAGAATCATCTCTTCGTTCCGAAGCACATTGACAATGACCTCATGTTCCTCGCGATAGTGAAGCGAGTCCTCCTTATTCAGCAGAAGCATGCCCGACCGGGTGACACTGAGTTCCTCTTTTTGCACTTTGCTCACATAGAGTCTGAGGCCCCAAAGGTCGAAGGAAAACATTTGCCCTGTCGCATCAATGCCCCTGAGTTGGTCAACAGGCAAGATACGGGGTTCGTTGGATGATTCTTCAACCGGCGCCGCTCCATGGATATACAGCAAATCCTCGTTCGAAAAATCCGGCGTGGGAGGCATTACCACTTCAGGCCGTTCTTCTAACGGCGGATGAAATACAATCGGTTTGCGCAGGACTTGTTGCACCGTTTTGAATTCATCCGCACGCGTTCGTACATCGCCGGATTTCGCCTCCCATTCCTTTTCTATTTCAGAATGAATGAGATGCTCTGCATCATCCAATTGCTTGCGCAGGCGCATTTTCCGTGTCTCATCTTCACGTTTGGCAGCCAATTTCTTCTCTGCTTCATGCAGATCGATGGATGAAACTTCGATCTTAATCGGCTTGATGTGCAGCGATTGTCCGTCACCCGCAGAAATAGTCGGAGCATTGCTTTGTTCCGCTTCGCTGTTCGGCAAGGAAGGAGCTTTCACTTTTTCCGATTCGATTCTGCGTACCTGCCCTGCAAACTCACTCCAAGAGGAATAGCGGTCGATGACATACTCGAACTCTCGCACCAACGTATCCACAAGATTGTCAACGGGCAAATGCGATGCATCGGCAAGCAGGGCCTGCAGCCTTTTGTGTTTCGCAAGTCTGTCAATCAATTGCTCAAGACGCATACCGTTCCTTCCCTTCTCCTTTCGGACTGTGACGCCCCTCAACACAAGAATCAACAACCATGCCTTTACCTGATTTCACCGCTTCGGGGGTTTTTTGTTAAGGGTGGATGATGCTTGCGCAGAACCGCGTGTTCGTTTCGCCAAATTACATTCATGCGGCGTTGCAGGCAAGACGGAGTTTTAGTAGGTTGATGCTGACACCTTTCACTTTTCACATCATCATATTCGTGAAAACAGTTCACACGACAACAGACGCTCAACTCATCCACGAAGCAAAACGGGGTAACAAGGCAGCGTTTACATCCCTCGTCAAGCGTTACGAAGAGACAGTATACCGATTCTCCTACAAAGTGTGCAGGGACAAAGAGAAAGCGGAAGAGGCATTGCAGGATACGTTCATCAGCATGTATCGCAGTCTCGACTCCTTCGACGGACGCTCGAAGCTGACGACATGGTTGTACCGGATCACGGCCAATCATTGCCTGATGAAGCGGCGGCGGCGAAAGATGGATGCGATGCTTGAATCGTATGACAATCCACCTGTAACCGATGAAGAAACACACCGGCAGAACATCCCGCGATGGGAAGAAACACCGGCTGACACTCTGCTGAAACGTGAGTTGAAAGACGTGTTGGACAAGGCGATTCTCAAACTGCCCGTTGACTATCGTGTGGTGTTTGTGTTGAGAGATGTTGAAGGAAATTCGAATGAGGAGACGGCAAGAATTCTCGGCATCTCCGTTGAGGCGACAAAATCACGTTTGCGAAGAGCGCGGGCGTTTCTGCGAGACCAGTTGAACCCGTATATGACTTCGGAGGAGGAATAACATGAAATGTAAAGGTGTGTACCAATATATCTGTTTGAACTTGGATGCCGACATGAACAGCCCGAAATGCCGGGCGATCAAGAAGCATCTCGACTCCTGCCCGAACTGTACAGCATATCTTGATTCACTGAAGAAGACCATTCTTCTTTACAAGAAACAAGAAGGGCCGTCTATCCCGCTCAAAACACACCGGAAACTGCACAAAGTCATCGACCTCGCTATTCTCGAGGCCTCAACCGGAAAACCCTCAATGAGAGGCAGCCGCAAATCGTAGATTTCCTGACCCTTTGGTAACGTCCCCATCATCTCATCGTCAGAATCAGCCCGGCGACATTGCCGGATTTCCCCACCAGATTGGAGTACAAGATCATGCAAAAGAACATGGGAACAACTGACCGCATCGTACGTGTTGTTGCGGCCCTCATCCTCGGGTTCCTCCTGTTGAACGGAACCCTTAGCGGCACGCTCGGCGTTGTACTTGGCATATTGGCGGTTATTCTCCTGGCGACAAGCGCCATCGGCTTCTGCCCGTTGTATTTCCCGCTCAAGCTATCAACTACAAAGAAGAGCAAATAGAAACGAGGCGGAGCGATGGGACCTCTTGTTTATACGCCGACCGACCCACAGCAAGAACTGCTCAAACAGTATTGTGCCGAAGCGGAAGCGATGCTGAAAACATCCACCTCGGAGGCAGACGCCCGGAAAGTGGGGATGATAATGTGCAGTAGATTCGAACAGGAATGTTCAAGCGCCCTCGTCATCCAGGCAACGCGGGCGTACATTGGCGATGTCATCCGTCGTATGTTCGGAGAAGGATATGATGCACATAGAGCGAACGATCGGCATTGAAGAGTTGATCGACCGGTTCCCGGGTTCGGTGAAGTTTCTTATCAGCAGGAATCTTCCTTGCCTCGTGTGCGGGGAGCCGACCTGGGGTACGCTCGAGGAACTTGCGCTCGACAAAGGATGGACAAGCGAAGCTATCGATGTCCTCGTTCGTGAAATGAACACAGAACTTGTTGAGAAGGAAATGGCATGAACATTTGGTTGAAACGCGGACTTGTTACGCTTCTCGGCGCAATCGGCGGTTATGCGTACTACTACTACATTGGGTGTCTCGGCGGATCATGCCCTATTACTTCCAATCCCTACATCAGCACGGCATACGGTGCATTGATCGGTGCGGTGGCAGGCTGGTCTTCCAAACCCAAAGACTCTGAAAAGCCGCCGGCATGACCAGCATATTCACCATACTTACTACTCTGCTGTTGTTGCTTCTCGCAGTGCAACTCTATGCCCTCTGGAAATCAAAACGCAATACAGGAAGGAAAATCGAAGGCGTCACCGGACCGCTCGGGGAAGCAATCGCCCGGGGCGAAAAAGTGATGGCATACTTCTTCAGTCCGACATGCAGTCAATGTAAGAAGCTCTCCCCGACAATCGACAGACTCAGGATGGAAGTGCCGAACATATTCAAGGTCGATATTTCCGAAGACAAGCCGACCACCCGTGCATTTGGCGTGATGGCTACACCGACAACGGTGATTGTGAACGAAGGAATTATTCAGAGGGTGCTTCTTGGGATCAAACCGGAAAGCGACCTGCGCAAACTGATGCAGTAGGGGCGACTGCGAGTCGCCCCTGCCGATGCTCTGATTACTCGGCGATCCTGTAAACCCGAATTTCGTCCTTCTCAAGCATATACAAGAACTTGTTGTTCGGTGGGATGATGGGCGTAGCGTCGTAATCATCCTCCTCCTTCCAGTGAATCTTCCCCGTTTTCTCATCCATCAACTGGATATCTTCCTTCACCATATACACAATCTTTCCGTTGTTCAGGAATTGAGGGGGCAGAGTGACCTTCTTGCCTGCCCAATTCCATTCCGTGCGCCACTGAATTTTACCGTCCATACTCACCGAAGCAACGCCATCCGGTCCGAACACGATGATGTGATCTCCCCGCATCACCGGATACAAAACATGCCGGGCGCTCGCCGAATAACTGGTTGTTGTGGTTGTGTAATTCCATCCTACTGAAGTCGATGAAGAGGATGTCCGGGTCACGGCATAACAGTCTTCGTGGTCAAGTTCCCCGACTTTCAAGTCTTTGTCAAAGTTCAGCGACCAGAGCTTCTTCCCGCCGGCATCCCGGGAAAGACGGACCGCAAACAAGTGTTCCTCGTCTGCACCGATCAATGTCCGCGTAAGAGGGTCAATGCTAACGGAGCCATCCTTCATCGCAAGTCCCGGATCATATTTGAAATCAATCTTCCAGATAGTCTTTCCGTTCGATGCGTCAATGGCATAAATACGGTACGGGTCTTTGTTCCACGATTTCTTCGCGTCAATGTTGCCGCTTTTCGCATTGATGGAAATATCGAATGCCTGATACCCGACTTTGAGGTATATCGTGTTGTCGATGATGCCCCAATCAACCGGGAAGCCGAGATCGTCATCAATCTTCCAGTTTACTTTCCCTGTTTTCAGATTGGCCGAAACGACCCGCTCGGCGCCCACAAGGTAGATGTTGTCACCTTCAACTTCCGGTTCGGGTGCAGCGTTGATATCGAAATTCGCCTTGGACCAGAAGGAGCTTTCTTTGTTGAGCGGAAAGTATGAGCGATACGCCACTTTCCCGGTGTTGAGATTGATACGCACAAGTCCTTCACCATCTCCCTTGCGACTGAGAGGATCCGCCATATCGCCAGCTCCTTTTGTTCCACGAATCAGAAACACGACATCTCCGTCAACTTCGTATTCGGAGAAGACGAAGCCATAGTCCGCGGCTTCAAATGCCTTCTTGCCCGTCAGCGCTTTTGACAGGAAGTTGGCAAATCCGGTTGCGGGAGCCCATTCCGTAAAGGCGATTTTCTCCTTGTAGTTCACCTTCCCGGTGGCAATTTCGATGTTGTAGAGAACGAGATATGTGCCGCGTTCCTTGGGCGCATTCTTTTGCTTGAAGTAGCATACCACGTTCTTCCCGCCATCCATCACCCGGTATTTTGTAAGAATGCCGACCAACTGATCGGGTTTCGTTTCCCAAGCAATGGAACCCGTTGTAAGGTTGATCATTGTTTGCGTGTCGTCAAGCGAGAGCAGGAGATAATCAGACCCGCCGGCATTCTCAATGGTCGAGTATCCTTCAATGTCACCAATTTCCACCTTCCTCGTCCAAAGTTCCTTGCCCTCTTTCAAGTCGAGGAATCCAATCATATCATTATCGTACATGAGCAGCGCTTTCGAGCCGTAGAAGTTGACAGCATCGATTTCCTCTTTATCGGAAAGCTCGCCGTCCTTCTCTTTCTTCCACAGTTCATTTCCGGTTTTCGCATCCAACAACAACATGCCGTCTCTCGTGGCAAATAAAAACCTGTTTCCAATTTCATCCCCCCACGTATACCACAGTGTCGTCAAGCCCTTTTCGACCCGGTTCTTGTCGAATCGAATCTTCCTGCGCCAGAGTTCCTTTCCGTTGCTGAAATCAACGCAGAGAGCAATATCATCATAGTACAGAATGACCCCTGCCTTGGTGTTGTCCATGTCCGTGTAGTCATCCTGGTCAATGTCGGGATACTTCTGCTGCCACTTGACTTTACCGGTGTACACATCGTAGCAAACGAGTTCCTCGTTTTCATTGCCCACGATATAGTCTTTCTCATTCCAGAGCATGTGCAAGCCCGCTTCTTCATAGTCGGGGATGCGCAACTTCCAGAGTTCCTTTCCATTCTCTCCGTCAAAAAAATGCATCCAATCTTCCGCTCTCACAAAAAAGTACTTTCCGTCTTCCAGAAAGTACTTCGCTTCCACATCTTCCTTCGTTTCCAGAGTCCACACATTGTGGGGATTCTTGCCGCCGAAAGTGAGGCTGCTTATCGACAGAATGGAGAACAAAAGTAACGCCGACAAGCACGCCATGCGTTGTCCTGCTTTCATAATGAATCCTTGGGGATTGTTGTTGAAATGGTGAATTGTGTCGAGCAGAAAAGGCTGAAACCCCACCGAAGAAAAGGGAGGAACATCACCCGCTGGTCCGACGGTTGACACCTCCCCTTCACTACGATGAGGCTGATGGAATTCTTCTGATACCGGCTATTGCAACGTTACCTGGTTGATGGCAACCGCCTCACCAACAATCACCGCATCATTGGAATTGACAAGATTGAAATTGTAGGTCAGCGCATACACCCAGGCCGTACCCGCACTGAAGCCCGCAAGTTCAGCAGCGGAGAATGAACCCGAACCGTTGGCCACGCCGTCCTTAAAGAGTGTGTGTCCCTGCGCATCAGCAATGAAAATTGCATGTCGGGCACCGGCACCGCCGCTGACCGTCCATGTTACATTCAACGTCGCGTTGCGTGGCACACTGGCATTGACAACCGGTGCCGTCAGTGTCAACTGTCCCGGAACCGTGACCGTACCGTTAGGCGTAAGGGTGTATCCCGAGACGCTGAACGCTGCCGCTTGCGCGCCAGCGCCGAGCGTCAGGACTGCAGTGGGATTGGCCGGATCGGGAAAGATATATGAGACTCTTCCGCCGGTTGTCAGTTTTCCGAGTTGGCTGTTCGCAGCACCCACTGTAACAGTGACCGTTCCCTTGTCCGTTCCGGGATTTCCGAACACCGCTGTAGCAGCATTTGCATCAACTGTGATCGTCCCCAACACCGGAACAGTTTGCTGCGTGCTTGTACGAACAATTGCCATGACATTTGCGGGCGTTGTACCGTTATACGATGTTGGAGTCGGCGCTGCCGGTTGAGTCGGCGTTGTGGTTCCGGGTCCCGCCGGATTACCTTCATCCTTCTTGCAACCTGCGACTATGAAAAGAAATGCTGCGGTAAGGAGTGTCAGAAATTTGAGTTGCTTCATGGGTTCCCCCTTTTTTGTGGTTTGAATATGCTCATTCCCCTTGTTGTGCGGACCATGCAGGGAATACTGTTTGCTTAAGTTGGTAACAAATTTAGCAATGAGGGCTTGCTGCTCAATACCCCATCCGTGGTATTTTGGGGGGAGGGATCGAAGGTCAGTTAGCAGAGATTTTGAAGTAAATAGCGAATGGAACTACGCAAACAAGTGCTGGGTCGGACGAGTTCTCGACCCGCGGTATTGAAATCGGAATGGCTAATTTTGATCATCAAGGCGGAAAACCGCCTTCCTCAACATCCACTTCCCTCTTGCTACATCGCAATCAATTGCATACTTCTTCCGGAGAGGATGATCATACTTCTCGATGCACGTCGTTGTCCGGCTCCCAGCGGTGGAGTTGCGGCAAGTCTCTCCCAATGAAGATTGAATTGAAATCATCCATCCACAAACAGTACGTTCCTTGCACTCTGAAATTCAACGAAGACGGCCGAGGCGAGTTTGTGTCGTGAGACTTCATCTCCCCTTCGATACCCTGTGACTTTCTTCTTTACTCCTGACTCTTGAATGATCCTGCGCGAGCGGAGAATAGCAGCGATATTGCAAATCGATTGAATCTCGCATTGATTTTCCTGCACTATTTTGATATACTATGCACACATTTTTTCGGAACGAGATGGCAGAACCGGAAGAGGAAAAACTCGTCACCACAAATCGCAAAGCCCGACACGACTATACCATTCTCGACACCTACGAAGCAGGTCTTGTACTCAAAGGAACAGAAGTAAAATCGCTGCGACAGGGAAAAGCTAACCTCACCGACGGCTACGCAAGTCTCAAGAACGGGGAGATGTGGCTTTTTGGCATGCACATTTCTCCGTACGAACAAGGAAGCTATTCGAATGTTGATCCGGTTCGGACAAGGAAACTCCTGTTTCACAAGGCTGAAATTCGAAAACTGGTCGCAAAAATGCAGCAAAAGGGCCTTACACTCGTCCCTTTGAAAGTGTATTTCAAAAACAACGTAGCAAAAGTTCTTATCGGCGTGGCACAAGGCAAAAAATCCTACGACAAGCGGGCAGATATTGCCGAGCGCGAAGTGAAACGTGATCTACGAAGAAAGTATGCAAGGTAACCCATAGTGTCTTTTCCCCCCCTCAATGAACAGATGGATATCATCCGGCGCGGTACCGCCGAGATTATCCCCGAAGAAGCTCTCGTCCAGAAGATTGAACACTCCCTCAAGACGCAAATTCCGCTCAGGGTCAAATTGGGTTGCGACCCGAGCAAGCCGGATTTGCATCTCGGGCATTCCGTGGTGCTTCGAAAACTCCGCCATTTTCAGGATATCGGGCATCAGGCAATCCTGATTGTCGGCGATTTTACCGGGATGATTGGCGATCCATCGGGACGAAGCAAAACGCGTCCGACCTTGACACTCGAAGAGACTCGCAAGAACGGGCAGAGTTACTTCGAACAGGCAATGAAAATTCTCTCTACCAAAAAAGTGCAGATGCTGTACAATTCCGAATGGCTTGGCAAGATGAGCTTCGCGGACGTCATATCCCTGGCAAGCAAATATACTGTAGCGAGAATGTTGGAACGCGACGAGTTTGAAAAGCGATTCAAGGCACAAGAGCCGATCAGCGTTCACGAATTCCTCTACCCTCTTGCGCAGGCCATGGATTCTGTTGCGGTTGCCGCCGATGTTGAGTTAGGCGGAACCGATCAGAAGTTCAATCTTCTTGTCGGCAGGGATATTCAACGCGAGTACGGGTTGCAGCCGCAAGTTGCGCTGACGCTGCCAATTCTTCCCGGCACGGACGGGGTTGAGAAGATGAGCAAGTCGCTTGATAACTATATTGGTATTAACGAACCTCCCAAGGAGATATTCGGCAAGACTCTCTCCATCCCCGACAGCCTGATCTACGACTACTTTGTTCTTGCAACGGATGTCGGACTGACGGAACTCGGCGAAATCAGGTCATTGCTCAGTAATCCGAAAACAAATCCGAGAGATGTGAAGCGACGCCTCGCCAGAACGCTAGTTGCGATGTATCACAGCGAAGAAGCAGCCCAAAGCGCGCAGGAGGAATTCGACCGGATTTTTGTAAAGAAGGATGTGCCGGATGAAATCCCGGAAGCAACCATTCAGACCGAGAACGGATCGGTGGGCATACTCAAGCTTTTGACCGATACGAAGCTTGTCGCCTCCAACGGCGAAGCCCGGCGAATGATCGAACAAGGCGGCGTGAGTATTGATGGAATGCGGATCGACAGCGATAAGGCGGTTGTCACGATACGGGACGGCGTGATTGTAAAAGTTGGAAAAAGAAAGTTCCTCAAGGTAATCAAGGCAGAGTAATCAACTGCAATTCTATTCATTTACTATCAGAATGGAGATGAGAACGTGTACGTTCCGGGTAAGATGTTCTTCACAAAAGGAGTTGGCCGACACAAGGACTATTTGCAGTCCTTCGAGCTTGCGTTGCGGGATGCCCGCATCGAGAAATGCAATCTCGTAACAGTATCAAGCATTTATCCGCCGAACTGCAAGCGCATTCCGGCTGATGATGGATTGCGGCTGCTCCAGCCCGGCCAGATTACGTTTGCCGTAATGGCCCGAAACGCAACAAATGAGCCGAACAGATTGATTGCGGCATCGATCGGGGTGGCTCAACCTGCAGACCCCAACCAATACGGATACCTTTCCGAGCATCATCCTTTCGGTGAAACCGATGAACGAGCAGGCGAATATGCCGAGGATCTGGCGGCAACAATGCTCGCCACAACACTTGGAGTTGAGTTCGACCCCAACATTGCGTGGGACGAGCGTGAAAAGCAGTACAAAATGAGCGGCAAAATCGTCAAGACATATAACGTTACACAGTCGGCCGAAGGCCACAAGGATGGTGGCATCTGGACGACGGTTCTTGCGTGCGCCATTCTCCTACCGTAACGTCAGCCAAATAAAAAAGCGCCCGCTTTTTGGCGGGCGCCTGCGCTTAGTACACTTCCTCTCTCAACTAATCCAATACCAAGCGATACTCGTCGTAATAGTTCATAATCTTCTCCACGTACGTGACCGTTTCCCGGTGCCCGCCAAACGAACCCGACTTCGGCCTCTTATCGGGCCACACATTTTCATGTAATGTGTGATACCGGCTCGAAAGTAAGGGCAACGCGTCCCGCACCGACTGCCACCTTGTTGGGTCACTGTTCAGATACCGGGCAACCTCTTGGGCGTCGAAAACGCGCCCAGGGCCGGCATTGTATGCCGCAAGAGTCAGCCGCAGCCTGTCGTGCTCATCGGCATCTTCGAAATACCGGTAGAGGCGGCTCAGGTAGAATATTCCCGCCCTGATGTTATTCCGCGGCTCGACTGCATTGTCGATATCAAGCGCTCTTACCACGTATTCCTGCGTTCCGGGCATGATTTGCATCAGGCCCTGAGCCCCCTTTTCGCTTTCCGCAGAATCGATGAAGCTTGATTCGGCCTTCATAACCGACAGTGTCAAGCGCCAGTCGAACCCATAGCGCTCAGAGTATTTCTTGATTGTATCGCCGTAGCTTCGGATAATGTTTCTTGAAGCCCAGTCCAGTTTGGGCATTTTTCCCACGGATCCGGCATCAGGGGGCGCAACAACATTAGCAAACCCCACTCCCACACCTTCTATCCCATCCACCACACCAGCTCGCTTCACGACGCTTTCTGTCGTCGGCGTACAACCGGCCAACACAAAGGCGATGAATGCCAGCAATATGTAGGAATGTCTTTCCATCAAAACCCCTTCTTGCTGTTTCTGAATGCATCTTCCAAAGAACGTTCCAAATTGTTTTGAGTGAATTATTATCCAGCCCTAACTATGCCAAATAAATGCTTTCACTTGACGTGGTTCACATTCTGAAACCGGTACTAAAATAGAACTCTCGGAGAGTATAATCAAGTTATCATTTGTTAACCATGTTACTCATCACAGGTGACATTCTAACAACAAAAAAGGCCAGCCGGCGGCTGACCTGAACAAATTCAAATGAAAATTCTTCAACTTCGCTTCAGGAATCGCTTCTCTACCTCATCAATTTTCTCCACCCTTTGTTTGTGTCTGCCGCCGGAAAACCACGTTTCCAGCCATATTTTGAGGATTTCCTTGCAGACCTCGGAGCCGACAACACGACTCCCCAGTGTCAAGACATTGGTGTCATTATGCTCTCGTGCATTGCGGGCAACAAACTCGTTATGACAGCAGGCTGCCTTCACGCCAGGGACCTTGTTGGCTACGACACATGAACCGATCCCGGCTCCGTCAATCATCACGCCCCTCCAAGCCTCGCCTGTTGATACGGACTTAGCTACCGCATAGGCAAAATCGGGGTAATCGCAGGGCTCCTCATTAGATGTCCCCACGTCCAGAACCTTATAGCCCAGCCCTTCAGCATATTTCTTCAATTGTTCTTTGAGCTGGAAACCACCGTGGTCGCTCCCAAACGCCACAATTGCACCCTTACTCGGTGAGGACCCTGATGCAGCATGGGCTGTCTCCGGCAACTTGGCGCTCTGTCCCGAAAAAGAGAACTCGATTCCCTTTGCCAATGCCAATTCCGCGGCCAGTGGCGTAATGATCGCCCCTTTCGGCGCGTTCATCTTCTTTTGACCGGAAGAAATCGCCTGCCGAACCATTCCTTCAGTTATGAGGCTCTTCGCCATAGAGTGTTATCTTCGGGTTGGAGGGCCGAGTTCAAGAATTTCGACCGTTACCGGAGCCGTTCCGTTCAGAATCAAGCCGATCTCTTTTGCCGCTTTGAGTGAGAGATCAATGACTCGTCCGCCTTTGAACGGGCCACGATCATTAATTCGGACTTCGACACTTCTGTTGTTATCGAGATTCGTCACCCGAACCAGTGTGTTAAAAGGTAAGGTCGGATGGGCCGCTGTCAGTGTATTCATGTCATAAGTCTCGCCGTTTGCGGTAGTACGGCCATGAAAGTCGTGTGCATAGTACGATGCGATACCTTGTTCCACGCCATCATCATCACGGGAAGAGTACCCCGATGAGCAGGATGAGAGAATAAACGATATCGAGAAAACGATACCGAAAACTGCAAAACTCAGCACCGGCTTCATGGCTACAAGTACTCGTTCATCTGTTTTCGTTTCAGATAATCGGCAATGTCCTTCACATCCTGCGACCTGCCTCGTTTGCAAATCAGCAAAGCGTCACCCGTGTCAACCACGATCATATCCTCAACGCCGATAGTCGCAATGACTTTGTTTTGGGAATAGATGTAGCAATTTTTTGTGTCCTTCTGGATAACGCTTCCCGTAATGGAATTGCCCTGCTCGTCCTTCCCCGACATCTTGAACACCTCATCCCACGAGCCGATGTCGCTCCAGCCGAAATCACCAGGAATGACATAGACATCCTTCGCCTTCTCCATCACACCGTAATCTATCGAGATGCCCCGAATGATACCATATACCTTCTCCAGTGTTGTGTTGTATTGGGGAGTGTCAATTGCTTCGTCAATCTTCATCAACTCGGCATAGAGATCGGGCAAAAACTCTTCCAATTTCCGGAGAATGAGATCTGCGCGCCACACAAACTGGCCGCTGTTCCAGAGAAAATCGCCGCTGGCAAGAAATTTCTCCGCGACGTGCAGTGTAGGCTTTTCGGCAAACGTCTTTACCTTGAAGACTCCGCGAGAGAAAAATGGATTGTGTTCGCCTTCTTCGTTGAACATCTGAATATAGCCGTACCCCGTTTCGGGATATTGCGGCTTGATTCCGACCGTAATCAGATTGTCGGAATCCTGGGCAATTTCTACGGCCAATCGGATGACCCGCTCGTACTCGACTGTGTTCTCAATCAGATGATCGGCAGGCAGCACGATCATCACTCCGTTAGGGTCGCGCCGGCGAATATGCAAAGCCGCAAGCCCGATACATACTGCGGTATTCCGGCCGACGGGCTCCGCAATAATCTGATCTTCCTTGATGAGTACTTCTTCCAGTTGCTTTGCAGCCAACGCTTTTTGATTCCTGTTCGTGACAACAAGAATATTTCCTTTCGGAACAAAGTTATTGAATCGCTTCGCGGTATTCTGAATCAGCGTTCCTTTGCCGATGATTTCAAGCAGCTGCTTCGGTGATTTTTCGCGGCTTCGCGGCCAGAACCGTGTTCCGATGCCACCTGCCATGATAACCGGATAGATATTACTCATATGCTTCTCGCTTCCGTGTTCTCGAATTTACGACGATTGAGAAAAAGCCCCATCCCGCTTCAACGGAATAGGGCTTGAGTCATTTGTGCTGTGAATCTCATCAGCCTTTTTCGATGAGGCGTAACCTGTTATTGGCACGGGACAATGCCGCCCGAGCCCGTTCCAGATCAACATCCATTTGCATCGACTTCAAACGTTGCTGTGCCCGTTCTTTCGCAGCTTTCGCACGCTCGACGTCGATCTCGTCGCTTCGTTCGACAGCATCGGCCAGAACTACAACATGATTCTCCTTCACTTCAACAAAGCCGCCACTTGTTGCATAGGACACGTCGGAGCCGCTCTTGTCCTTCACCTTAATCTCGCCAACATCAAGCGCGGAAAGAAACGGCGCGTGATTATAGAGGACCTGAAAGTTTCCCGCGACACCCGGGGCGCTGAGACTTGACGCCTCGTCCTTGAAAACAACTTTACCCGGCGTCAGAATTTCCAACTGAAATAGTTTTTCGTACATGGTTAGTTCTGTATCGCCTTTGCTTTTTCCACGGCCTCTTCAATGCTGCCGACCATGTAGAACGCATTCTCCGGAAGGTGGTCGTATTCGCCGTTGATGATGCCCTTGAAGCTGCGGATTGTATCCTCCAACTTCACATACCTGCCCTGGATGCCGGTGAACTGCTCGGCAACGTGGAACGGCTGCGAGAGAAACTTCTGAATTCTGCGGGCACGTGATACCGTGAGTTTGTCCTCATCCGAGAGTTCATCCATACCGAGAATGTTGATAATATCCTGAAGATCCTTATAGGTCTGAAGGATTTGCTTAACAGATTTGGCGACCTCATAGTGTGCCTCACCCACCACAAGCGGGTCGAGAATTCGTGATGTTGAGTCGAGCGGATCGACTGCCGGATAAATGCCGAGATCGGAAATCTGGCGGCTCAACACCGTTGTAGCATCAAGATGAGAGAATGTGGTTGCCGGTGCCGGGTCGGTCAAGTCGTCAGCCGGCACGTAGATTGCCTGCACCGACGTGATGGAACCTTTCTTGGTTGATGTAATGCGCTCCTGAAGTTCTCCCATTTCCGAACCGAGAGTCGGCTGGTATCCCACTGCAGAAGGCATACGTCCGAGCAGAGCCGACACTTCAGAACCCGCCTGCACAAACCGGAAGATGTTATCAATGAAAAGAAGTACGTCCTTCCCCTCTTCTTCGCGGAAGTACTCCGCGATGGTAAGCGCTGTCAGTGCAACGCGCGAGCGGGCACCGGGAGGTTCATTCATCTGCCCAAACACCAGCGCGGTTTTGCTCAACACGCCCGACTCTTTCATTTCAAGCCAGAGGTCATTTCCTTCACGTGTACGCTCGCCAACACCGCCAAACACAGAAAAGCCGCCGTGTTGCTTTGCAATATTGTTGATGAGTTCCATGATGATAACAGTCTTGCCAACACCGGCACCGCCAAACAAACCGGTCTTTCCTCCCTTGGAATAAGGTTCGAGCAAGTCGATGACCTTGATCCCTGTTTCAAACAACTCCCTCTTTGTAGAAAGGTCTGAAAACTTCGGTGCGGGACGATGAATGGGATAGCGCTGTTTGGTGTTGATCGGACCCAACTCGTCAATGCCCTCACCGGTAACGTTGATAAGCCTGCCCAATGCCTCGGGGCCGACAGGAACTGTAATCGGCCCGCCGGTATCAATGGCTTTCTCACCGCGCGCCAACCCGTCCGTGGAATCCATCGCAACTGTCCGAACGATGTTATCGCCCAGATGTTGCTGCACTTCTACAATCAGATTTTCGGATTTTCCATCCGGAGCCGGCCGTGGAATTCGAATCGCGCTCAGAATTGCAGGAAGTTTTCCGCCGGAGAAGTCGATATCAACCACCGGTCCAATAATCTGGACAATTTTGCCCTCGTTCATTCAGTTCCTTTCTCGTGGAGATAATTTGGGTTGGATGAATTTCTGGCGCACAAATTAGCCAAAAATACGTTCAGAATCAATGATTGGGCGGATATTGGAGATGAAGTCTTTTGAGGGAATTGGGGCTTAGTTTTCGTTCTGCTTGGCAAGAATAGCCGAAACGATGACAGCGCCGTGCAGCCTGCCGTTCTCAACAAAAATCTTGTTGTTGTTCCTCCCGGCGACAATTGAGCCGCAAACATAGAGTCCCGACACATTCGTCTCCAGGGTTTCAGGAGAGTGAACCGGGGCAAGGTTGTCCGGAGTGATCTCAACGCCGTAATTTTTCAGATGCATTGAGCTCGGGTGGAAACCAACAAGGACAAACACGAAATCAGTCTTTAGTTCTTCACAGTCGTCAGGTGTCTGCACTGTAATGGAATCCTGCCTGATTTCCTTTACAGTTGAATTGAAAAGAGCCTGAATCTCGCCATTCTTTATTCGATTCTCAATATCAGGAAGAATCCAGTATTTCACACCTTTGCTGAGCTCCGGCCCGCGGTGAATCAGCGTTACACGGGCTCCGTGCCTGTAGAGATCGAGAGCCGCTTCGACAGCGGAATTCCTCCCGCCAACGACGGCAACATCCATTCCGAAAAACTCAAACGGTTCGCGATAGTAATGCAAGACATTCGGCAATTCCTCGCCCGGAACTCCGAGCTTGTTGGGGTTATCGTAGTAACCGGTCGCAACCACGACATACTTGGCTTCATACAGCGTGCCGCGTTGTGTTGTGATTTTGAAGTGATATCCCTCCTTCTGCACATGCTCTACTCCGTCGAGAGTTCTCACATCGAGACGATAGTGAAACACAACGCGTTGGTAGTAGTTGATGGTGTCGACTCGTGTCGGGCGGGTCGAGGGAATAACGAACGGAACATCGCCGATCTCCAACAATTCGGGGGTCGAGAACCAAATCAGCCCCGTCGGAAAGCGACGGATAGCGTCAACAACGCTGCCTTTGTCCAGCACAACCGCAGAAAGGCCGGCCTTCTTGGCTTCGATTGCGCAAGCAAGTCCGGCGGGGCCTGCGCCGATAATCACAATGTCAAACATATTCTTTTCTCCAAAAACACGGAGAGACGTTCAATCGAACGTCTCTACATTGAGATACAGTATCTGTGCTGCCGAGCGGACTTAAACAGTCGACCTGCTGATTATCCCGATGCGCCTTTGAGCTGAAGGTGGGAGTCGAACCCACGACCTGCTGATTACGAATCAGCTGCTCTACCACTGAGCTACTTCAGCATACGGCATCATAGGGCATCGGGACTGCTCTACCAACTGCCTGTTCACCTCCGGGCGGAAGCTCCGCCAGCAACTTTTCCGCACTCATTTTAGTCAAAATCCGAAAGAGAATCAACGAGCGATTCTGCTTACCGAGGATGAGTTTTAGCCGACTTCGACCTTGCTCCCCGGCAGAGGCAAAGGCCCCTTCTCAACGATTTCAATTCCTGACCCTTGAATCCATTCTGCATCGGGCAACACCGAGCGTTCCGTCCACTCCGCTGCAACTTGCAGTGCTTCACCGCTCGGAATCATTTCAATTGTTTCCCACGGGCAGTACTTAACGCACAGCTTGCACCCGATACAAATATCCAAATCAATCTCGACAAGTTTCTTGTGCACATCGTACTCCGGCCCCGGAACAGTAAGCATGCAATCCACCGGGCAGAACTCGATGCAGACTTCGCATCCGGTACATCCGGCCTGGTTGATGACAGCAAGTTCACGCGGACGTTTCTTGGCTTTTGCAGGTGCGGCTTGAGTTGTTACGTCGGCCATAAGCAATGAACTCCTGAAGGACTATGGAAAAGAACTGTTGCACAATTCAATATAACCGAAAACAACACCGAATTGCAATACCGCAACACCGCTCAAATTTTACAATTCGATAACAGGCGGGACTTGTTTTTGAGTTTTGGCTTGCGTAAGTTTCTCCTGCCTCAAGAAGCCAACCCTGAGGATCCATCCTGCACTACATCTAGTGCGATTCTTTGAAAAGCAAATCCAGAACCACAATTCACAATTCATTAACTCATATAAGGAACTCCCCTATGAGGACTTCAAGTACGATCTGTACCTTGATCCTCTTCCTTTGTGTGATGGCAACCCAAACAGCCCTGTCACAGGGCGTTACAAATTCTGCCATTAACGGGAAGGTAACCAGCAAAAGCGGCGAAGCGCTTCCGGGCGCAAATGTGGTCGCCGTTCACACTCCCAGCGGAACGACCTATGGAACAAGCACACGTTCCGATGGACGGTACGCACTGCCGAACCTCCGCGTCGGCGGACCCTATACGGTAACAGCATCACTGATTGGATACAAAAAACAGGCTCAGGAACGCGTTTTTCTGCAACTTTCTCAAGCTTTCGATCTCGATTTTTCGCTCTCTGAAGAAGCAGTAACGGGCGACGAGGTGCTTGTTGTGGGCGAGCAATCCGCCATTTTGAATGCTTCGCGAACAGGAGCTTCGACTTCAGTTGCGAGGGAAGCTCTTGAAGCCCTCCCGACAATTAACAGAACACTTGCCGACTATACACGCTTGACTCCGCAAGCTTCGGGTACCTCCTTTGCCGGGCAGGATAACCGTCTTAACAACGTGACAATCGATGGTTCCTATTTCAACAACTCCTTTGGTCTGGCAGGTTCACCGGGAGATCGGACAAATGTCGCCCCTGTTTCTCTTGATGCAATTGAACAGGTGCAGGTCAATATTGCCCCGTACGATGTTCGTCAGGGCAACTTTGTTGGCGCAGGCATCAATACTGTCACAAAGAGTGGAACAAATGAGTATTCCGGTTCTGCTTACTACCTCTTCCGCCACCAAGGCTTGGTGGGACTCAAGGCGGGAGAATTGTCGCGTGACCCGGGGAAATTCAGCTACAGGCAGATAGGAGCTCGTGTGGGTGGTCCAATTATTGAAAACAAGCTCTTTTTCTTTGCCAGTTTTGAAGATGAATCACTTACTCAACCGGGAACCACATTCAAAGCAAGACCTGACACACTCACTCCTGTGGGTGGCCAAACTACGAGAGTCTTAGCATCTGACCTCATTGCGTTAAGCAGCTACTTGAAAACCAATTTTGGCTACGACACCGGTCCTTTTGAAGGATATGATTTCAAGACCCCCGCACGGAGGATTATTGCAAAACTCGATTTCAATCTTGACGAGAACAACAAAATCAGTTTGCGCTACAACCATTTGGATTCAGAGACTGATGTGTTGCTGTCGAATTCTTCCTCGTTGGGTGCAGGTGGAAGAAGAAGCAACACAAACGGACTGAACTTCGCCAACTCGAACTACGGCATTATGGAGAACATCCGTTCAATTGTGGGCGAATGGAACTCGGTCATTGGCGATAACATGGCCAATAACCTCATCGTCGGATATTCCCATCACGACGAAAGCCGTGCTACACGAGGCTCGTTCTTCCCGCTGGTTGATATTTTCTCGGGCAGTGCCGTATACACTACTTTCGGCTTTGAACCGTTCACGCCAAACAACGAACTGCGCTACAGCAGCTATCAGTTGCAGAACAACTTCACCATCTACAAGCCTGAGCACACAATTACACTCGGTTTGAGCGCAGAACGTTACCAGTCCGAGAACGTCTTCTTCCCGGGATCGCAGAGTGTGTACGTGTATAACTCTCTTCAGGACTTCTACACAGATGCTAACGATTATCTGGCAAATCCGAACAGAACGGTTTCTCCTGTTACATTGAGAACCTTCCAGGTACGCTGGTCGAACATACCGGGTTTGGAAAAACCTGTTCAGCCGCTCAAGGTGTTCTACGGCGGCCTGTACGCACAGGATGAATGGCAAGCGACGAACGATCTCAAACTGACGTTGGGCTTGAGAGTTGACGTGCCGTTCTTCAGCAAAACAGGCTACGCGAATGCGAATGCAGATACGACAACATTCAGGGATGAAACCGGAGCCCCGGTTAAATACAAAACAGACAAGCTGCCCGATCCTAATGTACTCTTCTCCCCGCGACTTGGCTTTAATTGGGATGTGATGGGCGATCGCAGCACTCAGATTCGGGGCGGAACAGGGGTTTTCACCGGCCGCCCGGCCTATGTCTGGATTTCCAATCAAATCGGAAACACCGGCGTGTTGACAGGCTTCTCGAGCGTTTCCAACACAACAGCACGTCCGTTCAATCCGAATCCCAACCATTACAAACCCGCAACTGTGACAGGAGCGCCTGCCACCTCGTATGAACTCGCGTTGACGGATCCGAACTTCAGGTTCCCTCAACTGTGGCGAAGCAATCTTGCAATCGACCAGAAGTTGCCGTATGGATTGATCGGAACGGCTGAAGTTCTCTACGGACGCGACGTGAACGGCATCTATTACATCAATGCAAATCTACCCGCTGCACAAACCAACTTCACCGGAGTCGATAACCGCCCGCGATGGACCAGCAACAGGATCAACAATGCTACCGGTAATCAGATTTCGAATGCCACTGTATTGAAGAACCAGAATGTTGGCTTCACGTGGAATCTCTCGGCAGCATTGGAGAAACCTTGGAGCGACAACTGGTTTGCAAAAGCTGCATACAGCTACGCAATCTCGAAAAACACTGTTGACCCGGGTTCGATTGCATTCGGATCATGGAGTTCAAACCCGATTTCCCGTGATCCGAATAATCCCGGTGTCGGATATTCAAGCGCCTTCGGCGGCGGTTCAACAGGACACAGAATTTTTGCCACCGTATCCTACCGCCTCGAGTACTTCGACTTCGGAGCAACAACCATTTCATTGTTCTGGGAAGGAGTGCGGGCCACGTATTTGGGGTTCGGGAATTTCAGCTTCACGTTCAGCAACGATATGAACGGCGACGGAGCAACAAACGACCTCATTTATATCCCGCGTGATGCCAGCGAAATGAACTTCGTGCAGTATACCGCAAGCGGCAAGACATTCACCGTCCAGGAACAAATAGATGCGTTCAATTCATATATCAGCAAGGATAAATATCTGAGTAAGAACAGAGGCAAATATGCCGAGCGCGGCGCAGCAATGCTGCCGATGGTGTACAGGGCAGACTTGAGTATTGCGCAGGAAGTATTCACCGACCTTCTCGAAAAGCGTAACACGCTTCAGTTCAGAATTGACCTTCTGAACGTCGGCAATCTGCTCAACAAGAAGTGGGGAGTTGGACAGCGATATAAGAACACCAATAACGCCACGGTACGTCCGCTAACATCCATGGCACCCCTTGCCGACGGGGCGGCGCGCTATACGTTGGCGAACATCGGAGGAAAATTGTTAGACACTCCTCTCGAGCAAACAACCGAACTTGCGGATGTGTTCAGGATTCAGTTGGGAGTGAGATATATTTTCAACTAACCAAACATCCGTGTAGCTCTTCGACAAAGCCCTGCAGCACCTTAGCTGCGGGGCTTTGTGTTCTCTTGATTTCGTTGTTCAACTTTCTTATATGAATACGAGAAAGGAGAATCGAATGGAAGAACAAATCCTCAAAGAAATCCTTCAGGAAATGAAGGGCATGCGCTCCGAGCAACAAGCTACTCGAGAGGAAATGAAGGGCATGCGCTCCGAGCAGGAGGCAACCCGAGAAGAAATGAAGGGTATGCGTGCCGAGCAGGAAGGAACGCGGGAAGAACTAAAGGGCATACGTGCCGAGCAAAAAGGCATACGCATGGAACTCAATGGCCTTCAAGCCTCAGTTCAAGTCCTGACACAAGGCTTCTCAGACGTCCGCTACGAGCTTGTTGAGATCAAGAAACTTCTCGCTACTCGTGTCATTTGGAACAATGACACTGTCTCGTTTCAGGTGAGAGAAGGGGAGACGCTCTATGGCACTATTCGGAAAGAAGAGAAAAAGGAGTAGCCGGAATTTATCGGCTTCCGAGACGCTTTCGCAACAAACCAATGGTTTCCTCTGCCGCACGATCCCAATCGAATTTCTTTGACCACTCCACGGCATTCTCTGCAAGCCGCTTCCGAAGTGCTTCATTTGTAAGGAGTTGCAGCATTTTCGACGAAAGGTCGGCCAGGTTTCCGAACTCATAAAGCAACCCCGTTTCGCCATCCCGTACCGCATCGCGCAACCCTTCGACATTGCTCGCAACCACGGGCGTACCGCATGCGTTCGCTTCAATAACCGTCAATCCCCACCCTTCCTTTGAAGATGTAGTTACCTTGAACCACATTTGCTGCAAGAGGGTTATCTTCTTCTCTTTCGAAACAAAGCCCGTAAACTCAACAGCCTCACTCAACCCCAGTTGTTTTGCCATTGCCTTAAGCCTCGGCCTGTCATCCCCTTCTCCCACGACAACAACGTTGAGGTTCGGAACTTGATTCAGCACGGCAGGAAGTGCCTGCAAGAAATGATCAACACTTTTGTATTTCTTCAGTCTGCCAAAATACCCGATGAGGGGAGTCGCGCTCTTGACTGCGCCTTTGAGATTGTGTGTAGAATGATCGACGCCATAATGGATCAAGGATACATCATCTGAAGCAAAGCCCGCCTCCTTCAGTTCCCGTTCCGTGCTCGGCGAACCCACGATAAAGGGAATCCGTCGCTTTTTGTATAATGCGACGGCTGCCCGCTCCATCCAATACACATATGAAGCAAGCAGGACATTCGTCTCAAGAAAAACACTCTTGCCGAAGAGATGATGGGTTATGCCGTAGACGGGTTCACGAGCAAACAGCGGAGTGAAGAAGGGAATTTTGTTCATGTCATCAACAATGATGTCGTACCGTTCTTTCCGAAACCGCGTAAGGTATTCAAACACAAATCTGAAGTTGAACAAGAATCTTCCTCCCCTGCGGATAATGTTGATTCCGTTCAGATTTTCTTCAGCGAGGGCTCCGGGAAATGCCGAGCAGGCAAGGGTTACGCTATGTCCCATCTTCACTATGCGTTCGAAGACTTCGTGAAGATGGACTTCAGCGCCACCGGCTTGCGGATTCTTGATATCCTGCCAGTTGACAACGAGAATGTTCATCGGGAGGCGGCAACGCCGGATTCAGCAGAACGGAGTTCGTTCATCCAATACGTGTACGTGTCTGCAATCGTCATGCTCAGCGGAATCTCCGGCTTCCATCCGGTTGCAGCGTGCAGCCGATCGTAGCTTGCCGACACGACAACTACGTCGTACGGACGAACTCGTTGTTGCTCTTGCACAATCTCGACCTGAAGGCCGCTGGTTTCGCGGAGCATTGCGAGTATTTCACGAATCTCAACGGAATGGCCGGAGCAGACATTGAACGCAGTGTGACCGGATTGTTTGTCAAACAACTTCCAATACGCCTTCACAACATCGCGAACGTCTGTGAAGTCACGCTTTGCCATGATGTTGCCAACGTGTAGAACGGGACGGCGTTTCCTCAGCGAGATTTCTGCAAACTGTCTGGCAAAATCTGAAACGACGAATGAAGGATTCTGTCTTGGTCCCGCATGGTTGAACGGACGGACAACAATGACATCGACACCAAAGGAGGAGGCATATTGATGAGCGATGATATCCAGTGCTGCTTTGCTTGCGGCGTAGGGTGTTGTTGGCGAGAAAGGATGATCCTCCGTGATCGGCAAACGGTCGGGCGCTACGCGGCCGTACGTCTCACCGCTGGTTACAACAAGCACAGCGGGCGTTCCGGTGGCCGTTTTCGTCTTTCGGGCGGCATCAAGAATCGACAATCCTCCAATGAGATTTGCTTGGAACGTCTCCATCGGGTTGCTCATCGAGGCGGGCACGAACGCTTGGCCTGCAATGTGAAGAATTCGCTCGGGACGGATAGTCTGCACAAGCTCATCAACTCGACCGGGATTCGTAATGTCCGCCTGATGAAGTATAAGTGATGACTTGAGATGGGCAATATTCCTCAACTCGTCGAAACGAAGGATGGTTCCGTGTACTTCCGCTCCTTCTGCTACCAGCAGGTCTGCTGCATGGCTCCCGACAAATCCGTCAATGCCCGTAATCAGAACACGCATCGCTACCGGATGCCTTTGCCGTTTTGCAGTCGTGCAAGGTCCGCATCAACCATCATGCGCACGAGGCCTTCGAAGTTCACGCGGGGTTTCCAGCCGAGGATTCGTTTTGCTTTGTTCGGACTGCCGACAAGCTGATCAACCTCTGCAGGACGGAAGAACTTCTTGTCCACTTTCACATACTTCTTCCAATTCAACCCGACATGATCAAAGGCAATTTGTGCAAACTCGCGAACGGAATGTGTTTCACCGGTCGCAATTACAAAATCCTGCGGCTCCTTTTGCTGAAGCATCAGCCACATCGCTTCCACGTAGTCGCCCGCAAAACCCCAGTCACGCTTTGCATCCAGGTTGCCGAGGCGAAGTTCCTTCGCCAACCCGAGTTTGATGCGGGCAACTGCATCGGTGATCTTGCGCGTCACAAACTCAAGTCCGCGACGCGGCGATTCGTGATTGAACAGAATCCCCGACACGGCAAACATGTCATAGCTTTCGCGGTAGTTCACGGTGATGAAATGTCCGTACACTTTCGCAACACCGTACGGACTGCGGGGGTAGAACGGCGTCTTTTCAGTCTGTGGAATTTCCAGAACCTTGCCGAACATCTCACTGCTGCTTGCCTGATAGAACTTGATCTTCCGGTTCATCAAGCGGATTGCTTCGAGCATCTTTGTAACGCCGAGAGCCGTGAACTCTCCGGTGAGTGCGGGCTGAATCCAGGATGTCGGCACGAACGACTGTGCAGCCAGATTGTAGATCTCATCGGGCTGCGCCTCTTCGATCAGATCAATCAGTGAAAGCTGGTCAAGCAAATCAGCCTGTGCAATCTTGATTTTGGTACGAAGATGTTCGATTCGCTCGAAGTTCTCTGTACTTGCACGACGGACCATTCCCGTCACCTGATATCCCTTTGCGAGAAGCAGTTCCGCCAGATAGGAACCATCCTGACCGGTAACTCCGGTAATGAGGGCTTTTTTCATCACTTCTGTCCTAACGTGTCAGTCTTCGGTTGTGCTGATTGGAGCATCTGCAATGCTGTTATCCGCTGGGAAATATTCGGGTCACCGGGAAACATTGCCTGCAACCGGTTCAGAATATCAATCGCCTTCCCATATTCCCTTCTATTCTCATAAATCTCAAGCAACACGCGGAACGGATTGTAGTACGAGCTCATATTGTAGTCGCCGCGATCAATGGCTCGCAGCAGTTCAGGCTCGATATCTGAAATCATTTTCTCATACGTCTCTGCTCTTCCGAGACGAAGATAGAATGCCGCAACATCCGATGACAGCTCCCATCCCATGGGAATTTTCGACCGCGGAACAAGAAATTCCATCCGATCCAATGCCGCCAACGCTTTCTCAGGGTTGTTCGTGACGTTACCGTGATAGAGGGCCATACGAATGAATGCCGAACGGTAATTGATCATCAATCGTGTCGTGTTTTCGTTGTAGTACACGTTCGGATCGTTGATGCCGCGGAACTTGTATCCGTACTGATGTGTCTTGGAAAACCCTTCGGGTTCATTGAACAGATTCGCCTCAAGAATCTCCGGATTAATGCCTGCATCCTGGCTGGGAATCTTGTGCGGCTCCAGCCTCCACGCCAATCCGTTGAACCACAGATAGTCATCCAAACCGATTTTGCTATCCGGCGAACAGGTAACCGCAAAGTAAATCGGCCGTTCCCACTTGTTCGTCATGACGATATCTTGGACGAGAATATCCTGAACGCGAATCGCCGAGACTTCGCCGAAGCGCAATGTCGGACGCATGGTGAAATCAACCTTTCCCTTATTCACCCAGGTGGTATCCGTTACGCCGAACCGGGAGTACACTTCTGCAGGAACGGGCAACGACATGGACCTGGCTTCGAATTGGATGGGCTGGATGACCTGAATCTGCCGATCGGACAGACTTATCGGTACTGCCTTTGCTTCGGTGTAGTACGGCTTATTCTTCATCTGTTGAATATACCAGGGAGTATTCACGAGACTCAGATTCACTATCCTCACGTCTCGCCGGATTCCTTCTACATCCTGCAGATACCAAAGAGGGAATGTGTCGTTATCCCCGTTGGTGAAGAGGATCGCATCGGGCTCGCAGGTTTGCAGGATGTTGTATGAATAATCCCACGCAACATAATCTCCTCTGCGATCATGCGACTCGAAGTTCACGCGAACAAGGTTCACCGGGATCGTGCCAAGGAAGAGTACCACGCTTGCGGCTGCAATGGCTGTTGGCGAGACCGTGATTTTCTTGCGCAACGTGTCGATAATCCCGACGATGCCGATTGCTATCCAGACTGAAAAAATGTAGTACGCTCCGACGTAGAAATAATCACGCTCGCGCGGCTGCGGCTCCTGCTGATTCTGATACAGCGCAAGTAGCGGGCCCAAAACAATAAACGCCGCCAGCAGCGTTAACCCCATTTTCCAGTCACGCCTGACATGATAGTAGAATCCGAACAACCCGATAAGCAACGGAATGGCAAACGTATCCTTTGCGGAAACCCCTGCATCCTGATAGTCTCCCTCGCTGCCAACGAAGTTCCAGCCCATATACCGGAAAAACATGTGGTTTAACTGATAGCGAATCAGGAAATCCATGTCGCTGGTGTAGTTGGTGTAGATTCCCTGATGTTGGGGTTCCTGGCTGTACCGCCGCTTGACAAATGGCGCATCTCCGTACTGCTCGCGGCCGAGATAGGATGTGAGACGGGCAAGGTTGCTCGGGTCATTCTCATTCATCGGGGGATTTTCGTTCGCACGGATTATCACGCTTGTGTAGGTGGTATATCCGAAAAAGATCATCACGCCTGAAAGCAATGCAATGTGCAGCGTTTTCTTCTTATGAACATACGAGTAGTAAATGCCATATATACACCCTCCCAACAACAACCAGGGCAGAAACTCCCACACGGCACTCTTCTGCCCTTGAAACTCGCCATCCATCATGCCGGGCATCCACTTTACAATTCCGGGATAGACGACAAAGAACACTGCAACGGCAACAGCGCCAAACTTGATGAAGCTGTTGAGGGAGAATTGATACCGCTGGAAGTAGATAATCATCAACACAGGGAAAATTGCAAGCAACGCCAGCAAATGAACGCCCAACGACAAGCCGATGAGATACGCGATCAGAAGAATGTACTTCTCGTTTCCTTCGTTGTTGGCCCGCTCCAGCCACCGCATAACAAGCCAGAGGATTGTCGTGAGAAAGAACATGCTTGCGCCGTACACTTCGGCTTCGATCGAGTTGTCCCAGTACGTTGTTGTAAACGCAAGTGTCATCGCACCGATAAACGAGGTTCCGTAGGTTGTAATTTTGTCCGCAAGCGTTTCAACCGAACCTCTGAACTTGATGATCACCCGAACCATGAACAGGTACGCAAACATAATAGCGAGGGCACTCAAGCACGCTGAAAGCAAATGTGCCCGCACGGCAAGATCTTCCGCAATCGGAAACATCATGCCTACGCGCGTAAGTATCAGGAATAAGGGAGCTCCCGGCGGGTGGGGCACTTGCATCATATATGCGGCAGCAATGAACTCCCCGACATCCCAAAACACAACCGTGGGAGCGATGGTAAAGGCATACATGACCATCGGAACAAGGAAAGCCAGCGCGCCGATGATGCGATTTAACGTCTTGTGCGTCATAAACCCTCGATTATTCGGAAAAACTACAGATTTGGTGAGTGATAAACGTACTTAAGATAGGCGAAAAACGGTTGAGTTTCAATGAAAATCAGGGGATGCGCTACATGAGTCGGGCACAGATTTCGTCACAGATCAGATAGCCCTTTTGTGTGAGACGAAGGACATTGCCGTCAAATGTTGCCGAACCGGCTTCAACCAGGTCATGAATCATTTGAACCCGCGATGTTGTGGAGGATGGTAATTCGCTATCCAGCCGTTTGACGTCCAATCCGTCACTCCGCAAGCCGAGCAGAATTCGTTCAGTGCGGAGTTGGCTTAACGAAAGCCTTTCTTCAGTCAGCAGCGGAAGTCTTCCCTCCTGCAATGCAGAACAATAGTGCGAGAGGTTGGCAATGTTAAACCAGCGTCTTGATTCACCGGCTTCCCTCCGGAATGAATGTGCAGAAGGGCCGAAGCTGAGGTAGTTTTCATGTTTCCAGTAGTTATAGTTGTGCCGCGAACGGAAACCCGGTTTTGCGTAATTCGAGACTTCATAATGCTCAAATCCGTGCGCGTCAAGATACGACATTGTCATTTCGTAGAACTCGGCCTCCTCGTCCGGCGGCTTCGGCGACACAAGCCGCGATCGTACCATTCTCGACAACGGTGTATTGTCTTCCACGATCAAACCGTATGCGGAAATATGATTGGGAGAAAGCGCCACTGCCTTCTGCAGGTTTGCTTCCCAACGTTCTTTCGTCTGATCAGGCAAAGCATAAATCAAATCGATACTCAGATTGTCGAATCCTGCTTCACGGGCAGAGCGGATGCAGTCAAGTGCTTGGGCGCTATCGTGAATCCTGCTCAGGAACCGCAGTTCATCCTCGTGAAATGACTGAATGCCAATACTGAGTCTGTTCACTCCGAGAGTTCGATACGCGGTCAACTTTTCTCGAGTTACAGTTCCGGGATTGGTTTCAACCGTGATTTCAGCATCCGATTCGATTGAGTATGTGTGATGAAGATGCGAGAGAATCGACTCCAGTTGTTGGGGGGAAAGAAGCGATGGCGTTCCTCCGCCGAAGAAGATCGTCTCGAATGATTCTTGCTTTCCAAATTCGGCATACGCATCAATCTCGACATGCAATGCAGAAAGAAATTCTTCCATCGGGGAAGAATTCTCGATTGAATAGAAGTCACAGTAGATGCACTTCTTTTCACAAAACGGAATATGAAGATATAACGAAGCCATCGTAATTCTACCGGACAATCATCCCTAATCTGTCCCAACGGACATTCCCGAGTCGGGACCAAAATGAGCTTGCAGTACTTCCTTCATCCCAAGACCAATAGATAAGAAACGCTTTTCCAATAATGAAATCTTCCGGAACAAAACCCCAGAACCGGCTGTCAAGCGAATTGTCCCGATTATCGCCAATGACAAAGTAGTAGTTCTTCTGCACAACATACCGTGCCTGCACAATGCCGTCAATCGTGACGTGGTTTTCCGGGCCCAGCCGGATATCATGTCCCTCGTGCTCAACAACGCCCCTTGCTGCCATAAACGTATCGTGGTCAAGATATAACGTGTCGCCCTGCCTCGGCACTACAAGGGGACCGTAATTGTCTTCGTTGTATTTGGAGCCCTTGGGGAAAATCCGTGAATCGCCGTAACCCTCCGGGAAAATGCTGCGTGTTCCTTTCTTCGCGTACTTCGGCTGTGCAATCGCATCGCTGTTTACCATCACTTTCCTGTTCACGATGGAAATCGTGTCGCCCGGCAATGCAACGCAACGCTTGACGTAGCTTGTCGAAAAGGAGGGATATCGTTCTTGCGCATATTCCGGAAGCCTGAACACAAGAACATCGCCCCTGCGCGGCACCGCGATTGCAGGAAGCCGTAGTTGAGGAAGTTCGATACGGGTAAAGGGAATGTACTTCGGCGATTGCGCACCGTAGATGAATTTGTTGGCAAGGAGGAAATCCCCGACAAGCAATGTGTTCTCCATCGATGCTGAGGGGATACGATACGCCTCCACAACACATGTTTTCAGAAAAACGGCAATCAGAATTGTAAGGATGAGTATCTGGACGTAATCCCGCCTGCGCAGGGAGGGAGCTTCGACTTCTCGTGAAGCAACCTCGTTCATGCCGGACAACTCATGCATTATTTGATCAGCATCCCGATCCTGTTGAACCGGATGGTGGCAAGCTTGTTGATCGGATCGGAGAAAATTGAGAAGTCGGGATTCCACGACCAGTACACAATCAACGGCGAGCCGACGATACTCTCTTTAGGAATGAAGCCCCAGAATCTTCCGTCGAGACTGTTGTCGCGGTTGTCTCCCATCCCGAACGCATAGTCACGCTTCACAACGTAACGCTGTGTGGGTGTGCCGTCAATCGTTATTCTCCCTTCTCCGTCGAAACCAACTTTGCTTCCCTCCCGCTCGATAAACGTCTTCCAGCGATCAAGCGTCTCGCGTGAAAGCGTTATGACGTCGCCTTTTGACGGAACGATCACCGGCCCCCAATTGTCTTCATTGAATGCCTCACCCTTCGGAAAAATCCGCGGGTCTGCAACTCCTGCGGGAATGATACGGGGACTGTTGAACTTGACATTCCTCGGGAAATCAACATGCTTTCCGTTTACATAGACATGCCTGTCGCGGATAAGCACTGTATCTCCGCTCAATGCGATGCAACGTTTCAGATAGAACATGAATTCCGGAGATTCCGCCTCATCCCGCTGTCCCGGAAACTCGAACACGATCACGTCGCCGCGTTCAACATCCCGCCATTTAAGAAACGGAACCACATCCGTTACGCGAAACCACGGAACCCTGATATTGGTGAGAGGAATTGTTCGTGGCGTGCTGCCGCCGTAAATGAACTTGTTGACAAAAAGGAAATCCCCGGCCATGATCTCATTTTCCATCGAGCCGGTCGGCACTTCAAATGCCGCCAGCACCATGCTGTTCAGGATGAGGAATGCACCCAAGACAAACACGAAATCCTTGAAGAAATCTTTTGTCTTCCCGACCGCAGTTGATGCGGATACTTTGCTCTTCTCGGTTACTTCCTTTGCCATACGTTATTCCCTTTTCAGTATTACCGGTTTTTGATCACCCGATTGCCGGACGATCACATCTATTCTTCATCCATCGAAAGAACTGCAAGAAACGCTTCTTGCGGTATTTCAACGCGGCCTACCTGCTTCATACGTTTCTTCCCCTCTTTCTGTTTCTCCAGCAGTTTGCGTTTCCGGGAAATATCGCCGCCGTAGCATTTCGCAAGGACGTTCTTTCGCATAGCAGAAATAGTCTCGCGGGCAACCACTTTATTTCCGATTGCCGCCTGAATTGCCACCTCGAACATTTGACGGGGAATGAGCTTCCGCAGTTTAACGCATAGTCTCTTTCCCCATTCATGCGCTTTGTCGCGGTGAACAATGGTCGAGAACGCATCCACCGACTCACCGTTCAGGAGAATATCGAGCTTGACCAAATCCGATTCACGGAAGTCGAGAATATCGTAATCGAATGACGCATACCCCCGGCTTGTGGATTTCAGCTTGTCGTAGAAATCAAAGATGATTTCGGAAAGCGGCATTTCGTATTGGATGTCCGCACGGGTCGGATCAAGGTACGTCGTATTCTTGTAGATGCCGCGGCGATCCATGCAAAGCTTCATGATGTTGCCCAGATATTCCGTCGGAACAATAATCTGCGCCTTGATAAACGGCTCCTCGACTTTCTCGATCTCGCCAATGCCGGGCATGTACGACGGATTGTCAACCAGAACCACTTCCCCGTTTGTTTTTGTCACACGGTACTCGACGTTGGGAACCGTGTTGATAATATTCTGATTATACTCGCGCTCAAGACGTTCCTGCACAATTTCCATGTGCAGCAACCCGAGGAAGCCGCATCGGAAACCAAAGCCCAATGCTGTTGAAGATTCCGGCTCGAAAATCAGGGCCGAATCGTTGAGTTGAAGCTTTTCGATCGCCGTACGCAAGTCTTCAAAATCCTCGGCTTGCGTCGGGTACACGCCGCTGAACACCATCGGCTTCACATCCTTGTAACCGGGCAACGGTTCGGCTGCAGAGTTCGTTGCCGTCGTTATGGTATCGCCGACTTTCGTGTCGTGAACATCCCGGATTCCTGCGATCAGGTAGCCCACATTGCCGGCAGTCAATACGCCCGTCCGGACTTTCTTCAAGCCGAGCGTACCGACTTCTTCCGCTTCGTAGACTTTCCCGTTGTGGAAGAACTTGACCTTTTCTCCCTCTCTCAACGTTCCGTCAACAACACGCAGATACACAATCGAGCCGCGATAAATATCAAACACCGAATCGAACACGAGGGCACGTAGCGGCTCATGTACGTCCCCCTTCGGAGGGGGAATCCGCCGGACAACTGCCTCAAGAATTTCATCGATTCCGATATTTGCTTTTGCACTCGCCGGAATGATCTCGTCATCATTGCAACCAATAAGATCTTTCAACTGATGCTTCACGGTATCGATCATAGCGCTCGGCAAATCGATCTTGTTGATCACAGGAATAATCTCGAGTCCGGCATCGATCGCGAGATAGAGGTTGCTGATGGTTTGCGCCTCGACACCTTGTGAAGCATCGACGACAAGCAACGCCCCCTCGCATGCCGCAAGCGAGCGGGAGACTTCGTACGAAAAATCAACGTGGCCGGGAGTATCGATGAGGTTCAGCGTGTATTCCTGGCCATCCATCGCCTTGTACAGCATTTGAATAGCGTGCAGCTTGATGGTGATGCCGCGTTCCTGTTCCAGGTCCATATCGTCAAGAACCTGATTGAATTTCATTTCGCGAGCGGTAATGGTGCCCGTCCGTTCAAGCAAACGGTCGGCAATGGTGGATTTGCCGTGATCGATGTGCGCAATGATGCAGAAATTGCGGATTTGATTCATCAGAACTGCTTGGCTCCTGCCCTTCGGGATTCACAGGCCAGTAATACAAAAGCCCGACGCCGCACCGACTCTGTCGGGACGGGACGGACTTGACTCGGCTCTTGACTAAATTGCTGAATAATATACTGCTTTGGCGAACGAGTTGCAATCTGATGATTTTGCTTAGAACGCAAAGGCCCCGACGGCAGCACTCCGCCGTCGGAGCCTTACTCTCTATTCTTCTGTTTTACAGAGATTAGAATGCGCTGACGTTCAATCGTCCGCCTGTGACACACTTTCCGCTCAGTGATGCCGTGGCAACGACAGAGCCAAGGATGGCATTCTTGATTGACGACATCGAGGCTCCGGGATGAGAAGCCGCATAGAGAGCGGCCGCTCCTGTTACATGCGGCGTTGCCATCGACGTGCCGCTGTAGCTCGCGTAGCCGGAAACGATTTTTCCTTTACTTGATTTTGGTATTGTTGACCAAATGCTCGAGCCCGGTGCGCCCAAGTCAACAGTTGTCGCTCCATAATTCGAGAAGCTCGACAGCGCCCCCGTGCTTGTCAGGGAAGCAACTGCAATGATATTTGCATTGCTGTAGCTCGCAGGATACGACGGCGAGGCATCATTATTCGAGCTGTTGTTTCCTGCGGCGGCAATGAACAGTATCCCCGCATTATTGGCGCGCTGAATAGCATCGTAGAGCGCCTGCGAATAGCCGCCTCCGCCCCAGGAATTATTCGTCGCCACGAGATTCAATCCGTGGCGGGTTTTCAAATCTGTGAAATAATCCACCGCCTTGATCGCGTTAGCTGTCGTGCCGCCACGACTTCCAAGAAATTTTGCATTCATCAATTTCACATTCCAGCATACACCTGCAACACCCTTTGCGTTGCCGCCTACGCCACCGATTGTGCCGGCCACGTGACTGCCATGATCGTCAGCCGTGCCGTCGAACACCGTGTTGTTGTTGCCATCGAAATCCCAACCGTACACGTCGTCTTTGTATCCGTTGCCGTCATCATCAATCCCGTTCCCGGCAATTTCACCCGGATTCCGCCCGGCATTTGCCGCAAGATCCTCGTGCGTGTACATGTAGCCCTCATCTATAATTCCAATCCACACCGTGCTAGAGCCTGTATTCCCTGTCGCCCAAGCTTCACCCGCCTGACTTCCGTATTGATTAGCCGGTGACGTTGCATCACCGTACATTCCCCACAATGAACCGTTCGTGTAATATGTGTCGTTCGATGTTGCGAAGTGAGTGTAGATATAGTTCGGCTCGGCATACTCGACATTGACCGAACTGCGCAATGCACTGATTGCAGCCTCCACCGACAAAGGAGTTCTCACCAGCACGAGATTCCCCTTTTCGCCCGCGCCTTCCATCGCATGCGTGTGGATGGTTTCGACGATCTCGCCTCTCACGGATTGAAGTGCCGAGGCACGTTGAGCGGCCTCCACGTCACCGGAAAACTTGACCAGCACTTCGCCCGGCACGTACTGAATTCCTCCACCGAAAACGGCAGCCTTTTCAAACGTTGCAGTCTCCTCGCCTAAATATTCCACGGTTTGTTCGCTCTCCTGACATCCAACAAGAGTGAAGAGCGCAAACATCAATACAGGAAACACCTGCGATCTGGCGCGCACACGACATGCGTCCATAAGTACCTCCTTAATGAATTATGAGTGATGGTATTTGATGATGAATGAGAACAGCAGTATGCAACGTAGGGAGTCTTTGGGAGAGAAATTGCGGAGGACTCATTGCACATCGATTTCCGGAATTGCGCGTCAAAGTAATTCGAACCCTCTTGCTGAAACGTGGATGAGTGTACAAATTTCGGGTGATGGAATCAAGTCGTTGCTTTGCCCTGTAGAAAGACCGGAATCTTCCGTCCCACTGCCTTGCCCCTGTTTCTACCTCTTTGTATCTTACTCCATGATAATCCCCGAATCCACGTAGTCACGATGCCGATTACCTTCTCCCCCGAGCTTCAAGAATATCTCAGACACGTCTCATCAATCCCGACTTCCGAGCCGCGGGTCGCTGTGTTCGATTGTGACGGCACGATCATCAAAGGCGACATCGGCGAGGCGATGTTCTACTATCAAATCGAACACTTCCTGCTTCGCGTCAACCCGGCAAACATCTGGCTCGACCACCCGAAGCGCGAGGAACTCGACAATCTCTACACGCTTCTCTCCTCCCTTCCCCCTGAACGAAGAACCCAGGATCGCCGATATGTGTCGTTCGCCGAGATGTTGTTGGAATGGTATTTTGATCAGCTTGCAGAAGGAAAAACCGAGAAGGCGTGCAGTGACATTGTGAAGCTTCTCGGCAAATTCTCGGAAGCTGAGGTTCAGCACATAGCCCTCGCCACGTACAACGAAGAACTTGTCTCGCCGCTCACCGTGAAAAAATTCGGCAAGATCACAGTGCCACGAGGAATCCGGTACATCAGCGAGTCTGTGGCCCTTCTGAAGGAACTTCAACAGCTACGGTTTGATATCTGGGCGATTTCGGGCAGCAACAAATGGAGCGTGCAGCCGGTGTTCGCGCCGCTTGGCATTCCTAACGATCATATCATCGGAATTGACTTGCAGACTGCAAGCAATACGCTTAGCCCAAAGGTGCAGACTCCGATCCCGGTGTTGGAGGGAAAAGTCGAAGCATTACAGATATACACATCACATCCTCCACTCATCGTCGTGAGCGACTCAATCTATGATGTACCGTTGTTCAATTATGCATCAGGTAAGAAAATCCTGATCAACTCTCGGATGGAAACTTCCTACACATTCTTCAAGTCGGCAGCAATCGAGCAGGATGAGTCGTGGATTGTTGTCGAGAAACCTTCGTTCGACAATCCGGAGCATGCGTGATGGCTGATGCAGCGGTCACAATCGTTGGTGGCGGCGTTGTGGGACTTGCGATTGCTGCAGAACTTTCGCCGCATTACTCTCCCCTCTTTCTGCTTGAACGTCACGCAAAGTACGGAACCGAAACATCCAGCCGCAACAGCGAGGTAATTCATGCGGGTATCTACTACCCGCACGGCTCGCTGAAGGCAAAACTGTGCGTAGAAGGAAGAGACATTCTCTACACCTTATGTGAGAAACACGACATCTCCTTCCGAAGAATCACCAAGATTATCACTGCAACAAGGAAGGATGATCTTGCCGCGTTGGAGAGCTTGTACAATCACGGACGCGGAAACGGCGTGCAGCTTGAAATGATGTCGGCACAGCAGGTTCATGCCCTGGAACCGCATATCAATTCAGTCGGCGGCATCTTCTCGCCAACGACCGGCATTATCAGCGCTCACGGGCTGATGGATTTCTTCTACCACTCCGCCAAAAACAACGGGGCGGAGATTCAGACACACTGCAATGTCGTTGGATTGGAGAAAAGAGGTTCTGATTTCAGCATAACAATAGAAGAGAACGAAACCCGTACGACATTCACTTCCGAAATCGTCATCAATGCCGCGGGACTTGAAAGCGATACCGTTGCGGCATTGGCGGGAATTGATGTTGATGCCGCAGGTTACAGGCTCCATCATTGCAAGGGAAGCTACTTCGCCATCCCAAACGCAAAGCGCAATCTCGTTTCCCACCTTGTCTACCCGATTCCGTCGAAGGAATCTCTTGGTGTTCACGCATTGATAGATTTGGGAGGAAGATTGAAGTTCGGTCCTGATGTGGAATACCTCTCTGAACGATCATACAATTACGCTGTTGATGAATCGAAGCGGCATGCCTTTGCGGAATCCGTCAGGGAGATTCTCCCCTCAATAGAAGATGATGACTTATCGCCGGACTACAGCGGCATTCGTGCGAAACTGCAAGCGCCGGGAGAGCCTGTTCGCGACTACATCATTCGTCATGAAGCAGACAGGGGCTTGAGCGGATTGATCAATCTCATCGGAATTGAATCGCCGGGGCTGACTGCTTCCCCGGCGATTGCAAAGTACGTTTATAGGATATTGAAAACGTAGGGGTCTCTACTTCCTCTCGTAATACCCGGTCACAGATACTTCAGCGACAATCCTCCCTTCAATCGTGTTCAGGAATTGCCTCAGCGATGTACTCACTCCCATTTTTATTGACTCAACATTCAACGCGTACAATGTCGCAACGTAGGGATGCTGTCCCGACCCTCTGGGCGGTGCGGGCCCGCCGTAGCCCAACTCGTTGAAGCTGTTGATGAGTTCCTTTGCGCCGGGAGGCAGAGTCTTGCTGCGCGACACGCCTTCGACGAGTCTTCTCTCATAAAAAGGGATGTTGATGAGAAACCAGTGTACCCAATTCTTCGCAACCGGATGCGGGTCGACGATTGTCAGCGCAAAAGATTTTGTTGCAATCGGAGGTTCGCGCCACTCAAAGCCGGGCGAAATGTTGCGTCCCCCAACTACCGACGTGTGGCAGTACTTCGTCGGTATCATCTCTTTGTCTTTGTATGAAAGACATTCGAACGTAAACATGGTTTCCTCGTAGAGAGATATTCTGTTCTACTAAAATGTAACGTCACGTGGCGGAGATGTCAACAGGAAACAACTCAACGGAGTGATAATTTACAGAAGCGGATACGGATAGCGAAAAATCTGCGAAAAGTGAAGCGCTGCGTCACATTCCGAAGGTGAACACTCAGCAATGAACCGATTTAGATCAAGCCTGCACCGAGAAGGATGGCAATAATGAACAACAAAACAGCAACAACCGACTGCATAGACTTCATCGTCACCTTCTTCACAAACGAATTGCCGACATACGCGCCGAGAAAAGCGCTTAGCGTTGCAACAACCAGCAGAGCAGCGTTTTCTTGAATCCCCCCGACCACAAGATGCTGTGCATAGACACTCAATCGCGTCGCATCGATCAGGCAAGCAACCACAACGCCGGTGGCGATGAACGCTTCTTTCGAAAGTCCTGCCCGGATCAGGAACGCACTGCGCAAGGCTCCCTGATGTCCGGAAAGCCCACCGAAAAATCCGCTGAATACACCGCCGAGAGAAAGATATCTCTTGTCAAACTCAAGCGATCTCGCAGCCGGAACCAACTCAAGAATGGCGAACGAAACAATCAGCAACGCCATCAGCAATTTTACTGACGTTATCGAGAATGTCCTCCCGCCGATTTCGTACGTGACAAGCGGTTCAACGTTGGAGATAAGGAACAACAGTGCCGCTCCGCCGAACGCAGCAATCACCCCGGGAATGCCGAACCGCAACACAACACTCCAATTTGCGTGACGGCCCAGCAATACAAGTTTGAAGAGATTGTTGAGGAAGTGTACAATACCCGTCATCGCGACGGCAATCTCTGCGGGAAAGAAAATGAGAAACGCCGGCAGCAACAGTGTGCCAAGGCCGAAACCGGAAAACAGCGTAAGCCCGGATGTAAGAAGCGCGGCAACGGAAACAACGAGATACTCCATTACACAGTTACGTTGATTAACCAACGAATAAGCGGCATTGTTTCGAGCAAGAGATCCGCGGCGGTTTTCTCAAACTTCTTCGTGTAGCACACCGATTCGCTTTCCCACTCCTTCCCGACAAACCATTGTTTGTGTTTCAGATGTTCAATCATCGGATGATCCTTTGGAAATCCGAGCGGCGCCTTTTGCAGATTCTCGCCCATGATGCCCCCGAATGTTCTCTTGAAGCGCTTGTCCTCCACGACAGCAAGAAATTCGTCAGGATGCTCAACGATCGCTTTCCTGATAGCTTTCAACTGTTCTCCGCCCGGCATATACATTCCCCCGCCGACAAAAACGGAACCGGGTTCGATGCCGACGTACAAACCCGGCGTGTCCGTTGTTTTCTTTTTCCCTTTCAATTCAAACGAGGCGGCAATGTTCGTCTTGTACGGCGCTTTGTTCTTGCTGAACCGTACATCACGATAAATCCGGAAAATCGAGCGCTTCGGATTGAAGTCGAGTTCGGGAATCTCGTCACGCAACCTGTCGCGCAGGCCTGCAATCAGACATTGCATCGGGAACTTCACGTTCTCTTCATATTCGGTTTTGTGTTTCTGGAACCATTCCCGGCTGTTGTTCTTCTTCAGCCTCTTCAGAAAGTCAATCCCTGATTTCGGAAAACCTTCGAACGGCGGATAGAATTCTTCTTCAACGGGAATTCCCTTTGCCATGATTCTTCCTTTGCGATTTTACTTTGAATCGAAAACCAGATTGCGAACCATCTTCGTCATATCATACGGTGCAGGGTCGCCGCCGAGATACTTGTGAAACCAGTCGAGATGCGCGTTATAGTACAGCGGCATGGACTTGACATGACTCGGCCAATGGCCGTCGTTCTTGAACACAATCAAGCGTGAAGGCACGCCCATCTTCTGCAAGCCGGTGAAGAATTCAAGACTCATCGTGTACGGCACCCGATAATCACGCTCCCCGGTGATGACGAGACATGGCGTTTTGAAGTTCGGTACGAAATTATGCGGCGAATGTTTCTCGTACAAATCCGATGTCCACGGCATTCCTCCCAAATCGTACTCGGGAAACCACAACTCTTCGGTCGCGCCGTACATCGCCGTAAGATTGTACACGCCCATCATGCATGCGATGGCTTTGAAGCGATCGGTATGCCCCTGCATCCACATCATCATGTAACCGCCGTACGACCAGCCCATTGCGCCCATACGGTTCCTGTCAACAAACGGCAGATTCTCCAGCGAATCGGCTACCGCCATGACGTCCTGATACACTTTGCCGTTCCAGTCTTTGGAAATTGCGTTGGTGAATTCCTGTCCGTACGCCGTCGAGCCGTGCGGATTCGGGAATGCGACAATGTAGCCTGCACCCGGATAGACTTGCCAATCACCGCGAAACGCATCAGCCCATTGCGATTGCGGCCCGCCGTGAACGTTCAGAATAAGCGGATATTTCTTGTTGGGATCGAAATTGTGAGGCTTCACGACAAATGTGTGAATCTTTTTTCCCGTCGGTGATGGGATCCAGAGTTCCTCTGCAGGGCGGATATCCACCGCATCGGCAACTTCTTTTGTGAAGAAGGTCAACCGTTTCAAATTCTTTCCATCCGAATCAACTCTCCAGATTTCTCTCGGTTCACCGACTGATCGGCGAACTAACACGATAGACTTTCCGTCGGGCGAAACATCAAATGCGTCAATTGTTTTCACGTTGACAATTTCGACAATCTTCTTCGACGCAATGTCAACACGGAACAACGGCACGTGCCCGCGTACCTGTCCCGTAAAACAGATGCTTCTCGAATCGGGCGACCAGCAAAAATTCTCCACCCAATTATCAAAAGCATCAGTCAGCACCGTGATGGCGCCCGTCCGCCTTTCATACAACGCAAGCCTGAAACGATCGGCCTCAAATGTCGGAATCGTTTGCATCTTGAAGGCAATGTATCTGCCGTCCGGTGAATACTCCGGTTCGCCGTCGTACGCTTTGTTGGCTGCGGTGATGTTCTTGGGCGTTCCGCCCGATGCGGGAATGATCCAGAGATCCTTGTTGGTGGTGGATGCTTCATCCGGGTCGTGATTGGAAGTGACGCACAACTCGGCGCCGTCAGGCGAAAAAGCAAATCCTCCTCCGCCCGTTGAGAATGAAGGCCAGTCAAAATCACCCGGCGTCAGGTCAACGTACTTCTTTGTTTCGGGATTGTAGAGGAACGTATGCGCCCGCTTACCGTCTTTCCAGAACGTCCAATGTCGGTACAACAGCTTGTCCGCCATGTGTGCCTGCACCGTGCCGTCGTTCAATCCGTCTTCATTCTTGCTATTGCAATCATTGTCGGCACCACATTCCGGAAACACAAGTGTCGAAAATGTCATCAGCTTTCCGCCCGGCAGCCAATCGAGATTGTCAACTTCCATCTTGAATGAAGTTAACTGCCTCGCTTCACCTCCGTCCAGCGGCAGCAACCACGCTTGCGATCCATCCTTACGATTAGATGTGAAGAGAATGGACTTCCCGTCCGGCGACCAGCGGGGTCTTGTATCTGCTGCAGGATTGTCAGTCAGCCTTCGGATGTTGCTTCCGTCGGCATTCATCAGGTAGATCTCTGTATTGCTTTTTCCTGTTTCAAGAAAATCCTCTCTTACCGTGAAAGCAATGTGCTTCCCGTCGGGAGAGAATTGTGGACTATCAACAGTTTTGAGTTTGTAGAGATCGGCAATTGTGAATGCCTTCTTCTGGGCGGGTAGCGGGCTAATGAACAAGAACGACAGGAGTATTGAAATGTAGAACTTCATGAGATTTTCCTTTTTGAGATGTAGCTGATTGTACGTGGATATGATTTTGTGATGAAGAAGAAAGACAGTCACGGTACCCGCTCGAGGCGGGCCTCCAGTTGAACCGTGATCACGTGGCATTCGTCTCTGTTGACGACAACATCGGGGCGAATCCAATCGATGTAGCCGGACTTCGTAATAACAATTGTGTAGATGCCGGGCCGTTCATATGCACCTGTAACAGTCAACGAATCCGCTAACGGAAATCCGCGCAGAGTATCGATGTACGTGTTGTGCTGGGCAATCACGGTGGCGCCGTTTGCGGCAGGTTGTCCCGTGAGAGCATCACGGATATTGATTTGTATTCCGGCCCTCGCCTCGGTTGTACAGATGCTGCCGTTGTTTATTCCCGTTTCCCTGCATCCGGCTACAAGCAACCCGAGCAACGTCAGTGTGTACGCTACACTACGCTTCATTGCTTGTTGAACCTTGCTTTCAAATCTTCCAGCGTGAAGTGGCGTTCATCTTTCTCTTCATGCTTCCGTTGTTGCGTTGCGGGTTTCTTCTTCCCCTTCTCATCATGCCGCCGTTCCGGTCGTTGCTGGGCTTTCTGTTTCGGCGGCGGCGCATCCTGGGATTTCATGGTCAGCGAAATGCGCTTGAGTGTTTCGTTCACCTCCAGCACTCGTACCTTCACGATCTGCCCGACCTTCACAACTTTCATCGGGTCCTGAACATATCTGTTTGCAAGTTGCGAGACGTGCACAAGTCCGTCATGGTGAACGCCGATATCCACAAACGCCCCGAAGTTCGCTACATTCGTCACAACACCCTCGAGTTGCATGCCGGGCTTCAAATCCTTGATTTCCTTCACCCCTTCCTGAAAATGTGCGTACTTGAATTCCGCACGCGGGTCACGGCCCGGTTTCTGCAGTTCTTTGATAATATCTCGCAGCGTCGGTTCGCCGATTGTGTCGTTGATGTATTTCTTGAGGTCAAGAGATTTCAATTTGTCTGCCGCCTTCGGAACCTCGTTGAGGGGAACACCGAGATCCCTCAGAATTGCCTCTGCAACTTCATAGCTCTCGGGATGAACCGCAGAGTTGTCGAGTGGATTATCCCCGCTATGAATCCGCAAGAAACCCGCCGCTTGCTCGAATGCCTTCGGGCCGAACTTTGGCACCTCGTTCAACTGCTGGCGATTGCGGAATGCCCCGTGATTTTCGCGGTACTTCACAATGTTCTTCGCTACCGTCCGGTTCAGGCCGGAGACGTACTTGAGTAATTCCGCCGACGCCAGATTCAAATCAACACCAACATAGTTGACGCAACTCTCGACGGTCTCTTCCAGTTTCTTCTTCAGCAGTTTCTGATCAACGTCGTGTTGATATTGTCCAACGCCAATGGATTTCGGGTCAATCTTCACAAGCTCGGCAAGTGGATCCTGCAACCGGCGTGCAATGCTGATGGCGCCCCGGACAGTCACATCGAGTTCGGGAAATTCTTCTTTTGCGACATGACTCGCCGAATACACAGAAGCGCCCGATTCATTCACCATGACTTTCACCGGAGGCTTTTCGAGATTCTTGATTGTTTCGCCGACAAACTCGTCCGTTTCCCTTCCGGCAGTCCCGTTGCCGATGGCTATCAATTCGATGTTGTTGTTCTTGATCAGATCAAGCAACACCTGTGCAGCTTTCTCACGTTGCGCATCGGACTGATGCGGAAAGATTGCCTCGTAGTGAAGAAACTTGCCCGTCTCGCTAATCACACACACTTTGCAGCCCGTCCGGAATCCGGGATCGATGCCGATTGTCGGTTTCATCCCAGCCGGACTCGACAGCAGCAGCTCTCGCAAGTTTTCTTCAAACGTCCGGATGGAAACTTCATCGGCCTGAATTTTCTTCTCGACCCGGACATCCGTCTCAAGCGAGAATCGCATCAAGCGATCAAATGCATCTTTCAGCATCGCCTTGTAAAAATCAACAACGTTCGGAGCCTTTGTGTGGATTTCCTTCCCTTCAAGATAGCCCAGCACAACGGCCTCATCGAATTGCAGTTCGAAACTCAGCACGCCTTCATTCTCGCCACGGCGAAGCGCCAACATATTGTGAGGATGTATATCCTTGACACGGATTTTGTATTCCCGATACATTTCAAACTTGGTGGTTCCCGCCGGAAACTCCTCCTTCACCTTCGAGACAAACACGCCTTCCTTCAAGAAGTAGTCACGAATGTGGGCACGCAATTCGGCCTTTTCGGATACCTCTTCGGCGAGAATATCCGAGGCGCCTGCCAAAGCATCTTGAGCCGAGGCAATACCCTTTGCCTCCGATACATACTTCGCAGCCTCGTCTTCGAGCGATGCCTGCGGCGATTCCGGAATGTTGAGCGACTTGATGAACTCCGCCAGCGGTTCAAGTCCTTTCGCCCTTGCAACCGTTGCGCGGGTTCGTTTCTTCGGTTTGTAGGGGAGATATAAATCCTCAAGCTCGGTTTTCTGGAGAGTCGCTTCAATCTTTGCACGAAGCTCGCCTGTCAGCTTTCCCTGCTCTTCAATGGATTTGAGAACGGTAGCTTTCCGATCTTCGAGCTCGGTGAGGTAGACAAATCGATCGAAGAGATTACGAAGTTGTGTTTCGTCCATCTCTCCCGTCCGTTCTTTTCGATAGCGGGCGATGAACGGAATCGTTCCCCCCTCTATATGAAGTTGGAGGGCGTTCTGAACATTGGTGAGTTTGAGGGAAAGCTCTTTTGCGAGAAGTTCGGGGATGTTAAGCATAGATCTTCACAAAATCTGACTGTGATGAAACCTCAAGTAATTCTAATGTACACAAAAAATGTCTTTCTGTTCAATCCTTTCAGGTTCTCGCCAGCTCTAAAAAAGAACGGAGCGGCCATTTTGCGATAGCCGCTCCGTTTTCGGACCCAAGAGCCTCCACCTTGAGTCGCGACCGCTCATTCGGTTATTTGATGAGAAGCATTTTTCTTGCTGCTACATTTGGCCCTGATTGCAACCTGTACACATAGACGCCACTGGCGACTTGGTATCCGGAGCGGTCGATACCGTGCCAACTCGCGGAGTAGCTACCTGCTTCTTTTACTTCGTTAACTATCGTTGCCACCAAGCGTCCGGTCACACTGAATATCTCGAGGCGGACAAGCCCTTTCTGTGGAACGGCGTAGCTTATGCTCGTTGAAGGGTTGAACGGATTCGGATAATTCTGTTTGAGAGCAAACTCCAAAGGCTTTTCGCCGCTCCCACTAACTCCCGTCGTACTTCCTTCAAAGGTCACACGATAGATACCGATATCGAATCCTTGGGCAGGGTGACCGCTGCCTGTGTTGTTGAACTTGGCGACTGTGAAGGTGGCAGTTTGGCCGACAACGAATTGAGCGTCGTCCGCATTGCCGGTATTCATGGCGCGCATAAATTCGACGACCCATTCGCCAGTAGCCGGATAGAACACACCTTTTGCTTTAATGTCACCTTGGCTGCCGACCACAGGAATTGCTGCAGTATCGTTCACAACGTAGCCCGGAATCATGTCGCCAGCAGACCAGCCCGAGTTGACAAACGGAATGGCTGTACTCATGAAGAGAAAATCGGACGGAGGAGCGCCAGATGGCCTCATGAACCGTGGAAGTGTCCCGGCACTATCCTGATTATCTATCCCGAAGGTACCCGATATTTTCGCATCGTTCACCCTGCCGGTAGGCGTGGCCACTTGGTCATCAGAGTAGCCAACCGGGTTCGTACGCGTTGCCTTCCAATGCCAGAAATCCATCTTGCCGTTGTTTGTTGCGTGTACGGGTTTTTCATTATGGCAGGTACGCGCACATGATGCATCGAAGGAATCATCTATCCGCCAAACAATCCCGAGCCTGTCTTCATCTTGCGATTTGGACCAGTTCGTTCCGTCGAATTTCCAGATCCTTCGATAGACACTCTTCGAAGCCGCAGAGTCTGCGCCGTACATCTTGTGACCATCAACCCAGCGGGCCAGAAGATACACGTTCGTGGAATCGTGCAGAGCTTTGATTTTGATTCCGTTGACGGTTGTTATGGAATCAGCCGTTTGCCAGAGAGGATCGATAACACCATCAATCACGGGCGCATCCTCAGAATAGTATGCGTTGAACCCGCCACCGACATATTTCGAACCTATTGCTGCGTGGGTCATGGCAATGGTTTGGAAATTACCGAGCCCGCCACCAACGTGGCAATTGGCAGTTGCACACGACAGGCCTGTTTCAGCATACAGAGGCACCGAAGCAGCATGATCCGATGGGAAATACGGCACCTGTACGTGGCATTGCTTGCAGACTTTGTTAGCATCACTGGTGAATCGGTCGTGGGAATTGTTCAGGTGGCAAGGGGTACACCCTGCGAACAAGCCTTGTCCGGGTAGATACGCGGTGCTCTTAAAATGTTTCACATGGTACAGATCAACCATCGGCTTGCTCATGTTATCTGTGTGGCACGGCAGGCAGTCTTCAACGCCCTGTGCTCCGTGGTGTTTTGTCGGACCGTTGAGGCCGTGGCATGTTGCGCAGGATTGCCCGGCAATGCGCGACGACATAGGGACAGAATCGCGTGAAGTTGTCCCTATCTGAACGTCAAATGAAGCGGCCTTTTCGGTAGTTGCCCCGAATATACGCTTGGCTGAAATCCACACAGTGTACGTGCCTGTCCCGAACTTGGCAATGGAATCAACGGGCACCTTCACTCGGATAGGATTCGTAAAGGTAACGCCGGAATCGCGACCTGCCCAGGGCGCTCGCGGGTACTTCTGCACGACGTAGTTGTTGACGATGTTGTACAGTGGCATCGCCCGCATGTAGTCTCGCTTAGGGCCGCTGAATATCAGTTCGATCTTTTGGATTCCGAGAGATTGTGCTGCCGTTGTCCAATCAAGCACAAGACCGCTATCGCTACGAGTGGTAATGACAACACTCATGGTGTCACCCGAAGCGAAGAAACCCGCCCCGGGAACGTTCGTGACTTCAACTGATGGAGCAAGCCCGAGAGTGTTTGCCGCCGGAAAGTCAATGTTGATAGTTTCGGTGTAGAATGCGCCGGAAACATTTCGCCAGACGAATCGCAGACTATCAGCGTTGCCGTACACCGGGAATGCGAGCACTGCCGCTCCGTTTTTGAATTGAATCTTTGCAGATGCCTCTCCGCTTACAAGATATGTAGGTGAAGGTGCAAGCGTGTCGCCAAGACGGCGACCGTCGGCTTTGTACTTCACCTCGAAAACTGTTTCCGTGAAATTCTTCGTCCCGCCGGGGGCGCCTTGGAACGTCAGTGTCTTGTACAGCGAATCGCCGCCCGCGCTTCGCACTACATACACATCCACGAAGTATTGGCCTGTCGTATCCATCCAACCCGCATTGGCGGCTGCCCCGCCCGAGAGTGTCCATTTACTGTTCTTATACTCGGCTTTAAGGGTCTTGTCAAGAACATAACGTCCGGTGTCCGGGGCGATGATGGATTTTATCCAGGTTGTATCAAGCACCACCCCCGTCCAATTGAGTTGGCGTAGCGGGTGATCGTCACCCACATCTCTGAACCAAGCATACGCTTGTGCCGGAAAAGGAGCGATACCACTTTCGGGAGTCTTCCAGGTTCCTTTCAACTCAAGTTCCTTGATGTACACCGAGTCGTTTTGAACGACTGCAACAACTGTCGGAGACTTGATCGTTCCTACAAAATGCATTCTTTCTATCTTCACGGTTAGTGCCGTTACAGCCTGTGTATCTCCGTGAAGTACAATTGCAGTGATGCACAGTGCGACTACCACCGCGATGGACAGTATTCTTCTTGTCATAGCTACCTCATTTGAAATTTGATGTGCCAGTGGGTTGAGATTCTTTCGACACATGCACGTTGCGCCGATAACACTGTTGAATAGCCCAACAATTATGCCACACCAAATGTTGAAATTCACTCAACAGGGCGTTGCATTCTTCAACAGTGGGCAGATGTCGCCCATTCTGTTCGAGCAAGCATCACCCATGACCGACGACAGCCAAGTATCCGACAACAAAAACGGGAGAAAACGTAGTGGCACTACTTTTGGCCTTCCTGATTGCCAGCGATGAATATCTTTGCACGAATCGCTATATTCATTTATGCCACTGCTCGCTGGGAATGACTTTCAATGAAAGAACCGAGTCTTCGCACCAAAGCCCTCTTTTTGGGCATTTCGATCACAGTTATTGTAGTCGGTTTTGTGGTATTCACTCTCCTTAACGTGGAGAAGTCAAAGGAACAGATTCTTCGGAATACCAGCAGACATACACTACTTGCGGCCCAGCAACTCGCAAACGCAGGTCAGCCAACGATTGACAGCATCTGGGCAACACTGTTGCATAGGGCTCCGAAACTAACGATTGAGGAACATCGGGAGATCGACTCTTCTCTGTCACAGATATCCAGGAAGTACTTGCTAATGTTCAACGGCATTGAGGGCGGGTTCTTCTTTTCTTCCGGCGACTTCTTCGCAGGCTTTGCTTTTCCGACGGAGAAGTATCCCCAACCGGTGTACGGCCCGCCACCGCGGGAATTCAATCTGATTCATGATCAGGTAATCAGAACTGTTGCCGAACAATGTGAGTTGGTGACAGTCAGCGAATTGCCCCAGACCACGTTTCCTCTTGCCACAAGACCTATTTTTGCACGGGGAGAAGTTGTGGGCGCGGTGTGGACGATGATGAGGGTGGAGTCACTGCTGCCCCTTCAACGGCTTTCCAACACTCTGAACATTGTGGCAGTCGCGTCGTTGTTGGGAATCCTCGTCGCAATATATGTCTCTTGGCTCTTGCGAAAACGGGTGGAGGAAATCAAGGTCGGTCTGGAAACTCTGCGGCGCGACGACTTATTCCGTTTCCCCGCCCGAAGGGGTGTACTCGGGTCCATTACAGGAGCTATCAACGAAATGGTCGAAGCCCGCGCTGCCGATCAGAGCACAAAGCGAAAGCTCGAACAAGAACTTCAACAGCGGGCAAAAATGGCGGCCTTGGGAAACCTTGTTGCAGGTGTCGCACACGAAGTAAAAACTCCCTTAGCCACAATACGAACACGTATCGAAATGTGGCAGCGCAAACTCCGTCTGAAAAACGGCCCGCATGCTACCGCTGAGATAGTCACTGAAGACTCCATGACCATGGTGATCAGCGAGATCGACAGGCTCTCGGAGTTGGTGAAACGCCTCTTGGTGTTTTCCAAACCTGTGTCTTCACACTTTCGACCCTCCAACCTCCACCAGGTAGTGTCTCAGGCATTGGAGCTGATTCAGGACCGGGCCGACGAATCTCAAGTCGATATCTCGACGCATTTTGACAGCCGTGTTCCGCCATTGCAACTCGACCCGGAGGGAATCGAACAAGTGCTGCTCAATGTGTGCACAAATGCACTGGATTCGATGACAGAGGGGGGCGAACTTCAAGTCAGGACTGAATATCACCCCAAGAATGACGAAGTTGTTGTTTCTATACAAGATACCGGAACCGGGATATCGCCGGATATCGCGGAACGGATATTCGACCCGTTCTTCACAACTAAAGAACATGGTGCCGGTTTGGGTCTTTCTATTGCTTATGAAATTGTACAAGCGCATCGTGGTGACATTCGATTTATTTTTCCCCAACAGGTTGGTTCCTTGTGCCAGATAACTCTTCCTGCTACCAACGGAGTGTCACATCGGAATTCATGAACAACCTTAAAACCATATTGATCGTTGACGATGAAGCTCCGATGCGTAAGAACCTCGTGGAGCTTCTTTCCGAGGAGGGATATGGATTGCTGCAGGCCACCGACGGGCTTACAGCAATTGAATACGCACAGACAATGCGGCCGCATCTCATTCTGCTGGATATCAAACTCCCCAAAATGGATGGTCTCTCGGCACTGAAGGAAATAAAGGCCTTGCTGCCGGATGTTCCCGTCATCGTCTTCACAGCACACGGGACAAGCGAGCGCGCGATCGAGGCAATGAAACTCGGGGCATACGACTATCTCGAAAAACCCTTCAAGCTTGATGAGTTTCTGCTGGTCGTCAAGCGGGCACTGGGCTACAGCACACTTTTGAATGAGGTGAACGAATTACGGGCAGTTCAGCCAAGGGAAACAGTCTCCCCGTCAGCGGAGCTGGTTGCTGGCAGCGGGCGCATGCAGGATATTTTCAAACTCATCGGAAAGGCGGCCCCTACAGATGCAACTGTTCTGATTCAGGGAGAGAGCGGCACCGGCAAGGAGTTGATTGCCAATGCTATCCAGCGACATTCCCGGCGCAGCGACAAGCCCTTCGTAAAAGTCAACTGTGCAGCGCTCCCTGAGACTCTCTTAGAGAGTGAGCTCTTCGGCCATGCCCGCGGCGCCTTTACAGGAGCTATCGCCGAGCGCAAGGGACGCTTTGAACTTGCAGACGGTGGCACAATCTTTCTCGATGAAATCAGCGACATGACGCCACAGTTGCAGACGAAACTTTTGCGCGTGCTGCAGCAAAGAAGCTTTGAGCGGGTTGGCGGGAAAGAAACCATTACTGTTGATGTCCGGGTAATCGCTGCAACGAACAAGAATCTTGATGCGGAGATGAAAGCCGGGCGATTCCGTGATGACCTGTACTACAGACTCAACGTGATGCCTATCGTCGTACCGCCCTTGCGGGAGCGACCGGAGGATATTCCTGAACTTGTTGAACACTTCATAGCAAAGTACGGCAACCATCGAAAGATTCTCATCTCCGCCGAATCCCTTGCCGTTTTGCAGCGCTATTCGTGGCCGGGCAACATTCGCGAGTTAGAGAATGTCATTCAGCGTGCCCTCGTACTTGCAACCGGAAGTGTTATCACGCTCGACCATTTGCCTCTGACAGTCAAAGCTGAAGGAGACCTGATCCCGAAGGAGCTGGTCTGGCAGAGCGGCATCCCTCTCAAGAGAATCCTTGCAGATATCGAGCGTGAGATCATTCTCAAAACTTTGCGTCAGGTAAACTGGAATCGAACAAAGGCGGCGGAGATCCTCCAGATCAATCGACGGTCTCTGTTCGATAAGATCAAAGAACATAACATCGAACGCGACCTTCCGTAACCGCACCGCTCCATTCACTGGAAATGATGCCGGTTGTTTGTTCGCCCCACCGTTTTTCCGTATATTTTGTCCGCCACAGAGTCACCGAGACACAGAGAATTCTTTTCTTCGCAAAACCTTCGTGTCTTTGCGCCTTGTGGCAATTCTTTTTGTTTTCGATTAAAGAACTCCTCAATGGGCATCAAAGAAGAAATCCAAAAGCGCCGCACGTTCGCCATCATCTCCCATCCTGACGCGGGCAAAACCACGCTTACAGAGAAGTTCCTTCTCTACGGAGGCGCCGTACAACTTGCCGGTTCTGTCACTGCAAAAAAGCAGCAGCGGCAAACCACAAGCGATTGGATGGAGTTGGAACGAAAGCGGGGAATTTCCATCAGCTCAACCGTGCTGCAATTCGATTACAGTGGATACAGGATTAACCTGCTCGATACGCCGGGCCACCAGGATTTCTCCGAGGATACGTATCGCGTGCTCACTGCCGTTGACGGCGTCATCATGGTGATAGACGCGGGTAAAGGTATTGAAAGCCAGACGAAGAAGCTGTTTGAAGTCTGCCGCCGTCGCCACATTCCCATCTTTACATTCATGAACAAATGCGACCGGCCAACGCTCGACCCACTGGCGTTGATTGACGAGTTGGAAGAAGTTCTCGGCATCGGCGCCTTTGCGATGAATTATCCGCTCGGCACGGGCGATGAGTTTCTCGGCGTGTATGATCGCCAAACAAAAGAAGTTCATTTCTACGAACGAACCGTCGGCGGGATGTACCGTGCGCCGGAGGCTATTGCCTCACTTAATGATCCGAGTGTGAAAGGCAAGCTGAGCGACAACACGCATGCTCGACTTCGTGAAGAAATTGAAATGCTGGATATCGCCGGATCGACGTACAATTCAAGCGCCGTGCTCAACGGAAAGATCACGCCCGTCTTTTTCGGAAGTGCAAAAAACAACTTCGGCGTTCAACTTCTACTTGACGGATTTTTGGAGCACGCCGCCCCACCGGCACCGCACGTTTCGGGCGAACAATTCATTCAACCGGATGACGAACGGTTTTCAGGATTTATCTTCAAGATTCAGGCAAACATGGACCCTCGGCATCGCGACAGAATTGCGTTTCTGAGGGTCTGTTCAGGAAAGTTTGAGCGCGATATGTATGTTACACATGCCCGCACAGCGAAAAAAGTCCGGCTGGCGAACTCCCAGAAAATGTTTGGACAGTCACGCGAAACGGTTGATGAGGCGTATGCCGGCGATATCGTAGGGTTTATCGGACAATCCGAGTTTCACATCGGCGACACATTGACGGAAGACCCGACGATTGTGTACGATGAAATTCCGCGGTTTCCTCCCGAGCATTTCGTCATACTGCACAATCCGAGTCCGGCAAATTACAAGAAGTTCCGCGACGGCGTCGATCAACTGACGCAGGAAGGAGTTGTTCAGGTATTCTATCGGGTTAACTCGGGCGCCCGAGTGCCGATACTTGCTGCCGTCGGGCCGCTGCAATTCGAAGTTGTGCAGTATCGATTGGAGAGTGAGTACGGCGCCCCGTCGCGCATCGAGCAAACAGAATGGAAATTTCTGCGGTGGCTCTCTCCCGAAACGCCGGAAGAGAAGATCAAGTCAATGATGGTTCCGAGCGATGTTGCGCTTGCCGAGGACTCACACGGACAACTTGCGATCCTCTTCCCCGGCGACTGGGCGTTGAATTACTTTCTGGATAAGAATGAAGGAATTGAGTTGAGCGAGTTGCCGTTCAAGACGTTGCAGGAGAAAGAATAACCACTCCCGAAGGGACGCCTTCGGCGGAAGGTACAAAGACAGGGGGTTGAACCAAGTTCGCACACTTGATCAAATATCAATCTTCGTCTTGACAATAGTCCAAGCAGCTATCGTCATCCCATCCCAAATCTCTCCGTCACGAATCTTGCCATCAATTTCATCGGCAGTGAGGGGCAGCAGTTCGAATTCTTCCGTTTCATCAGGCTCGCCGCCGACATGTTGCAGTTCGCGGGCGATGTACACTTTGCAGATTTCGTTGGTCACACCATTGTACGGGTTGAATTCGCCGGCGAGAAAGAACCTGCTGGATGAGTAGCCCGTTTCTTCCGCCAACTCGCGCCATGCGGTTTCATCGTGCGACATCCCGTCTTTCACACTTCCGCACGGAAACTCAAAACTCTCCTTCTCATTAAGATAGCGGTACTGATTAACGAGCAGCACGCGTCCATCTTTCATGATCGGAACGACCATCGCCGAGCCGCCGATGTGAACGTAGTTGTACTCCCCGACTTTCCCGTTGGGAAGCTCGAATGTATCCCGCTTGTACGTCCACCAGTTGTTCTTGTGGACAATCTCTTCCGAGAGTTTCTTCCAGCGTTTGAGTGCCATTTGTGTCTCAAAATGCGTAGAGACGTTCAATTGAACGTCTCTACAGGTGTTTTCTATTTCATCTAGAAAACGTCTAAACGAGCTCTGACTCGCCAAAAAAGAACGCTACCTCAATTCTGCCATTCTCCGCCGAATCGGACCCGTGCACGATATTCTCCCCTTTATTATCGGCATAGAGCTTCCGGACAGTTCCTTCTGCCGCATCTTTCGGATCGGTTGCGCCAATAAGCGTGCGGTAATCGGCGACGGCGTTTTCCTTCTCCAACGCAATCGGCACAACCGGCCCGCTCGTCATGAACTCAACCAATCCGTCATAAAACGGACGCCCTTTGTGTACAGCGTAGAAAGCGCCCGCTATTTCTTTTGTGAGACGAATCTGTTTCATGCCGAGAATCTTGAATCCGGCTTTCTGAATCCGTGCGATCACTTCGCCTTGAAGATTCTTTCTGACACAATCCGGTTTGAGAATTGCAAGTGTGCGTTCAACTGGCATGTATGCGATTACCTTTCTATGATATGTTATGCTGTTGCTTTTTGTTGCCTTCCCATCCACCACGAAAGCCAGATGCCGCCGAGCAGCCAACCAACAACGTGGTCGGTGATTTCGCCCGAGAGATAGTGCCACGGCGTCTCCCACCAGTTCGCCATCATCAATGAGCTCTGGAAAACGAGAAACACAATGAACCCGACGACGAGCATGAGTTTTGATCCGAACGATGCGAACTTCTCGCCGCCCGCCGACATGACGTACGCAATGGCAAACGCCGCCACAAGGTTCAGGATGAACCCGTACACCATTTGCGACGACATCATTCCGCCGTATTGCGGATCGTACTGAACAATTGCCCACGGCTTCCCGACCATACTCTGTTCAAATGCTTCATGCTGCTCTCTTGAACTGCCGGGAGCAAGATTGGGAATTGCGTACATGCCGCGTTCCGTGAGGTTTTCCGAAAGTGCCGCGGCAATTGCCTCCTGCTGGGGGGTGTATTTCAACGACGTGTCGTGAATGCCCAAGACAGTCCACGAAAGGAACTGATACAAGAAAATGATGACCGCTGCAACGAGCGAACCAATCAGAGCGTTTTTCATTGGTACACCTTTCTATTGTTGGGGATATGGTTTTCTTCCCGCCTCTTCATCCGACAATTCGTTTCGGTGTTCGGGCTACCGCTTCTTACGCTTCACAACTTTCTTGACTGATTTCTTTTTCGACTTTAGAGGGTTTGTCTTCTTCTTTGATTTTGCAGCGCCGTTTGACTTTGCTTTAATCTTTCCTGCTTTGATGAGAGCTTTCAGCATGGTTTCGCCCAACAAAGCCGGAGTGTCAACCACATGAATTCCCGCCTTCTTCATTGCTGCCATTTTTTCCTGTGCGGTTCCCTTTCCGCCGGCGATGATTGCGCCGGCGTGCCCCATGCGCCGACCGGGCGGCGCGGTACGTCCGGCAATGAATCCTACAACGGGTTTCTTGACATGTTTCTTGATGTGCGCTGCAGCTTCCTCTTCCGCTGTCCCACCAATCTCACCAATCATAATCACCGCATCGGTGCCGCTGTCTTCGTTGAACAACTTGATCGCATCGATGAACCGCGTCCCGATCACCGGATCGCCGCCGATACCGATGCACGTTGACTGCCCGATGCCGAGTGCCGTGAGTTGTCCGACGGCTTCATAGGTCAGCGTTCCGCTGCGGGAGATAACGCCAACGCGACCCTTCTTGTGAATGAAGCCCGGCATAATGCCCACTTTGCATTCACCCGGCGTGATAATGCCCGGGCAGTTGGGGCCGATCAAGACGGCTCCGTTCTTCTTCACAAACTCGTATGCCTTCACCATATCTTTTGCGGGAATACCTTCGGTGATGCACACAATGACCTTGATGCCTGCCGATGTTGCCTCCATGATCGCATCCGCAGCAAATGCTGCCGGGACAAAAATTACCGAACAATCAGCGCCGGTCGCCTTTACCGCGTCGGCCACCGTGTTGAAGACCGGCACCTCCCGGTCGAATTTGTCTTTCTCGTTGCCTTTGTACATTGTGCCGCCTTTGCCCGGCGTTACGCCGGCAACGACGTTCGTGCCGTACGCCAGCATCTGCGACGTGTGAAATGTTCCCTCGCCTCCCGTAATCCCCTGCACAACGACTTTTGTTTTCTTGTTGACGAGTACGCTCATTCTAATTGTCCTCTAAGTTGGATTTTTTTGTTCAAGATTGAGTGTTCACTCTTTCTGTGATTGTATCTTCTTTCCCAACTGCTCGATATCCGCCAAGTCCTGCAGTCTGCCCGTCGATTGCTTTACTCGAAACAGGTCTTCCTTGCTTATAAGGCACACTTTAACATTGCGCTCCTTTACGACAACCCTCCTTGTATAGCACTCTTCGAAGCTGATGCCGCCAAGATCCGTGAGTACATCAATGCGGTTGGGCTCTACTCCAAACTGATGCACATCATCGGGATTCAAGAAATCCTCCGGCCTTTTTCCAAGCGAACCAAACCCAAAGTCGCGAAGGGCCGCAACAAACTTCTCGGCATTCCCTCTGTCGAGCCACAACCAGATGTCCATATCTTTTGTATAGCGCGGATGCCCGTGCGCTGCAACGGCAATGCCGCCGATGACAAGATATCGAACATCATGTTCGTTTAATGACGCGATAAACTCTCTGAAATCTTTGCTTAGTGCCATACCGCCAAGAGTTGTACTCCCGACGGATCTCCTCTTGCGCCGCGAGGCGCTCTTGAATCGGCCGTGAAAGCCAGTACTCGAGGTCCGTTTTGTCTTCTTCGCCACGTTTGATGACGCGATAGACCGGCGTGATTTGTCTTTTCTTCTTCCGCGTTTCATTCATAACCTTCGTACCGTGGTGTCTTTGTGGTTATCATTCCTCCAAGAAATCTCCCACCCGCAAAATCGTCCCTTCATCAAATTGTTTGCCAAGCAATTGCACGCCAATAGGCAATCCTTTGTTGTCAGTTCCAAATGGGACGCTGATAGCCGGAATGCCCGCAAGATTTGCCGAGACTGTATACACATCCGAGAGATACATCGCCAGCGGATCATTTGCCTTTTCGCCGACATTGAATGCCGTTGTCGGAGCAGTTGGCATCAGGATGCAATCCACCGTTTTGAAAGCATTCAGGAAATCATTCTGAATCAGCCGCCGGACTCTCTGTGCCTTGCGGTAGTACGCATCATAGTACCCGGCCGAGAGAACATACGTTCCGAGCATGATGCGCCGCTTCACTTCCTCGCCGAACCCCTCGCTTCTCGACTTCACATACATCTCTGTCAAGTCCTTGACGCCCGGCGAGCGGTAGCCGTACCGGGCGCCGTCGTAGCGTGCAAGATTCGACGATGCTTCCGCCGTCATGAGAATATAGTATGTCGAGATGGTATATTCCGAATGCGGCAACCCGATTTCAACAATCTCTGCTCCACATTCCCGCAACTTGTCAACAGCCTTTTCAATAGCAGAACGCACTACGTCATGCAGTCCTTCGCCAAAGGCTTCACGCGGCAACCCGATCTTCAGTCCTTTCACATCTTTGTTCAGAAAGGAAAGATAATCGGGAACCGGAACGTCGACTGAAGTCGAATCCATCTCATCATGTCCCGCAATCACCTGCAACACCCTCGCCGCGTCCGCAACGGAGTTGGCAAACGGGCCGATTTGATCGAACGATGATGCGAGAGCAACAAGGCCGTACCGCGACACTCTTCCGTACGTCGGTTTCAATCCGACGATTCCACAAAATGATGCAGGCTGACGAATTGAGCCTCCCGTATCGGTTCCCAATGCCGTGTGCGACATTGCCGCCGCGACGGCAACACACGAGCCGCCGCTCGAGCCGCCGGGGACCTTCGTCTCATTCACAGGATTGAGAACGGGACCGTACGCTGAATTCTCGGTCGACGATCCCATCGCAAACTCATCAAGATTCGTCTTACCGATAATCACTGCATCGTCATCACGCAATCGCCTCACGGCAGTTGCGTCATACAGCGAAACGAAGTTCTGCAACATCTTCGAGCCGCACGTGACGACTTCGTCTTTGATGCAGAGGTTGTCTTTGATTGCAACGACCATCCCTGCAAGCATGCCGGCCCGGCCTTCGGCTATTTTCTTGTCGATGACGCGGGCCTGTGCGAGCGCCTTCTCATGAAAAACGGAAAGAAACGCATTGAGGCGTTTCCTCTTCTCGATCCCTTCCAGAAATTCTCCGGTGACACGCTCGACCGTACTCGCTCCCGTTTCGACTGCCTTGCGCGTGGCATCGAATGTGGACTTCCCGTTCACTATCACTTTGCTGATGCATTCTTGAGGATAAACATAAAGCCGCCGTATTCCCCAGCGGCTTTCCTGTGCTACTCGAACGACTCCCGACAGGCTTGCACTACTTCTTGTTCACGTCGTCGAATTTTGTGGCGTTCTCGATGTCGGTTTGAATTCCGCGCATGGCTTTCCGGAATTCGCCCATTCCCTTCCCCAAACTCTTGCCGATCTCGGGAAGTTTTTTCGGTCCGAAGAAAATGAAAATCACAAGCAGAACAACGAGCAGTTCCGTGCCACCGATGTTTTCAAGCATGGCTCAACCCCGCAGCCTACTTCTTCACACTGTCGTCAATTTTTTTCACTTCTTCTTCAACGCCATTCGAGACATCTTTCGTGGCTTTCTTGAATTCGCGTATACCTTGGCCGAGGCCCTTGGCCAGTTCCGGAATTTTTTTCGCTCCGAAGAACACCAGAATCACCAGTACGATCAGGATAATTTCTGTTGCGCCTAAATTGCCCATTGACTCATCTCCTTCCCGATTCGGCAAGCACGGGCTCGCGCTCGCCCATCAGGTAATGTTCGATAATTGATTTGAAAATTTTCTGCCCGTCTGTGTGCCGCAACAGCGGATCGGCGGCACGTTCGGGATGCGGCATCATGCCCAATATATTTCCGCCTTCGTTAATGATGCCGGCTATGTTCGAGAGAGAGCCATTCGGGTTCGCCTCCTCCGTCACTTCTCCCTCGTGTGTACAATATCGGAAAATTATTTGATTGTTGCCTTCAAGTCTTTGAAGGGTTTCAGGGTCCGTGAAGTAATTGCCTTCGCCGTGGGCGATCGGGATATGCAGAACTTCTCCCGCCCGGCATTGGTTCGTGAAACGGGTGTCGGGGTTTTCGACCCGAAGACGCACGAACTTGCACACAAACCGCAAAGATGTATTTCTGAGAAGAACTCCCGGCAGGAGTCCCGCCTCAACCAGAATCTGAAAACCGTTGCAAATGCCAAGCACGGTTCCGCCCCGTTCGGCAAACCGGACTACTTCCTTCATCACAGGAGAGAACCGGGCAATGGCGCCGCAGCGCAGATAGTCACCGTACGAAAATCCGCCCGGCAGGATGACAACGTCAACACCCTTCAAATCGGCTTCCTTGTGCCAGAGAAACTCGGCATTCTGCTGCATCACATGCTTGCACACGTGATACGCATCGTGGTCACAATTCGACCCCGGGAATACAACAACGCCGAACTTCAGTTTGCTGCTCATGCTTTCTCAAGCTCGATATAGTAGTCTTCCATCACAGGATTGGCAAGCAACTTCTTGCATACTTCTTCGGTGGCAGCACGTGCCCCGGCCTCATCCTGCACATCAACTTTCATTTCTATGAACTTCCCGACCCGAACGTCATGAATGGTACCGACATTGAGAGTGCCGATGGCGTGCTCCACGGCTTTCCCTTGCGGGTCGAGAATTGATTTGCGCAATGTGATGCGTACTTTTGCGTGAAACATAATCAGATGTCCGCGTTCGTAGGTTCAATAGCGTCTTCGTCGTCGAGCTTCTCCTCGTGACGCATCAGGTGTTTGATAGTCGTAACAAGATGGCGAATGATACCGAGGAAAATGAACAAGCCGAACAATGGAAGGATAGCCGTACCGCCTGTTATCGCAATGACGACGATAGCCAGAACAGCAAACACAAATTTCCACGGTTCTTTCTTGATTGCCCGTGCAGAGATTTTCGGAAGCGTGTCGTACTTGACCTTGCTGACCATGAGAAGCGCAAGAATCACGCATATCCACGGCAGAAACTTCGCCGCAGTCGGGTCGAGCCCGGAAACGGGGCTCCAGTAATTGATGACGAACGCTGCCACGGTAAGTCCGCTTGCGGGTATCGGAAGTCCGACGAAATGATCCTTGTCGAACCCGACAAGTTGTGTGTTGAATCTCGCAAGCCGCAGGCCGCCGAATACCATCAGCAGTGAACTGATGAGAATTCCCGCCGTCTCCATCGTGTACAACGACATGTTGTAGACGAGAAACGCCGGCGCAGCCCCGAAAGAAATCACGTCGGAAAGAGAATCGATTTCAACACCAAATTCGGAGGAAGATTTTGTAAGCCGGGCCATCACCCCGTCAAGCGAGTCAAAGGCCGCCGCGAGAAAGATCAGCCATGCTGCCGCCACAAATTCTTCCCGTGCCGCGTAGAGAATGGAGTTGAATCCGCAAAACATGTTGAGGACGGTGAACAGGCTTGGAACAACTGCGCGTGTAATTCTCATGCTATCATTGTGCGTTGATTAGGAAACCACTGCGATCACGGTTTCACCTGCAGCGGTTGTGTCGCCCACCTTCACCTTGATTTCTGAATTTTTGGGAACAAATACATCCACACGCGAGCCGAACTTAATCATGCCGAAGCGTTCTCCTGCAACGGCTTCATCACCGACTTGAATCGGGGCAACGATGCGACGCGCCACAAATCCGGCAATCTGTTTGAAGAAAACCTTGTGCTTCTCATTTTCGACTCCGATATGCGTCCGTTCATTTCTGAGAGATGATTTCTCATCGTATGCAACAAGATATTCGCCCGGAATATGCTTGAAGTAGGCAACCTTTCCGTTGATCGGATAGCGGTTGACGTGAACGTTGAGAGGCGACATGAAGATGGAAACCTGAATGGCTTCACTCTTGAGAAACTCATCTTCAAAAACCTCCTTAACGACAACAACCTTGCCGTCAGCCGGAGAGATGACAAGATTGCCTCCTTGGGGCGTTGTCCGGTCAGGGTCACGGAAGAAATTCAGCGTGAAGAGGAAAAAAGCAAGCAGAATGCCGATGAGACCAAACTTGAGGGGCTTCAGTTCAATCAGATACCAACTCAACAAACAGCCGATGATGACAACTGCGGTAATGGTGAAAAAGACATCATAGCCATATTTTGTGATCAACAGCAGAATTCCTTAGGGAAATGAGGGGAAAACACGCACAAAGTTACCAAAACATGGTCTGAAAGTCAACGAAGCTTCGAGCCGCCTTCGAACCTGGCTGACACGAGGCCGGTGTTGAATTCACCTGCATCCATCCGCTCAAGCGACATTTTGTCGGGGAGAGTTGAACCCAGACGCTGCGTTCCCAATCCTGCGACATTCTCTCATTTTTTCGAATAGAGCCATCTCACCCTCCGATTTAATCTGTAAATACTTGTAGAAACGGCACTTCCGGCTGGCATACAGTGTGAGCCTCAACTATGTGGATTTTCACGTTACTCGCGGATAGAACTCCTCATGGCCACACTCGTAACCGGACTCAGGTGTCTTGTGTGCGGCGCTACTCACGCGCACAAGAACATACTCACGTGTCCGAAATGCGGCGAGCAAGGCATCCTCGATGTTGAGTACGATTTCGATTGTCTCGCCGCCCGGTTCACACAAACCCGGCGGGATTCGTTGCAGCGGGACATCTGGCGCTACTGTGATTTCCTTCCGGTTTCGTCTGACGTTCCCCTTCCGCCTCTGCATATCGGCTGGACTCCAATCTACGACGTACCGCGACTCGCAAAAGCAGTCGGGATCTCAAAGTTATTCTTGAAAGATGATGGAAGAAATCCAACCAACTCTTTCAAAGATCGAGCAAGCGCTGTTGGAGTGATGAAGGCAAGGGAGTTTAGTTTTGATACGATTGCGTGTGCCTCGACGGGAAATGCTGCGTCATCACTTGCCGGACTTTCCGCAGCAATTGGATTGAAGAGCTACATCTTCGTGCCGCAGCGAGCACCTGAGCCAAAAGTAACACAGCTTCTGATTTTCGGTGCAACAGTTATGAGAGTGCAAGGGACTTACGAGCAGGCATTTGATCTCTGCACACAAGCGTGTGAGGAGTTCGGGTGGTACAACCGCAGCAGCGGGATCAATCCATTCCTGGTAGAAGGAAAGAAAACAGCGGGACTCGAAATCGCCGAACAGTTTGGAAAGAACATTCCCGATTGGGTAGTCGTCTCCGTTGGAGATGGATGCACAATCGGCGGAATCGGGAAGGGCTTGCAGGAAATGAAGCGGCCCGGCGTTCTTGATCGAGTTCCACGATTGCTCGGCGTTCAGGCGGAAGGAGCAAAGCCTGTTCTTGAAGCATTCAAAAGCCGAAAGGATTTGGTTCCTACCGGAACCAACACAGTTGCCGACAGCATCGCAGTTGGTACGCCGCGCAACTGGCGCCGTGCAATTCAGCAGGTCAAAGCCTCGACCGGTGATATGATCGCCGTTTCAGACGAGGAGATTCTTGACGCTATGCGATTGACTGCCCGTCTCGGCGGCGTGTTCGGCGAACCGGCTGGGGTTGCAGGCGTTGCGGGACTAAAGAAGGCGATCTCAACAGGAATTGTGAAACCGGACGAATCGGCGGTTGTTGTCATCACGGGCAACGGATTGAAGGACATTCAATCTGCGAAACAAGCTGCCGGGCAAGCGATTGATATTGAGCCGAAGTTGGAAGCTCTGCAACGGGCATTGCGCAAATAGAAGAAAACCACTCAGCCGCAGGCCGATGCGCCTTTGTCGAAGAATGCTCGAAAATACGAAGATTTTCTTGAGATGCTTCTCAAAAACGGAACAACTCTAATTCTCTCCCCTTCTCGCATTGAGCGTGTGGATTTACGCGTTCGTGGAAGAAGTGTCGTAGCAAAAGCGAAAACACTTCGCCCGATGAAGGGCGAAGAAACGGTTGACCTTTCGGACAGACTCATCATGCCCGGCATGGTGAACGCCCACACGCATTTGTATTCCGCGTTGGCGAGAGGTATGCCCGCTCCAAAACAATCTCCCGAAACCTTCCTTGAAATTCTCAAGAAGATTTGGTGGAAGTTGGATGAGTCACTGGATGAGGAGAGTATTTACTATAGCGCGTTGGTCGGCAGCATGGATGCAATCAGGAACGGGACAACAACGCTCATAGACCATCATTCCTCTCCGAACTACATCATGGAATCACTCGATGCCATTGCTGACGCGATGTTGCGCGTGGGAATTCGGGGCATTCTCTGTTACGAAACAACCGACAGAGGCGGACGGAAACGTCGTGATGCGGGACTTGACGAGAATGAAAGGTTCCTCAATCGGTATCGGAATCACGCATTGCTGCGCGGAATAGTCGGCGCACACGCATCGCTTACGCTGAACGATGACACCATGCAGACCCTCGGCGAAATGTCGCGACGGTATGATTGCGGCGTGCACATCCACGTCGCCGAAGATAAAGCCGACGTTCTCGACGCGCCAAGGAGATCCCTCACAGCACACGACTTCAGTCGTGGGAAGATACACGTCAAGCGTAATCCCCGAACCGTTTCAACGGTCTCCAGCCACTTGGTGAAACGACTCGAACGCTTCGGGTTGTTGTCTCCCCAATCCATTCTCGCGCACGGTGTTCATCTGAGTCAGTCTGAGTTGAAACGCATTGAAGCAGCCGGTGCATGGCTCGTGCACAACCCCCGCTCGAACATGAATAATGCCGTCGGCTATGCGCCGCTGCAATGGTTCGGGGAACAGGCCGCCCTGGGCACGGATGGCTTCCCTGCAGATATGTTTGAAGAATGCAGAATGGGATTCTTCCGCAATCAAGAGTCAGGCCACCGCGTTGCTTTCGACCGGCTTCCCGACATGCTTCATGCCGGACAGCGTCTCGCAGGCTCATTCTTTCAACAAGAATTCGGAACTCTCGCTGTCGGCTCGGCGGCAGATTTGATTGTGCTCGACTACCTTCCTCCGACTCCGTTGCACGCAAACAATCTGGCTGGCCATTTCCTTTTTGGGATAAATTCAAGAATGGTTGTACACTCAATGGTCAACGGGCAATGGGCAATGTTCAATCGTCAATTGGTTGGAATTGATGAAGAAAAGGTGATGAAAGAGGCAGCATTGGTTGCATCAAAGCTTTGGAAAAGAGTAACGCAAAGATAGTGGAAAAGGAACACAACATAGTCAGCACTCAACAACGTCGCGTTGACGCCTGGGGGAAGGTAACAGGCAAAGCGAAGTTCGCCGAGGACTACAACGTCGCACACCAACTGTACGGCAAGGTACTGCGTTCAAAGTATCCGCATGCCCGCATCCTCCGCATTGACACATCCAAGGCTGCTCAGTTGCCCGGTGTCGAGGCCGTGCTAACGGCAAAGGATATTCCCGGCAGCAAAGTGTTCGGTATAGTCGTGAAAAACCAGGCAATTCTGGCTGAAGAGAAGGTTCGTTACCTTGGCGACGGCGTTGTTCTTGTTGCCGCAGTTTCAAAAGAGATTGCTGAAAAGACAATCACGCTGATTAACGTTGACTACGAGCCACTCCCGGTTCTACCCGACCCTGAGACAGCGATGCAGCCGGATTCACCCCGCATTCACGACGATTCTCCCGAATACGAATTCAGAAACACATTCGTTCATCACAAAGTCCGAAAGGGAGATACTGAAAAGGGATTTGCCGAAGCGGATTTTGTCATTGAGAGAAGATTCAAAACACAGTTCATCGAACACTCGTATCTTGAACCGGAAGCTGTTCTCGCAGAACCCTCCGAGCAAGGTGGCGTGAAGATCACCGGTTCGATACAAAATCTTTTCTCATCAAGGCGCTCCGTTGCCACTTTCTTGAATCTTGATCTCAACAAAGTCGAGATTATTCAGACTACACTCGGCGGTTCCTTCGGCGGGAAAGATGAAGTGATGACCGCAATGTGCTGCCGCTCCGCGCTGCTCGCGTTGAAGACGGGCAAACCCGTGAAGATGGTGAACTCACGTGAAGAGTCAATGCTTGAGAGCTACAAGCGTCACCCCTACGTTATGTACTACAAATGGGGCGTGAAGAAAGACGGACGCATTACCGCAATGGAACAGCGTTGCATCGCTGACGGTGGCGCCTATGCTTCAATGAGTCCCTTCGTCACGTGGCGCTCTGTCGTACAGGCAACTGGTCCCTACCATTGCGAGAATGTGAAGACTGACGTCTATGCCGTGTACACAAACAACAACTACACAGGCGCAATGCGCGGCTTCGGCTCCCCGCAAGTCAACTTCGCCATTGAGTCGATGATGGATGAGCTTGCAGAGAAAGTTGGAAAGAATCCTCTTGAGATTCGTTTGCAGAATGGATTCGAGCGCGGAGCTGTTACTGCAACGGGGCAGAAACTCGAGCATAACGTGAGTCTGAAGGAAGTACTGACGAAAGCTGCACACTCAAGTAGCTTCGCTAAAAAATGGAATGATTACCGCCACCAGCCGCCATCACCGAAGAAGAACGGCATCGGGATCGCGTGCAGCTACCGCGGTGTCTCTTTGGGTGCCGAAGGAACGGATGCGGCGGGCACGATCGTTTCGGTGCAAACAGACGGAAGCATGATTGTCTCCTCCGGGATCACCGATATGGGACAAGGCGCCCAATCTGCAATGTCGCATATCGTAGCCGAGGTGTTGGGGATTTCACTCGACCGAATTCAGTTCCTTAATACAAACACCAGCCGCGTCCCCGATTCAGGACCCACAGTTGCTTCCCGCGGGACGATCATGGGCGGATCGGCGGCAAAACGTGCAGCGGAGATTGTTCGTGCAACACTACTGGATGTTGGTTCTAAGATGACGGGTATAACAGCCGAGGCGTTGGATTTGAGAGAGAATTATTTGGTGCACACGTTGGGCGAGACACCCGTCCCGCCGGGAGTCGAGTCGGGAGACTCGACCAGCAGGCGCTGTAAGCGGCTCGCCTCATTCACCGAACTCGCCGCCGAAACATTCCGGCGCGGCAAACCGATGTACGGCTTCGGCTGGTTCAAATCTCCCAAAACTTCTTGGGATGAAGAAAAGGGACAAGGCGAAGCATATTTCACTTTCGTCTACGGCTGCAACGTTGCTGAAGTTGAAGTTGACACCCAAACAGGCAAAGTCGATGTCGTTGAGTTCACATCCGTTCACGACGTCGGCAAGGCAATCAGCCGGGGCGGCGTGTTAGGACAAATCTACGGCGGGGTGGCAATGGGACTGGGGTACGGATTGCTGGAAGAATTTGATTTTGAAGACGGAGTTCCCAAGCATCTCAACTTCGATGAGTACCTGATTCCAACTTCGATGGATGTCCCCCCTGTCAAAGCAATCATTGTCGAGAACGAAGACGCTGCCGGTCCGTTCGGAGCAAAATCCATCGGCGAACCCGCAAACGAGATTGCGGCTCCGGCAATCGTGAACGCAATCTTCAACGCAACCGGACAACGCGTGTACGAACTTCCAGCAAACCTCGAGCGAGTGTTGTTAGGACACAAGCTTACGCGAAAAGGTGAACGCGGCTCAGTCAGGAAATCTGCAGCAGAAACGTGGACCGACGCATCATGCAAAATCCGTCATAAGGCAACCGACGAATGAAGCCGTTCAACTACATGCGTGCAACAAATCTCCATGAAGCCATCGGCTTGCTGGCGCATCACACCCCGAACGTTTGCCTGCTTGCGGGAGGAACGGATTTGCTGATTGAATGGCGTCGCCCATCAGCATGCACGCCTGAAAACGTTATCGACATTTCCGCTCTCACCGAGATGAAAGGAATTGAGTCGGGCAACGGCCGCATCGTCCTTAAACCGTTAACGACACATGCACAGATATTGAAATCTCAGGCTATTATTGAATCCGCCCCTCTTCTCTCTGTTGCTGCTACCGTGATTGGCTCTCCGCAAATCCGAAACCGCGGAACAGTGGGCGGAAATATCATGAATGCCGCCGCGTGTGCTGACACTGTTCCCCCGCTGATTGCACTTAATGCCGAAGTCGTTCTTCAATCCGAAAGCGAAAGACGGACGTTGCCTCTACATGAGCTTTTCCTGAAACCGTACGAGACTGTAGCGCGGCCCGACGAGATTCTGTGTGAGATCCGGTTCGAGAAACTGCCGGTGAAGGCCCGTTCCTCATTCATAAAATTGGGAAGACGAAATGCCCTTTCGATCTCGCGACTCAGTGTTGCTGCTGTCGTTGCACGGGATGAGGCGGGCGTTATTACAAATGCGCGAATCGTTCCCGGTGCAACATTCCCCCGATGGCGACGAGTCGTTGAAGCCGAGAAACTTCTGGTCGGAGAAAAAGCATCGGCAGAGCTGTTCCGGGCAGCGGGTGACACAGTTTCAGAATTGATGATCGCAGAAACGGGCCACCGCTGGTCAACCGAATACAAAGAGCCGGTCATTGCCGTGCTTGTGCAACGAGCGTTGGAGCAATGCTGCAGATGAACACACTCACTATCACAACGACAATCAACCGTCGCAATTATACTCTCTGCATCAATCCAAATCAGACTCTTCTTGATATTCTGAGAGAAGAACTTGGATTGTCAGGGACAAAGCGAGGCTGTGAGATTGGAGAGTGCGGGGCGTGTACAGTCTTGATGAATGGAAGGGCAGTGAACGCCTGTCTCGTTCTCGCGCCTCAAATTGAAGGACAAGAGATTCTTACTGTTGAAGGATTGGCAGTCGGAGAGCAACTTCATTCATTGCAGGAAGCATTCCTCGAGCATGAAGCTGTTCACTGCGGATTCTGTACACCCGGCATGTTGCTGAGCGCAAAGGAATTATTGGATGAGAATCCCAACCCGCCAGAAACGGACATCCGATTCGCGATTTCCGGAAACCTCTGTCGCTGCACAGGCTATGTGCAGATTGTGGAGGCAATTCAGGCTGCTTCGGCGAACAAACCTGAGCGTAAACCCTAAACTGTGAAGTAAACAAACAACGATCGCGTTTCTACTAAATGCAATTGACACACCAACAAGCCTGTACCGAAGCTGAACGCTGCTTGTATTGCTTTGATGCGCCATGTACTCAAGCCTGTCCCGTTCACATTGACATTCCGAAGTTCATTGCGATGATCAAATCAGGGAATGTTATCGGAGCGGCGGAAGTTGTCAAGACATCGCACGCTTTGGCAAACATCTGCGGCAAAGTCTGCCCCGAGGAGATATTTTGCCAGTCTGCCTGCAACCGGGCGAAACAGGATTCGCCAATTCGAATTCGTGAACTGCATCTCTTCGCAACGCAACAGGAATGGAAACGGGGCTACTCTATCACACCGGCTTTTCCCAAGAATGGAAGATCGGTTGCTGTCATCGGCGGAGGACCGGCGGGGCTTGGCTGCGCGTTTGAGTTGGTCAAGATGGGCTACGCTGTTCATGTGTACGATGCGAAAGGATTCGGCGGCGTTCCGCGTAACAGCATTCCGTCGTTTCGTCTCAGCAATGATGAACTCCGCAGTGACATCGAGTTTCTCTCCCCTTTCGTTCACTCTCATCAGAGGCTGGTAGACACCAAAGCATTCGCGAGAATTCGCGAGCAGCACGACGGGGTATTCGTCGGAATAGGTCTGGGCCTCGACAAGCCGCTCGGCATTCCCGGTGAACATCTCCCCGGGGTTCTGCCCGTTCTCCGGTTTCTCGGGCGTGCGAAGATGAACACTGCTTACATCGGCAAGCAAGTTGTGATTGTTGGCGGCGGCAATGTCTCTCTCGATGCCGCGGCAACAGCCACACATCTCGGCGCAAGCCAAGTCATCCTGATCTACAGAAGAAGCGAGACGGAGATGAAGGTATGGAAAAGCGAACTTGAAGAAGCCAAGAAGCGTGGCGTGCAAATCCAATTCCTGACAATCCCTATTGAGATTGTCGGTAGCGATGGCGTGACCGGACTTCGCTGCCGCAGGACGAGGCTTTCCGATCAGCACGACGCCTCCGGCAGGCCAGTTCCGTTTGAGGTTCCCGGATCGGATTTCGATCTCGATGCCGACTGCATCATTGTTGCTATCGGACAGGTCATTCAGGCAGATTTCGTTTCTCTCTTTGAAAGAACTTCCCAGGGGTTCATCAGGGTAGATGACAGTTATCGTACTTCGCTTGACGGAGTGTTTGCGGGCGGAGATGCTATTCAGGGAGAAGGAACAATCGTGCAATCTGTCGCGCACGGAAAAGCGGCGGCTCATGCTATGCATGACTACCTCACCGCAGAGACGAGGAGGGCACAGAGATGAACATCAGAGATATTGATATCTACACTACAAGGGATTTATCGTACGATTTCCTGGGCTTGCGATTCGAGAATCCATTCATTCTCGCCGCCGCACCTTCGACGGACAATCTTGAGATGGTTCGCCGCGCATTCCACATGGGATGGGCTGGCGCAATCTTAAAAACTACATCAGTTGAAGGAACTCGTGTCGATCTTGCCTACCCGATGATGAGCACGTTCAATCACGACGGGAAGAAGTTGTTCGGCATGGGAAATATCGACCTGATTTCCGAACATCACGTTGACAAGGTCGAGAACAATGTGAGGATGTTGAAGAAAGAATTCCCTGAGAAGATCGTGGGCGCAAGTATCATGGCAGGTCGAAAAGAAGATTGGCAACACCTCGTCGAGCGTCTCGAATCCGCCGGAGTAGATTTCATCGAATGCAGTTTTTCGTGTCCGCAGGGAAACATTGGTGAAGACCCCGGCAAGATGCTGGCGCAAAGCGTTGTCGCAACAGAACTTACAGCCCGATGGGTTAAGGAAGCGGCAAAGCGAATTCCAATCTCCATAAAAATCACACCGCACGTTACGGATATCCTCGAGATTGCGCGAGCAGTGAAGCGAAGCGGAGCCGATGCCATTACCGCTTCGAACTCACTGCAGGCGTTGATGGGAATTGACATCAGAACGTTCGTGCCGTATCCGCAACTCAACGGCCGCTCAACACATAGCGGTCTGACCGGACCGGCAATCAAACCGATAACACTCAAGACTATCTCGGAAATTGCGCGGAATGTCGATATCCCGATTCTCGGAACGGGTGGTGCTTCGACGTGGAGTGATGCAGTGGAATTCACGGCGGTCGGTGCCGGCGTTGTTCAATTCTGCACGGCAGTGATGCATCATGGTTTCCGCATTATCGATGACTTGAAGAGCGGCCTATCTCATTATCTTGACGACATGAATTTTACTTCGGTGACAAACATTCATCGAAGGGCATTGCCGCATCTCGTAACGCATGATGATTTGCCTCGATGCAGTGTACGCAGTCACATCAACGACGCGCTGTGTATTCAATGTGAAGTATGTTACGTCGCTTGCCGCGACGGCGGGCATATAGCGATTGACCGGCGACCGAGCAAGATTCCCATCGTGTCGGAAGAACGATGCGTTGGTTGCGGTTTGTGCGAGTTGGTATGTCCGGTGGAGGGATGCATCGAGATGCGCGCTCCTCAAGAATTCTCTACAGTCAATTATACGGGCTGACTACTATTGCAAAGGAAATAAATGTCATCTATCATCAAACACCTCGATCACGACGTTATCAAGAAAACAGCAACGCGCTGCCGTGAACGCGGAATTCTCATTCCAACATTCGCTCAACTCCGAACCCCGAGCCTTATTCCGCAAAACATTCAAGACGGCCTCTCGAAGATCGGACTGTGGGATATCAACCCTCTGAACCTCTTCCGCATCACATGGAAGAATGATGTGAGGACGGGACTTTTCGGCGGTGTGAACTACCTTGAAATTCCACAATGCATTACAGGAGTGAAAGCCCGAATCATAGGGTTGGTCGGCAAATACTTTCCGACGGGGGCGCACAAAGTCGGAGCCGCATTTGGTTGTCTCGTTCCACGACTTGTCAGCGGTGAATTCGACCCGACCCGGCATAAGGCCGTATGGCCTTCAACCGGCAACTTCTGTCGAGGCGGCGCATTCGATTGCGCTCTGCTTGATTGCACCGCCGTCGCCATTCTCCCCGAAGAAATGTCGAAGGAACGCTTTGCATGGCTGAAGGAAATCGGTGCCGAAGTTATTGCCACGCCGGGCTGTGAATCCAACGTCAAGGAGATTTACGACAAATGCTGGGAACTGAAGAAAGACCCGAACAACATCATCTTCAACCAATTTGAAGAGTACGGCAATCCCATCTGGCATTACAATGTAACGGGTCCGGCGATCGAAGAAATGTTCAACGGGCTTGATCTGGAAACGAAGCGTGCAGCCGCATTCATATCGGCGACCGGCTCTGCGGGGACGATTGCCGCGGGCGACTATCTCAAAACGAAATATCCCCATCTCAAGATTGTTGCGAGCGAAGCGATGCAATGTCCGACATTATTGATGAATGGCTTCGGCGGCCACCGCATAGAAGGCATCGGCGACAAGCATGTGCCGTGGGTGCATAACGTACGCAACACGGATGCCGTTACCGCCATCGATGACGAGGACTGCATGCGTGTGTTGCGACTGTTCAATGAACCGGCGGGGCGGGAGTATCTCGGCTTCTGTGCTGTCAACAAGCATGTGATTAACAATCTGCCGTTACTCGGCATTTCGAGCATCGGCAACCTGCTGGCGGCCATCAAGACGGCGAAGTATTTTGAGATGAATGAGAACGACGTCATCTTTACCATCTTCACTGATTCGACGGACTTGTATAAATCACGTCTCGAAGAATTGAGAGATGAAATTGGCGACTACACTGTTGTGCAGGCGGCAAAGGATCATGCAGCTGCAATTGAACATCAGGGCATCGAGTATTTCAAAGAACTCTCGTACTACGACCGTAAGTCACTCCATAACTTGAAGTATTTTACATGGGTTGAACAGCAGGGTCGGACAGTCGAGGAACTTAACGCACTGTGGGAGCCGGAGTTTTGGCGAGAGATGTTCGAGGATGAGGTCAGAGTGTTCGACCGGATGATTACGGATTTCAACACAGAGATTGGAACAACAACATAAATCGGACTGAAAGAGAATACGATGGACTACTCAGAAATACTCAAGGCGGCTCAAACAAATGAGCCTCAGGTGACTCAGTTCCTTCGCGACCTCATCAGCATCAAATCGCTAAGTTCCCAGGAAGAGCGGGTCATTTATCGCATCAAAGAGGAGATGGAAAAATGCAAGTTCGATGAAATTGCCATCGACCCGATGGGAAATATTCTGGGACGCATCGGGAAGGGGAAGCATATCATTGCCTTTGATGCGCACGTTGATACTGTTGATGTCGGCAATCCTGCAAACTGGAACATCGATCCGTTCAAAGGAGCCGTGAAGGACGGCATCATTTACGGACGCGGAGCTTGCGATATGAAAGGCGCATTTGCTTCAATTGTTCATGGCGGTAAACTTATCAAAGAACTTGAACTTGAAGACGACTACACGCTGTATGTAGTCGGCAGCGTGCAGGAAGAGGATTGCGACGGGTTATGCTGGCAATATATCATCAACGAAGACAAGCTGCGGCCTGAAGTCGTGGTCATTACCGAGCCGACGAATCTCGCAATCTACCGCGGCCATCGGGGGAGAATGGAAATCGAGGTCCGAACGAAAGGCATTTCGTGTCACGGCTCAGCGCCCGAGCGAGGCGTGAATGCCGTGTACAAGATGGCGCCGATTGTACAAGACATCGAGAAACTGAACGAGCGACTGACGGGCGAACCGTTCCTCGGCAAAGGGACAGTGACGATTTCCGAAATACGTTCAACATCGCCTTCGCTTTGTGCCGTTGCCGACTCTTCTACAATTCATCTCGACCGTCGTCTTGCTGCGACCGATACGCTTGAGTCGGCAGTGCGAGAGATTCAGGAATTGCCGAGCGTGAAGAAAGCGGACGCGGAAGTTGTCGTGCTTGATTACGCGGTGCCGAGTTGGCGCGGGCTTACCTATCCGACGAAGAAGTATTACCCAACATGGCTGCTGCCGGAAAACCATCCGTTGTTGGGAAGTGGCGTGAAGACATTTGAGAATCTGTTCGGCGAGAAGCCGAACGTCGGACGCTGGGTGTTCAGCACGAACGGTGTCGCCGTGATGGGAATGCATGGAATTCCCTGTATCGGATTTGGACCGGGCAACGAAATCTATGCACACATGGCAACGGAACAGATTCCAATCGAGCATCTGGTGAAGGCAACCGCTTGGTACGCATCGTTTCCAAAGACATACATTGGAAAGTAGCTCGCGTCGGTGTGACAGAAATGAAAGACAACCACGAAGACGCGAAGGCACGAAGTGGCTTTTGAGCGTGCCAAGCTTTTGAAGGTTGAAGTGATTACTTACTAACGAGAGGAAGACACATGCCCACTAAACTACAGAAGTTGCCGAACACAGTCCGGGGAAAAGACTATATCGAAACAAAAGACTGGTCGGTGAAAGAAATCGAACTCGCGCTGAAGACGGCAGGCGAGTTGAAGAAGATGTTCAAGAAAGGAAAGCCGCATCGCTATCTACCGGACAAGACAGTGTTTCTGTTCTTCTTCGACAAATCCACCAGAACACGAAACTCGTTTGAAGCGGGAGCCACACAACTCGGTGCGCATGCACATTTCATCTCGTCGGAGACTTCGCAGGTTGCACACGGGGAGTCGCCGAAGGATATGGGAATCATTCTGTCAAGCTACGGCCATGCTATAGCAATCCGGCATGATCTTGTTCCGGGAGAGGGAAACAGCTATATGCGCAGAGTTGCCGATGCCGCTACAGTACCGGTACTGAACATGCAATGCGACATTGACCATCCGTTTCAAGTGCTCGCAGACTTGATGACGATCCGGGAAGAATTCGGGAAGAACTTGCGCGGGAAGAAAATAGCTGTCTCATGGGCATACGCGCCAAGTTACGCCAAGCCGATGTCAGTGCCGCAGGGATTGATTACGCTGATGCCGCGTTTCGGACTGGATGTCGTGCTCGCCCATCCGCCTGAGTACACATTAATGAAAAGCGAAGTTGAGTACGCGAAAAAAGCGGCGGCGGAAAACGGAACGAAGTTCGAAATCGTTGACAATATGGATGAAGCCTTCAAAGATGCGGATATTGTGTATCCGAAGTCGTGGGGCATCGAGTCTCTTTTTCATAATCCAAACGAAGCGCTGGAAATCTCGAAGAAGTACAAAGACTGGATTTGCGACGAGCGGAGAATGAAGCTGACGAAAAAGAATTCGATCTACATGCACTGCCTCCCTGCAGATCGCGGTTACGAAGTGGTGGATTCCGTGATCGACGGGCCGCAATCCCGTGTCTTTCCTGAAGCCGAAAACCGTCTGCATACCGCGAAAGCAATTATGGCGTTGACGATGTGACCAAACCTATCCGCTTCCTCAGACTTGAGAAGTGTAGATGTTAGAAGGCATTGTTCTCGCAGCAGGGTCATCCTCACGGGCCGGATGCTTCAAGATGGAACTTCCGCTTGGGAACAAATTGCTGATTGAACGCAGTATTGAGGGGATGTATGAGGTCTGCTCGCGCATTATTGTTGTTGGAGGATATCGCATTGAGCGAATCCGCCAATTGCTTTCATGCTATTCTAAAGTTGAACTTGTCGGGAACAAGAACTGGCAAGATGGGATGTTCAGTTCCGTGAAGGCCGGAGTACGACACATCACCACTAATAGGTTCTTCTTGCTACCTGCCGATATTCCGCTTGTCCCCCAAAAAGTGTATGATGAATTGGCAAGGCATCAAGCCGGGATTGTTATTCCTTCGTTCAACGGCAGGAAAGGACATCCGATTTTGCTGAGCCGGACAATCATCAATGATATTCTTGCGGAACCCGATAATTCCACGTTGCGACAAGTAATCCAACGAAAAAGTTGTGAACTCGTTCCTGTACAGAGTGAACACATCCTCCTGGATATTGATTCGATGAGTGATTACGATGCCGTGACGAAACGATTCTCCGGTGATGTTGTCTCATCGGCAACGAATGAAGCGTGATGAACTTAGTCTGGGAGTGCAAACATTTCGACAGACTTACGCCGGCTGAACTCTACGCCGCATTGCGCTTGCGCAACGAAGTGTTTGTGGTAGAACAGCATTGCGTGTTTCAGGACGCCGACAACAAAGATCAGGCGGGTTGGCACGTGTTGGGTTGGGACGGCAGTGTGTTGGTTGCATACAGCCGCATTCTTCCTCCGGGTGTTTCGTACGTTGAAGCATCAATCGGCAGAGTTGTGACGTCGATGCGCGTACGGGGATCGGGAGTCGGGAAAGAACTGATGAGGATATCTATCGAACGACTGTATGCATTACTCGGCAATGTGCCGATCCGGATGGGCTGCCAGTTGTATTTGAAGAGCTTCTATGAATCATTCGGGTTCAGGCAGGCAAGCGACATCTATCTTGAAGACGGCATCCATCACATCGAGATGCTCCATGATTAGCGTGAAGAAAATCAACGCAACAACGTTTGAAGTAGCTGTAGACAACGGAACGCAAACAACACATATCGTTACGTTGTCTACACAGTACTATCAGAAACTCACAAACGGGCAAGCCACTCCGGAAGAACTCATCCGCAAATCATTCGAGTTTCTTCTTGAGCGGGAGCCCAACACAAGCATTCTCCGCTCGTTTGATTTGCCCGTGATCCGCAACTACTTTCCGGAGTATGAAGGAAAAATGATGAGGGGATAAGTCTCTTCCCCTATCATTGATCAATGATCCGTACTTTCCGTTGAGCCGTTGCCGTCTCCCGGCTGCCCGGCACTCTGCAAAACCTTCAAACCGTATTTCTGGCTGATATCCAGCGGCGGCATGGGTCCGTCAAGAGGTTTCAGATCCCTTACGTACCAGTCGTACCAATCAAGTGTTCGATGCATCACATCGATGCGGCCGGGTTGCTTTGCGTTGCCATGCTGTTCGCCGGGATATTGAACTAACCGTATAGCAGGGTGTCCGTTCATTTTCATCCTTCGAAACAACTCGATGCTTTGCGTCGGGTGAACACGTGTATCCGCCAACCCTCCCATAATCAATGTTGCGGTTTTGCTTTTGTGAGCATGATAAATCGGGCTTCGCGCAAGTGCTTCGTTCCACATTTCTTCGATATGTTTTCCCGCATGAACATAGTATTCTTCCCATGGAATATCCGTTGTTCCCACCTTGCTGATGTTGTTGCTGATGCCGACGAACATGCAGACAGCACGAACAAGCGATGTATAATAGGTTGCGAACCATGCCGATGCAAATCCACCGTACGACCCACCTCCCAACCCGACACGGTTCCTGTCGGCAACACCCTGATCAGCCAGATAGTTGATGCCGTCGGCGATGTCATCGAATTCCTTTCCTGCCGCATCGCCGTAACCCATAGCGGCAAACTCAACGCCGTACCCTGTGCTTGCCCGATAATTGGGGTAGAACACGACGTAGCCTTTGTTGGCATACACGTGCGCCGGCGCGCCGTAGGTCGACAGCCATCCGTTCGAGTAATGCGCCTCCGGCCCGCCATGCACAACAACGATAAGGGGATAGGTTTGTCCCTTTCTGTATCCGACAGGATGGACAACAAGCCCTTCAATTTCAACTCCATCCCGCGCTTTGTACTTCACCAACTCCTGCTTGCCGAGAGTCCGTTCCTGCAACCAGGGATTCGTCGATGTGAGCCGTTCGAGGGATTTGCCTTTCCAAAAGTACACTTCGCCGGGTGATGATGGCGATTCGCCAACGCAGGCAATCTGCTTCATTCCGCGTGTGAAGGAAATCCTGTCGAAAACAACTCCGGCGTTCTCCGAGTGCAGAACCACAGAGCGCTGCTTCCCGCCGAGGGGTACGGTGTTCAGCGTTGTCTGAATTCCTTCTCCGGCACGGTACGCCACAGTCTTGCTATCTTTCCATCCGACCCAGTTGACGTGGCCGCGGAATTTCGGCGGCGTCAAGTTTGCGGCGTTTCCTCCCGCAACCGGAATGACAAACACTTGACTCTCCTTGTGGTCGTTTCGCGTCAAGGCCGCGTTGTATGCGAGATGCTTGCCATCGGGACTGAAGGCGTAGTTGCCCACTTTGCCCGGATTGTCCGTGAGCAACCGTTTCGCTTTCGATCCAATGTCGAGAATATATATTTTTTGGAACATGTACTCGTGATCGACGAGGTTCTGGGGACTGCCGCCGAACGCAATCGATGCCCCGTCCGGCGAGTATTCAAACGACCAGACAGTTATATCATCCGTAAGTTGTTCCGGCTTGCCCGATTTCCCTTCACCATCCACTTCGATATGATAGAGATTGCGATGTTTCAGGTTTTCCTCAAAGTACACAAACTCATATCCTGCGTCCTTCAGGCTCTTTTCACGCTGTGTTGGCGGAGCAGGCGCCACATACGCCAGTCGTTTTCCGTCGAGACTCCATTTGTATGTCGTTATTGATGTTGCGGCATCTGTGATCTTGCGCGGTTCGCCGCCGGCAACCGCCACCATCCACACTTGCGTTTGTTTTTCGGCGCCGCGCCTTGAAAGGAACGACACTGCAGACATATCGGGACGCCATGCTATCGAAGAGGCTCTCTCTTTCCCTGTAAGAAGCGGGCGGATTTCTTTTGTCGATGTGGAAACAAGGTACAACTCAAGATATGCCGTGCCCGCCTCTTCGTTCGCCTCCCGTTGCGATTCTACTGTATAAGCAACCCAGTTTCCGTCCGGACTTATTGCTGCAGCAGTCACCCGCTTTGTGTTCATCACGTCTTCCGGTGTGAACGGCTGAGAGGCGGAAGTCGGGCCGATCACAACGATGATCAGCGTTAGAGTGAGAAGGATATTCCATTTCATAATGATGGTCCTTTCGTTTCTTAGATGCCTTGGATTCGAGCGTTCGGAATGAGTCAAGCACACATGCAGACTCGGGTCAGCTTTCGTACAGCATTAAGTTCAGAAAATTTCCCTCACAATTCAATCAAAATCGAATCGCATACTGCGAGCCGACTTTTCTGAGATCAGAAGAGGTGGGGCAAGCCGATACGCATTCTCAACTACTTCTCAATCCTGAGTATCGGCCACGAAGCTTGTCTCAGGTAGGACTCGAACGCGGGATACTTCGCCAGTCCCCACATTGATTGCGGTTCGAGGAGTGTAACAAGAAAGAGAGAATGGAGTTGACCAATCGGAACAACAACGGTTCCCGCCTGCAAGGCCAATCGCGTCGGATGATGCTTGATCACGGGTACCGGGAGCGTATCTTCTTCAAGAATCTCTTCGCCAACATTTTCAATAAGATATTCTGCGACGTTCTCTATGTTCCGTTTCAGCATCGGCTTCATAGGTATGTTGTGCCGTTCGAGCAGCAGGATGAGGTCTTTGTTCGAGGCGGGCACAAGATAAACACGCGGCGCCCGAACGGTTACCAAAGGTTTAGCTACACTATGATACGGCTTTACTGTCCACAATGTATCCCGGCCGTTGGAGAGCCAATGGACAGGGATCTTCAACGAATCATCACCGGCGAAATGATCCATCCTGACCACGACGTCGGTTCCCGGAAGTTGCATGAGACGCTGGCGCTCGTTGTTTACGAGCAGGCGGATTTCGGCTACACTCTTTGCGACAAACTCAAGCAACGCTTCCACAGCGGCAAGCTGAGATCTGGCCCTTCGCTCAAGTTGCTCATCGATTGTCTTCCACTTTCTCCCCTCCTGAATAAACGACAGCGAGCCGAGAATTCCGAAGCTCTGTCTGCCGTCATTGATTTCAGTCGTGCTGTGACGAATCCGATCGCGCGGTGAGCCAACGATGTACTCATGAAAGGAGTATCCTGTACGCTTCATCCTTTCAGAGAGGAAAGGATATATTCGATCATGTTGGTAACTTCGGATGGCCGGGGAGGTATTAGGATTCGTCAACATCCCCAACTGAACATCGCCCGTCTTGATAAAGCCCGAATCACTCCACGATGTGCTGAATGACCCGTATTCGTGAATATCCAAAGTCACATGCGGCAACCATCGAAAATATACATCATGCAATGCCTTGACGGCGGGCGATGAAAGCAGAACGTGATTACGGTTCAGATCCACGGTGTCCGCTGTGCGGCGTTGCTGCAATTCTGAACCGTCAGGGTTCATCTGCGGAATCACGATCACGTCAACATATCTCAGGATGCTGTTCATGTCACCGTTGGCGGCTTTGGCGAGCAGCGTCAGAAGCGCTTCTTTGCCGGATGGCTCATCGCCATGTTGTTGCGCGAAGAGAAGAACCCTGACTTTCGCAGTATCGCTGCCAAATGGTGGCGAGTTCGTCAACAAAACCGCGGAGACACTTCTTCCACTCTCTAATGTCGCAATGTGCGTGACTTCAACGCCCGGCTTCTTCGAGACACGCGCAAGAAAGTTCTGCAGTTCGTTGTAAGACGTAAGAATCGAGAAATTGCGTTCTTCCGCTGGAGAAAGAAGTTGGCTGTTACCTGTTGCATGCGTAACTACGAACAACAAGATGGAGAAGATGAAACGAGATATGAACATCATTATGCGCCTGAGAGTTTGTTACCGAAGAAGAAGCATCTTGCCGACCACCACAGCATTGTTGCCGACCCGATCCGAAGAACTTACCGAAAGCCGGTAAAACAATACGCCGCTTGCCAATCCTGAAGGCATGCCGGCTATGCGAATATCGAAATGCACAGATTTCTGTCCCGGCTCCTGAACAGCATTCACGAGAGTCGCCAATTCCCGACCCAACACATCGTAAACCGTCAGCCTTACGTGAAAAGCTCGCGCCCGATCATGCACGTTGAGCGGCAACGAGTATCGAATTGTTGTCGTCGGATTAAAGGGGTTAGGATAGCTATCCACCAGTGTCCTTCTGACCGGAATCTCATTGTGATCTTCTTGCACTGATGTAATCACCTGTCCTGTCAAAGCATTGTACCGGACGTCGCCGTCCAGCACCTGAATTTTTCCGCCGACAATCGCTGCGGACTGGCGGGGTCCGACACTTGACGGTGCCCGATACGTTGAAAAATCAACGTGAGTAGCATTGCGCGCATCGACAAGCACAACAGGCGTGGGGCCGATGGATTGAACAAGACCCGAAGGCGAAATCGTTACGTAACCGCCTTCGTCAAGATAGATGCCGGTTTTGCATTCACTCTTTGCCATACCCCACGTCAGTCCGGTTGACCGGTTCTCATCGTACACTGATGATTCAAAAATGAGAGGCATGACGAGAAGGTTTCTTAATGCCTTCATGCCATTGCCAAGAATGAGTTTGCCCCGATACGCGGCAAACTCTTCCAGTTCAGTCCGGAACACGATTCTACTACCGGCAAGCTTTGCATCCTGGTGCGCGTAGGCGACTGCAATTCCGGATTGCAGCCGGGCACGCAATGCCTGTCCGACCAATGTTGTTGAATCGGTGTAACTCGGAAACGTCTCGGACAGATTTGATGTGAAGATGATTCCCTGCGATTGCGCAACAGTACCGGCCATGGTTGCGTTATTTGCACTCGCTTGATCCAAAAGAACGAGCGAGGCATTGACAATACCCCTTCCCATCAGTGAGTCAACGTATCGCTGTCCTGCGCTTGAAGAACCCGGCAAACAGACAACCGCAACGCGTGATGTCGTGCCGCCTGCAGCTTGTGCAAACTGCGTCAGGCCGTCTGGCGAAGGGAAGGCATCACCGAAAAGGCTGATGGAATTGACAGCAGGATCGGAAGTTCCGGGAAGCGGTGCTGTTGCAGTTGGTGGGATATACGAAACAGTCCGTGTGTTGAGGTTGTACGCAAATCCGGCAACAAGAGCGTCAAACTGCACGTTCGTAAACACAAGCGGTTCATTCGAAGTAGCCCGGACGGTTGAGTTGGTTGAAGGATAGTAAAAGTTGACGGACCCTGAACCCATCACCTCCGCACTGCCGTTGGGAGAGATGCACAATGCCGTCAGATCTTCAATTCCGATACCGATGATTCGCCTTCCGGTGTCAACGAAGTACTTGCCCACCGATGCCAGCAATCTGCCAAATCTTCCTCGTTCGTGAAAATGTGTATCGATAAGCGTATTCGGAACGAGTTGCAGAAAATCAGTTGTGAGACTCAGATTGGCCGACCGAGGATTGCGCAACGCCGACCGTGAAACCGCGGTGCCGAATTGAGCATCGGAAACAATTTCACTCAATACCATCGCGCCTGCGCTTGTTCCTGCCACAACGCCGCCGGAAAGGAAGACTTCCCGAATTGCCTGTTCAGCAAGCGTCCCGCGCCATCTGCTTACATACAGCCACTGATCCCCGCCTTTAATGAATACGCCGCGACTCTGCCGGATGGCATGATAGGTCGCGGAATCGTTGGCAACCGCGACTGAAGGAACAATGTAATTTGTTGACGAAGACGCACCAAGCGACATGAAGTAGGTGGGAATCCAGGTGGTTTGGGTGCTTGTTGCCAGAACGATAATGTGCTGACTGTCGGCTCTCTGCACAATCCACCGATACGGTGCATCAGACCACGAATTGTAGTCTTCACTCCCCCCTCCGATCGCGCAAATATACCCCTGCCCGACTGCCGCAACGCGGAGGGACAAGAGACACACCAACACGGTTCCGGCAGGCCGCCAATGTCGTCGCTTCACGAGCTCGCCGGATTAGAATTGAACGCCGAGTGAGAACCTGCTGATGTTCGGAAGCAGGTTGTACGTTGCATATGCATAGTCAAACCGCAGCATCAAGTCACCGAGCGGCGCTACCACGCCGGCCCCGAAGGTTGCCCGCTCGATGTCGTATCCGAACCTGTACCCTCCGCGAAGATACGCTCGCTCGAATGCCTGAATCTCGGCTCCCACATTCACGTGCTCGCTATTGTCATTGGGATGCGTGACATCGACAGCAACAAGCATGCTTACATCCTCGGTGCTGAATGCAGTCATCGAAAGGCCGACCTGAAAATGAAGGGGCAGAGGATACTCTTCCGTTGAAAGCTCCGATGGCGACAGTCTGTTGTACGTGATCTGGGAATTCCGATCGTACGTGACACGCAGATCCCTTCCGCTGTATTTCATATCGCCGCCGAAGTTTGTCATACTCATTGCAATGGTCAGGTCGCGAAACCCGATCCTGTACTGTGTTCCGACGTCGAACGCAAACCCGGATGCAGATTCGTTCCAAATGCGCTGCTGCACATATTTTGCCGTCAACCCCACGCTGAAATCATCGGTCAGCCTGCGGGCATAACTAACGCCAAACATCAGGTCCTGGGCATCAAAGAACTCTCCTGTCCCTTCCGGCTGCAGCTCCGTTGTCACCTCCATCTTGTCCATCGTCAGAACGGAAACGGAAACGCCAAGCGAGCCAACATCCCGGATCGAATGCACAAATGCGGCATGGTTCAGTGCAAGGCTTGCCCACCATTCCGTGTGCGACACGGCAAGGTCATTTGAGCGGACATTGACAATGCCCGCCGGATTCCAGAATAATGCCGTAGCATCCTGCGCATGAGCAATGTACGCTCCCGCCATTGCCGAAGCTCTGGCGCCGACAGGAATTTTCAAGAATTGTGCACCTGAAGTTCCAAGATTCGGATTTTGCGCGAAGAGGTTTGGCGTATTGGAAAGGAGGAGCGCGATCAAGAGCAGGCTTGTTCGGCGTCGCTTTCTTATCACGGTACTATAATCTGTTATCGTAGCGTTCATGTATGTAGTGTTCATGGCGATCTCCTATTTTATCACCGCGAAACGGCCAAGTTTCTCACCGCTTTCAGCCTTGACAAGATACAGGTATATGCCGGGAGCAATTACGCGCCCCCCTGCCCCGCGCAAATCCCAAGTCGCTGTACCGTTGTCACTGTCATGTTCAATGGTTTGCACCTTGTCACCTGCAATGGTGAAAATGTAGATGGTACACTTCGGCGGGAGGTTGTTGAACTTCAATTGCCGGATTGGCTCACGACGCAATGCGCCGAACTCCCGCTCGTACAGCGACGAAATCAGGTATGGATTCGGAACAACTTTCACACGCTCCAATCCCGATGCAGCTGCATTCAGGTCTACGCGGGCCCCCGTGGTGCTAAACGTGAATTGATCGGCGTAGGTAATCAAGTGTTGCCGGACTGTCCTGATTTCCACGACGGTACCGGCCAACGGAGGCCGTGCTGCATCGAACCGGACTTCCAGCGTGAAGCCGATTACGGCAAGTACATCGCCGGATTTCAATGAATCGCGCCGTGCAATGAGGGAATCCGCGGCATTCTTCAGTTCTACTTTTGCGAAGGTCCTTCCGGAATCAGTAATCACCGAAACAACAGTCAGGCGGAACGTCTCGTCGGGCACAATTCCTGCATTCGTGACTTTGCCGATGACGGTAAGCGGATGTGTCCCCGTTGTTTGTTGAATACTCTGAATGGGATTGTTGGGCGTCACTGTAACTACGATGCCGTTTACTGTTGACATTCTCGTGCTGTATCTCAGCCTTCGTAACGGCATCACTTCCACGCCGTTGGAAGTAATTGCCATACCCGGGCTTACAACAATTGAATCTCCCGCTTCAGGTCGTTGATCAGGGAATGAAGACGTATCCGTCAGCGTCAACAACACTCCCGCAAAGGCTATGGGGGTTCCAGATGTGTACGTACCATTTGCAACCAGCACAGAGTTCGCCGTCAAGTCCCTAAGCCGATAAGTAGTGGGAGAAAGAAATGTCAAGCTGAAATCGTGCGCAGTCGAAGCTCCGGCAGAATGTACCGCAGCCTGTGCAATCGTCCTCAGATTGCCATTCTCTATTGAGACTTTTGGGGAGAACGAGATGACGTACGCTCGGTCGCCTGCATCGGGAATATCCGCCGGTTGCACGGCAAACACGACATTGGAGTTGCCCGTTCCGGTTTGCGTTGGTACCGTTGCGGCGACCGGAGTTCTTCCCGACGCGGTTGAACGAGGAATCGCGATGCCGAGATTCGGCGCCTCTGCATTATTTCCGCGAGGATTCTCAAGACTTGCGACGAGCGAATCCCCCGTGTCATACGCGGTAATCGAGTACCAATACTCCAGCCCGTTGATAACATTGCTGTCCACGTAGCTGTATTGCAGTCCTTTGTCTGCTCCGATGCCATTAATCTTGTCAAACTCAGCAAGAGGTACAGGATCGGGACCGACGTTGGGCTGTGCGTTCCGATCAATGTTATCCCAGCGCTGTCCCAAGTCGATGCTTTTGTAGAGACGGTATCCCTCAAAGTCAAAACGGCCTGTAAGTTGGTCGCGCGAACGTTCCGCGGCATCATCCCACGAAATATAGACCCGCCCATCACCTGCAACAACGGTGATCTTGGGCGCCGGTTCGGGAGGACGCGGACTTGTGAAACCCGCGGCATACAAGTCGTACGCACGCTGAGTATTGGTAACGATACCCTGCAAATCGGGGCCGGCCACCATGACTGTAATAAAGGTCAGCGTATCGCCGGGGCCAATCGAGTACGGGCCCGATGACATTGTTGCAACGAGGTCAAGACCCGTCAGCGGGACAGTTGCCGTATCGTCAAAACGCAGGTTGGGGGGATTCGACCCGAGGTGAAAATATCTCGGACCCAGACTTGAGCTGTACAGCGATTGTGCGCTTGACATGATGCCATATTGAATGCTATCGCGGTCCAGGTCATCATCATAGAGGTTGTAGTGGAAATCCGTCCAGCCGACTTCTATGCCGTTGACTGATGGTGTCTTGAGGAATGCATACCCGAAGTATCCCGGAGGACTCCCCGGCCACTCGGATGAGAAGTGATCGGAATCGTAAAAATACATCAACCGCAGTTCCCTGTTCAGGCCAAGCCGGTCGTCGGCATATTCAGCGACACCTCCGGGAGCATTGCCGATATCCAAGTCGACGTACATCCCGAAGTACAGATCATTGTAGGTGTTGGTTGATTTGTTCACGATATCGTAGCGGAAGAAGATCAAATCTTTCACCAACTTCAGGCCATATGCGTAGCCGGTTTGATGGACTTCGAGGCCCAGCACCTGACGCGTGTTGTTGGAATCGTTGTACACGCAGTAGCTGTCCTGATCAGAAACAAAAATGGCGTTTCCGTCCTGATCCTTCTTGTGCCAACCCGACGCAGGCCAGGTATAGGGCCGATCGGAGAAAGCAACCTTGGCACTATCGCGATTGTGATACCCGGCTGCCGCCTCCCACTCTTCGTTTGTCGTGTACCTTCCTTGAATGACGTTGCCGGGAATTCCCACCAAAGGATTGATACGGTAGATATACTCGCGTGTACTGCCAATCGGGTATTCACCCGAAGGGCCTTGTGCCCGCGTACGCGCATACAGCTTTCCCCTGTTCTCGAAGAACTGCCCGATATTACTCTTGTTGTGAAGCCCCCCCGCCCGATCTTGAATGCCGGAGATCTTCTGCAACAGCGAAAGCCGCTCCAGTTCTTCGAGCGCCTTTCTGTTTTGTGCCGCGCCGGGCAGCACAACCAATGTCAGTAACGTGATAAACGCAAGGATTCTCATAGTCGGTTACTCTCGTTATTTGGATAAACTAAAACCGGAAACGCACACCAAGGCGAATTCTCCGTGGAGGACCGAAGTTGCTCGGATCCTGAACATACTCCTGCGAGTTGTTTCCGATCGTCGTCCGGTCCGGTTCGCCGGTATCCGTGTACACGCTGAACACATTCTTGCGATCGGTCAGATTGAGCAACTCCACAAATGCCGAAAGCGTGAAGGTGGAGATGCTCCAATCCTTGCTGATTTCTGCATCGAACGAATAGGTCGCCGGCATGCGTGCTGAATTCTTTTCCACAAAACCTGCATCGCGTCCGCTCGGCGTATAGGGATAGCCGCTGCTTGCCCGGAAAATGAAATTCCAGTACATGTTCTCGAACGGATGCAGGCCGAACAGTTCAGGACCATCACCATCGGGGAAATACAGGCTGACATTCAGATTCACGATGTGTGTCTTGTCCCAGTTCAGCGGATAGAGTAACGTGGAGGTTGTGGTGCCGGGATAGTCTTCCGTTTCCGATGACGCACTCCCCTTTGCGGATGAGTATGTGTATGTCAGCGAACCGGCAAGATACTTGGAGCGGCGCATGTTCAGGTTGACTTCGAACCCTTTGATATTCGAATATGCCTCGTTCACATACAGCGTGTACCCAACATATCTGCCGGCGATAAAGGGAAATGAAAACCGTGTCCCCACAAGCCCTGTAACATCTTTGTAATACGCGGTGAAACTTCCCGTCAGCAAGTCGCTGAACTGATGTGCAAGCCCCACCTCATATGCTGTCGTACGTTCGGCGTCGAGATTCGGCTGGCCAAACAGCGGTTCGCGTACATTCAAATCGTACTGCGAGTTCTCGTACAGCCTGCTGTAATCCGGATTCTGGAAAAAGCGGCCGTAGGAGAAATGCAGCGACGTTTTGTCGCTAATGGGATGAGCCACGCCGAGGCGGGGACTCACCTGCGTTTTCGGCTTGGAATCAATCAGCGAATTCGGATTGAGTGGATCGCTGCGGAACGACGTAAGCTGGTTTGCGTAATCAAAGCGGAGCCCCAAATTCACGACCAGTGCCAGCAACTCAATCTTATCCTGGATGTAGGCGGCACCTTCGAGAGGGCGCTTTTCAAAATTCGTGATGTAAGGGAAATTTCTCTTCGGATCGTAGATATTGAAGTAGTTCAGCTTGTGTTTCTTCAACTCGACACCAAATTTCACTTCATTGGCTTTCCCGATCTGCCAGACAAGATCGCCCTTGAAGTTCAGCGTTGACGTCCTGTTGTCGATAATCTCCAAAGGATCAGCATGTGAATAGAATTCATAGCCTGTGCCGACGGGCAGATACTCCCTGTTCGCGGCAGTAATGTACTTTGACGTATCCTTGTCCACCCCCGAATAGTAGGATTGATTGAAGAAGGAAAACCGGAGGTCATAGAAGAGGTTTTGCGCGGCACTGTGTGTTACAGTTGCAGTCGCTTGCCTGCTGTATTCCCGGATACGAATGTATTGCTCCGGGATGTATTTCCAACTGTGATTATACGGTTGCCGCCGGTTTTCCGTGTACCGACCGCTCAGCGCTAATTTGAATTCCGATGAAAGACGGGAATTGATTTTCACAAATGAAGAGATGGTCTTGTCGTGTCCGAACGGGAGCCAGCTTCCCCGCGCGTCACGCTCGCCACTGAGGAAGAAGGACAAATCCTCGGCACCGAGCGGCCCGCTCAACGATCCGCTGACCCGGGATTCACGGATATTGCTGTATCGGGTAACACCGAACTCGCTTGTCCGCCCTTCCAGCAAACCGCTAAATTCCTTTGACCCCTCCTTGGTGATGATGTTGACAACTCCGCTCAACGCATTCCCATACTCGGCGTTGAACGTTCCGCTGAGGAAGTTCAGTTCGGCAATGGCGTCGTTGTTGATGCGAGTGCCGAGCGTGCCGAGAACAGGGTCCTTCACATACATGCCGTCAATCAGGTATGCAACTTCGTTGCTTCGCCCGCCCCGCACATTGATTCTGCTTCCTTCCCCCACCACTCCGGCTTGCAGTTGCAGCACTTCTACAAAATCCTTCACCGGCAGAAGCTTGATTTGCTCGCTTGAAAGAACCGAGACTGTCGCAGTCAGATCGCGCTGAATTGCCGGACGCTCGGCGCGCACAACGATATCGGCCAGTTCCACTGTTGATGGTTCGAGCGAATGGTGAAGTGTTGTTGTTTGATCAACAACCACCCGTACGTGGGTCACTGTTATTGCGGCATAGCCTATGAGGCTGACGCGAATCGTGTACAGACCGGGCGGGACATTGAGAATGGTGTACGACCCATCCGCTGCACTTGATGCGCCGAGAGTGGTTGTCGCCACCACAATGTTCACACCCGGCAACGGCTCGGCGTTTGACTTATCGGTAATGCGGCCTGCTATTTTACCCGTTGTTCCTGCAACCAGCACGGCAACAGGTATTATGGCAAGAAGCAGGATGGATGCAATGGATTGTTTCATGGGGAACTCCATATGTATGCTTCAAATAACACTCCGTCCTCCGGACGGCAATACACCACAAACGCGATTACTCTTCGGTATAATGACCGGATTCTTGCATCAGCCTGTCGATTTCCTTCGACACTTTCATTGCCTTTGTTCTATTCCTCACTGCGACTTCGGTAGCAAGAGCATTGATAACAACAGAGATTGCTGAAAAGGAATTGGTGAACAGCATGTTTTGGCTGCGGATCGGAACAACCTTACGTGAATAGAACGTGACAGGCGAGGTTACTCTGTCGGTTATTGCTACAACAGGCACGCCGCGTTGGCTTGCGGCTTTCGCCGCATCAACAGTTTCCCTCGAATACGGCGGAAAGGAAAAGGCTATCAACAAATCATCGGGCGTCACAAACGGCAGTTGTTCGATAAATGTCTCGTAATCATGAACGAATGACGTCGACCGGATGGCAACCTGATTCAGCGTGTACGCGAAAATTTTTGACATGAGGGACGAAATCCCCAGCCCGACTGTGTACACATGCGATGCTTTGAGAATCATCGACGCAATCTGCCCGAACGTTTCCTTGTCAAGGTGCTTGATCGTTTCATTGATATTCTTGACATCCTGCCGCGCGACGATCGTCAGCGTATCCTGACGATCCGCGCCGCCAAGCAACGAAAACTGATCGGGCTGCCGGATTGCAGATTGCACTCCTTCCATCAACCGTTCCCGCATCTCCTGAAAGCCGGACAGGCCAAGACTCTGCGCCAGCCTCACCACGGTTGCTTTGCTCGCGCCGGACTTCTGTTCAATATCAATGATGGAGAGGAATGGTACTTCCCGAATATTGTGAAGCAGATAATCGGCAACTTTGCGCTGATTATCGGGAAGCGCGGGATATTTCTCCCGAATCAATTTCTTCAGGTCGAACTTCCCGTGCTCCCCGTCATTCTTTTCCGTCATAGCTGAACGAGAGTTACTTACGATTAGGAAATCCTTCCGGTAGGTTGGGCGAACAGGTAATACCATGTAAGGAATACACTGTCATCGTCAACCCCGAGATTGTCCTTGTTTGCTGTTGGGCTTCACCTTGGCTCGTTTG
>CAADGV010000006.1 GCA_900696645.1 uncultured Chlorobiota bacterium | reverse complement strand
GCGAATGGCGAATGGCGAGGCTGGTCTCTTGTGGGAGCTCTCCTCTGCACCGTCACTCGGTGCGCCATCTCACCGCACGTCAAAGAACAAAGAGTTTTGACAATTGAAGGCAACTTTGGAGTTGTCTCTGACTGCGGGCAATATACATTTGCCATAGAGAGAAGTCAAGAACAATCGTAAGATAAGGCGAAAGAGAATTGCTGTTTGGTGAGTGGCACTACGTCGTATCGCGGGTTACTGCATTTAGCATGTTCGTTGCGCGTCAGCCGCGCTGCGAATTCCTCCAACCATTGACTGCCTGACCGCGGGATGCGGAGTTGATAAAGGCTCCACCCCACTCACGAGCTGGAGGCTGGCAGGACAATACGGATATCGCGAGCAATGAACCGGGGGATAAGGTTACTGTCACGGTGCTACGTTGGTTCGGGAAAACCGCAACAGCCGAGAAAAAAGGCCGACCCCGTTGGAATCGGCCTCCGAACGTGAACAGATGTCAGATCACTTGATGACGATCATCTTCTTGACGATATCCAGTTCAGACTGAAGGTGGTAGAAGTATACGCCGCTTGCGAGCCTGGACGCATTGAACCTCACCGTGTGATCACCCTTCACTTTGAACTCGTTGACAAGTACGGCAACCTCCCGGCCGAGGAGATCGCTCACTGCGAGGTGTACATGCCCTGACTCCAGCACGCTGTAACGTATCGTCGTCAGAGCGTTGAAGGGATTGGGAAAATTCTGATGGAGTTCCGGCCCGCTCGGCAGTGACCTGGTTTCTTTGACGCTCACGACGCCCGATTCCGGATCGAAGCCGGCCTGGCTGGTGTGCAATCGATCGTGTCCAAACATTGGCCAGGGGAAGCGATTCTTCGTAAACTGAAGTCCCGGAAGCGTCCAGCACCAGATGTAACCTCGCGGAGCATCCGGCGGCGGTGGATAGACTCTTGACATCACAACCACCTCGACGCTTCCATCGTTGTCAAGATCTCCAAAAGCCGGCTGCTGATAAGCCGCGCCACCCCATATTGTCAACGGTGACCAGCTCAATTGTTGTCCGTTGGAATAGAACCCCTGAAAGCCAAAACCCGTGTCGACTCCCCAGTACGATGACAGAGCAAACTCGAAGCCAGCCGAAGCGGTATCGAGGTCGCCCAAGCCAAACTTGTTAATTGACCCTCCAGCCCAAAGGTCCACAACTGGGGTGGCGCTCGCTGTCCAAATGCGAATGCGATTTGCCACGTTGATCCCTACCCCCGGCGTTGAATCGTTTTGGGTCTTATACGAAATCAGTGGGGCGTATACCGAGAAACCATCCGTGTCCCGTGGCCAACCGGGAACAATTTCGCCAGTGTGATCCACGACCCATATCAGGTTGCTATCAATAAGCGTAGGAATGATTGTGAAGAAATAGGCGCCGAAAGCAATATGCCTGTTCCCGTTGCTGTCAGGCGGCAGGAGTGCTGGCTCATGAAGCGGGTTGAGGTCAATGGGTAAGGGGTCGGTCCCGTATTCTCTTGGAAAGCCATCGACCAAAACTCCATTCCGGTGCCAAGCATACAACCACGGCTTCTTGGGAGGCGTCGAATCGTAGCAGGTACCCAGCACAGTTATTACTTCCGGTAAGCCATCACCATCAATGTCACCAACGGCGGGTTTCGGCGTGCCGGTTTTTGGCCCGAGAACCTGCGGCCAACCAGGCATGATTGATCCATTGCCTTTAATGACGTAACATTTTGCTGGTTCGCCACTGCAATAGTGCCCTCCGCCGACAAAGACTTGAATGATTTCCAGAATTCCATCGCCATCGAGATCGTACAGAACCGGTGAATGACGGGAAGCGCCAAAACCAACCGGAAAACCGGGAAGCAACTGTCCGGTTGACCTCCACGCGTACACGAAACAGAGTGAATCCCCGTACAGGGTTGCATCACGGGCAAGGGCTACGATTTCCTTGTTATCGTCCCCCGTAATGTCTCCAACTGCGGCTGCATAGTTAAACACATACGGTAATGGTGCTCGTTGTGGCCATCCCGGCAAGAAAGTGCCATCATGCCGAATCACGTAGACTGCGTTTGCGCTACAGTTGATTATTTCCAACATGCCGTCTCCCGTTACATCCGCCAGGGTGGGGCCGGAGTCGCCCCCCCCTGTGCTGTTCAGGTCAACAAGTACCGGGAAACCGTTTCGCAAGACCGGAGTCTGTGCATTCAGTGGGGATGTGAATGCACAGACCAGTACAAACACCCGGATCGCTATTCTCATGGCGACCTGCTTCATTAATAATCCTGACATGGATTCATGGTAATGTTGGCTGTCGCCGGATCGTTCTGCGCGTCCCATGTCACTACGGTTGACCCGCTGCACGACCAACCTTGACCGGTGTTATCGTAGAATGCATACACGGTATAGGTACCGTATCCGCAAAGGCCGGGATCTTGGCTATCGATGAAATACTGTCCGGCCTGAGGGCACGTTGGGGGGCTGCAACAATGATTGTACGAATCACTGGTGCACGTTCCTTTCACCACCCAGACTCTCGTTGCGTCCGGAGCTGGACTGCCATTATTGAACTTCACCAGACCGATGAACGCTGGTCTCGATTGCGACTCCTGAGCAAATGCGGTGATACTGGTAACCAATATCAGCGCTATGATCAGTACGAATGCTCTCACAAAAAAAGTGGCCATTGTTACCTCCTTGTGTGAATGGATAGGTTGAACACAATGAATAAACCCACGCTGCAACCGCAGCGCGGGTCAAGCTATATCCAGTCACGTGCCTTGTGTTCCGAACTTCTTGGCGGGGGGGGGGTGTAGGAGCAGCCGGGGCAGTGCGAGAATTGTCGCAACCTTCAAACGGAGACAGGAGCGTTAAGCGTGTGAAGACAATCGCCGCAACCGAACCTCCCCCTGATGTCTTACTCTCCATCATGCGATCCTTCATGGGCTAGAACGAAACTCGCAGAAACATACTGAAGGATAAATCAATTGTCAAGATAGCGATACGCGTAAGCCGCTATCACTTTGTTCTTCTTGATTTTCGTTGCCTGTTTGGTTAGGATAATCCGGTCTCTGTTCCATCATCTTCATCAAGAACGTGAAAGAACTGATTATCCGTCGCGGGGGGCGGCTGCCGGGGGGATTGCGGCGCGGATGGATCGTCATGTGGCTGCTGTTCGGCTCGTCTCTTCTTTCTGCACAAACGTTTCACCGGTATTCCGTCGAGCACGGACTTCCCAATTCCGATGTGAACGCAATTCTGCAAGACTCCCGCGGCTTCATCTGGTTCGGCACATCCGGCGGGCTCGCACGATTCGACGGTTACGAATTCACTCCCTACAAGCACAATCCCGCCGACACCAACTCCCTCTCCGACGACGCCGTGCTGGCACTTTGCGAGGACGGGAATGACAATCTGTGGATCGGAACATTCAGCGGAGGATTGAGCAGGCTCTCTCTCTCGACAGAAAAAGTACAGCGGTTCGTTCATGATCCTGACGATCCGAACAGCATTGCTTCCAATCAGATCAAATCCATTGTCCGGGACGCTTCGGAAGTGATCTGGATCGGCACGTGGTTCGACGGGCTGAGCCGCTTCAATCCGCAAACGGGACGCTTCACGCGCTTCACGTTTGACTCGCTGAATGCAAACAGCATCAGCGACAATAATATCCGTTCACTTGCCGAGGACAGAAGCGGAAGACTCTGGATAGGAACGGCAAGCGGCGGTGTGACGGTACTCGACCGCGCAAGAACCTCCTTTACCCGCTATCTTCACAATCCCGCCAATCCGACATCTCTCAGCAACAACGGTGTGAAATCCATTTTTGTCGATGCCGTAGGAAGGGTCTGGATTGGCACCGACAACGGACTCAACAAGTTCGAAGAGGCAAGCGGAACGTTTACGCGATTTTATCCGCCGCGTTCTCCCTCTTCATCCCCGGCAATGTTTCCCGTTTATGCAATGGGCGAAGCGTACACAGGCATGAGACCGTCTTTTTGGATTGGCACACAGGGAATGGGCGTCTTCCGTTTCGATCCCGCACAATCGACGTTCGAGCGGTTCGTTGCAGACCCGGCGCGAAGTACAAGCCTGAGCGGCGACATTATTCGCAGCATGTTTACGGACAGGACGGGCGGACTCTGGATTGGAACGGAGGGCGGAGGTGTCTCCAAACTGAATGCTGAACGGCAACAGGCAATCCGCCACCTTCGTCATAATCCGGCGAACGTAAACACCCTAAGCAAGGGAGCCGTGTGGTCTGTCACCGAGGATAATACGGGGACCCTCTGGGTCGGAACGTTCGGTGGCGGCTTGAATGCTGTGAACCTTCAAACCGGCGTCACTTCCCGCTATCGCTACAATGCCGCAACTGCCAACACTCTTCCCGAGGACGATGTGAGCGCAGTTCGGGTTGACCGAAGCGGCAACTTGTGGGTCGGCACGGCGCGCAGCGGATTGGCGAGACTTGATAGATCGGCAAACCGTTTCACTGTATTTCATGCGGATGATCGGCGCAATTCCATCAGCAGCAATGCCATTGACGAAATACTCGAAACTGCGGACGGGATGTTGTGGATTGCCACTTCCGCTGATGGAATGCATTCCGGCGGCTTGAACATGCTCAATCCTGCAACGGGCGAGCTCCGCCAGTTCAAGCACAACCCCGCGGATTCAGCCAGTCTCAGCACCGACCGGCTGAGCGCGTTGTTTGAAGATAGCAGAGGAACTCTTTGGATTGGTACCGAAGGGGGCGGACTGAATTCCCTCAAACGAACAACGATGAAGTTCACGCGTTATCTCAACAATCCCGCAAATCTGCATAGCATCTCGAACAATCGTGTGTATGCGATTGAAGAAGATGCAGCCGGGAATATCTGGATTGGAACAGCAGGCGGGCTGAATCGCTTCGATGCGGCAAGCGGACGGTTCGAGCGGCTCCTTCGAACGGACGGGCTGCCTTCGGATTACATTCGTACTATTATGAAGGACAAGCGGGGCAATCTGTGGCTTGTAACAACCCGCGGCATCTGCAAGTTTAACCCTCAACGCAGAACGTTCGTCACCTTCGATTCGAATGACGGATTTCTGAGCGACGATTTTACTGATGCACATTTCACCGGCGCCGACGGCACATTTTACATTGGAAGTCAATACGGACTCAGCTATTTTCATCCTGATAGTCTCATAGAGAATGATAATCCGCCGCCAGTTGTGGTTTCGGGATTCAACATCTTCGAGAACCCGTATGCCGCGTTCTCGGCGGGCGAACGGAATCCTTCTTTCACGCTGGGCTATAACGAGAATTTTCTTTCGTTCGTTATCTCCTCCCTCGACTATACCAATCCTTCAAGAAATCTCTACGCATACAAGATGGAGGGTCTTGATGCCGAATGGGTGAAGTCGGGAACGCGGCGCTATGCAAGCTACCCCGGTTTGCAGCCGGGAACGTACGTGTTCAGAGTGATTGGCTCTAACAATCACGGCATTTGGAACACTGAAGGAAGCAGCATCTCCATCACCATCAATCCGCCCTGGTGGCAAACGTGGTGGTTCCGTTTACTTGCAGCAGCAGTGCTGATCGGCATAGGCGCGGCAATCTACAACTATCGTGTTGCAAAATTATTGGAGATGGAACGGATGCGTGTCCGCATTGCGAGCGACCTGCACGATGACATCGGCAGCAGCCTGAGCAGCATTGCGATGATTACCGACGTTGTACGTAGGCGATTGCCCGGAAATACGCCTGATTCAGGCCATCTTGCAACCGCCACGAGCGCCGCACGCAGCGCCGCCGATGCTCTGCGGAACATCGTCTGGAGCGTCAACCCCGAACATGATACGTTAGATGCAACAATCCTAAAGCTGAAGGATACGGCGTCGCAATTGCTTGCCGGCATGGAATACTCGTTCAACAGCAACGGCGCGGCCGGCAACAAGATTCTCGGCGCCGAGTTCCGGCACAACCTGCTTATGATATTCCGTGAAATTCTCAACAACACCATCAAACACGCAAAGGCGACACACATCACTATCGATCTTCAGGTTCAGAAGGAGATGTTCACACTGATGATCTCCGACAACGGTGTCGGGTTCGATGAGGAAGCGATCAAGAAGGGACACGGCCTGAACAATTTGCGTAAGCGGGCTGGGAAATTGGGCGGCAAAATCAGTATCATGAGTTCGGTCGGAAAGGGCACAACTACGGAGCTTGCGCTGAAGATACCGTGAACGCGGTATGTCAACTGTTGAACCAAGTTTGTTCATTCAATTCATATTTCTTCAATTTCAGGAGGCGGCATTATGAAAACGGTGTTTCTTCTTCTCGGCATTGCAATAATCGCATTGCAGGGGTGTACTCCCGGCCAGCAACAGCCCGTGCCGGGTCAGCTTCAGGTTACCTTCCCGCTGAGTACCCGACAAGTCTTGCCTGACACAACAATCCGCAAGGAGATCAAAGGAATTGGTTTGTTGCTTGTGGTTGTCGAAAACGGCCATCTCAATATCAAGGCAGGTGAAAATCTTCCCCCGACAATCGGGTGGGGAATTTACTCGTCACGCGGTGGCAATATGAGAAAGTCGAATCTTGAAACCCCGGAACGACACCGGACGTTTACGTTTGCCTCCAATACCGTTGCGGTGGGCGGACCGCCCGTTCTGCAAGTTCAGAATGAAGACGGCCTGCCACACATCCGTTGGGTTGAGGTTGCGAACTTTGCAGAGGGTGGCGACACAACAGGCGTGTACGTCGGAATCCCGACTGAATAAAGAAGCAGATCACGATTACACAGATTTTCACAGATGACGTTCTCACATGGCGGCAGCAAAACGGCAGTTCATCAACACGATTGATACGATCAGCCTTTGGGTTGTTGAGGATGATAATTTCTTCCGGACGGCAATTTGTTCGCTACTCGGCGAAACGCCCGGCTTCGAATGCAAGCAGGCGTTTTCGTCTGCGGAGGATGCACTGAAAGCGCTTGAGGACGATTACGCCCCCGAAGTCGTGCTGATGGATATCGGCTTGCCGGGAATGAGCGGCATCGAGGGCGTCAAGCGTATCAAAGCCATCTCCCCCGCGACAGACATTATCATTCTGACGATTAAGGAGGGAGATCAGGAAGTGTTCAATGCCATTTGTGCGGGCGCAAACGGCTACCTTCTGAAAAATGCCATGCCCGAGGAGATTGTGCAGGCAGTGAAAGAAGTCGTGGGTGGCGGCGCGCCGATGAACGCCCAGATTGCCCGCAAAGTGTTGACGATGTTCACCAAGTTCACCGTCCCCGAAGCCGACTATGGCCTGACGACGCGGGAGAAGGAAATCCTCAAGCTGCTGATTGACGGCCTCACCAAAAAGCAAATAGCCGATAAGCTCTTTCTCGCCTACTACACGATTGATACACATATGAAGAACATCTACGAGAAAATGCAGGTACACTCACGCAGCGAGGCGGTGGCAAAGGCGTTGAAGGAGAAGTTGTTGTAGCACAAAAAGCCCGACGCGAGCCGGGCTTTTTTGTTTTGAATACTACGTCACGTTACTTCATCAGCATCAGCTTGCCGATCGTCGAGTACTTGTTGAGCCCCTTTGCATCCGACACATTAAAGCGGACGAAATAGACTCCGCTGGCAAGATTCCCCGCCTGCCACACAACCGAACGATATCCCGCATCGAACTGCCCGTTGGCAATCTCAGCCACCTTTCTTCCCAACACATCGAACACAGCAAGTGAAACATGCGACGCCTCGGGCAAATCAAAATTGATCGTTGTCGCCGGATTGAAAGGATTGGGATAGTTCTGATGCATAGCGTACGTTGCTGGAATGCCTGCCCGCTCGGGAACTCCAGTCGTAAAATCCACCGACACGGGAATCAACACATTTGCCTGCGCCGTGTCGTTGGAGGTCACCACGATGTGCCCCGAATAGGGCCCTCCTGCCGGATCGAGATATTGCGTAACCACTTTCACGGAATGATCACTGCCGAGGCCGCCTCCCAGCGTATCCCCCTCCGCATTCGTCACGGTAATGAACTTTCCGCTTGTTGTAACAACGGCGCCCCGGTAGAAGGCCGTGGTTGTGCTGCTGATGGTGACGCTTGCCGGCGGCGGATATGAGGCCGTAAAGCCGGACAACGCCGAGCCAAACCCGACAGGTGTCGTGGACGAAGTGCTGTTGTAGTACGTGACACTCCCTAACCATCCCGCACCAATCAGATAGTATTTCCCCGAATCAAGTTGAACACTGATGGGTCCCGAGCCGAAAAAGCCGGTTCCCGTCCCGGTCGTCACAGGCGGGCCGTCGAAGATTCGCGTAAACGATCCGGTCGGCGTGCTGCTTTCGTACACCGCAAAACGCATTTGCGTTGCAGCACTGATAACGTGATACGACTTGATTTCCTTCAGCGTCGTACGGCGTGTGGCTTGATACCGGTTGCCGCGTACGAGATTCGATCCGCTGAATGTGGAGGCCGATGTGCCGATGGGTTCCTCGAGAAGTCCGCCAATACCGCCGCTAATACTGAGACTGTAAGCAAGCTGGCTTGCTGCCGGGCCGGTGTTATTTACTGTCAATGTCCGCGTTGCGCTATCCCCATGACTCAAATTGAGCGTGATAGAGGGCGGATTCACGCTCACCGAAGGTGCCGGTGTACGATTGAGAGTGATTTGCCTTGTGTATGTGGTTGAATCTTCGGGCACATCTACCGTGTCAATCTTCGTGAAGTAACCAAGTTTCATAAAGCGGATCCGGTACACACCTGTATCCTGCAAAACAAACCGGAAGAATCCGCGCTGATTCGTTTTTACCGAAATTCCGGTGGTTAAATTCATGACGGAGACGTCCGAGAGAGTATCACCCGATGCGCCGGTAACGGTTCCTTCGATGCGGGGATTCGCCACAGAAATCTCCTGGAACGCCGCCCACAAATCGATAAATCCCCTACCGTATATATTATCCTCTCCCACTACGCCATAGTCGATTGCGGTGTTATACAAAACTTCCTTCAACTCCGAACATGTAAACGCGGGATTTGCGCTGCGCAGCAAAGCCAAAGCTCCCGCAACATGCGGCGATGCCATCGACGTTCCGGAGAGATTGCCATACGTAGTGCCCGCAAGCGCCGAACGGATCGTTGTGCCGGGAGCCACGACTTCCGGCTTAACGACTGTGTTGTCGCATTTCGACGGGCCGCGGCTGCTTGAGCTTGAGATGACCCACGGCTGAGCCGTTGAGGTGTTCAAATTTCCGACAGCGAAGAAGTTCACGTTTGTCGTGATGCGGTTCTTCGGGGGGGTAATGGTTGATGCTCCCGAGCCCGCATTACCCGCAGACCAGATGACTGCCGTGCCAATCGCCTCCAATGCGTCCACTGCCGCCCAATATCCGCTTGCACCGCTGCACTCGGTGGCGCTCACGTTCGGATCCTGATACGAGTTGGAAATGACGTCGGGAACATCGTTGGAAGTACCGAGATTGCTGTCCGGATCGGCTGCCCATTGAAACGCCTTCAGCGTGTAGCTTGTGTGCGGACTGAATCCCACGTCGATAGTCGGTGAAGCAATCCACAATGCGCCCGGCGCAATGCCGATGGTATCTGAAGTAACCGGATCCATTCCCATCATTATTCCCATTGTGTGCGAGCCGTGTTTCGTCGAGCCGTAGTCAAGCGGAACTGGCGAAGGCGGCACTTTCTGATCGAACCAGGCGTGATACCACTGCACGCCGGGCTGATTCCCACGCCATCGGGGAGCAAGCGCGGGATGCACGCCGTTGACTCCTGTATCAATGTTCATGACAAGCATACCTTGCCCAGTGTAGCCCAGATCCCACAACCTGTTCGCGTTGATTGCACGGAGGTTCGGCTCGGCTGAGCCCGGTGAAGAGGGCGAGGCGGGCGATGAATCAACAGGCTCATCCAACTGCAGCAATCCGTCTTCAAACACCATCTCAATATCAGTCCGCTCAGCCAGCTCGTACACTGCTTGCTTCGTTGCCGAGGCGAATACCATATTCACAATCCACATCGGCTCGTATTTGACAACTGTTCCGGCGGATTGCCGGACGGCAAGATGTTGCAGTATCGGGCCTTGCGTTGCGGCGGCTTTTTGTTGGAGGGCAGTTACAACCTGTACGTGCCGGACTTCCTTCGGAGCCCGCGCTGCTTTGAACGCATCCCTCATGCCGTTCACGTCAACCTGATCGGCAAGAACAATGATGATGTCGATCGGCGTCGTTTCGTCGTAATGTTGAAGCTTCTCGGCTAACAGCGGGTCGAGGCGCTTCAAGGGCTGGGCATTCGCCGCGCCCAACGCAAAGAGAATGATGAAGCAGTAGATGATGGACTTCATGGTTGGTTCCTTATGTTTTTTGATATGATGGTTAGAATTCTTAGCCGGTCGTACTGAAGTTGCCAATCTCACGTTCATCAGTCGTGAGTGACTCACACTTCTTGTCCAATGCAGTATAATCTACCGCGTATGCAACCCTGAACGCCTCCCACGATTCTTGATCCGTCCAGCGATCAATAGTCAGGTAAACCGACGGATCCGATGTTGACTGCACCAACTCGGTCTCAACAAAGCCGTTGGCGAGACGAAACAGCCTCGCCCACTCACCGTTCGGGCCGTACACATCCACAAACTCAGAAATCTTCTGCGGATTCGGCCGGAATTGCCAGATGCGGAAGAACATGTTTGTTGATGCCGAAATCTCGGTTGTAACCTCAAGAAGCCCCTCTTAGCTTACCAAACGCCCCCGAAATAAGCAATCGAAAACCGCATTTTACCGTACTCGCGGTATGTTCTTCCCTACTCCGGCATGCTATATTTGCTCAAAGCTACAAAGGAGTCAATCATGTACAACCGATTCTTACCGGCAAATCTTCCGCACAATGAGCGGGTACTTATCAGCATCCTGATCGAAGCGGAGATGCAGATACAATCCTGGTACGCCATTGCGTACAGCCACATGCTTGATGAGGAACTGGTTATCAGCCGTCAATAGACACAATATGCCGCGTTAACGGCATGGTTCAGGCCTCTTCGTGAGGCTATATTTCTGCCGCACAAGTCACCCAACAGTATCAATCACAAGGTTTGCAGGGAGGATTTATGGCAACCCAAAACGAAAACCCTAACGCTACCAACGCATTGACATGCTGCCCCGAGCTGGACACGGACGCGGCATGCGACTCGCTGGATTTCCACTACCGCATGAAGCACACGACGAGAGTCGTTTCGAGCGGGCGACCCGTTCAGGTGGAGGTTTCGATTCACGCACGAATGGAGCGCTGCCCCGGCCCGATGGCATTAGGCGATCTGGTGTACAGCACAACGCTGCTGCCCGGCGAAAAAGTCCGGCTATTCACATCCGACCGCCGGACACGCTTCTCGTTCGACAGCGAAAGCAAGCTGAGCTACCGCAACGAGCAAACGTCGGAAGAGCGGTTCTACATGGCCAGCATGCACGACTTCATGTCCGATGTTTCGGTGCGTGACCAATCGAGCGCAAGCAGCAGCAACCGTGGCTCGGCAAAGGGGCATGCCGGAACAAGCGGCGCAATCCAGAGCTTCTTCGGCGGCGCATCGGTGGATGTCAGCGGATCGTACGAGGCATCGTCAACGCATACGTTCATCAGGGAATTGTCGCAGCATGTTTCGGCTTCCGACCGCCGTGCCGAGATGGGCACCCGCGCCGCCAGCTCGCTTTCCATCGGCGAGGTGTCGAGCCGTACGCATCAGGAAGGCGAATCGGAAGACCATTTTGAATCCGCCTCCCGCGAGTTCTCGAATCCGAACAAATGCCACGCGGTAACCTACTTCTTCTATCAAATCAACAAGACACAGATTGTCCGCTTCAAGCTGAATGCCATCGAGCGGCGTGTGATTGACCCGGCAGCGGATACAAGAGTAACGAACAATCCATTCCTTGCTGACGGCGACGTGAGCGCAATCCCGAATGCCGTGCTGGCAACATCTGAAAACAGGCTGAAAATAGAGGAAATCGGGAGACAAAGTGAAGCCGCAAAGCTGAAATTTGCAGCCGGGCGACAAGGTTTCCCGACAGAATTACAACCAATACCCGAGAACCTCCGACAAGAAGCGTTGAAAGAAGTCGATGCCAATCTCAAGAAGCAAGGCCTGATAGGGGCGAACGGCAAGATCTCGGATCGCATCGTGCGGGAGTTTTCGTTCGAGCGCAAGAGTTCGCTGCCGACTCCGGGTATGATCGTAAAGGGATGTCTCGACGAATGCGACACATGTGAAGACAGCGTCGCCAAAGGAATCGAGCTTGATCTCGAACGGAGGCATCTCGAAAACGAACTTCTGAAAAAGAAGATCGAATTGTTGGAGAAATCGCAGGAATACCGCTGCTGCCCCTGCCCGGAAGAAGAGGAGCAGCCAGCGTAGCTGTAGGGCAATCCTGAATCGCCCTGATGTGACGAGTCGGCGCGTCGGGCTCCGGTGGGATGGGCCCGGCGCGCCGAAGTGTACATGTCTGTAGGGCGATTCTCCGAATCGCCTCCCCTGCTACATGCCAGCCTTCGGACATGTAATTACCGCGAATACGGTATGGTAGCAAAGCACAGGAATCGACATTTTGCAACATGGAATTTTACTGGTTTGTGTTGGCTGTTCTTTCCGTCTGGCGACTGACGCATCTGCTTCAGGCGGAAGACGGGCCTTGGGATGCGGTAATTCACCTGCGGCGGGCAGCGGGAAACGGGTTCTTCGGAAAACTGATGGATTGCTTCTACTGCTTGAGTATCTGGATGGCAATCCCGTTCGGTTGGTGGCTCGCCGAAAGCTGGAGTGAAGGAGTGTTGCTGTGGCTTTCGCTTTCGGCGGGCGCTATTATTCTTCAACGCCTAATCTACAAGGAGACTTGACATGGCTTGTTGCGGCAAACAGCGGAAACAACTCTACAAATCCACAGAAGCACAAACATCCGGCACAATCCCGGGGCAGGCCGGATTCATGGCCGGGCCAAAGCGCAGCGTTGTGTTGTTCGAGTACAGGGGAAACTCAAGCCTGACTGTTCACGGATTTGTATCGGGCAAGAGGTATTGGTTTGAGCGGCCGGGGCATGTCGTAGAAGTGGATGAGCGCGACAGGAACCTGCTGTTGGCCATGCCAAGTCTGAAGCAGCTCTGAAAATACCCCAAACGCGGTATGCCCGAAAGCAGCTTGGCAACGTATATTGAAGGAAAGATTTAAGGAAAATCATGAAAACACTATTTGCATTGTCGTTATTCACGCTTGCCGTCGCAGCCGAGAAAGTGCTTCGGGCACGCACAACGCCGTCTGTACAACCAAGCGATGCAGGCAGGGATTTGCCCTACGAGCCCAAGCGATACGACATCGACGATTTGATTCTGCAGTAACGATTCTCTCCACAACGACGACTCGTTTCCGCTGCCTTCGGGCAGAAGGCATCTGACCAATGCTTATGGGCGAGTCGTCTTGCCTTTCATTTTCTTGTTCAGAAATCTGTTATCTTTCGGCAATTGATATTCGAAAGCTCCACTATGAAACCTCCTGAATGCGCATGAGCAGGGATGACAATAGTCATCGCCTGATTGGCGCGAGGTTTTTGCATTGTGCTGACATCCGTATGTTCAGTACAAGGGTAGAGGCCGGAGAAAAATCACAGCATCAACCAACAACTACTGAGGAGGAGTCATGAACTCCACGCTCAATGTCAAGCAATGGGCTATTGCTACAGTGGCAGTGTTTGTTGTTATGTCTGCCATCCAATATCTCATTCACGGGGCCCTGCTGTCCGACTGGTACGCAGAGCACTCCCACTACTGGCGCTCACCGGAAGACATGATGAGTCGCATGCACTGGATGTATGTCGGATATGCCCTGTTTGCGGGGCTGTTCTGCTATATCTTTTCCCTCGGATATGAAGGCAAGCCGGGAATTGGCGAAGGGTTCCGCTACGGCGCATTGATCGGTGCGCTGATTGGCTTTCCGAAGATGTTCATGGACCATGCTGTGTTCTATTATCAGGGGAAAGTCATTGTTGCGTGGGGAGTCGGCATGTTTGTTACATGTATATTGCTCGGAATTCTTGCGGGAATGATCTACAAGGGCGGTAAACAAGCCGCATCATAACTATTACCCGAACTGTTTCCTCAGTTCCGGCAAAGCGCATTGGGCTTATTGCCACGGCAACTCGCTCCCGGCAGAGACCAAGACCGTGAGCGAGTTGGCTTTGCGTCAGAAGCAATCTCGACTTTACTTATTGAGAAGAGTGGAAGAATGAAAAAGCCCCGACCCTGCTATCAGAGTCGGGGCAGCGAATGAGTATGTCATTTCGCCATTTTCTCCAGTGTACGCAGCGAGTGATCCAATTGCTGTCGCGTGAGCGCCTGATGAATAGGAATTTCGAGCAGTTTGCCTGAAAGCTCTTTCGTCTTCGGTAGCCCATCAGCAAACGGAGCTTCGGGCCATCCTGCTCCGCACATTGTGCCACTGTACAGAAGACCATCCCGGAGTTCGTTACGTTTCCCGTTGTGGACAAGGAACGGGAGACTGTATGGCGTGCAACCATCCGGCAGAGTTTTGTTCACAAGCTCCAAATGTGGCATGGCGGGAAACCGTTCGTGCACGTATTGGTAGTTCTCACGGCGTTTCCGGACAACCTTTTCGAGATTCACGTATTTCAGTCGGTTTTCCGTAAACGCCGACAACATTTTGACGTTCAGTGTTTGTTTCGGCGTGCTCCAATCCATGTAGCCCGTCGGATCGGGCTTCACGACGTGAAGAGGGTCCTTACCGCCTGTCAGCCGCACGTACATATACTTTGCACGCTGCTTCACGTATTTCTGAACAGAGAAACAGCTCTTTACCCGCCATTCGTAGTTGGGACGGAAGTCGCTGAATTGTTCATCGAGCCTGAGAAAACCACCCTCTGAATACAAGAACATCTTTCTCATACTGAACAGTGCAAAGTCGCCGTAGTTGCCCAACTTCTTACCTTCATGCTCCGCCGCAACGGAAAGGGCACAATCCTCGATCAGATACACTCCCTTCTGCTTTGTCAGTGCCGAGAGTTCACGGATTTGATTCGGAAAACCGAAATAGTGAACGTAGAACACTGCCAGCGTGTTGCCATCGATCAACCCCTCGACTTGCTTGAGATCGAACGTGCATTTCCCGAATACTTCATAGAACTTGACTTCGAACCCGGCGGCGAGGGCAGTCCGGTACAACTTGGCAGGAATATATGCGGGAAGAACGATATTGGGCGTCTTGGTTTCCGAACGCCGCGCAATGTAGTCGAGCAAATCCTTCATCGCATTGCTTGCATTGGCATACAAGTACGACGAGCCGCCCAATGACCTCTGATATTCGTTAAACGTCATACTATTCCTTTGTGTGAGTGTGGGCCGGATGAATCCGGGACGGAATCTGATTTCTTCTGCTGACCGTTTGCTTGACGCTTGTCGGCCGTCGGCAAATGTGTGGCACGCGCCGGGTCTTTTGCTTTCAGCATTCCGTCGGCCACGTTCTGCCTGAACCGCGTCTTGACATGCTGAACGATTTCTTTAGAGAAGATGCCGTGTTCACGGGCGACAACCTTGAACAGTAACCATTCCCGCGCCGAACGCCGTTGCAGCGAACGGACGAGTAAATCGAGCTTGTAGCGGAGTTCAGGACGAACGGAATGGGGATTGTACATGAGAATCGCCCAATTCGGAATATCTTTCGCGTCAAGTTCGTATTTGTATTGCTCCGTGCCGCGCATAAAGTCGCAGACCTTCTTGCCGCGCTTCACTGCTTCTTCCATGCAGAACGCCGTTAACACACGCCCGGGGGAGAACTTGAACACATCGCTGCGGTTGGCGTTGCCGGTAAGATACACTGCCAGATCATCCCGAAACAAAAAGCAATACAGGCTCGCGGCAAGCGTTCCGTTCGCCCGCAGAAAAGCGAGAAACAGCCAGCCGCGGCGCGCAAACAACGTGGCCACCTCGCGATGAAATCTCCCCGTTTGCGACTCGGCAAATACTCCGCTATGCCCGTCGTTCTGCCATTTGCTTTGATGCAAGGCAATAAACTCATCTATTTTAGGGGCAGCTTCAGACTCATCCGTCACGACTTCGTATTCGACGGCGAAATTTTTCTCGATGTTCCGGGCACGGCGCCTGATTTCCCTCCGGTTATCGATCTTGAACGTAGCAAGCGTTTCTTCCCATGTCCCCAGCAACGTGGTACGGGGGCAATACTCGTTGATGAAGTGTTCCCCTCTGAACTGCCTGCGCTTAAGTGCATTGTACAAGTGGGTATGACTGACGGATCTGTCCGTCAAATCCTCAAGGTGCATTACATCGAACAGATGCTTTGCTTCCGCGAGATATGAAGCGACCCGTTCCGCACATTCTTCCTCTTCTCCCCTCGGAAAAAGAACATTGAGATAGTCGGACGGACCCTGGGCGAGGAACAACAAACGTCGGTGACCCAACACGCCCAGGGTACGCACACGTTCAACAAAGAACGGGGCTATACCGCATACCTCGCCGTCACGGCGCAGAACAATAAGGTGAAGAGTCGCATCCGAATTCCCTTCTCCGAAATGCTTCCACCACGTCCGCTGCCATTCGAATGTTTGATACACGGATGCATCACAACGATCGAGAAGCGTGTTCCATTCACCTTCAAGCGCGTCAAAACCACGGGAATCTGTTACAATGTCCAGCGAAACCGTTCCGGACTCGTGAACAACTGTCGGGATAGTATCCCCCCCAACTATTTCAGTTGATACCATTCAAAATGTGTGTTGTAGTGCCAAAAGCAGTATTGAAACCGGATTGAACTACAAGCGAGCAGCCGCAGGCTCGCCCGTCCTCATCATCTCCACGAAATCGGCAAAAAGGTAGTCGCTGTCGTGCGGACCGGGCGAGGCCTCAGGGTGATATTGTACCGAAAAAACCGGCATCTCCCTGTGACGGAATCCTTCGTTGGTACCGTCATTCAGGTTCACATGCGTTACTTCAAGAGTCTTCGGGTCGAGCGTTGCAGGATCGACGGCAAATCCGTGATTCTGCGACGTGATTTCTATTCTTTGAGTGAGAAGATTCTTGACGGGATGGTTTCCGCCACGATGTCCGAACTTCAACTTGAACGTCTTGGCATTGAACGCAAGCGCAAGCAATTGATGTCCAAGACAAATACCGAAAATCGGTTTCTTGCCGAGCAGCGTTTTGAGATTCTGAATGGCCTTCTTGACGGCAGCGGGATCTCCCGGCCCGTTCGACACAAAAATGCCGTCGGGGTTCATAGCCAGAACTTCTTCTGCAGGATGAAGGGCGGGAACAACTGTCACATCACAGCCGTAGCTCGTCAAACGGCGCATGATGTTCTGCTTGATGCCGCAATCGTACGCAATAACCTTGAAGCGCTTCCCGTTTGTTTTGCCGTTTGCAATTGGCTTAAGCAGGAAGGGCGTTCTATCCACCTCATCCCACTTATAGGGCTCTTTGCAGGAGACGACCCTCGTCAAATCGAGGCCCGTCATTTCGGGAGCCCCCTTCACCTTCATCATCAACCGCTGATCATCCATGTCCGCGGTCGAAAGTATGCCGCGCATCGCGCCGAATGTTCGAATCATCTTCGTAATCATGCGCGTATCGAGTCCCTGCACTGCCACAACATTGTGCCGTTTCAGCCACGACCCGAGACTTTCCGATGCGCGGAAATTGCTGTGAAAGTCGAAGTATTCCTTCACAATAACGCCGGCAACCTGGGGTGCCGGAGATTCGCCGTCGTCTGCATTGGTGCCGTAGTTGCCGATGAGCGGATAGGTCATCGTGACAATCTGGCCGGAATACGAAGGATCAGAGAAGATTTCCTGGTAACCGGACAGGCTTGTGTTGAAAACAACTTCCCCTGTGGTTTCCCCTTCCGCTCCGAATGCTTCGCCGGACAGAATAGTGCCGTTTTCGAGTGCGAGTTTTGCTTTCATTGTGGCTCAATATAGGAAAGTAGAGACGTGTTTACAACATCGAAAATCACTGCACAAGGTAGAAAAAGTGCGCATTGCCGCATGTGATCTGCATCGGGTCGCGCTTTTCTTACCCTCTGCCTTTCCTGTATAATTCCACGAATAGAAGGGAAGTTGCTCCGCTATTTGAAGACAATCGAGCCGGGAAATGCGCCGACACTGAACGGTAGTCGTTTTTGAACGCCGGCGGACGAATACACAGAAACTTCTCCTGCTCCGCCGTTGCTGATAACCTGGGAGACATACACGTCACCGGTTACGTTGTCGACTTGCATGGAATAGAAATAGAAGGCATTTGACAGACGAATAAAGAGGGAATCTGCCACCGACAGCGGATTTATGCCGAGTCGCATAACATGATCGCTGTGGAGAACATAGAGGGTTTGATTTCTTACTGCTATATCGGAAGGCCCGTCGCCGATTGTAATCGAATCAACAACAGCCGAGTTTGAAGCATTGATGGCAAATACCTTGCCCTTTTGCGGGAAGTTGTTTGCGCATACAACGTACACTCTGTTTCCACTGCTCGCCATTGATCCTGCCGCTAACCCTACCCGTGCCGAATCAACAACGGCCAGCGAATTCCCGTCCAGCACCTTGACGACATTCTTGAAATCCGGCCACAAGCCGTAGTCCGAGACAAAGACTCGCCCGCCGTTCACGGCAATTCCGCCCGGGAACGCAACAACAGCGGCGCTTGTCAGCAACACCGTCCGGTTTGAAAGGTTTACAATGCTGATGGTTCCGTTGTAATTCGCAACGTAGGCTTTCGCGCTGTCGATAACCGAAATGTACGCGGGCCCGCTGCCGGCGGGCAGGGAAATTGAATCCAACGCCTGAAAGGTTTCGGCATTCCGCACGTAGATCTTGTCGCCGCCATTCACTACCACGTACAGCCTGCCGTTAACGACATAACCGTCATTCGGCGTAATCCATCCGGCCGAGGCGCCGATAACATTCTGAAACACGGAGTCCTTAGTGATGTTGTAGAAGCTGATTGAGCCGGCATTCGGCCACAATCCCTCGTTGATAATAAAAGCGCCCCGGTCGCTCTGCGGCGGAGTTGGAGGGGGCGGATCGGTGATATTGTTATTTCTGCATCCTTGAAAGAAGAGGATTGACAACAGCATGAAACCGCAGCAGTATTGTATCATAGCTTATCCTTACAAAGGTTTTTGAATGGTGATGGAAAATGAGTGATGCCGCAGCGGAACAGGATATCTGGGGAGAATCTCATACGACTCGTTCAGCATGTTCAGCATTTCGTACTTTGCAAACATCGTCATGTCAAACAGTTGCATCTCCAGTCTGCAACTTCCGTTCATCGAGAAATATGAAGGAAGCCCCTGTGTATTGTCTTCAGCAACGTACCTTATGCCGACATAACTTCCCTCAAGTTTCAGGAACACTCTTGACAAAATCGCCGCATGTATCGGGAAACCAACAGTGAGTCCCGCATGCCCCGTCTCTAACGGCACGAATATCAATTGTTTGTTGAATGACGGATCAGTTGGCGATGACGCAAACTTCTTCCGGGCGTCAATGGTTGCGTAGTTCCCCTCAAGCATCAGATAGCCGGGAATCGGCCACCAGCGGTATTCCAACTCTACTCCGTACGATTGCGTCTTGCCGATATTCACCGGCGACCAGATGGTTGTTACCGACGTAGGAAGCCACTGAATGCGATCTTGCGTCGCGATAGAATAATATGTTACGTCGAATTCATGACGGCCGATCAGCGAGTATTGCAGAGTAATTCCGGCATCAAAACTTGTCGAGCGTTCAGGATTGAGATTTAGATTGCCGCGTCCGCCCGAGCCCGCATAGTACAATTCGTTGAAAGTCGGGGCACGGAAGTTTCTTCCGGCAGTTGCATGCAACGTTGCGCCGAATGATTCCATCGGATTCTCGCCCGACTGATACCGGATATTCACCCCCACTTTCGGGCTGAGCGACGAGCCGATCGATGAATACTTGTCATAGCGGATTGAGGGATAGAATGAAATGCGCAGCGGATTGAAGTCCGAATGGAGTTCAACACCGGTGTACAACGCCGAGTGCGTACGCGAATGGTCTGTCGCAAGCGCGTTGCCGGAGGTCGTTGCATACCCGACTTCAACTCCCGGATGAACAAGCAGGTTAGGCAATATCGAATGGTGGAGATTCACCTGAACGGTTGTCAGAATGTTGCGATAGTAATTGTCGGCTTGAAAAAGTCCGAGCCTGTCAACATAATGCTGATAGGCGTTCTGCACATGCAACCCGGCCGAGAGTCGGGTTTGATCAGCAAGACGTGTGCGGAACGAGCCGCTTGCCTGCACCACTTCGTCCGTTTGGCGGGCTGTTCCTTGGTTCTGAATGGAGAGTACCGGACCCGGCGTTCCGCGATCGGTATTCTGCGACGACAGCATCAACGAACCGCCTGTTTCAGGACTTGAGAGCCAGTCACCTCTGACGTAAATCTGCCGGGAATGGAAATCGGAACCCGAACGGATTGCATTAACTATTCTCCCGCCATCCTGAATCTCAAAATCAAAATCTCCCCTTCCGTACTCGACAGCGCTGCCGAGCCGAATCCCCAATTCATCCGACAATCTGACTTGACCCGTAACGCCTGCACGTTGCGAGCCTGCCGACCGTGTCGCCGCGTCGAACCGCACGAAGCCTCCGCTCACCGGTGAAGTCAGGATATTAATCGCCCCGCCGATCGCATCGCTGCCATATTGCGCAGAACTCCCTCCCCGAACCAACTCAATGCTTTCGACATTGTCGAGAGGAATGAGTGAGAGATCGGTAAGCCCCGTTTGCACATTGCCGATTGGCATGCCGTCGAGCAGAACCACACTGTGTTCGGCACTCATCCCTCTGAACGAAACAGTTTGCAAGCTCGCGCCGAATCCGTATTCTCTTACAAGCAGGCCAGTTTTGCCGGACAGCAACTCACCGAGTTTTTTTTCGAGAGAGGAGTGGATTTCCTCCGCGGCGATCAGTTGAACCCGTGACGGCGAATCCAGACGGCTGAGCGGCGATCGGGTGGCGGTAACGACAATCTCTCCAAACGAATAGGACTTAGCGGCGCCGGATGAATCTTCCGGCTGTTCGGAAGCTGCGGCACTTACGCAGAACGTCAGCGCAAGAATGAAGGCAGAGATGTATTTGATGAGTATTGATTTCGGCACAACAAAAAACCCCATCTCTCGCCGGGAAAGACAGGGTCGAACAAAACACTTTCATGTTGTTCCCGAATCTTCCCGCGAAGATTGTGTAGGACTGAAGATTTTGGCAGGTTTCCTGGCTTACGGCTTCGGTTGCATCGCCTGTCTTCCCATTTTCATAGTGACAGCCGAACGAATTGCCGTTTACAGTTGCGGGGCAGCTTCCGCTTGTATCCGCCCGAGGCGGATGTACGGAATTCCCTTTTCATCCCGTGATTTAAACGGGACACCAAAATCTGTTTTGAGAAAGAGCGAACTTGTGGAAGACAATATAGGGGGTTGAAGCGCGGAAGTCAAGAGATGGAAAGAAATCCTGCCCGACCCGGTCGTCACGGTTCCTTGATTGTTATGGCACCGTGACGACAAATCTTTTCCATCAGCCGCGTTGCTGTCGCGGTGCTGAGTTGGTTCAGGAAACCGTGACAGCAGAGGCAATAAGACCCGATTCTTGATATGGGACGCGAACCTTGTCGGATTCACAGTTCATTGAATTCATCCACAGTGATTCCCATTTCCCGGACTATAGCGCGCAACGTCCCGATGGGGACATCACCTGGATGTCGTGGCACGGGTATGGTGAATGTTCTTCTCTTCGAGGTAATAGACTGGATGTCGTTTTGCGCGGACTTCGATGTATCCTGCGCGTCGCAGTTTTGATGCAAGCTCGCGATACGATATGCGAGCGAGTTTAGGCATTCGACACGCGCCGGTACAGGTTCACGCCGCCATAGCGCGACTTGCGAAGGTTCTTCGCGGCCACCTTCTCTCTCGCCTCCAAGCAACTCTCGATAGCATCAATAGCATTGCGATGGGCTTCCTTCAGTGTTTTGCCTGAGGCAACGCACCCTCGAATTGCGGGCACTACTGCCGTGAACCACCCATCTTCGTCCTGATAGTAATCTATGTCAAATTCTTGAGCCTTCTTCATGGGCACACCTTTCTTGTTGCAGGTAAGATAGACGTTCTCAACAACTATCGCAACACCCCTGCCGATTTCCTGAAGCAGGCCGCTTCGACGCTTCATGGTTCTCCAGCCGACCCAAGCACAAAAGAGCCCGCCTCATTAGTGAGAGGCGGGCTCTGGATTCTGCCGGACAGGTTCAGGGCTACTTGAGCAGAATTGACTTTTTCGTTGAAACATACTCGCCCGATCGCAATGTGTAGAAGTAAGCACCAGAAGAAACTCGACTTCCCCTGTTATCGCTCCCATCCCAGGTGACGGAATACGCACCCGGCTCCTTCGTTTCGCCGCTGACGAGTGTTCTTACGAGTTGCCCGATGGAGTTGTAGATGTTGATAGAGACATTCCCGCGCGTTGGCAACTCGTACTCAATTGTTGTGGCTGGGTTGAAGGGGTTAGGGTAATTCTGTCTCAAACCAAAGGTTATCGGCTGTAAGGATGGGTTTTCGCTTACTTGCGTCGAGATATCGCTCCTCAAAAGGGCCCCGCTGACAAATGAAGCAAAAAGAAAACCTGTCGGTGTCATTCCTAACTTCTGCGGGGATCCGTAGATACGACGTATGTCGCCATCAAGCCGCTGCCAACTCGCGAAGCTATCGGTACTCTTGTAAATTCCACTGTCTGTTGCAGCGAAGGCAACTCCATTGTTCGGATTGAAAACAATATGCTGAATGTCATGCGCCTGAACCAACGGGTTAGCTCGCGTCCAAGTTGTTCCGTTGTTTGTGGAGCGATAGATATGGCCGACATCGTAGGTCGCAGCAAAAATGTGCCCGTTCGGATTCACTGCAAATGAAGTGATGGCACCCTGAATTACACCGCTGTTATCCAATATCCAAGTGCTGCCATTATCTGTTGATGAGTATATTCCTTGAGCGCACCCGACAAAGGTCTTTCCTGAAACAACCAGCAGATCAAATACATCAATTGCAGCTAAAACTGGAGACCAGCTACCCCCATTGTTTTCTGACTTATAAACTCCGTCCAAATAAGTACCCGCAAACAGTTGCCCAGAGGAATTAACTGCTATTGCCCGCGTCGGCGTGTAAGTCGATCCCATTCCAGTCACAACTCTCACCCAGGAATTGCCATTATCTGTCGAGCGAAACACTCCTCCGCTGTCACCCGAGGTGGCGACAAAAATGTAGCCATTGGTGGGACTTACACAAACCTGGCGAAGGTCAAGGTTTGCTAAACCCAAGTTCTTCCAACTATTCCCAAGATCAGTCGTGACTACCAATCCATTCATGTATTGACTCACGAACACGCGATTATTGGTTGCCGGTGTTATGTGACCTGGACCTAACCCTCCCCACCGCCAGAACTCATTTTGGGCAAAGGTATGTTGGACATTCAGAGAGTAGAGGACGAACAGAACAGTCGTTACGAAGAAACTATAGATTCTCATTGTGAGCCCCTTTTGAATGAGTTATAAGATTAGGCGATTAAGTCACATCGCCTTGGTGTTTTCGGCATCCATTCCGGTCGCACTGTGTTGATTATAGTGTGGCAGGTAAGTTTGAGTGCCGAAAAAAAAATCCCGCCCCACACTTGTGCGTGAGGCGGGATAATCCCGTATCAGCCTCTCAATTGGCTGCTATTTTTGCACTACCTCTCTATTCGTAATCTTCACCGCCACCTTCACCCACTTCTCGCCATCCCAATAGCGAACTGCGGTTTTCAGAGCTTGCAGATATGCAGCATCCAAAGACCCTTTTACCAGACCTTCACGGACCTTCTGGGCGTACAAGAGGTCGGTCACATCGGTTGATTTGACTTCGGCAATACTGAAATTGCTTTGGAATATATACTCATAGTTTGCAACGTCAGGATCCATCTCTTGTGATGTGTTTGTTACCAGAAATGCTAGACGGTTATCTCCCGCCCATTGAAGGCGATTAACTCTCTCATATTTCGTCAATGCAGCAGACAGTGGAGAAAGCGGGAGACGAACATAAAAAATCTCAGCATCCGAAGCCGGTAACGCAAATCCGGACGAGCAGGCGGATTTCTTCTTTCCGATCATACGTTCCGGGTCAAGAACGGCGATTGCCGGAAACTGTCCGCCCACTGAATCAAGCACGTCGTTGCTGCCTGTAATCACCAGTTCTTTGCGTCCGTCATTATCTACATCGACCGGGAACATTCCCGTAATGTTCCCAAAGTGCCAATACTGCCCGAGTTCAGTGCCGTGTGCATCATAACGGGAAATGACATTGGGAGATCGTCCGTTTCCCCAACAAACGAAAAACTCCTTCTCTCCCTTGTCAATCGCTACGACCTTGTCTGTGCGCCAATTGTCCGAATACACCCGCCCCAGGTACTCTACCGATTCATCGAATTCGGCTTTCTTCAGCACGCTGCCTTTGAAATCATATACACGAACATAGGGTGAACCCGCTTCCGGCCCGTCTCCCGGATGCCAGATTGTCGTTGTGATCTTACTATTACTGCTCGAATCCGCAATGACTATTGCCGGCGTACCAAAATCATGTTCTGAACGTTGGATGCCGACCACATTCCTGGTTGGAATCTGCCACAAAATTTCGTGGTTCTTGTTGAGAATCTCGGCTGTGTTTGAGGCCGGATTGTATCTGTAGAACTCGGGGTTCAGATCTTTGGTGACGTTCGGCTTGAGCATGATATTGGCAATTAATGCAAAGCCAGCCAATGCCAAAAATGTCCCTCCTCCCACCATTACCGGATGCCGCCGCACAAAATACTGAAATCGCTGCAAGGCAGTGACCGGCCGATACGAAGCAGATGCCATTGTATCCGGCGTTTTCGGCGCAATCGATTGGAAACGGCGGGGGACAAGGTTGCGTCCGGTTGTTTCCGCACCCGCTTCAAGTTCGTTGAAGGTCTCCTCGACATTGCCGTACGACTCTGTCATCTGCTCGACCAGCGCACGACATCCTGCACACTCTGCAAGATGCGCTTCAATCTCAACTTTCCGCGGTTCGACAGCGGCTGTGTTCAGGACGTACAGTTCAAGGATATGTTGTTCAACGTGCTTCATATATCTCTATGAGTGACATTCTTCACGTCTGCCGAACAGAACCACGAGGCGATTGTGACGGAATCACATATTCTCCTTTAGCTTTCCGATTGCCCGTTTGTACGCAAGTGCGCCAAGGTACTCCAGTTTTGCGCGGTGATGTTTTCTGTATTCCTCCGGAGTCAGGTCGGGAAGTTGTGCTTTCAGCAGTTCATAGTATGATATTGCACTCCCGTTCTGTTCTACAATCCGAGCCATGATGCTCGACTCGATCACATCGAAGTATGCATCGAAGGCCTCTTCGCTGACTTTCTTCCTGGCGAGGTACTTCTTTGCCGATTCCGTTTTCACGTCGTTACAGACATTCCTGACGATCTCTCCGGTGTCGGAGTCCGGCAATTCATGTTCGACTGTCGGAGGGAGCAGCAACGGCTGGTTCTTGACTGCATACACCGACTGGAGAATCTTTGCCACCGTAATCACCGGCAAGATGCGCGAGTGACAATCCTGTTGTCTCAAAAAGACTGAAAGCTTGCCGAGCATTTGCGGTATGTTCTCCGTGCCAACTGATGCTGAGATCAGGTGGTACTGTACTTCGTTGGGGTCAAGGGTTGGCAGGTGTTCATTGGTTTCACAGAGTGCCGGTGCAATGGACGATTCCCCGAAACGATCCATTTGCTCGAACTGATTCATCCGTTCCACCGCAAGCTTGACGTTGCGGAGTATCCTGTAAAAAGCGGGGTCGATGTCCTGATACATCCTGAACAACGCTTGGTTCACACGCGCATAGACAAGTCTGCGAAGCGCCACAAGCAGTTCTTCATCAGAAACGCTATCAAGGTCGAAACTGCTGAAATAGGCATCAAGCTGGACAAAACGTCCTTCTTCATTGCGCTGGAACAGGTCGGCGATGGAGTCGTAGGCGAGATCTTTCTCATTGAGTCCCAGCAACGAAGAAAGTCTTCTGCCGCCGGATTTCCGGGTGAGCAGTTCGAGAGCCAAGGCAACGCTCAGATTGACAATAGCGCTGAGCTGTTTTGATGTGAACGTACCATCAAGAACAGCAAGCAGATTCTGGCGGAGCAGGAAGGTCAGGGTTGGAGTTAGGCGCATAACTGAAGCCAAATAACAAAAACCCATCAAGAATATCAATACGCCGAAGCAGTAAGTTCGCCAAAACAGAGGTGTAGAAACATTCATCACTCGCTCATTCCCACTTTTGAAAAACCCGTGTCTCTCTCCTCCGATTTGTAGGAAAGGGCAACATCAACCCGACGTTTAAACGTGAAATTCAAACAGTTCTCACAATCCGGCGTGGCACAACGGTTGCCTTCTTTAGAAGAGTATTACTACGCGTTCACCTACACGATAACTACCGAGGCAATCATGCACAAGAAACTCTTCATCCCCGGCCCCACCGAAGTTGCGCCTGAGGTGTTGGCCAAACTCGCAACTCCGATGATCGGGCATCGCAGCAAAGATGCATCGAAGATGCAGAAGGAAATTTCAGAGAAGCTGCAGAAAGTGATGTACACGGAAAATCCCATCCTCCTCTCAACAAGCTCCGGTTCGGGATTGATGGAAGGCTCCATCCGCTCGCTGACGGCCAAGCGCGCCGTTGTGTTCTCCGTCGGGGCATTCGGCAACCGTTGGTACAAAATGGCGGAAGTGAACAACATCCCCGCCGACAAACATGAAGCAAAATGGGGCGAGCCGACAACGCCTGAAATCGTCGACCAATATCTCTCCACCGGCAAGTACGACGTCTTCACGATCACGCACAACGAGACAAGCACCGGCATCATGAATCCGCTTGCGGAGATCGCCGAAGTCCGCAAGAAATATCCCGACGTGATGTGGCTTGTTGATTCCGTCAGCGCATTGAGCGGCGCAAAGGTGGAAGTGGACAAGTTGGGCATCGATGTCTGCATTACCTCAACGCAAAAAGCGCTGGCGTTGCCCCCCGGTATGGCAATCTGCTCGATCTCCCGGAAGGCGCTCGAACACGGCAAGCAAGTGAAGCATCGCGGCTGGTATCTCGATCTTCTCGAAATCTACAAATACATCGAGACGAAGGATCACCAGTATCACGCAACGCCGTCGTTACCGCATATGTTTGCGCTGAATTTCCAGTTGGATCGCATTCTCGCAGAAGGTCTCGACAACCGCTTTGCCCGCCATAAGGAAATGGCCGAGTTCACCCGCGCCTGGGCGAAGAAACATTTTGCCCTCTTCCCTGTTGAGAAATATGCGTCGCAGACTCTTACCACGATCACGAACACGCGGAACATCAACGTTGCCAACCTGAACAGCGAACTTGCAAAAGTCGGGCTGCAGATTTCCAACGGCTACGGCGATTTGAAGGAGAAGACATTCCGCATTGCGCATATGGGCGAGCTGACACTCAAAGACGTGAAGGAAGTAACAGCAGCTATCGAAAGCATTCTTAAACTCTAGAGCGGAACAGGAGTTCCGTTCTACAATATGAAAGGGACGACCATGAAAATCCTTATCACAGACGGAATCGAAAAATCCGGTGCCGATATTCTGCTGAAAGCCGGTTTTGAACTCACGCAGAAAACCCTCACTCCGGACGAATTGTTAGCAACTATCCCCGAATACGATGCCATCATCGTCCGCTCGGCGACAAAAGTAACAAAGGCGGTGATTGATGCCGGTAAAAACCTGAAAGTCATTGCCCGCGGCGGCGTTGGCGTTGACAACATTGACGTTGAATACGCCAAGATGAAGCAGATCAAAGTCCTCAACACGCCGAAAGCGTCATCCATTTCGGTTGCGGAGCTGACGATTGCGCATCTGCTTGCTATCGGGCGGTTCGTGCCGATGAGCAACATTGCCATGCGCCACCGGGAATGGCCCAAGAAGGAATTCAGCAAAGGTATCGAGGTAACAGGCAAAACGCTCGGCATTATCGGCTTCGGCAACATTGGGACGGAAGTCGCCAAGCGCGCTTTGGGCTTGATGATGAACGTCGTAGCCTATGACATGTACATCAAGGACACGGACATTAAAGGCGTGAAGATGGTATCGAAGGAAGAACTTCTGCGTATCTCCGACTACATCACGCTGCATGTGCCGTTCGACAAAGCCGGCGGCCCGCTCATCTCGAAGAATGATTTCGAGAAGATGAAGAATGGCGTCATCCTCATCAACTGCGCTCGTGGTGGCGTCGTGAACGAGCGGGATTTGCTCGAAGCGCTCAACAGCCACAAAGTCCAGTACGCAGCTCTCGACGTGTTCGAGCATGAGCCTCCGACGCAGGAGGAGTTCGAACTCATCAACCATCCCCGCGTCTCGGTTACGCCCCACATCGGCGGTTCGACGAAGGAGGCGCAGGATCGGGTAGGCGTTGAGATTGCCGAGAAGGTAGTTGCGGCGCTCGGCGAGTTCAAGAAAGGGGAAGTTCTCGTGTAGCGTAGTTGCTTCTCTCAGTCCAAAGTCGTAATCTCAAAGTGCACGGAAATCCAGAGTGATCTTCTCTTCCGTGCACTTTTTTCTTCATTCTTCACCCAACAAGAATCGTGAGATAGTCCATGGCAACAGTTCGACCGTTTAAGGGATTTCGTCCTCTCCCCCAATATGCCGCTCAGGTTGCGGCAAAACCGTATGACGTTTTGAGTTCAGAAGAGGCCCGCATTGAAGCGCAAGGCAAGCCCCTTTCGTTCCTTCACGTCGGAAAGCCGGAAATTGATCTGCCTCACGGCACGGATTTGTACGACCCGGCTGTATATGAAAAAGGGAAGGAGAATTTGCAGAAGCTGATTCGTGATGGAATTTTGAAGGAAGATCCGCATCCCTATTTTTATGTCTACGCTCAAACGATGGGCAATCACACGCAGTACGGCATTATCGGCTGTGCTTCGGTGCAAGAGTACCTCAACGACACAATCAAAAAGCATGAGCTGACGCGCAAGGACAAGGAAGACGACAGGACACGGCATGTGAAAGTGACAAACGCCCACACCGGCCCGATATTTCTGACGTACCACGCCGAGCCGCGCATTGACGCGATTGTGGATCGTGTACGACTCGTTGATCCGACGTACAATTTTGTTGCTGATGATGGCATACGTCATCAACTCTTGGTGATTTCGGACGAGCGGCTGATTCGCCAGCTTGTTGAGCATTTCGGACGCGTGAACTATTTATATGTCGCGGATGGTCATCATCGCTCGGCAGCAGCGGCGCGGGTCGGCAAAGAAATCGCTGACGCCAATCCGAATCACAAAGGAGACGAAGAGTATAACTTCTTCCTTGCCGTTCTCTTTCCGCATAATCAGCTTCGAATAATGGAATACAACAGAGTCGTGAAGGATCTGAACGCGCGTAGCGAAGAGGCATTTCTTGAAGAGATCAAGCAGCACAAGTTCACGGTACAGAAGTCGGGCCAGGCACAGCCGAAAGTCAAAGGCGAGTACGGCATGTACCTGAACGGCCACTGGTACACACTGAAAGCCGATCTCTCCTATCTCACCAATCCCGACCCCGTTGAAAAGCTTGACGTATCGATCTTGCAGAAGAACATCCTCGCCCCCATTCTCGGCATTGACGACCCGCGCACGAACAAGCGCATTGACTTTGTCGGTGGTATTCGCGGCATCAAAGAGTTGGAAAAGCGAGTGAATTCAGGAGAGATGGCGGTTGCGTTTGCCCTCTACCCAACGTCAATCGAAGAGTTGCTGACGATTGCCGATGCGGGCAAGATCATGCCGCCGAAGTCAACCTGGTTCGAGCCGAAGCTGCGGGATGGGGTTGTTGTGCATTTCTTGAGTTAACGAGAGCGATGATCAAGATTATCACAAATTCCGTAACCCGCTCTGAACTTCAAGACATGGCTGGATCTCCTCGGTGGCGACCTGGTTAAGGCCGTAGTGGACATCAAACGCAGAATAATGGCTGTTGGCGGAGAATTACATGCGGACGAAGAAAGCCTTCTTCTGGCGGATGGCAGCCTACAGCCGAATTTGTGGGGAACAAATCTGTATCCCTCGCTGACGGGTGAAGCGATGATCGAATTCGATTCAATGATCAATGTACCCGAAACATGGAAATCGGACTCGCTCAGTTGATGATCCCGCATTGCAGGCAGCAATTGTTCAGATCGTCAAGGAATTGGTGAAGGAATAGAATTGTCCGGATTCGGCACAGAAGAGTTCGCCCAACGCTGGCACCAGATGAGTCTGCTGGAGCAGATGGCAAACATCGGCAGTGAAGTTGAGCGTATTGCTTCATGGAAGAAGAAGGGTAACGAGGAATTTGCGATCAGAGCATTGTACCGGTCGCTGGAATTGATTGATCTCACAATAGCTGACCCTCGTTGGCGATACCGTCTCAAAGAGATAGTCAGAACGCGGGAGTTCCTTTGTGATTTGTATGTCGGGAATAACACGTACAACTTCACTCCCGAGTTCTTCAGCAAGTATTTTCTTTGGTTTGCGCTCGCAGCACGTAAGAACATTCAGTGAAGGAAGTTTGCCGGAAAGAATTCTGAGGCCCGTTGCACGCGTAACGGGCTTTGTCGTCTCAACACGAAATGAGTAATTGATGTTGCGCAAAACCCAAAGGCGCTTCTATTTTTGATACCGACCTCATCCCCCGGCCCCTTCTCCTAAGACGAGAAGGGGAGATGTTGGATTTAGGGTGAGGTCGTTAGGGAAACAAACGAAATTAAAAATTTGCGTAACATCAGTGAGTAAGAAGAAACAGAACGCAACCCTTTCCCTTTTCGGCGAAGAGCCGTCACCGCCAGTAAAAACGCCGGAATACGTCGAAAAGAACCGACCCCGCATCAAGCGCTGGGCGAGCAGAGGCATCTACTTCGGCGGATCGTCGTGGAAGTATCCCGGCTGGCGCGGGCAAATCTACAACAAAGAATACAAATCGAAGAAGGCGTTTAACGACAACGCCCTCGCCGAATATTCGGAACTCTTCCCCACCGTCTGCGCCGACTTTGCGCTGTACGACTTCCCCGATCCCGACAAGATGAAGTTCATCCACGATCAAACGTCGGATGAGTTCAAACTCTCGCTCAAAGTCACCGACCGCATCACGATCAAACGCTATCCCGACATTCCCCGCTTCGGCCCGAAAGCCGGAACGGAGAACCCCGATTTTCTCAATGTTGAGTTGTTTCAGTCCCAGTTTCTCAAACCACTGGAGCATCTGAAGAGAAAAAGAGGCGTGATCATTTTCGAGTTCTCGACGTTTCATCCGAACTCGGGAATCAGGTACGGGAAGTTTGTAGAGATAATTGACAACTTTCTTCGTCGTCTGCCGAAAGGATTCGACTACGCCATCGAATTACGCAACGAGGAGTTCTTGACGGAAGAATATCTGAAAATGCTGGAGGCACACAGCGTTGCTCACGTGCTGAACAACTGGACCCGCATGCCGCCGATCATCGAGCAGTTGAAGATTGGGGGCGTTCTTACGACGAAATTCTCCGTATCACGGGCATTGCTCAAGGCTGGCAGAAAGTACGAAGACGCCGTTCGTCTCTTTCAACCCTACACAGAAATCAAAGAAGAAAATCCCGAGTTGCGACTCGGGATTGTTGAGGCGGTGCATCGCTGCATTGCCGAAGGACGCTCACTCTATGCCTATATCAACAACAGGGCGGAGGGAAATTCACCGAAGACGATTGAGGGGATACTTGATATGCTGGATAAGTATCCGGTGGAGAAGCTGTGAGAGGATTGGGGATTGTCCGAAGGACTCCTATGGGAGGGGATTACGGATTGGTGCTTGCGCCCGTTTGAACAAAGCGCCCGGGCATTTCGTCGAAGGTTTGCCCGTTGAGAATTCTCCCGTTAGCCTTCTTGTTCCGGCCACCCCACTGCTTGAAGAAGAACGCAACATCCGCCCGCCTGCACTGTTCCTGAATATCCAACACCCAATCTGCTTTCATTGGTCGCGGCCGGTGCCCGCTTTCACCGCCGACGATGACCCAATCAATCTTCTTGAGATTTAGGTTGGGAAGCGGGCCAATCAGCGGTTCGAGAGATAAGAATTTCACCTTCGCCCCAGTCTTACGAAGCAATCCAATCCGATATGCAACCCGTTCATCTTCCACCGACACACCCATCCAGATGTTGTGCGTCCATTTCAGTTCTTTGTGAAGTTCGTGCAGTCGTTCTGCTCGCTTTGTCAGTACTTGAAAGACATGATTGGGGTTGTCGTTCATAACAGCAAAGACACGCTGAATGAACGAAAGAGGAATCTGCTCATGAAACAGATCACTCATCGAGTTGACGAAAACGATCTTGGATGATTTCCAGGTATTGGGAATCTTGAGGGTTTCGGGATGAATTCTGACTTTGAAACCGTCTTTGTACTTTTCAATCCCCATAGCTTGCAACCGGCGGGACATCACTTCAGCGTAACAGAACTTGCAACCGGCGGAGATCTTGGTGCAGCCCGTGGTGGGATTCCAAGTGAGTTCAGTCCATTCGATGGAGGATTCAGCCATAGCTATTGGTTGTCGAAATGAATTGCAAGAACCTTTTCTTCGTTGAAGGTCCCTTTTCGCCGCTTGGGGTCATTTGAAATGATTGTGACAATGCCTTTCTCTTCCAGGATTTTTAGCATAGACTTTGGGTTTAGAAACGGTGTTTCATTTAGCGCAAAATCATTGCAATCAGCATACGAAACTTGCCTTCCGACGAAGGCGTGGTGAAGTGACTCGGCATAAATGCTTGGATCATTAAATGAAAAAAGTAGCTCTTGGTCAATGCGAGCATCTGAAAAGCAGTATTCTCCACTTTGGTCAACAGCCTTCATAGCTTCTTTCATCTTCTCTAGACCGAGAGGATGTTGACTTGCAAATACGAGGAAGTAATTCAAACTATTAAGCTTTGTTCGCATCTCAAAAGCAAAAACATATCGGATTCCCTTCAATTGTCTAAGTTTCTCTTTGTAGAGAGCCAGCACTTCTCTGCATTGTTTTCCGAATGAGTTCACAATTGACAAACGATGCTTCCAGCTATCGTCACCAAATATCTCATTGAGTATAGATTCATGATTTGCACTCTCCTTTGCCGCGTAGATTCTTGCAATCCCATCTGCATCAAAGTTAAGCAAAATCTCAGCTGTCGGCTGAGCCAAGATATTTGAAACAATCTTAAAAGGCACTCCAGTTGCCCCGCATGGGTCAATGAAAGCGAAGATAGGAAACCTGAGCCTAAATGGAGAATTTGCTTCGGCTTGAATCTGTGTAAGACCGTTAACAAAGGTTTCGTTTATTGCATTGAACTTCAATTTTTCTTCGTTCTCAAAATCCTTGATCTCTTGGCTAAGACTGTTGAATCTCCCTTCGTCAGATTCAATAAAGGAACAGCGTATGTCTTGAGCAATCCAATTTTGTTTGCTTGAAAGCAAAGAACTTCTTGCCGCTGCGAGTGCTGCGACTGGCGACCCTTTGGGATAGTTGAGATATTTCCCGGGACCTGCAAATCCATCTATGTACCAAAGATCCTGCTTCTTTCGAGTTCTACCAAGTATCTGAAACCAAGCTGTAAGATACTTTTCGAGAATTACAATCTTAGCGATGGTGTGCGGAGCTGCTTCCCAAATACTTTCAGAAGTCATGAACGACTCTTCAGTGTGACCAGTTTTATCTAAGTTCAGATTTCTTCTATGTCAGTTCTCTCGACATCCTCATCACACTTCGCGCAATCTGCCTCACCGTTCTCAACCTCTGCGGCTTTATGTACCATTGAACCATTTTATTGAATTCTTGTCGAGGAATTTGGATTTGTTGGGAGGGTTCCTCTCCCCGTCGCTGGCAAGTCAGCCAAACGGAAACACCATCAACCGCGATTCTGAAATCATTTTGAAGTGTGATAAGAAGAGACAAGGGCATCAACTTGATACCTTGACCAAGCTTGGCTCGGAGAAAGCTCTCTACTCTTCAGGCGGAAGATTGGCTTCAGAAGTTGATCAAGTGTCATGGGTCCTCTCTTATCTAACTGGCATTCATCCGCTCCGGCGATGCTTGTGGGTTCGGGTTCTACCTACGCGATCAAATCAAAAGGCAGGTCTGCAATATCACGAAGTCTCTTTCCCTCAATGAGCGGCACAAGCGCATCAATAGCTGCTTCATTCTTTGAGCTCTTGACAGCCTCCTCAAGCTCGTCAAGCGCAAAATGATAAACGCAATCTATGTCACCTGTACCAAGTGCCAGAGATGCGAGTCTCGTGGGCATGGGTTCGGCGGTAACGACGCATATATGCGGGGTGTGACCTTTGCGGTTTCTTATGAGGTTCAATCCTTCGGTGCGCGCATTCTGTGAGCGATCACTTCGCAATGTCAGTTTGCATGAGATACTCGCGTGAAGGCTGGGCATTTCCGAGGTTTGATTAGCCGCTCTCAATGGCGATAGTTTCGGGTAACTTCCTGAACGTACCAAGGAGTGATGCAGGTTGATCTCTTGATCCGAAATAGGCTTTCTCGCGACAACCACATCGGGATTAACAACATAATCGCCTAATGCCGTAAGGGCCTCTTTGTTAAGTTTGACAATTCTCTTCAGGTCCGCAAGATGCGCGTACTGAACAAACTGAGAGATATCATTGTGCACTGAATACAGCCAATGCCCGGGGCGCAAATGAGACAAAGCAGCAATGGAAGATTCGACGAATTCCATTGTTATGGTCTCGAAATTCTTCCCTGCTGTCTGACCGTCTATGTCTCGTGCACTGATAGGGTTTCCGATTGCTTTCACAATGGCTTTTGCAACTTCACTACTTAGCTTACTGCCGGTGTCTGCGATGCTTGGAGTGCGCCCAGATTTTAGAAATATTGATTCTTTGCAAACGCGACGTTGGAATTTCTTCCGGAGTGTTTCAATCGTGTGCATAACCGTTTAGCTTAATCTCGAGGTTTGGTAAGCCCTACAATGTATTCCTTGTGCATCCGCTGCTGGATTTGCGAAGTCTGGTCAATTCTCATTCCCGCCGGGAGCATTCTTCGATTGCGGTCGATGTTACGTTCACCTATCACTGGCTGAACAAAGCCTATCGAGACTCCAATGTCCGACAGGCAGTTACTAATTTGGGTGTCGATCCCGCGCATTATCGAGTTTCCGACAACTATGATTGTAGAATGTCCGGAACGAAGCACTCGATGCATTTCCCGAAGTACTCCGGTCATCTCAGAGAAATACCGATGAAGCACAACTCCCTTCTTGCTGTCAACTGATCCAACTTCATTCACGACACTCATCGTGAAGTCAGGTAGCCTCTCGAAGCTGAACCCCGACGTTGATTCACCACCAATATACGTACCTCGCTTTTCACTGAGTTCGTGATAGTCGTGCCCCAGCCAGACGAGGGAGAATTTGTGCGCTCTCATATAGTCAATTGCATTGGAGGCATAAGGCGGAGAGGTCACTATCAAATCAACGGATTCCTCTTGAAGCGGGAGTGATTTTGCGTCGGCAAAGTCAATGATTGGTTGTATTTGATTGGTCAACGTCTCCGGCAAGCTCTCCAGATTCCGAGAATAACGTCTCTCAAACTCGTCGATTGCGGATCGAAGGCGCTTCGTTACGTGAGGAAGTCGTGGGGACGGAGACTTAAGCAGTTCACTCCCGAAGATGATATTCCCATCAGAACCGTAAACTACCTTTGCTTTGTGGGGACGAGTATGAGCAAGATCTAAGGCGAGGGAAACCCCGCCAGACTTGGTTATTATCGTTCCGGAAAGAGCCACCTCAAAGAAAGTCCGCAGTTTCACATCGCGCAACGTTTCAATATGCTTAATTAGTGACAGCAACTCATATTGTGTCTCCTTGATAAACCAATAGTCAATGAAAGTTCTCGCCTCGTCCGGCCATCTAGAACTTAGTTCGCGTTCGAGGCTTTTTCGATCCTTTTCGCACATTTTGCGAGCAGCAACGACGATTGTTGCTCCCGTGTCAAGCACCTTACTCTTCTTGAGGGGAGTCGTCTTGACCTTTGCAAGCCTCACGGCCAGTGGATCAATATCGAAACCAACCCCCGTCCTACCCAACGCTTGTACCTCAACAAGCGTCGTTCCTGAGCCCATCATCGGATCCAGAACGATGTCTCCGCACTTTGTAAGTGAGGCTATGAACTTTGAAGGAAGTTGAGGGGGAAACTTTGCAGGGAACGAATGGAAATTGTGAGCACCGTGATTGCTCTCGACACCATGGAAATCCAGGTCACTGTGGAGCAGAGAGTCCAAAGGCATTTCAGCAAAACTATCCAGTTCACTTGTCTTGCGTGGGGCCAGTGTGGCTTGTGAGAGGTTCAAATTGTATTCCAGCTGTTAAGATTGTGTTCGATAGTATAGTAAGACTTTATGAGAATTCAAAAGGAGATGGCCTGACCAACTGACATCGCTATCCCACCTCATACTCCAACTCCAATCTCACCCCCTCCTTGTTCGCACGGTACATCCCCGTCCCGGTGATACTTTTGAGATCGCTCGTTCCCGATCCTTTGAGAATCGTCAGCAACGAATCAGCGCTGCCGGCTTCAAACTTGCCGTCGTCCTTCATCACGAAACTGCCGGTGCGGCCGTTGAGTTTTCCTTCAAACCGCATCAACCCGATGTACGCGGCGGTGGAGTTGTGCTGGTCTTTTTCATCTAAGTGACTGTAAAACATCAGGCATTCCTCGAATGCGGCGCCCTCCAGCTCGCCTGTAAGCGCATACTCGACGGAAGCTTTCGTCATTTTTACGGTAGGCGAGATTTGCGCGTACGTGTTCTCATCCCATTTCTTGACTGAGAAAGTTGCTGTAGCTTTCATACAATCTCCCATGTGTTAAGGGGCTGAAGTCCGTAATCCCCTCCCAAAGGAGTCCTTCGGACAATCCGTAATCTCCCCCTACAACTCCTTCACCATCTTCACCACCTTCCAGCAGAAGTTCACGTCCTTCTTCCTCACTGTCACCGGCTCGAAGTCTGGATTGAGGGGAATGAGGTGGATGTAGTTTCCTTCGAACTTTACTTTCTTGAGCGTGTCTTCGCCGTTGACTCGTACGACGCAAACGTCGCCGTTGTGCGGTTCCTGTGCAGGACTGACGACAACAGTATCGCCGTCCTCGATACGGGGCGCCATACTGTTGCCTTTGACTTTGAGCGCAAACGCCTGCGGGTCGCGTACGTCGTCAACAGCAATATAGTCGTCAACGTAGTCGGGGTGAAAATTAGTGGCAAGCTTGCCGGCAGGTACGGCGGACATGATTGGCAACTCAACCAGTTTTGCGTTTCGGCGGAATGTGTTGGGAAGTTGAAACACGTTCGATGGCCGGACCGGTGCATCGTACATTTCTCCTTCGCCCGTCAGCAGCCAGTGGGGATGTACGCCGGTGGCTTTGGCGATTTTGGTAATTGAAATGCCGTCGGGGATTTGCTCGCCTTTCTCCCAACGTTGCAGCGTGCGGGTAACGATGTTGGCTTTGTGTGCGAGGGTCGCTTGGTCGAGTTCTTTGTTTTCCCTCGCCTCGCGTATGCGATCGCCGATGGTGGATTTCATACGAAACCTCATCTAAATATTAAAAGAAAACCACAAAGACACCAAGATACGAAGTTCACATTTGTGTGAAAAAAGGAACTGTGCCCAGTGCTGACTTACAGACTATACAGACGAAACCGACTGTCTAAACATTTTTGTCGCTGTACATCTTGACAAGACGACAATTATGTCGTATCTTGCTGCAGCAATAATACGGAATTACAAGCGTTGTGTCAAGAACTTTTTTCGCGGAGGCGTTATGAACAAGAAACCTGTTCAGTACTCGATCGGCATCGGCGGGTGGGAACACGAGTGCTTCAATCAATGTCTGTACAGTGCGCCGATGGAGGATTCCGATGCCCGACTTCGCTTCTACGCCCGGTACTTCGATTCGGTCGAGGTTCGCTCAACGTTCTGGGATGATTCGTTGGGAGTGACTGATGCGCTGCAGTGGATTGCGGCGGTGGCCGAAAACAAGCGATTCCGGTTCAATGTGAAGCTGCACAAATCGTTCGTTCACGGCAAGGAAATCAAGCCTGAGCGGGCGACGCGTCTGCGGGGACTTTTGCAGGAGTTCCAGAAGAACGACAAATTAGGTGCCGTACTTGTGCAGCTGCCTTATTCGTTCACTAATACAAGCGCAAACCGGTACCACTTGGAAAAACTGAGCGGAACGTTCAGAGGCTTTCCGCTCTTTGTCGAGTTCAGAAATGAATCGTGGAATGATGTGCATTTCCTCAGGAGTTTCCTCCGCGATAACCAACTCGGCATTGTAAACGCCGACCTGCCCCGCATCAACCGGTATATGCCGTTTGTAACGGAAGTTGCAGGAACAACCGCGTACGTTCGGCTTCATGGCAGAAATGAAAAAGGATGGCTCGTAAACGGGATGGACACACGTTACGACTATCTGTACAACGCGAAGGAGTTGCGTGAGTTAAAGCGCAGGTTAGCGGCGCTTGAGGAGAAATGCGAGAATATCAACATCATCTTCAACAATACAACTGGCGGCAAGGCGATCGCCAACGCGCTGCAAATGATGGCCATGTTGCGCGAAGGAAAGCCGGTGCTTGTGCCGCAAGCGACCGCGCTGGCATTCCCCTATCTGCTTGACAACGTCAATGCAGTGGTGGACAATGGCTTGTTTGCTGATGAGAAGCTGTATCGAAGGGCGGGATAGACAAGTAGTTGAACAACTCTGCAAATGAAGAGTGCTTATCTACGGGGCGATCGAGAAGGAGCTAATCGGCAATGACGCAGATTCTATTCGTTCTAGATTGACAATCTTGCTTGCGTGGTCAAAGTCGATTCCAACGATTGCGCCGTTCTCATCAAAATCAACGACGACATCTTCAGCAACTTCCTTTGAATCGACACTTTGCTTTTTCTGAAAGGTCAATGTAAAGCGAGTCAGTTTCAGGATAGTAGTTGAATTTCATCACAGCACTCATCTTACGTTCTAATCCTTGTCTTCTTGAGCTTGGACTCTGACCGCAGTCGGCGACCGCGAAGTGGAGAACCAAGCGGAGCAAGTTTCGAGAGAGCCTTTTCTACTGGCTCCGGGAATGAAGCGATCGCAAAGTATGTCGCAGGGTACAGGTAATCCGCGCCTTCGTTATCCACCACACGTAAATAATCTGATTGTGCTGCTTGCTCATCCGGAATGATCTTATAGATCATTCGTGGCGTTAGCAGATCCGGATCATCCGAATGTATGCAGATTGCGAATTGCGGGGAGCCTTTTCGTTTAGCCATATTCTCAGTCCAAAAACCTCTTGATTCTCATTTTTCTCTTACCGATGCCGTGCGCTTCAAACCAATGAACCTCAGCAACACGAACTGAGCCGTCAGCCAAGCGAACAGTGGCGTGACCCTTCAGCTTTCTCCAGCGCCCGCTGCCATACCGTTTGCGTAGAAGAGGAAGGAGGCGAATGCTCCGACCTACCGCTATCACTTCAACCCGCGTGATCTCGCCAAGAACTTCGAAGTGCATTCTGATACAGTATCGTACTTAATAGTCTAAGAGTCAATAACTTTCCCGGCTACATCTTCTCCGGCGCCGATATCCCCAGCACGGCAAGCCCGTTGCGCAGAACCGCTTTCGTCGCGTTGCATAGGGCAAGCCGGGCTTGGGTGAGTTCTGCATCTTCACTCAATACCCGGCAGTTGTGGTAGAACTTGTGAAATGCCGTCGCGACATCCTGCAGGTACTCGGCCAAACGGTGAATCTCAAATGTCTCGGCACAATACTGAACGGTTTCGGGGAACTCCAACAACATCTTGATGAGATCGAACTCATCGGGCTCTTTCAGCAATTCCAGATTCGGCGTTGAGCCTGCCTTCTGCCCCTCTTCTTCCGCTTTTCGCATGATGCTGCAAATGCGTGCATGCGCATACTGGAGATAGAATACCGGATTTTCATCCGATTGTTGCTTCGCAAGCACGAGGTCAAAGTTCAGGTGGCTTGTCATGCTCCGCATCAAGAAGAAATAGCGAACAACATCCGCACCGACTTCGGCAATCAGATCGTCGAGCGTGATGTAATTGGCTTTGCGGGTGGACATCTTCACCACTTCTGTTCCCTGCATGATCGTCACGAACTGGTGAATCAGTACTTTCACTTTCGCCTCGTCGTAACCGAGTGCCTTCACTCCCGCGAGCACGTCGGGATATGTTGCAATATGATCTGAGCCGAAGATGTCAACGATGAGATCAAATCCCCTCCGGAATTTGTCGACGTGGTATGCAATATCCGGAAGCCTGTACGTCGGCTCGCCTGTGTTCTTCACAATTACCTTGTCCTTCTCTCCGCCCAACGCGCTCATTTTCAGCCATACGGCTCCTTCGCTTTCATACGAGAGACCTTTCTTCTTGAACTCCTCCAACACCTCCTTGATTTTGCCATCTTCATAGAGTGAGTTTTCATTGAAGAACGTCTTGTGCACAATGCCGAGCGACTTCAGAGTTTTCTTGATGTCATCAAAGATTTCTTTCTCGGCTTGTGCTTTGAACTTACCTTCGGCGGGTTCGTTCTTCAGCCCATCTCCAAATTCATCCTTCAAATGTGAAGCGATATCCTTGATGTACTCACCCTGATAGTAGTCTTCGGGGAATTCTACCTGCTCGCCGACCGCTTGCAGATACCGCAACCGAACCGAATCGCCCAACACGCGCATTTGTCTGCCTGCGTTATTAAAGTAGTACTCACGCGTTACGTCGTGTCCCGTCCACTCAAGCAGGTTGGATACCGTATCGCCGTACACCGCACCGCGTCCGTGGCCCACGGTAAGGGGGCCGGTAGGATTTGCGCTGACGAATTCGACTTGCGTCTTCTTTCCTTTTCCAACATCGGACCGGCCAAACATTTGTTCGTGAGCCAGCAGGCGGGAGAGTTCTTGCCGGTAGAATTTTTCAGTGAACGTAAAGTTGATGAAGCCCGGTCCGGCAATCTCAATTCGTGAAACCAGTGAAGCATCAATCTGCAACCTGCCGACTATGTCCGCAGCGAACTGGCGCGGGTTCTTCTTCTGACCTTTGGCCAGCATCATGGCAATATTTGTTGTCAGATCGCCGTGGGCGGCTTGGCGGGGCTTTTCAAGCGTGACAGGCATATCTGAAGTAATTCCGAGCGATTGGAGTGATGAAGCGATTCTTTCTTGCAGATATTCTTTCATTGAGCAGCTTTCTTTCGGGGGGCCTTTCCTGAGGCAGATTTTCTGCGTGACGACGGTTTCCTGGTAGATGCTGTCTTCCGTGTTCGCGTTGCAGTAACAGGTTTTTCATCGCTGATGCGTTTCATCTTTGCATCGCCCCACAATTTCTCAAGATTGTAAAAACTCCGCGCAGTCTTGTGGAAGATGTGAAGAACAACATCCGAGAAATCCAGCAGCATCCAACTATGACTCCTCGTCTCCTTGTGCCACGGGCCGATTCCTTTTGTCTCCGTACCATCAAGAACAGCATCGGTAATCGCCTTGACCTGAATGTCGGAATCGGCGGAACAGACAACAAAGAAATCCGTCATCGATGTTAACGGACGCAAATCCATGATCACGACATCGTGAGCCTTTTTTGTGAGCGCGAGTTTCGCAATTGCATTTGCTAATGCGGATGATTTCAACGCATCTTCTCCTGGTATGATTAGCGGGTATAGGGTTTCAAGAGTGCAAAATCTTTGCCGACGACAACAGAAACATCGACAAAATAGTCATGGTTGATTTGTTGAATAATGTTCTTCTCGTTAACGCCGAGCGCGTACGCTACCTTTCTCGCTACCTCGACATTGCCGCTCCGGTCGATGATAAGCGACTCCTTCACATCGAACGTTTTGTAGTTCTTCATCTCCACCACATCATACCCGCGGGCACGAAGGTAGTTAGTGAACTTGGAGGCCGCCCCGCGTTCACCGCAACCGTTGAGTAAATCAATCTGGATGACCTGCCCGGGCAGAACATCACCCTTTGTGGCATCAACAGGAGGTTCAATGAAATTGCGGGAGACAAATGAGTAGCCGAGGAAGCCAACAACAATTACCAGCACTATAATCAGAGTGGTAACCGCGGTTCTACGAACCCTTTTTGTGCTTGAGAGGAAAGTCTGCAAACTCAAAGTGTGTTTCGATCCGGTGATGTAGGCGCAAAAATACGAAAACCGACCCTCTTCTTGCACTGACCGCAAGAACAGTCCGGCTCTGCTGAAAACCGCAGCAATTCACAACAGCTTGAAAGTCCTTTTGTCAGAATCCTGCTTCTCGGTAGAATGGGTTGTAATAGTACGGACTGTAAAACGGTGAATAGTAGTAGCCTGTTCCGTATGGCATCTGTCTGAACGAAAGCGAGATCTTTGTATTATCCCACGGTTTGTAGTTGACCTCGGCGTTCTTCAAATACACCTGGCTGAGATCCTTCTTGTCAAAAGTCGAGAACGAGCTGTACGGCGAGAAGCTGAACGCAATATCGGCGCGGGCATTCAGATTGTCGTCGAACTGATACATCATCGTGTTGGTATATGTACCGAGAGAGAGTCCGTGTCCGCCGGCCGTCATGAATGACATATCGAAAGAGTGACGCATCGTGAACTTGTCGGGATCGAACCATCCGAATAGGTACGACAGAGGCGATGAATCACCACCGAGACGCGTAATCGATACTTGCGTCTCTTGGGCAGCCTGAGACTTGAGCTGCGCCGATGCAATCCCGAATCCAACGGTAACCAGAGTGAATAACAAAGCCAGTTTCTTCATGATGTTCTCCTTTGACCTTTCAGCACACGCTTTTTCTAATGAAATGATACCAAAAACACCTATGATTGTCAACTGCCGGACTTCTGCATAAGTTCCCTTGCCGCTTCGAGTTGGTCAACTGTGTTAATGCCTTGGATCTCCAATGGATTTCCTGCCACGCTAGCGCTGACTTTGTATTGATGAAGCCAGAAGTAGTGGAACACATCCGTCAAGTAGTACTCTTTTTGGGCGTTTGTCGGGGTGATGTGTTTCAAACTTTCGAACAACAACGTTGCGTCAAAGACGTAGATGCCGGAATTTATCTCGCGAATTTCAAGCTGTTCGGGCGTTGCATCCTTGTGCTCGACTATACCTAACACGCTTCCGTCCGTGTTGCGGAGAATTCGTCCGTATCCGGTTGCGTCATCAAGTACTGCAGTGAGTACCGTTGCGCGGGCGGCTGTCGAATGATGGAGTTCGATCAACGATGCCGCGGTTTCGTAGGTCAGCATCGGAACATCGCCGGAAAGCACAAGCACATCCCCGTCGAATTTGCGAAAGGCACCCTCCGCTTGCATAACGGCGTGCCCCGTCCCACATTGCGGATTCTGTTCAACGCATTCAACATTCCGGTTTGTGTACTTCTTGAGATGATTGATAACCGAGTCTTTCTGCCATCCGACAATCACTACCACCCGCTGTGCTTCGAGTTTGAGGGCAAGTTCCACAACATGCTCGACCATCGGCTTGCCGTTGATCAAAAACATGACTTTCGCCATGTCGGGATTGTTCATGCGGGTTCCCTTCCCCGCCGCCATGATGATGACTGCAAGAGGCCGTTTCATATCACCTACACAAGAAGTACTATATTGTCGATTAACCTCGTTGTCCCAAACTTCACCGCCAGCGAGACCAGCACGGATTGCCGCAACTGAAGAGCAGCCAACTCTTGAAGAGAATTGTTGTCCGCTATCGAAATGTAATCGATTTGGCCGGACGAGTTGGCAGTTATGAGACTTTTCATCTCATCAATAATCTTGCTACACTCACGAACGCCCTGCTTGATGCGTTGCTCAGCCAGCACAAGAGCTTGATACAACACTGTTGCCTGACGACGCTGTTCAGCATTGAGATATGTGTTGCGGGAACTCATCGCCAGTCCGTCAGGCTCACGCACAATAGGCACGACCAGTACTTCAACATCAATATTCAAGTCCCTCACCAATCTCCGGATTACAGCCACTTGCTGTGCATCCTTCTGGCCAAACACTGCAACGTGGGGTTTGGTCAGGTTCAGCAACTTCGTCACTACCGTCGCAACGCCGCGGAAATGTCCCGGCCGTGACTTTCCTTCGAGTACGTCCGCGACTCCTTCCACGTTGACATACGTTGAGTATCCGGTCGGATACATCTGTGATGCTTCAGGGGCAAACAGGTAGTCGGTGCCCGCCGAGTGGGCAAGAGAAAGATCCCGTTCAAAGGAGCGGGGGTAGTGCGAGAAATCTTCGTTCGGGCCAAACTGCGTAGGATTAACAAACAGTGTTGTGATGGTAACGTCGGATTTTTTCTTCGCTATACGAATCAGCGAGAGATGCCCTTCGTGCAAATAGCCCATGGTGGGTACGACGCTGATACGTTTTCCCGTGAGGCGCAATCGCTCGGCCGTCTGCCGCATTTCACGAATATCTCTAATTACCATTGGGGGACTTTCTACAATATCCTCTTTCCGAATGCAGACTGGATTATCTCAACCGCAAATTCAGCCGAAGTGTTTTGCTCATCGAGTATTGGATTGACTTCCACGATCTCAAGCGATGTCATCGCTTTTGCCTCGTACAACGATTCCATAATGAGATGAGCTTCACGGTAGTCGAGCCCCCCCTTTACCGGCGTTCCGACTCCCGGCGCTATTGTCGGATCAACAGCATCGAGATCGAAGCTGACATGAACGTAACTTGTTCCGTTTGTGACTTTTGCAATCGCCTTCTTCATGACACGATGAATCCCTTGCCGGTCGATATCCGACATGGTAAATACGTGAACCCCTGTTTGCTCGATGAACTTTCGCTCTCCGCCGTCAAGACTGCGTACACCGACAAGCGCAACGTTGTCGGGATTCACTTTGTCGAAATCTCCACCAACTTTTCTCAAGTCACCGGGGCCGTACCCGAGCAGACATGCCAATGGCATACCGTGGACATTCCCTGACGGGGATGTTGCCGGCGTGTTCATATCGCCATGTGCATCCACCCAGAGAATACCGAGTTTCCTTCTTTTCCTTCTGGCGAATGCAGCCACGCCGGAAATCGAGCCGACAGCAACAGAGTGATCACCTCCCAAAATCAACGGAAAGTGTCCTTTGTTCATGATGCCCTCAGCATGGCGGGAGAGAATTGTCGAGGCGCGGGAGATTTCCTTCAGATAGCGCGCCCGAACATCACCGATACGGAGTTCCTCCATGATCTTGATATCTATATCGCCGTCGTCAATGATCTTGTGGCCGAGTTCCTTCAACCGGTCAGCAAGGCCGGCGATGCGAATAGCGGAGGGCCCCATATCGACGCCGCGTCGACCGGAGCCCAAATCCATGGGGACGCCAAGCAGGTGAATAATCATACAGTTCTTGGAAAAAACAGGATATGGAAACCGGACATGCTGTTGCCGGTACGGGAGGCGTTCATTGCGTCATCAAGGAGAGTAATGTCGACACGGTGCCCTTCATTTCCTTCCGATGCACAATCATGTCAACAAACCCGTGTTCAAGCAGGAACTCTGATCGCTGGAAACCCGGCGGCAAATCCTTGCCGATTGTTTGTTTGATGACCCGCGGCCCCGCAAAGCCTATCAATGCACCGGGTTCGGCTAGATTCACGTCACCGAGCATGGAATAACTCGCCGTCACGCCGCCGGTTGTCGGATCGGTAAGAATGGAAATGAAGGGAATGCCCGCATCGCCAAGCCGCGCCAGCTTTGCGCTGGTTTTCGCCATTTGCATCAATGAGTACGCGCCTTCCATCATGCGGGCACCACCGCTTGAGGAAACTATAATGACGGGAGTTTTCGTTTTCCAACCGCGGTCAATTGCCCGACCGATTTTTTCGCCCACTACCGAACCCATACTTCCACCGATGAATGCAAAATCCATGCAGGCAATAACGACGTTGCGTTCGTTCATCTTCCCTGTACCCCACCGAACTGCGTCGTACAATCCTGTTTTCTTTATTGCATCCGGAATGCGTTCACGATATCGCTTCGTATCCTTGAACTTCAGCGGATCGACAGAGCGCATTTTGTGATCGTACTCTTTGAACGTTCCATCATCAAACAGAATCTTGAAGTACTCCTTGCTGCCAATCCGGAAATGTCTGTCACATTTCGGACACGTGTACATGTGCTGCTCAAGTTCCATTTTGTGGATGATTTCATCACACTTGTCGCATTTCGTCCACATGCCATCCGGCATTTCCTTCTTTGCCGTTGCCGGTGCTATGTTCTCTTTTGATCGTCTAAACCAGGCCATACCTGATAACCTTCTCAGTTCGCAACATTGGTGTAGAATTCTTTGATATATTTCGGCTCGAGGGTTTTGATATCGGCAAACTTGCCTTCCCGAGCGAACTGTTCCCCCAACAACCCGACGGTTGCAGCGCTGCAGCGGGCCCTTTCCCCGGAAACGTGCGTAACTCCTTTTCCGCCGTGATGCGAAGCGAATTTTGCATCCGCATCCCCCGTTATTGTGACACTCTCATTCAAAACACCGCTAAACAGCGCGTCAAGTGTGCAATCCCGCTCTTCCCATTCCGGATGCACGGTTGTTCCGTTTCGGCGAAACAACTGGCAGTACACTTCGTCTCTTCGTGCGTCTATCGCTGCAAGAATATACGGAGTTCTTACACTATTCTCTGCCACGGCCCGATGTGCCAATGCATGGAGTGTCGGAACGGCGACAAGAGGTTTGTCAAGAGAAAAGCACAGCCCCTTCGCAACACTCAGGCCGATCCGCAATCCTGTGAACGAGCCGGGTCCGATGGAAACGGCTATGGCATCAAGTTCCGAAAGACGAATTCCCGATTGTTCGACAACCGTGTCGATGAGGTTCATAATGCGCTCGGCGTGAGCGTTCTTCTCATGAATTTCAGCTTCCCCCGACACAGAGCCGTCGGCAATGAGTGCCGCACCACATACCGTCGTTGCAGTTTCGATACCGAGAATTTTCACGCGGAAACAACCTCCCTCACCGAAATCACTCTGTCGTTCTCCCCCTCACCGTAGTCGATCACAATGTCATAACGTTTCGGAGGAAGCAGATCGGAAACAAGTTCAGGCCATTCTATCATGCAAATGCATGTATCAGTGAAATACTCCTCGATACCGAGTTCTCTGATTTCCGCTCGCCTGTTGATACGATAGAGATCGATGTGAACTACTTTCCCGAACGGTGCATCGTATTCGTTGATGATCGTGAAGGTCGGGCTGGCAACATGGCCGTGTGCATGTAATCCCTCACACATCCCGACGACAAACCGGGTTTTTCCGCTGCCGAGATTTCCGGTCAGCGTGACTACATCGCCCGGCATCAACTCCTGAGCAAACGCCTTACCGAGTGCCGCCGTTTCGCTCGCCGATCCCGAAAAAAACTTCTTCATCCCCTCGGCTCAAGCTTGATAACAGGCAGAATCATCTCCTCCATGGAAATGCCGCCGTGCTGGAAGCTGTCACGATACTGGTTGAGATACTTGTGGTAATCCGTCGGGTAGACGAAGTAGTAGTCTTCTTTTGCAATAATGTAGTTTGTTGCAACGCCGCGCTTCGGCAGCTTGTACTCCAACGGGTTCTTGATAAAGACGGCCGCTTTGTCATCCGCTTTCAAGTTGCGCCCGTATTTGTAGCGCAGGTTGGTTGATGCCTCGCGGTCGCCAAGGACTTTCGATCCCCGCAAGCTGCGTATGCTGCCGTGATCTGTTGTCAGAACAATCCGCACATTCTTGTTTTTCGAGAGTATTTTCAACATGCCGAACAGGGATGAGTGAATGAACCAGGACTTTGTCAGAAGTCTGTACGCCGACTCGTCCGGCGCGATTTCCTTCAGAAGATGCGAATCGGAACGCCCGTGCGCGAGCATATCGACGAAATTCACGACAATCGACGTCAGCCGTGCGTTCGTGTAGGAATTGATCGTGTTTTCAATGCTTCGCCCGAATTCCGCGTCAAGAATCTTGACGTACTTCGCTTCGGGCTTAAGCTGAACTTTTCTGCGTTCGAGAAGGCCGTCGAGAAATTGCCGTTCGAAACGATTGCGGCTATTCTCGTCGTCTTCATTCTTCTCCCACAATTCCGGATACCGCAACTCGACATCGCTCGGAAACGAGCCGCTGAAAATGGCGTTGCGCGAGTACGGCGTTGCCGTCGGAAGAATACTGTAGTAGTACTCTTTGGAGATGTTGAAATACTCGTGCAGCAGACTCTCCATCATCAACCATTGGTCGAGACGCAGACAGTCAATAACGAAAAAGAAAACGGATCTGTTTTCCTTCAATTCGGGAATCAGAAACCGGTCGACAATTTCATGCGACAACACGGGCCGGTTCTTCGTTTGCTCGACCCAATTTCTGTAATTGCTTTCGACGTACTTGCCAAAAGCAAGGTTGCATTCCCTGAATTGATCATTCAACGTCTGTTTCAATCCGAGTTCGGGATGCGCATCCAGTTCCATTGACCTGTTCACAAGACGCGTATACATCTCCACCCAATCCGCGTGATCGAGCGGACCCATCAACGCCATCGAGATTTCGTTGAAATCCCTCACATAGTCTCGCGACACCGTCGCCCCGGCAATCTTCTTCCCCTCCAAAAACTTCTTGCACGCCATCAGAATCTGGCTGGGATTGACAGGCTTGGTCAGATAGTCGCTGATCTTCACGCCTATCGCCTCTTCCATCAGCGTTTCTTCCTCATTCTTCGTCACCATCACGACGGGCAGATTGGGGCGAATGTCTTTGATTTCGCCGAGCGTGCGCAATCCTCCCATTCCCGCCATCATTTCATCAAGAAAAACAAGATCGAAATTCCGATCCTTCACCATACTCACCGCATCTTCGCCGTTTGTCGCCGTTTCGACTGTGTACCCCTTTTCCGACAGCAGACGGATGTGTGAACGCAGCAAATCTATCTCGTCGTCAACCCAAAGTATTCTGCCTTTGTTTTCATCCATACTTCTCTTCTCTTCCAGATTCAAGAAAATGATAACTAAATCAACAGCCAGATTCAAACAAACGACATTTCCTCAACCCACTCACTGAATTGAGATATGAATATCAAGTCCCGCCTCGTTTGTTGTGCTTCCGGGAATTGCCGAACCTTGTGCATCGGGAGTGATTTTTGTGAGACGATAGTACACCGATGCATTGACACGTTGACTCAACACATATTTGATTCGCGGCTCGAGAATCGTGCGCGTCGAGCCTTCGAGCGGAACGCCATCAACATTGCCGATGGTCAGTCGCGCTACTTCAAACTGTTTGCGGGAATTTCTCGTCAGCGAATATGACGCATTGATTTCAAGATCGTTGTTCAACGATAGTCCGAAGAACGGAATCTCAAAACCCCGACGCGAATACGATGCCGTGAAGGATATTTCTTGCGAGAGGGTTTCGACTATATTCCGCGACGATACAGCAAGATCGTACGTCGTGTTTGTGTTGTATCGGATGTTGGCGCCCATAGCCCCCTTTAGTAGATCTTTGAACGTGAAATTCAACCCAACCAGCGGCGAAAATCCGTATGTCACCCGTTGGCCCTCCGTACGCTCACCGCCGCCGCCCGGCCTGTTGGCGAACGACCGTGTGTAGTTCGACGCGTAGGAATGATCGAACGAGAGCCTGCTGACGAAACTTTCGAACATGGGAAGACGCTCGAGCCCATCCCATCGCAAACTCCAATTCACACGCGGAGTGAACGGCCCGAAGATTTTTCTGAAGAAAGGAAGAGCTTCAAATCCCTCTTCGAATGCCTTGGCAAGCGCCTCCTCATTTCTTTGCGATTCGGAAAGGTTGCCGTACCGGGTCGCTACTTCTTTCAGATTGCTTTTGAGAGAACCGAAAAAGAGAAAATCCGGCAACGTGAAGAACGACCGATCAACACTTCCCGACGAACTGGCAGTAAAGGGGCGGGCAGGATCGTTGTAAATGATTCGTCCCAGTGAATCGGTTGTAAAATTCTCCGAACTGCTGTACGACCAACCGACGTTCCAGTTGAGATCGAGTCGCGCCCCTTCCCACAAACCCCGCGATGTTTTGAACGATAGGCGGTTTGTTTGTCTGAATGTGTTCTGCAAAGTTCCACTCGCCGCCCGGGGGCCGGGTTCAACATCCCACCCGAAGAACGGAAACTTCGGTCGCGTGCCGAAATTCGTGAGCCTTCCGTGCGGATCGGAAATCAAGCCGAGTTGATACAGGCGTGAGGGGCCGTATCGGGGATCGGACTCCTGAAAGAAAGGTACCCTCCCCCAGAAGTTCACGAAGCCCGGCCTGCCGAGAACGCCGGAGTTCGCAGCATTGTTCGTTTGCGTGAATGTTACGCTCACCGTCTCGTAATCGAGTAACGGAACTTTGATCAACAGCCTTGCTACTTCCTTCAACTGACCCAGCACTTTGTCAAGCCCGCCTCCTCCGGGAGCCGTCGAATCACTTGCGGCAACGGCAGTTGTATCGCCTGCACCGCCATCGTCCTCCACCTGAACCGACCTTCGGCCCCCTTTGTTCATCGGGCCTCCGACACTTGATGACTGGGCAGAGGATTCAAAGAGCGGGTCGAACAATTGCTTCAACCTGAAGTTGAGTGAAAACGTAATATTGTTCCCCCAACCTGCCGATTTCCCGAGGTCGCCCCGAATCAGCGTATTCTGCCAATTGTAATCTACGCTGTACCCGAACGATAGATCGAGGTACTTTTTGATATTGAAGATGTTCGGGATATTCGGCCGGGTACTGAAGTTGTTCCGTTGTGAATAGCGTGTATCCTGGCCGAAGTTGATGAACGAATTGTTGAAGAAGATATCGTCAAGAATTTTGGAGAACCTGCGTTGTTGATTCGTGAGCGGGTCCGTTTCGAGATTCAACAAGCTTGCCTCGACATTCAACGCATAGTCGCCGGAAAGGTTCAGCAAGCCGCCTTCCGTCAGTTTCCAGGCAAATCCCAATGATCGTGTTGTATTGAAATTACGATTGATCTGTTCCTGTGATCCCACCGTTCGCTGCAACGACCTGTCACGCGAGCGGTTTGCTCCCAGCGACCAACTGAAGCTCTGCGGCGCAAACCAGATCTTCATATCCTTGTAGTCATCCAGGAACCATAGACCTGCAAAAATACTCTTGAACGGCTGAATAAAGTAATCGGGACTGAACGCAAGTTGGTATTGAATCCGGGCACTCCATTGCCACGATAATCTGTACGCTGTAGTCGGATTTCTCTCCCTCGATTTCGTATAGTTGAATCCGAAGGTCAGCTTATTCCACGTATCACGAATCCACCATTCATCCGAAGGGAGCGCAATCCTGAAATTGGGCGCCGCCCACGAATCGGACGTACGGTACGTCTCCGCGTCAAGCACAAGTTGCGCCGCGGCCGCACTTGCATACTCCTCGGAATATCCCTTTGCAATGAGACGTTCTTTCTCAAGCCGGGCGGCCTCACTCACCAACACATCCGAGCTCGGAAGATACTTGGGCCTGATGAGTCCCTCACTGTGCGAATAGGAGATCGGGAGAGTTGTGCCCGCCCAATCCGACGGGAAGAACTTGCCGAAGTCAACGTTTGCCGCTATGCCCCAGTTCGTGCCCGTCTGCCGTGATCCGAACCGCTGTTCAATGGAGTGGAAATTCGGATCCACTTTCGAGTAATTGAACGACACCATTCCGAGATCGGCAAGCTTCACACTTGCATCAAACCTGTAAGCCCAGCCGGGCGAATCATCCACATCAATAAGACGCAACTCGTTCACCCACACCTGGCCGAACAACGAATCGACCGTGCCTTTGCCCATCGGGTTTGCGACACCCACAGACATATAACGGATTTGTGTGAGAGATGGATTTCCCAAGACGCGGTACACTGCCCCGGGAGGGCCTCCGGGCACGACACGCTCAACAAATTGCGTGAGAGAATCCCTGCCTTGCTTGATTGCGGTAAGATCCTGAAAGCGAATCTCAACATTGTTGAGTGCATTCCACAGTTTCTCGGATTTTACCTCGACCGGGTCGCCGGGCAGAAGCGGCGACGCGGGATGAATCGGCGCCCGATACTCATAGTAGTTCAGCGAATCGGCTCCGAAGCGGAAGAAGAACTCCGCATCATAGTTGTTCACATCAACATAGCGGAATTGCTCGTCACCGTGAACGTACATCTTCATCGTCCGGTAGTTGAACAAATCCAGCGGACGGGTTGTGTAGTACTTCACCGCTTGCCGCGACTGTCCGTCGGGAACTCCTCTGAGAATAAGGGCAAGCGATTGCTCGTTGGCGAAGATCTGTTCTTCGGGGCGGGTCTTATCCCGCTCACGGATAACACCCGGGGGCGACGCATAGATGTTCGAGTTTTCTTCGATACCTACTATACTTACCGCGAACGTCGGATCCTCTTTGTCCAATTCCTGCCATTGGTTTCCGACAAGGGAGAAGTCGGCAATGCGTAGAAAAACGGAGTCAGCTTCATTCTGAAATGAAAGGCGGATAGACTCAACATTTTCAAATGTCGGCGATCCAACCACAGACTGGTATTCACGAATCGGAATTCTAAACTGGTAGTAGACACTCGTTCCAATACCCCCTCCAACAATGTTGGGGTTTCGTGCTCGCACAGTATCCAGTGAGATTTCATAGCGAAAATACGAATTGGCTTCGTTCAACGTACCGTCTGAATTCAAGTCTTCGGTATCGGGATACAATCCATTCTGGCTTGTCCGGTTGTTCTCCGTCCCGTTGATCCGACTGTAGTCAAAGGAGTTGGGCGTGTATGCGTAATCGTCGCCGCTCGGGTCCCCATCTCCGTTCAGGTCACCGTAGAGGGCAAGTTCCTCGGCATTAGTCAACATATCAAGGCCGACATCTTCCCACGGCTGCAGACTGTTGTTGATTGTGGTGCTGGGAGGAACGAGATCTTCCGTATTCAATCTGCGGTTGGGAATAACATCTTCGCTGATGGAACCGAGATCAATATACATTTTTCCGGGATCCGTACCGGGCCTCGCTCCGTTTGCCCCAACCATCATCCAGATTTCAATGAAGTTGATGTTCTCCGTGATCAGGTTCGTACCCGCGATGGAAATCGGCCTCATGATGCCGCCCCAGTTTCTGAACTGCAGCGAATCAACCACAGAGCCTCGATTGTAGTTGTACATGCCACGCTGCGTCGGGTGGTACTTCACATCCATCACCGTCAGCCGGTTGCTTGCAGCGCTCCCGGCAAGTTTGTCCGGATAGACGTCGGTCAACTGAACCAGATTGTACACATTGTACCAGATTGTCTTGGCCTTAAACTTCATCCTGGAAGTATCATTCACCCCCAACGAGGAATCAACCGGCGCGCTTGCCTGAAACCACTGGGCATAGTTGGTTCCGAGCGGAATCGTCCGGCGTGAGCCTTCAAAGTCGTCGATGTACGCAATACCCGAACCGCCATCGCTGGAAATAGTACTCTTTCTCGTGTTCGGGTCAGGTGAGACGTATGCGGCCTCTGCCGCGAGTTTGAAATCGGAAAGTTCCCGGGTTTGAATTCCCGGCAATGCATCAATGGCACTCGTGAGAAACGGAAGCTTGATGGTTGTTTGCCCGTCAAACCCGACAATGGTGTTCTTGTTCGGCTCTTCGCCCAACCGAACTTTGTCGCTCAACGATTGTTGGTTCAGACTGAGAACAGTGAACCCGAAATTCGTGCTTTGCGAAACAAACAGGTCGCCCCGTGCCCCGAACAACGTTTTCGAAGCGAGCTGGAACAAATCGTTCTGCTCGTATTTGATCTGCAATTGCGCGCCGGGAACCAATGCTTCGGGATTGCGAATAACAACCTCGCCGAGAATATAATCAACCGTATAATCAACATTGGGAGTTAAGAGCCGATCACGCAGGTAGACTCGAACGCTTCCCTCCACAACATTGAAACCCAAGTTATATTTCGAACTCGTTTCACCCGTTGCTTTTCCCTGGATGAAGTACTTGTTCCGGATGCTCTGCTGCGCAACAGTTTTTGTTGTGTCATAGATCTCGCGAAAACCGTACACCTCCGGATCAATGGTAACAGGAGGATTGAGCGACTGAAAATACTGGACAAGCCCGCTGCCGAACGGCTCGAGATACGGGAAGATAATCTCGGCGCGCGATTCCTTTACGGTTCTGTTAGGACGAAAATCGAACACGTTGTCGCCGTTTGGTGCGGGTGAATCATCGGCGTTAAATCTGTCAACACCCAACACACGCAGAAGCCGTTCGTTCTGTATGATATTCACCGGGTCTTGACCGTCTTGTCGCCGGTACACATCCAACTCAAACCCGGCTTTGCGGATATTCCTGAGCCTGAGCGAGTAGATATTCTTCAACATTTGCTTCCAGGCAATATCGTATCGCGGACCGACGGAATTCAGGTTCTTCGGTTTCACCATCTTCAGGACGAATGTGCGCGAGGTATCTTGCGCGGGGATATCGCGAGACAAATCACCGTACTGCCTGCCGTCAGCCGTTCGATAGGCAATGCCGACGGTTTGCTGGTCGCTTACCGCATTCAGTGCAATAACGCCGATGTAGCCATCCCCCATCAGTTCATATTCATTGGAAAGAAGTCGACGCATTCGAAGGTTCTCGACCCTTCCCGGCGGATCGTTAGCAAGCCGCAGCGAGTCTCCGTAACCGCCGGCAGGCCTCGGATCCAGCACAATGTGAACGGCAGCTTGTCGCGAGTTCAGAATTTGCGTTTGATCATTGCCGGAAAAGAACACCCACACTTCCTCTTCGAGTATCTGGCTGCCGGAACTCACGGTTGCAGGATCATTCAAGTAGTAAGGCTCAAAAAGGGGACGGTACGATGTATCAACAAAATAGTAATTCGTTGCGTAGTCGTACGCATCAATCGAAAACGGGTTCTCTTGCGCGCCGCCTTTGGCTTCAACTTCTTTGATCTGTCCTTTCTTTTGCGATGCAATAGTCGTCAATGTCAGCGGGCCAGTCTGGAACTTGGCTTTGATGCCGAACAGCGCAGCGCTTTGACCGATCAAAGCTGAGGGAGTCTGAAGCGAAACGTTTCCCGCCTCAATGCTCTGTACAATCTCGTCTTCGTAGCCTGTATATTTGATTTTGAGTTGATTCTCAAACTCGAATGTACGCTGTGTATTCCAGTCGGCAAGGATATTCAGCTTGTCGCCGATGGTGCCGTTCACCGCAACCTGTACTTCTTGATTGAAGTCCGGCTCATTGCGTGTTTGGTCGAAAACGTTGATTGTCTGCTGATCGTTTTTCGTGGAACGAAAGCCTGCACGAATATCCACGGCGCCGCTGATCTGCAGATTGATTTCGGGCTTGCCGAAGATGCTCATGATCGGGTTCGCCGGAACCGGAATCTGAATTTTGGTGAAGCTGGAAAATACATCGCTGATGTCTTTCTTCAATGCCAGAGCCTTCGGCTTTCGTGCTTCGTCGGCGAACATCTTCCAGCGTTCATACTTCTGCCGCTCGGCAATATAATCCTTGAGCGTGAGACTGACGGGAATCCTCACATCTTCATTGCCAATCCTTTTTCGGAAATGCAGTCTTGATATGGCTGAGTCCGCAGTAACTTCATAGCGAATCTGGGATTGTGTCGGCTGGGCAAACAACGGATACACCCGGTCGGGGAAAAGCTGCACCTGCGGCGGATCGTAACGCTTGTAGTTCCACTGTTCAAGCCGTGCAGTGGAATCGAGATACACAACCCAGGTCGTATCTTCAAATGCCGGGGTTTCACTTGCACGAGAGGTCGGGCTGGAGAACTGTCCGCTTGCTCCGCCGATACTTCTCCCCCCTGTTCTCGATTTCATTGAACTTGGAAATTGAGGATCGCCGGGTTGATTTTTTGTCACTACGCCGCCGGGAATGGAGTCCGGCGGAGGAAACAGAGATTCATAGTGTGAAGCAGGACGATAGGAACCCGATGATAAATCGGGCGAAAGGAACATAATTCCCGCAAGAACACTTGAGAAAAGGACCGCGACAACCCTGACGGGATGCGTGTGCAGAAAATGAATGAGACTGCGGAGAAGAAAAACCACGTCGATTCTCAAAATGTATATGCCCTGGGCGGTAGACTAAGTTTGCGCAAAGTGGTGATGGTGCCCAACCTCTGCATTTGCGGATGAGCCACGCTTCGGTCCTCTACCTGCAACACTCCGAAGACGGGCGGTTCCATGCATTAGCGAAAGCAATCGATATGGTCAATCCTCCTTGGATGTGGGACCGAGAAAGACAGGCTCGGCTGCATTAACGTAGAGAATTGCCGTCTAAATATCAAGCCATTTGTTGTGTATAAAATACTCCACAACTTCCTGCGGGAAAACAAGTTCGGTGATTTGGCAGAGCAGATACTTCAAGCCTTCTATCCCCGGTTGTTCCTTGGAAAAAACTCCTTACTCAAGTATATTGATGCATGAAGCTTCACCTCTTTCCGCGACATCTTTCATTCTACCTCCTGCGCGCCCACATCGGGCCGTTCTTCTTCTCCGTCTGCACGCTGATGTTCCTGTTTCTCCTGCAATTCGTGATGAAGTTTATCGATCAGCTTGTAGGAAAAGGATTGAGCGCGTGGACGATCTTCGAACTCATCACACTGAATCTTGCCTGGATGCTTGTCCTTGCTGTGCCGATGTCTGTATTGGTTGCCGTACTGATGGCATTCGGCGATCTTTCTTCCCGGAACGAGATTACGGCCATGAAGGCGAGCGGTGTCAGCATTTACAGGATGATGGCGCCTGTGGTTGTGGTCGCGGGAATTCTGGCGACGATTCTTGTTGTATTCAACAATGATGTGCTGCCTGAAGCGAACCACCGGGCTAAAACCCTGACGATGGATATCAGGCGCAAGCGGCCGACATTCAGCATGGTTGCAGGTCTGTTCTCGCAGGAAATTCAGGGATACAGTATGCTTGTGAAGAAGACGTTCGAGAGGAGCAACGACCTCGAAGGGATTACCCTGTACGATTATACGAATCCAAATTCGAACGTCGTTATCACTGCTGAGCGGGGAACTATCTCCTTTTCGCAGGATGCACGCAAACTCATCATGGATTTACATAAGGGCGAGATCCATGAACTCAATCTTGCCAACATGGTCGAGTACAAGAGGGTTCGATTTGAAAACCACCGCATTGTAACGGATGTACAGGGATTTGACTTCGAGCGAACCGAGGAAGGTACAGTGATGCGCGGCGATCGCGAACTGAGCGCACACGTCATGCAGCACATAGTGGACAGTCTGCAGCAGTCGAGACAAATGCTTGACTCCGGTCTCCAAAACCTTGTGATACAAGATATGGAACGCCTCCTCACGGGCCTCGTTCCACCAAAGCCGGCCCCCCCGACCGAAGGGCAAATTCAGTTCGGCACTTTCAATATGCCTGCACAACTTCTTCAGACAACCATCAGAGGAACCGAATCTGCCGAGACACGTGTCCGGGTCACCAGCTCGACCGTCCAAAACGAGTTGCTTCGGATCGACATGGAAAACAGAAGAATCGACCAGTACAAAGTGGAGATTCATAAGAAGTACTCGATTCCGATTGCGTGCATTGTGTTCGTGCTGGTGGGTGTGCCGCTGGGCATCATGTCACGGCGAGGCGGGTTTGGCATTGCCGCAACGCTGAGTTTCGGGTTTTTCCTTATGTACTGGGCTTTTCTGATTGGAGGAGAAAAACTCGCCGACCGTAATCTCCTCTCACCATTCTGGGGAATGTGGGCCGCTAACATCTTGCTTGGCATCATCGGAGTCTATCTGACTCTGCGCATAGGCAAAGAAGCCGTGGTTATCGATTGGGGCTTCATGCGAAGACTCATTCCGAAGCGGTGGCGCAAGGACCTGCCGGATGATGCATCGTACAATGCCCAGGGTGCCGAATGAAGCTGATCGACCGATATATCGTCAGGCAGTTTCTCACGACTACATTCTTCTCGCTGTTAGCCGTTCTCGTTATCTTCATCGTTATAGATGCGATGGAGAATCTGGATGATTTTATCGACAGAAATGCATCCGTCCAAATCATTCTTACATACTACCTGTATTTCATGCCGGAGATCATCAAACTGATTATGCCGGTTGCCTTGTTGCTGGCAAGTCTCTTCGTCACCGCCCGTATGTCAACACAGAACGAACTGACGGCAATGAAAGCGGGGGGAATGAGTTTGTACAGAATCGTCATCCCCTACCTTGTCGTCGCATTCATCATCAGCATTGCTTCGGTGTACTTCAACGGCTGGATTGTGCCCAAGGCCAACAAACACAAGTTCACGCTCGAGCGTGTGTATCTGCTGAAGAACACCGTCAGCGGTTCAGGGGCGAACATCTATATTCAGGATTCGCCGACTCGCATACTCTCCATCGGATACTATGACGAGTATCGTTCAACGGCAAGCCGCGTTAGCATTCAGGACTTCGACGACACAAACCGCACAATGCTGGTCGGGCGCATCGATGCACAGACGATGGAATGGGACTCCACCGGCCATCGATGGATGATGCGATCAGGCGTCAGGCGATGGTTTACCGACGATAAAGAGCATTACGAGGCTTTCGAGATTCATTTTCTGGAGAAGATACATTTCGACCCGGAAGATTTGCGGAAGAAACAGGAACAGCCCGATGAAATGGAGTACCGGGCACTTGAGAAGTTCATCGAAAACCAACGGCGGGCGGGGCAGGATGTTTCTCGGTGGCTGGTGGATTACCACAGCAAGATTTCATTTCCTTTTGCGTCGGTGATTGTTGTCTTGTTCGGAGTTCCCTTTGCCTCGGTAAAGCGCCGGGGCGGCATCGGTGTGCAACTCGGAATCAGCCTGCTGATTTGTTTCATCTATCTTATTTTCATGAAGGTGAGCCAGGTGTTCGGGTACAATGGCGACGTCAATCCGCTGCTCACTGCATGGATGGCAAATCTCCTCTTCCTCGGTGGTGCAGCCTATATCACATTCAGGGTGCAGAAATAGCAAAGGCGCATCGCTGCGCCTGCTTTTCATCTCTTGCCGCCAATCTCAGAACGAATACTCAACCCTCGCTACAGGTATCAAAGCGTATCCGCGGTACGTTGGAACTTGCTGCATACGAACCGACGCATGCAGGTTTCGATTGTAGCTGGCGGCGGTCCAGGCGGCGTCAACGGCGCTGAGCACGTGATTGACAATCGCAATCGTCACGTACGTTGTTGCTGTCGTATAGAAATCGTTTGCCTTGCCGCGTTCAAGAGAGTAGTATTTGAAGTTCGTGGGGCCATTCTTGATTTTTGCTTCGATCAGCGCATAGGTTGTGAGCGAAGGATCGGCATCATTCCAACCTTGATAGAACTGCTGGTACTTTCCGATCAGTTCATAGTATTGCTGATCGCCGAAGGGTGGCAGTGTATGCGAGTAGAATCTTCCCTCGGCTGTCGCACTGATGACGCGTTCCATTTCATTCAGGACATTCCAATTCACTCTCTCGCGAGGAGTTGCGCCCGGCTGGAACAACCGGTTCCGGAAATCATCTTTTTGCTGCGTCGTCAAGTAATGGTCAAACGAAAACTGCGCGTATTTTTCGGGATCCCAGTTCTGATTTGCGTAGTTCTGGAAGAAATCTGTCTGCCGGTCACCTTTTTTGTCAAAATGATACGCAAGTCCCCACGCTGCAATATCAATGGCGAGAAACGCGGCTGCTTTCCAATAGCTTTCGGCGTAAAACTCGCCGGCTCCCGGCAACAGCGCAGAAAGTCCGGCAGCAAGCCATGGCGATTTGCGCGACACTTCGACAGGCTGCGAATCTGATTGCAACTGCATTGTCTCGGAAATGTTTAGACGTTGACTGAAGAAGTCTATCTGGAGGTTTCCTGTTAAGGACTGCTGAAGTGAAGACTGATTAAGGAAAACAATAGACTTACCCTTGCTACCCGCCAGCAACGCCGGAACAACCAACACGCATAGGATAGCAACACTTATTGACTTCACCATTCCAGACTCCTTCATGTTCTCAATCAAAATCAAATCCGAACAACACGCCGAAATAGAACCGCCACTCTTTCCCGTACTTGATAGGGGTTCCGCGAACATCCTTCTCAAATTCGCTGAACCCGTACGACGCATTGAAGAAAATGCGGGTCGGGTATGCATACCACGAAAACGATTCGAGACGCAATTCAACGCCCGCGTCGCTCTTGAATTCCTTCAGCTTCGGCTTTGCGCTGCTCCACGCGTTGCCCAAGTCTGTATAGAATGATGCGTAGAATTTGTCAAAGTAGAATTGCAGAAACCGTACATCGATATTTGAAACGAGCGGAAAGCGATACTCAAGCCCGACGACAGCCATTTCATTTCCGCCGATAGAGTAGAACGGATACCCCTTCATCCCGATCAACCCTCCGATGTAGAAATCAAAGAAGTCGTCAACCGTATTCTCCAGAATCGTACCGCCGCGGGCTTTGATCGTGAGAGTATGATTCTTGAAGAAGAATGGGATATGTTCTTTCCAGTTCAATTCCACACGCGTAAAATTCACTTTCTTGTACTTCGGCACCAGACCCGTCGGCCCGATATCATAATCTCCATCGCCGTTAAACTTGTTCAGCGAGCGATTGACTGATAACTGGATTTTCCGGCCAACCGGGTTAATGTCCATTGTATTGGAACGGGCAAGAATGCTGAGATTCCACTTCAACGTCAGATCGTTCGCTATCAAATACAAATCGCTTGAGCCCGGAATGAGCAGTGTCGGACTCGTGTCATCGGCACGCGTGGTGAATGTTTCAATAGTTGATGTGTAGCGGCTGTGCGCATAGCGAAACTCAAACGAGCCAAGATGCGATGGTTGGGTCAAGACAACATCAAACTCGGTGAGATTGTACGTCACATCAATCGGAACAGGCGGACGGTCGGGCAACGTCAACACATTGTCTGTTTTGCGTGTCACGTTGTACATCTCGAGCGACGCGACAGGCTCAAGTCCGAGTTGATAGAACAGCGGAAGCCTGCCCCGATACTCGAATACCACAAACAAATCCCGCTCAAGTTTCGAATTGAAGGCAGCGCCGCCGAACATACTCAGTTTCTCGAGAACTTCGTTGGAGAACATGTACACGCCGGCTTTGATCGATTCGATCGCCTTGTTCTTCGTATTGTAGTTATCGAACCGGACAAACGGCACGAATGCAAGACTCGTGAAAACATTTTTGTATGATCTCGCCTCGGAATTCGGCAATACCGTGTCGTCATACGACCGTAGTGCCTGCCAGTCAAAGGTATCAGAAGGAACGTCAACCATCCGGTCAAACACGGGCTGGGGCAATGCGCTATCGTTGCTGTTCAGCGGCAAATAGTGAGTGTTCACGGGCTGCACGCCCGACTTGTTCAGCGCGAACAATTTGTAGCCTTCTGCCGTGTAGTTGGAATACACGATCAAACCTTCGCGGTTAATTGCGGGCATGAACGCCCCTCCGAGCACATTGGTAATTTGCTGAGATGTGCCTGACGATGGGTTACACGAATAGATGTTGAAGATTCCGGTTTCGTCCGATGAATACAGAATCTCCGAACCGTCGGGCGTAAAGACTGCTCCGCGTGAATCAAAGTCGCCCGTCACTAAGAATTCCATTTCACTGCCGTCCGAACGAATCCAGCCAAGATCGCGGCCATCCCGTATTGAATAGTCGAAGACAATCCGATCTCCCCTCGGACTCCATTTCGGGGCGTACACCTGCTCGCCCTGCTTAAACGACGTAATCAGCTTGTAGCCCGATGTATCGATGTTCATTGTTGCAAGGTTCGTCGTGCCGTCGGCACCAACAACGAACACCAGCGACTTGCCGTCAGGCGACACGTTCGGGCTCATCGCACGCTTGCCGTATGTCAGCCTCTTCTCATCTTCATTCGTCAAGTCGTACTCATACAAATCCGATTGCATCGAAAAATTCGGATTGCGATTCGTGATGCGGGAATAATACAGCTTGTTGCCATCAGGCGACCAACTGACTTCCGATCCGACGCCCGGCACTACGGCTTTATACTTCCCTCCGATCTCCGCAACAATTAGCTGCGACTGTCCAAGGTACGGCGCGCCCATTGTGCTGACAAACGCAATCCTTTTTCCGTCGGGAGAAAACGAGGGAAACCGGTTTGCAAATCCCATATCAACAAACAGTCCGCATTTGTCACGATGAGCTTCCCTGACTCCTTGCGTCAATGCAAACACAGGCTTGCCGTCGATCGGTTCAGGCAGTTGTTTGAATTTCTTCTCATCATCAACAAAGAGAAACGGAATACCCTCCTGCACTTTGTCTCTGATCGGCGCGACGCGCCGGGCATAATCCCGTTTGAGTTCATCGCGCCATTCGTTGTACACAGTCTCTCCGTTTTTTCCGAGCGCTTTCTCGATTGCGCCGTCGATTGTTGTGGCAGAGAACGATGCGAGATTGCGCGAGATTTCGTTAAGCTTGTCAATGCCGTATCGTTGCGCAATGTAATGAACGAAAGCAAAGCCGGAATTGTAGGACGATTCGTTGCCGAGACTTGTCTTCCCGAACACGCCCATTTGTGCCCACGTGAGAATGCTGTCGCGCAGCACATACGAACGCAGAATCATGTCACGGTGTGTGTCCCAAAAATCATAGCGCAACTGCGGACGATTGTATTGGGCGACACCTTCTGCAAACCAGGCGGGAACGAGAAATCCCGAAATCGGATACGAAGCAATCACATTCGGAAAGCCGTACAACACATCGGGGCGGCGCTCGGATTCGTAGCCGAGCCATTGCAGATAGAACCCCGGCATGCGCCTGCCGAATTTCATCGTCGTTTGAATTTGTACGATGTGTATGAACTCATGCGTGATGACGTTGCGCAGCCAGTTATGCGTGCCGCGGAAATCGAAGTCCATGCTCGGCGCCCAGATCTCGACCTTGTTATCGTAGAAGTACGCCGCGCCGTTGGAATAATCGTCGTAGTCTTTGATAATGAAGCTGACTTTCTGATCGGGTTTGTGATTGTAGAGAGATGTCACAGGGCCGTAGATATCTTCGGCGATCTTTGCCACGACCCTGCCCGATCGTTCCGCCCCTTCATGAAAGTGAATCAGAAAATGTTCGGTTTCGATGGTCTTCCACTCAAGTTCGGGATGGTAGACATCCAACGCTTGAGCAAAAGAAAACGTGGAGGAAATACACAGGAAGAAGACAATGAGACAGCCGGAAATTCGACTCATTCACATAACCAATAACTACTGACTAAAGACCAATGACTAATGACATCCTTATTTCACAACAGCAATTTTCACGATTGCAGTTTCACTTTTACCAGGACCGCTTGCTTCGATACGGGCAAGATAGATTCCGCTTTGCACATCTCGCACATTCCATTCCACTTCATTATCAACTCCGGCAATACCCGGCCCGTTGAATTCCGTCACTAAATCTCCCGCAAGATCGAAAACCCTGATCTTCACGGTTGCATTCTCGCTCACGAAATAGCGGATGAATGTTCTGCCATCGTACACCGGGTTGGGCCAATTGTATGCACGTTCTTTAGCGAAGAAGGAAGAACTGAGGGGCGTCCCTGTCAGCGGCTCAATGGCGAGGCCGGTGTGTTGGGCATCGTGTTGGTATTGAAGCCACGTAGAGCCTCGCATTTGTTGCTGGGCCGGACCCGAACTGCCCGTCCACCATCCTGCGATTGATCCGTCCTCCGATGATGCAACAACCAATCCCTGTTGAACAAGCTGATTGCCGGGAGCCGAATAGCTGAAAGCTGCAACAGACTGGTTTCCAGTTCCAGCTTGAAGCGGAAAGCCGGAGGCCATCGTGCCACTCTTGTCATACGCAACAACAAGTCCGTCACGCGCAACGGCAACAATATCGACATCGCCATCAGCATCAACGTCTGCAACGATGGGATACGATGTAATGGGCTGCGCCGAAGGAATCAACTTCGGAAAATAGTCAAGCGTTGCACCGGCGTGATTGTACACATGAATCTTATTGCCGGAAAAAACAACGATATCTCGAATCCCGTCGCCGTCGATATCGGCAAGGGCGGGCGAATGGATGACCGTGCCTCCGGTGTTGACCGGAAATCCGGGGACAGATCTGAGATTTGCATCGAGCATGAACACAGCGCCATCGGTTGTGGCGCATACAATTCGTTCATCTGAACCGACGAAACCGGAGACGGGTGAACCGGCAATAGGCCTTCCTATATTGAAATGCAACGCCGGAATGACGGCCCCTCTCGACGGAGCAAGCAAAAGCGAACCATCCGAGGTTGCGGCGAGAAACGCATCGCTATTCAGTTTCGTGGCAAGTCCCGTTATTGTTGAACCTGCCCGTTGCGTACTATCGACAACCGTTCCATCAAACCGCAACGTGATGAAGTTGCCGTTCTCAGCCCCAAAACCGATAATCGAATCGGAAATAACCGGTTGTGTTGTCAAACGGCGACTTACCGATTGCGTGAACAACGGCGCCGCGAGACTATCAAGCAAAATCGAATTCACGGAGTATGCACGAATGTCTCCGTTACTCATTCCTGTAATGATTTCGGTTGAGCCGTCGCCATTCAAATCCCTTGCTCCGATAAGATTGAGGAATGAAGAACCGGACAACGAAACTTCCGCAACCACCCCATCGCTTCGCAAGAGCGGGCTCCCATCAACCTTCCATGCATAGATTCGTGAAAGACTGCCGAAGGTAACGCCGGGACGTTTTGCGGGCGTTTCCGTGGTTGTTACAAGAATAGACTGGCCGATCGTTGCGCCAATGTTTGCAACCGCCAACGAGATATTTGCAGTTTGGTTGGGCAGAATTTTGGGGAATCCGGCAACCGGCGTCACAACCCCTCCCACAATTATCCGAGCCGTCATCTGCGGGCCGCGAGAACTGAAATCTTTAATCGTGATGTGGCTGTTGGCTCCGCTGTTGCTGTTGGAGTTGGGATAGGTTTTGCCCGAGAACTCATTCTTGTTCACCGGCGATTCGTTGCCGAGATACCAGAAGTCGAGCGCTGTGCCTTCTTCGCTGCCGCTGCCGGGCTCAAGCTGGCCGTATTGCTGGCCGATATCTTGCGACCCGTCGGCTTCCATGAGATTCACGCCGCGGCGCCTCGGATTCGCGTTGACGCCGTTCGTTGCAAGTCCTTGAGCGATCACCGTCTCATCAATATGCCAGATGAGAATGCCGCCGTCGTAGAATGTTCCGGCGCGGTTCACGCCGCCGGGCAAGCTCCAATCCAAATCCTCAACATCAATGATGTTTCCGCTGATGCCTGAAATATCAAATGCTTCAAATCCGGCTGTGTCGCGGGCAACACTCAGTTGGCGAATTGTACCCCCGTATCGGGTTGTTATACGTTGGCCGTTTCGCCCAGCGTCGCGGTTTCTATTCTCCATCAAAAAATATTCTGAAGCGCTGATCGGGATGCGGTACACGGTATCGGCAAACGAAACTGCCGGGAGACGCACAGTCTGTTCCCCTGCCGGGACAGTAATCGGCTCTATCCAGCCAAGCCAGTATTTTTCCCACGCAGAGGGTTCCGGAGGAAATGCGCCCCGAAAACTGAAAATCGCCTGTCCGTCCATCAAACCGAATCTGCCGATGCCCGAACGCCCGGTGTTTGTATCAAACAAATCCGGCAGGCCGAGAAAATTGCCGACCGATGCGCACAAGAGGCCATTGATTCCCAGCGTAAGCGTGAAGTTGGTTGGTGTTGCAGGAAGCTCACGCGTCTCCGTTTCGGGCATGATGATGGTGTTCGTAATGCGGAATCCGTTGCGAACCGGAATGCCCTGATACGTTCCGCCATAAAATTCCTTGAACGCATGCAACCCAAGATAGAGAGAGGGGATATCGCGCGGTGTCGGGTCGTAACCGATTGTTCCCGCGACATCAACATCCCTCCCGACTCCGGCATGAAACACAACAAAGCAATCATACGCTGAGAAATCCTGCACCAAACCGGAGGAATCAACCTTCAGCCACGAATCGCGGGCAAGATCACCGACGACTGTGTTCGGCCCGTTTTTCGGCGGACTGTACCGAGCCATCTGGCTGCCGAGCGTAAATACCGAATCGACAAGCGTCGCCTGAATGATCACTTTCCCTTTTGAAGCCTTGCGATAGTAGTTGGTGAGAAATGTGAGATGATCAAGAAAGTACTGCCGGTTGCGCGGCGGTGCATCGAGCCCCGGGTTTGCAGGCGTTGAAAGATCGAACTGTCCGTTGCCGCTTGTGCCTGCATCGTTATCAATTTGAAATTGAACCATCGCTGCCAGCACATGTACCGTTTCGGGTTGCACGACATACGGACGTGGTGATGAAAACGCATCATCCCGCGAAACCATCACGGGATGACTCAGTTGTTGTGCAAACAGGGAACCCGAAACAAGCAGAAGAGGGAGAAGATAGTTCGTCAACATCATTGCGATTTAGATTCTACATAAGGAGGAGGCTGCATCACGCATGTCGCAGACATTGAAGTCTGCGACATGCAGGAAATTGACTTATTGTGGAACGTTCACTGCCGTTGAAGCGCCCCAGCCAATCAGCAGCGAGAAACGGATGGTGTCCGAGAGCGGATGCCCTTCTGCGGCGGAAATGTAGCTGAAGTCGAAACCGAAAATATCATAGCGCAACCCGGCGCCGAACGTCCAGAAGTTTCTGTTTCCGAAACTCGGATCTTCAAAAAAGTGTCCGACACGAATTGCAATCAGCCGCGGAGAGCCGTACCAGTACTCCGCTCCCATGCTGAGATTGATTTTCTTCAGGCCGCTGCCGTCTCCCCACGCCGAAAACAACGATTTCGGCAGAGGGTCAACCGACGCCGCCTGAATAATGTTGCCAAGACTGTCCTTGATTTCCGGACGGCGACGAACGAGAAGACGGCTTGCATCGACAGAGTAGGTCAAGCTGTTGTATTCATCTTCAAACAGTTTATAGCCCAACCCGACACGAAGATTTGTCGGAAGCGGATCGGCTTGAGCGGCATCGACGTATGTGACTTTGGGTCCGAGATTGGAGAGATTGAAGCCCATACTGAGCTTGTTATCGAGCCAATCAAGACCCAAATCGAACGGCCGCCACATCATGGCAATATCGAAACTGACAGTATTTGCGATGCCTGAACCTTGCTCTTCGGCGGTTCCGAGCGGAGAGAGAGAACTTCGAATAAACCGGGCATTGAACCCGAGTCCGAGATCGTCGAAGATCTTTGTTGAGTAACCGGCAGTTACGGCAAACTCGTATGCTTTGAACTTGCCTTCTTCAAGCCCGGCGGAGTTTGTACGGACGAACTCGCCAAGATTGAGGTAGGTGATGCTGACACCGATCGTCCCGCCGATATCGTCGATACGATTGCGATAATTCAGATATTCGTAGAACAGATCCGAGAGGCCGAACTGCGGAAGCCAGTTTGCATGCGTCAGCGTCACTTCCTGTCCGTCCATGAACGCCAACGCGCCGGGATTCCAGAACACCGCCGAGGCATCGTCAACCGAGCCCGTACCTGTTTCACCGATTCCGGCGGCCCGTGAGTTTGGTGCAATCAGCAAAAAGGGCACCGCCGATTCTCCCTGAGCTTGTGCCGTATCCGGCACAGGCATGCCGAGCACAACTGCCAACGCGCACACAAACGATGCTTTGATTAATGCCTTCATGAGATATCTCTCCTCCTGATAATGATTTTTCGTCTTTTCAATTCCTATTTTGCGATTGCAAGCTTGCCTAGTGTTTCGCTGCTGTACCTGCCGTCGATTGTCCGCACAAGAACCTTGTATAAATATACACCATTTGCCAGAACATCACCATCCCGGTCACGCCCATCCCATGGTATTGCAACATAGGAGTCGGCCGCGCCGAATCTGTCCAGCGTTTGAATGAGCCGTCCTGCAATCGTATAGATTTTGATTGTTGCGTTGACGGGCATCTGTTGGTTATGGCGGAATGTGAATGCGGTTCCGGTTGTGAACGGGTTGGGATAATTGAATACATCCACAACCTGCAGTTGTTCGTTCGAGAGAACCCGGAAATATGCCTCGCTTGTCCGGGCATTATTGTACGTATCCCATGCACGAACGCGGACAGTATTCTGACCTCTCTGCAAATCACGCAAGGGATAGCGCACGGTTCCTGCCTGGAAATTATCCAGCCTGCTTGTGTAGAATTCCGTCATGTCCCTGCTTTGCGCGCTTCCATTGAACCAGGCCTCAATACGGTGCCCCAATCCGGAGGTAGATGTGTTGATGCCGCTTGAATCCTCCAAGTCAACAAACAAAATGGGACTCTCGCTTACAACATCGCCATCGCGGAATGAAAGGCTGCTCTCATAGGAGTGTCCGAGCATGATCCGCATCGCCGGTCCGATTGTATCGGGACGGGCGGTTGTGTCGGTTCCACTGACCGCTACGTTGGAAGTATATCCGACTCCATCGGAAGTGGCGTCAGAGCCCAGAAAATACCCGACAAGTCTCCCGCGTGCCGTGGAATCAGCGTAGGCAATATCTTTGGGAACGATGAATGTGGCCGAGAATCTTCCGTTTGAAATGGAGTTTTCGCCGCGATAAATCAAGCTTCCGACGACAGAATACGACCAATTATAGGCAGGAATGAGAATCGAGCGCATTGCATCGTTCACAATCAACGTCAGCTGACCTTGTCTCAGTGAGTCGAGAGCATTCGCTTCATTCCGAATCGAGCCTTTGACATTGATGCGGGCCAGCGACTTCAATTGAATAGGCGAGGTACGCGGTATGCCGTTGACGAAATCAACAGGCTCGGAATTGATCGTATCGATAGCAACATATCCGCGGGGAAATTGGAGTTGTTGCGTCGGATCTCCCAACGCGAGATATTTTTCATCATTCAAAAGATCAAAGCTTCCGCCCGCGGCTTTGTACAAGAACAGGGCCGTTGCCACGCGATCAACAAGCACCCGACCGTGAATATCCTGCCGGAACATGTTCACGAAAATTCCCCGGTTCAACGCTTCGTTCGAGCTTGAGAAAACTTTGCGTGATGCCGACACAACTCCAATTGCGCCTCCCTCCGGTCTGTTCATCAGGAGCTCGCTGCCGGTTTCCCGGCTCGGATCGTCGAATTGCGAGAAATTGCAGGTTGCTCCGAAAAAGTACGAAAGCTTGTTCGCATTGAACAGTTGCGGAATGGACGTTTGCGTGCTGAAGACTGCTTCGTGCGTCCAGACTGTCGGATTGCCGTGACCGACAAAATTCACAATCAGAACGCCGCGGTTGATTTCGTCGATGATATCCTGGTATGCGCCCGGCTTGCGACGGCTCAGCGCTGAGACAACGGTGGGATATTCTTCGAGATAGACTTTCTTCTTTTCGAAAATCAACGGAGTAAGGTTAGCGATGCTCTCGGCCCCGCGCGTGTGAATGTCGCCCTCTGAGTTTGCCCCTCCTACCCATCCATCATCTCCCACAAACATCGCTCGAAACTTCCAGCTGTCTCTCGCCGATTGTGTATCGTAAGCAATCACTCTGTTCACCAGCTGATCCGCCTGCTGAACGTTGCGGGCGTTCAACCTGCCGGTAACCATGAAGGGCCTGTTGTTGAGATTCCGGACAAAATAATCGTCGGATGAGGAACTGTACACGTCGTCATACGGATTCTCCGTACGCTGCCAGGTCGGCACATAGTTGGTTTTTGTGCCAAGAACGCCTTTATAATCGTATGAGCCCTGTCCTAAGAAGCATACAAATTTCGGCGCATTGACCGGCCAGTTCTCATAAGCGTACTTCAGAAAATCCCGGATCGCCGTCACGTCGGGAACGCCTGCATTGAATTCGTTGTAGATCTGATTCACATCCACGACAATCGTTGTCAATCCACCGTAGGCCGGATTTTCACGATGCGCTTTCAACCTGTTGGCGGCAGAGGCAAACTCCTGTGATGTGATGATGATGAAATCGTACTGTTGCGCGTTACCGCGGAGATTCTGGTTTGGGATGGAAACAACTGCGGCGGGCACCTTGTATGCGCTGCTTCCCAACGCGATGTACTCCGAAACTCCTCCTGCTGACTGCTGGGCACGAAAGACTCCGGCACTTGCCCCGATCCTTTTCACATTTGCGTAGTCGGTGACGTCAAATACCGACGTCGTGCCGGTGAACTGGCCGAGCTGGTATTCTACAACGCCGGTTGTATCGGGAGAGCGGAAGCGCAGGTAGTTGTTCACCGGCTCGAACAGTCGGCGGTACACAATCTCGACCCAATCCAACCAGCCGCTTGCGCCCGGATCGTTGGAACGGAACTCGAAGCCGAGTTGGCTCGTGTTATTCTGAATCGGGAAATCGCCTGTAAGCTCAAACGAAGCATCGCGTGCAATCGTCTCTCCGCCAACACCGAAAATGTTGTACGCGCCGATCAGGTTTCCGCTTTCCCTCACATTGAACGTCGAACCCGTGCTCGATCCGGCAACAAGCGTGAAGCGGTATGTTCTCGGCTCGCTGATGACGAGTCCGGCAAGAGGAAACATGCGCAACTGCGTTCCGCCGGGATTGATGGGAAAGCTGAGCCAACTTTTGCCGGACTTCAGCAAGTTCACCGTGTCAGGTTCCACCCACACGGCATCCATGAACGAGTTGGGCGTGATTGTCGCCGGATCCGTGACGGAAGCCTGAAGTTGCATCCTCTTTCCGGGTTGCCCGCCGAATGTCAGCCAGTAGTAATTGACTCTGCTATAATTGTGGATGTAGTGCCGGAGGGTTTTCCGAGCCGCATCATACTTGATCCCCTGCACGGCCTTGCCGTAGAAAATCACATGATCGCCCTGATTGAATTGGCCGTCATCTTCACCCTGCACGAAAATGGCGTTCTCCACCAGATCAACGGGCCGGGGAGCTGCAAGTCCTTCACGAAGCTGTTCGCCGCCGTTTCCGTAAATCTTGATTGTGCGCGGGTCGGTTCCGGAGAGGTTGATGCCGTTAGCCGTGAACCAACTCGCATCGAGAATATACATCCCTTCATCTGCAACCGTGAGGCGATACCACGCGCCGCTTGCAAGCACACTTGGCGCGCCTGTAGTACGGTTGAGAGCCCGCGACTCGCCGAATTTCCAGGTTCGTGCTGTTTCTCTATTGAGAAGCATTCCGTTAAACAGCATATCGTCATCATTCACGGCCCGCTGCAAAGCGGGGGCTCCGTACACAACTTCAACGACAATGCGGCTGTAGCGTCTCAGGGTTCTTGTAACAGGATTATATTGAAGGGGGAAAATCTTCACGCCGCCAATGTACATACTGCGGGTCTGCTCAACAGGCGAAAGTTCGGCAACTGCGGATGGCAGAAATTGATTGCTGCCGTATCGTGTAGCGTCGATGGGATATTCCTTAATGGTCAGCATGTCATCCACCACATGCAGCGCAGGAACAGGCTTTAGCAGCACGTTGGGAATATCCTCATACTCAACCGTGATTACCTGAACAAAGTTGTTTTCGGTAGATTGAAAACCGAGCGGCAGCAACCGAAACTTCAGGTCCGGCACTCCCGATTCCCTCATACCTGCGAGGGGGATTGCGTTCTCGAAGGAATAGTCAACAAATTCGCGCCCATTCTCTCTGATTGTGTTTGGCGTAAAATGCTTGGGGGTAAACTCAAGTTGAATGGATTGTTCCGTTGAAAACAAAATACGCACGTCATTCGATTCGTTCGTTCCTGCCCCGCCCGCGGATACGAAGAAAACGGCTGCGGCCAGAAGCACTCCGAGTCGTAGTTTCATGCTGCCCTCTTCTGAAATCTGACAAAAACAAAAAGCCGAACGTTACACAGTATCTGCAACACCCGGCGGCAAACAAAAAATGGAGCTACCGCCATTGGTTCTTGTGTTCGCTAAAGGTTCCCCCTCAATCTCCAACCCCCTGCAAGAGTAACGCCCTAACTGCATCTCTTGCCGAAACCTTTACCGAACAACTCTATAGGCTGCACTCCAGTCGAACATGCGTCAATTATTTGAAAAAATATAGACAAGGTGGACTTGAATGTCAAGAGAATTTTGTGTCGCAGGCCTGGAGGGTTACGAATCGGAGCCGGTTTTCGCTATCCGCGAGTTCATTGATTCTCAGCCGCAGTTTGATTAGATTTGTGTTGTTTTCATCACACAATCAAGTACGTTCCACAACCCGGGCCCGCATGGCGAAACCAATTCAGGTGTTGTTCATTTCCAGCGAAGTTGAGCCATTTGCAAAAACCGGAGGTCTCGCTGACGTTTCAGGCGCCTTACCTCACACCATCTACAATCTTGGCCTCGAAGTTCGGATCATGCTTCCGCGCTACGGCAGCATCAAGAATTCTCCGTCTAAATTGCACGACATGATCCGGCTGCAAGGAATAGATGTTCCGGTCGGCGATAAGATTCTCAAGGCAAATGTAAAATCATCCTTCATTCTGGGAACGTTCACCAAAGTCCAGGTGTATCTGCTCGACAATCCCGACCTGTTCGGGCGGCCGGGCTTGTACGTGCATCCCGATTCCAAGAAAGCGTTTCCGGACAACGATGTTCGCTTTATTTTCTTCTGCCGCGGTGTCCTCGAAATGCTGAAGAAGATGGGATGGCAACCGGATATTATTCATTGCAACGATTGGCACACGGCCCTCATCCCCGCATATCTGAAAACGCTTTATAAAGACGATAAGTTCTACAAGAATACCAAGAGTGTTCTCACAATTCATAACCTCGCGTACCAGGGTGACTTCCCGAAAACCTCATTCGCAAAGACCCTGCTTCCGCCGGAACTCGAGGAAGATGTTCTCCATAACGGGAGGACAAATTTTCTGAAGGCAGGTTTACTGCACGCCGACGTGATAACCGCCGTCAGCACAAAGTACGCGGAGGAGATCCGCACCACCGAAGAATACGGCTGCGGACTTCAGTCAGTTCTCCAGAAACGAAAGCGCCATCTTGTAGGCATAACGAACGGGATGGATGTCGAGAAATGGAATCCGGAAACAGATGAATTGATTCCCCAGCAGTACAGCCTGAAGAAAATCGAGCTGAAGCTGGAGAACAAGAAGGCGTTGCTTGCCCGGATGAAGATGCCGTTCAAAGAATCAACGCCGGTCATCGGAATTATTTCACGGCTTGCCGACCAGAAGGGTTTTGATTTGATTGGTGAGATCATCGACAAGCTGGCGAAATTGAACGCACAGTTCGTGTTATTGGGAGTCGGTGAAAAGAAATATCACGCGCTCTTCGAGAAAGCGGCAAAGAAATATCCCGAAAAATTCGGTGTCTGTCTCCGCTTCGATCAGGAGTTGGCACACTGGATTGAGGCAGGTAGCGACATGTTCCTTATGCCTTCACGGTACGAGCCTTGCGGGCTGAACCAACTCTACAGCATGAAGTACGGCACAATCCCGATTGTACGCGCCACCGGCGGTCTTGACGAAACAGTTGAACAAGTGGAACCGGCGAAAGGAACCGGAACGGGATTCAAGTTCGAAGAATACGACAGCAAAGCGCTGCTGTCTGTTATTCAGCATGCCATTCAACAGTTCGGCAATCAAGCGTTGTGGAGAAAGATTCAGAAGAACGCGATGAGCAAGGATTTTTCGTGGGAGGCTTCAGCAAAGAAGTACATCAACCTGTACAAGAAACTGCTGCAATAGTATGGCAGCAGGCGTCTTTCTCGACCGCGACGGAACACTCAACATCGAGGTCGATTATCTTCGCACACCTGACGATTTGCGGCTCATCGACGGTGCAGCGGCTTCGGTGCGGCGGCTCAACAATGCTGGGCTTGTAACATGCGTCATCTCAAATCAATCCGGCGTTGCGCGGGGATTCCTGACTGAGGCGGATCTCATCCCGATTCATGCAAAGCTGAGAGCCGAGTTGGCACACGAGGGAGCAACACTCGACGGCATTTACTACTGCCCTCACCATCCGACCGCAGGTATTGCTCCCTACAATGTGGAATGTGATTGCCGGAAGCCGAAGCCCGGCATGCTGATCAAAGCATCGAAGGAATTCAATTTCGACTTGCAGCGTTCATTCGTAGTAGGAGACAGTGTTGTGGATATGCAGGCGGGGAATACGGTGGGCGCTACAACGATTCTCGTGCAAACAGGATACGGAAAGCAATCGTTGCTCACCTGCCGTGAACAGAACATCCCGATAGGGCATGTTGCAGCGTCAATCATTGAAGCGACAGAGTTTATACTGGACAAACGTAAAGGAGTGAGAAGTCATAATGAGTGATGGGTTGAAACAGAGGGGCCGTTTGGTGGTATGCTGCCTTTTAACGGCATTCGCGCTCACATCGTGCAGCGAGTCAATCACAAATCCCGACACGCCGGGTTCAGGACTGTTGACGCGGGATGTGATCATACGCGACACGGTTCTGTTTGCAATAAGCGATACGTCGTTTCTGCAGCGCATTCCTGCGGACGGGCTTGCTTCTCCGTTACGTCAGAACTTTGTCGGAAGAACCGGCAACTACAAGGCGTACGCGGCAATACGGTTCACGCTCGGTTCGCCGATCGACACGCTTGATATTCTCTCCGCAAAAATAACATTGCGGCTCGTCAGTTGGCGCGGCGATTCCGCAGGATTACTCGGCTTCAATGTTCACAGTATTAATACCTCATGGGCCGAAGGTACACTCACATGGCCCACAGCCGACTCGACAAACTTCTATGATCCTGTTGTAAAGGGAACCTACTCTTCTACAGTCGGCGCCGATACGCAGTACATTTCCGTAGATATCGATACGGCAATGGTCGCAAGCTGGTTCCGGTCCAACACAACAACAAACAACGGCATCATTCTCGTCCCGACATCCAACGCATCGCTCATCAGAGGATTTCATGCATTCGGATTTGATTCATCTGATTTTCAACCCAAACTGAATGTGGTTGCCCGCGGGGCAAATGTTCCAGTTTCCGATACAACCCGGTTGCGGTTCGAAAGCCAGATTGGCCAAGATACGTATGTGGCGGATGTATTTCCTTTTCCTCTCGACCCTCAACATCTTGTTACGCAAGCCGGGATTGCCTATCGCAGCAGATTGCGTTTCGATGTGTCGCACATTCCAAGGGGCGCAATCATCAACTCGGCGGAATTGCAGTTGCAGCGCAATCCTATGATAACTAACGTCAGTAAGTTCACTGCCGATCCGGCGCCGGTTGTTCACGCCCTCTTCACCAATGATTCCACCAATTTCGAAGCATTCTCCTCACCCGGCGCGCTCAAATCGGGAACGGCCAACACGTTCACGTTCGACGTGCGGCGACAGGCACAAATTTGGGAAGGGGGAATCAACCACGGGTTGCTCCTTCGACAATCTTCAGCAAATGAATTCGGAACGCTCGACCTGTTCGGATTCTACAGCAGCAACGCGACCGATCCGGCTTTGCGCCCGCGTATCCTGATCAAGTATTCAGTGTTTCAGAATTAGGAGGTAATGTGAGAAAGCTATTTGCATCCGTTTGTGCCATCCTGATTGCTGCGACAACCATGCATGCGGGAAACGGCGGATCGGCATACACGATGTTCGGCATCGGCGACGTCCGGTATAATCCCGGAGTTCGCAGTACAGGCATGGGCTATACTTCATTCGGATTGCCCTCCGGCAATCATATCAACACAATGTCGCCCGCATCGTGGACTCGAATCAGCAGAGTCCGCATTGAAGCAGGAGGGCTGTACGAAGGGATTAACACGGCAGAAACGAACAGGTCGTTGTATCAAGCCAAGGGATTGTTCAGCGGAGCGATGCTGGCATTTCCGATTTCTCCTGCAAACGGAATCGTTCTGGTCGGCGGCTTCTCACCATTCAGCTATGTCGGGTACAATACATCATTCCGGAATTCGCAGGCGGACATTGATTACCGGATCAACGAAATCGGCAGCGGAAGTCTGACTAAAGCAATTGTCGGGTTATCGTACGCACCGCATCAGGATATTTCGCTGGGATTGGGAGTAAACTACTTCTTCGGGGAAACAGGTGTTGAACGGACATTCATCCCGCTCACATCGGGAACATCAGGCGGCACACTTAACTCCGAAGAGGAAAAACGCGGCGTGAGTTTTACGATCGGCGGAATGTACAATGGTTTTGGCGGACTTAGCGAGGGGCTCCGCCCTCTTTCGGTCGGATTTGCCGTAACAACGGAATCAAACCTGAAGCTGGATATCAGTGACAGAATTATCTTCACCAGCGAGGCAGACACGTTCGCAACTTCCGAGAAGAGACTTAACATTCCGGTTTCAGTCGGCGTAGGGATTGCGTACCAGTTCTCCGACCGATGGATTGTCGCAGCCGATTACTTCACGCAAGCGTGGAAAAATGCCCGTTACGACGGAAAGCCGCTTCTCAATATCCGCAACAACAACCGCTTTGGCATCGGGGCAGAGAAACTGCCGATAAAAGATGCAAGCGGATGGTTTGACAAACTCACGTATCGCCTCGGGTTTTCCTACAATCAAACGTATTATCAAATCTACGGCGAACCGATCAACGAGTGGGCTTTCACGGGCGGGTTCACGATGCCTGTTGCAGGCGAAACCCGCATGAACGTCGGTATCGAGTATGCGCAACGCGGCTCAAAGTCAACAGTTGTGCAACCCAACCTCATCCCGACAAATCTCGTGAAGGATAACATCATTCGCGTATCATTCTCTCTGACGATCGTCGAACCGTGGTTTGTCCGCTACGAGGAAGAATAGTGTTTCCGGCTGCGATCTTCGCACAGATGTCGCAGCGTCACCATCTTACATGCCGAGGACATCATGAACAACCTACAGAAGCAAGACCCCGAAGTCTTCTCCGCAGTTACCAACGAAATCAACCGCCAGAACACCAAGCTCGAACTTATCGCATCAGAGAACTTCGTCAGCCGAGCCGTGTTGGAGGCGGTCGGCACGCCGCTCACCAACAAGTACGCCGAAGGCTATCCCGGCAAACGCTACTACGGTGGATGCGAGTTTGTTGATGTTGTGGAAGATCTGGCCCGCAACCGCGTGAAGCAACTATTCGGCGCCGAGTATGCCAACGTGCAGCCGCATTCGGGGTCGCAGGCAAATATGGCGGTGTATTTCACGTTCGTCAAGCCGGGCGACAAGCTGATGGGGATGAACCTCTCTCACGGCGGACATTTGACACACGGCTCGCCCGTGAATTTCTCCGGGCAGATGTACAACTTTGTTGCCTACGGAGTCAACAAAGACACCGGCTACATCGACTACAACGAGGTGGAGGATGTTGCGAAGCGGGAGAAACCGAAGATGATTACTGTCGGTGCAAGCGCCTACTCACGCAACATCGACTACAAGATCTTCAGAGAGATTGCGGACAAGGTCGGCGCATTCCTGTTTGCGGATATCGCCCACCCCTCCGGATTAATTGCCGCTGATTTGCTCAACGATCCTGTTCCGCATTGTCACGTCGTTACATCAACCACACACAAAACTCTGCGCGGGCCGCGAGGCGGTTTGATTTTGTTGGGAAAGGATTTTGACAACCCGTTTGGACTTGTTGCGCCGAAATCGGGACGCACAAAGAGGATGAGTGAGTTGCTGGATTCCATGGTTATCCCCGGCATTCAAGGCGGGCCGCTGATGCATGTGATTGCGGGAAAAGCGGTTGCCTTCAAGGAAGCGCTGCAACCTGACTTCAAAGTCTATGCTCAACAGATTATCAAGAATGCGCAGACGCTTGCAGCAAAGCTTGTGAAATCGGGCTTCTACATTATATCAAACGGTACGGATAATCATCTAATGCTTGTTGATTTGCGCAGCAAGGGAGTAACGGGCAAAGATGCGCAGGAGGCTCTCGACGAGGCGGGCATTACAGTCAACAAGAACGCCGTTCCGTTCGACGACAAGAGTCCGCTTATCACCAGCGGCATCCGCATCGGCACGCCGGCACTGACGACACGCGGAATGAAAGAAGGGGAGATGGAATACATCGGCGACCTGATCAACGAAGTAATCGAAAACATCGGCAAGCCGGATGTGTACAAATCTGTTGCGAAGAGGGTTGAAGAACTCTGTGTGAAGTTTCCGTTGTACGCTGAACTCACGAAATGACTCATCTCTCACGGAGGAATCATGAACAGCACATTTGTGTTTCTGCCGACGCTGCTTCTCATGACACTGCTGAGCAGAGGTTTTGCCCAACAGATTGAAAGCAGAGTCTTCTTGGAGGGGGGCACGCATTCCATTGACGTCCCCACTGACCCGCACGGCATTGCCATGGGGCAATCATTTGTCTCGATGTCCAAAAACAACTCCGCCATGTTCTACAATCCGGCGGGGCTTGCCGGACTATCCCATTTGTCCTTCACATATTCCCGCCGGGCGATGGATTGGTTGAGCGGGATGGATATGAAGTACTATTCGTTCACGGCAACCATTCCAACCAGCTTCGTAAACATCGGCTTGTTGTACAACAGATTTTCAGCGGGAGATCTGCTTTACACCACAAACCAGAACCCAGAAGGTGACGGAACCACAATCTCCCTTTACGATCATACAATCGGCATCGGATTGGCGCGACAGTATGACGAACGGCTAAGTTTCGGCCTTTCTGTCAAGACATTCAACTCGATTGTGAAAGTCCAGGGGCCCAGCGCCAGCTCGGTTGTTGGATTTCCAAAGACGACACAGTTGCCGGTTTTGTTCGACTTCGGCATTCTCTACATCATTCCTCTCAACGATGAGAGTAGCAGCTTTTTCCATCAGTTAAATCTTGGCTTGAGCGTTCAAAATGTCGGGTCAGCGCTGAAACAAGAGCAGAAAACAACCATCCTCGGAACACAGACAACAACGCGTTATACTACCACAATGCCACACTACGTGCGGCTGGGATTCTCGTATTGCTACACGATGCACGGCGACTCATTCGAGGCGCTTGATCCCATCGGCGTGCGTGCTACGGCGGAATACAGAAACGCCACCAACAGCCGCAATGCCCGAAAGGATTATTGGGGCTTCGGCATGTCGTTGACATTGTTCGAGATTGCCTCGGCTCGTTTAGGCGGATACATAGCCCCGTTCACATCCATTTATGGGAATGAGGGATCAACTGCTGCGAGGTACGGCTTTGCACTCCACGCTCCCATGAAGAAGCTTGGTTTCGGCATGCCGCTTGTACTTGACGCGGCGTACACGTCGATTCCGGTCAACACCATTCCGTTCTTCGCGGAGCAGAGGAAGTCTCTCGCTGTATTCTCCCTGGGTGTTCAATACGAATATGAACTCTTCTGAGTAGATGTGAACGAAGCAACGGTCGACACTCCTGCGCACGAGAACGAAGCAGGAGAAGAAAAGGAAATGACATTCCTCGATCATCTCGAGGAATTACGCTGGCGTTTGATCTGGGCGATGGCAGGAGTCGTGATTGCGACGATCGTTGTCTGGGTTTTCATTGACTTCATCATGGATCAAGTGTTGCTGCAGCCGGTGAAGAACCTCAATGCAAATCTCGCCGAAGGCCAGCAGCCGATCCATTTGCAAAACCTGAAGCCGTTCGGACAATTATTTCTGTACATGCAGGTGGCCATCGCGGGCGGCATTATTCTCAGCATTCCGAATATTCTGTATCAGATCTGGGCATTCATCGCCCCCGGCCTGATGCCGAAAGAACGCCGGTACATCAAGTCCATCGTGTTCTTTTCGTCATTCTGTTTTCTGGCGGGAATTGCGTTCGCGTATTTCATCATGATGCCGTCGGCGATGTCGTTCTTTGCGGGCTTCGGCTCGCCCGACATCGAAAACAACATCGCCATCAACGAATACATGAATTTCGTCATCAGCATCATGCTGGCGGCGGGAGTTGTGTTCGAGCTTCCGATGGTGTCGTGGTTTCTTTCGCAGCTCGGCATTCTTACGCCGGCGTTTATGCGGCATTACCGGAGGCACGCCATCGTTGCCGTGTTCGTGCTTGCCGCAGTGTTGACGCCTGGTACCGATCCTGTAAGCCAGATTCTGCTCGCTGTTCCGCTTATCGTGTTATACGAACTCAGCATCGGCATCTCTGCACTTGCGTGGCGCGGCAAGCGAAAGCGTGCGGCAGCGGAAGAATAACGCAGAACAGTCAACCATTCACATCATACTGAAAGTACATCCCCTTCTTGGATCTTAAACAGATATCTTCCCCGATACAGCATCATCTTGAGCTGTTTGAAGATGTGTTCGCAAAATCCATCCGATCGAAAGTCGTGTTGGTGGACTTCATTACGAACTATATCATCAAACAAAAAGGAAAGCGTGTCCGACCCATTCTTGTTCTGCTGAGTGCTGAACTTTGCGGCGGGGTCAACACCAAAACCTATCGCGGCGCAACGCTTGTCGAAATTCTTCACACTGCGACGCTGGTTCACGATGATGTTGTTGATGATGCCGACACACGTCGTGGCCTCGCCTCCATCAATGCCGTATGGAAGAACAAGATTGCGGTGTTGATGGGAGATTATCTGCTCTCGAAGGGATTGCTGCTTTCGCTCGACAATGATGATGTTGAATTTCTGAAAATTACATCCACGGCAGTGAAGCGGATGAGTGAAGGGGAAATCCATCAAATCCAGAAAAGCCGCAAGCTGGACATGGACGAGGCGACATATCTGAGAATTATCGGCGACAAAACCGCATCGCTTCTCTCAACATGCACCGAGATCGGGGCTGCAAGCGCAACTGCCGATCCGCATATCCGGACGCTGCTGAGGGATTACGGCGAGAATGTCGGGCTTGCGTTCCAGATTCGTGACGACCTGCTCGACTACGTTGGGCGCAAGAGCATTACCGGCAAACCAACCGGACTCGATTTGAGCGAGAAGAAGCTGACTCTTCCGCTCATTCACGCTTTGACGAAGGGGCCGAAGAAGGAGGGAAAGGAAATTCTCAGCATGATCAAGAACGGCGGAAAGAAAGCCAGCGCCAAACGTGTTCTTGAGTTTGTCGAACGAAACGGCGGAATCGAGTACGCGGAAGAGAAAGCCCGCAGTTTTTCCGTCAAGGCGAAAGAACAAATTGCCTCATTCCCCGATACCGCCAGCAAAGAGGCTCTTCTCTCATTTGCTGATTTTGTTGTTGAGAGGGATAAGTGACGATTCCTATCTGCGAAGCCTTCGCACCACGGGGATTGTCAGAAGCGATATCGCCGCCATTACCGCAAATGCAACCGGGTAGCCGAACGCCGGAATCATTCTGCCGACCGCCATTGTTGCCCACGATTCACATCCGTTCGTTGCCCCCATGTACGTGCTGAATTGTGTTGCGCCAAGCCGGACATCAGTGATATCCATGAACAGCGCATACGATGCCGCCGTGAACATCCCGATGCAAATGTAGAGCAGTGAGAGGAGAACGATATACTCCCATCCGCCACTTCCATTCGTTGCAGCATCAAACGATGCAAGAGTGAAGATGCACGCCGCGATGCTTGCAAGAAAAATCACAACGGCACGAGCCCTGCCGAACCTATCCGACAAGTAGCCTCCGAGCAAAGCGCCACCCACCATTCCCGCCACAACCGGAATTCCGAAAAACCATCCGACCTCAGCTTTCGAGAATCCCCTATCGATCAAAAAAGGTCCGGCAACGGCTCCAACAGCTTCAAAGCCCGCGCCTCCGACACTCGCAAACAACAATCCCAACCATGTTGATTTGTAAGCTGCCACTTCGTGCAAATTTCCCAGGAAGGAAGCGCGGCGTTCTGCAAGTTTCTCGAACGTTACCGGAATCTGCAGATGCGGCCTTGCAGCAAACACCAATCCCATCGAAAACCAGATTGCCGCAACAAGCAGAATGATTACTCCGCCTTCACCAATCCATTCGGCCGAGAGTAGCGCACCGCCGCCAAACAATGCCCGTCCTCCCAGCATCCCCGTTTGCATCCAGCCGTTGAGCGAGCCGCGTTCTTGGGAGGGAACAGTTGCAATCGAAAGAGCATCAATGGATGCATCCTGCGTAGCTGCTGTGATTGCGTGTAGAATGAGAAGCGGAACAATCAGGCTGTAGTACTCGTGAAAGTCGAGAAACGCCAAGGGGAGAATACAAAGTCCCATGAGTATTTGCGACGCAACAATCCACTCGGGAAAATTCCATCGATGCGTTCGCAAAACATCCACAAGCGGCGCCCAGGCAAACTTGAAGACCCAGGGAAGGACGAGAACCGATGTGAGTGCCGTGATTTCTTCAACCGGAATGTCGGCTGCACGAAGCCGGGTCGGCAGAGCCCACCAGATAAAACCGATGGGCGCCCCTTCGCTGAAATACAGCGCTGCAAAGAGAAATTTTCTTCCTGCAGGAGTGGAGAAAAAGTTCGGTCCGGGAAGCGTCTCGGCCACTATTTTGTCTGCTTCACGTCGTACAAATCAGTACGTCTGTCGTTCCAGTTCAACAGACTTCCCGACTGACGCTGGCGTTTCAGCAGTTCCAGATCAACATCGTCAACAATTACTGTTTCGATGTTCGGCGTTGATTCGGATGACACCGCGTCTCGTGTAAACGGAATATCCGAAGGCGTGAAGATGCCCGATTGCGCATATTGAACATCCATGTTTTCGACTGAGGGAAGATTGCCAACCGTGCCTGCCATTGCTACGTACACGTGATTCTCAATGCAGCGGGCTTGCGCACAATAACGTACACGGAGATACGAGTATCGTTCATCTGTGCAGAATGGCACGAAGATGATCTGTGCCCCTTGGCTCGCGGCAATGCGCGACACTTCCGGAAACTCAATATCGTGACATATCTGAATAGAAATCTTTCCTTTATCGGTTTCAAATACCTCGATCCTGTCGCCCCCTTTCACTCCCCACCAGCGCTTCTCGTCGGGTGTGATATGGAGTTTATACTGTTTGCCGATGCCGCCATTACGCTTGAACAAATACGAGGCGTTGTACAAGTCGTCGCCTTCGAGCGTAAAGTGAGTTCCGCCAATGATATTCACATCGTATTTCAGGGCGAGTCCGGAGAACAACTCCAAGTACTGCGGCGTGAATTCCGACAGTTTCCTTACCGCAAGTCCCGGACGCTCAGGCGGCATGAATGTCAGAAGTTGCGTTGTGAGATTTTCCGGAAAGAGAATGAAATCCGCCTTGTAGTCGGATGAAACGTCAACAAAATACTCGCATTGACGGGCAAACTCTGCAAAGCTCTTGATCTCCCGCATCTGATACTGCACTGCGCAAATGCGGACAGCCTTCGTCGGAATGAACGCCCGGTGAACATCGGGCTGATAGTCGAGGTTCGACCATTCAAGAAATGTGGCATAGCCCAGCGACTCCTTGTCCGAATCCATATACGACTTCAGGAGGCGCTTCAGAACAAACCCGTTCGAAAGCTGCGTTGTGAGAACAGGATCAATCAACGACTTGTTGATGACCTTCTCGACATACTCACGCGCCGTCATCTGGTCTTTGTATTTGACGTATCCCGGAATGCGCCCTCCGAGAACAATACGCATCAGGTTCTTTTCGCGGGCAAGTTTCTTGCGTGCTTCATAAAGACGGCGGGCAAGTTTCATTCCCCTGAATGCCGGGTCAACCATGATCTCAATCCCGTATAGCGTGTTGCCTTCGGGAATGTGATTGCGGATGAATCCTGCGTCGGCAATTTCTTTCCAACTGTGCCAGTCGCTGTACATCGCAAAATCCAATATCAAACTGCTGGAGGATGCAACGATTTTCCCTTGGTACTCGATGCAAATCTGACCTTCGGCAAAAACCTCGAGTTGACTCTCGATCTGCTCCCTTGTCCACGGTTTCATACCGGGGAAACACTTCAACTGCAGTTCGACGATCTGATCGAAGTCATCAATCGCTATTTGCCGGACGGTGATGTTTTTCTCGAACGCGGTCAGGTCAATGTTCATCATGTTGCCTCCGTCGTTGATGGTGATATGTGTGTCGGATTCGCCGGCGATCGTCTTCCGTCTCAATGTCGCCGATCCGGCTCCCTATGTTAGTTTAGTGAGGAGAGAACCAATATTGAACCCTTGTTGTTGAACGGGAATCCTGAACAGGCGTGCTGCATTTTCATACATAATTTTCTGCCGTTCCTTCGGCGGAATTCTGAGTTCTTCCATGAACTCAAGATAAGAATTCATTGACGAAATGGGCCAATCGCTGCCGAATAATACTTTGTCCGGCTCGACGCCGTACGTCAACATCTCCTGCAATTGCTTGTGCATGTAACTCTCGAACCTGTCCGTGAAGTTGCCGAGAACCAGTCCGGAAATGTCCGTGTAAACGTTACTGTTCTTGTACACAACTTCCATGCAATCCCTGAACCACGGACTTCCCAAATGGCAAATCACAAAATTCACGTCAGGATGATCAACAGCCACATCATCAACGTTCAGCGGATGGGCGTACTTCAGCTTCCCCTTTGGCGTGAACGTGTCGCCGGTATGGATCATAACCGGTACTTTCATTTCCGCCGCAAGCGCATACACAGGATCGAGTTTCGGATCTGCGGGATAGAAAGGCTCATAGCCGGGATATAATTTCAGGCCGCGTACCGAGCCGTCTTCAAGGTATGGTCTGATGCTGTTCAAATCATCCATCGTATGGTGAAGATAGCTGATACCCGCTACAACGAACACATTGTTCAGGTTGCGTGTGGCGCGTACAGCATCGTGTGTTGACGGGCGGCCAGCCGTTACTTTGTATGATGTGAGAATGAGGGACACATCAACGCGATTGCGGCGCATTTCAAGCTGCAGGGCCTCAAGGCATTTCTGCAGCGATTCTACTTCTTCGTTGTGATAGTTGTTGATGTGTGTGTGGCAATCGATGATCATGCTTTCCTGTTATTCCTCCAGATCTTCTCAAGAATATTGGACGCCCACTCCCTCCCACCCAAACCGAACGCAAGAGCCAAGGCAAGACACAACGCCCCGAATGCTATTTGAAATGCGGAAACGAGAATCTGCCCGCCGATCGACAGTTGTTCAAGCGCAACGGAAACGACAAATAGGAGCAACGCCCACTGCGCAACATGACTGACAAACTCGGCTCCCGAAATGCCAATGTTGCTAAGATACGTAACCGTAACACCTCTCACGAACCGCGCGAACAGCGTTCCAAAAATCAGCACGAGAACGGCAACGACGACATTCGGAATGTAGAAAATAATCTTGTTGAACAGCTCATCCGCCGCGTGCAAACCCAGCGTATTCAGAACGGCAAGCGTCACGGCAAACATCATGAACCAATAGACAAGATTGGCGATGATCGTGACCGTAGTGTACTGCACGCCCCCGCGCAACAGCATGTCTTCAAAGCCTGCTTTCTCGGCAGCGACATCGAGACGAACCATTTTCAGAATTCTTATTATTGCCTTTCTGAGCACCTTCGCCACGATCCATCCTAACACCAACAGAACGAATGCAACAATAAACTGAGGAAGTTGGTCTGCCAACTGCCGCCAAAACATCCTGAAAGTCTCAAGCGTCGCGCTGATTTGTTCGGACATAGAGAACTCCAATGGTGATGAGCACGATCCGGTAATTCCCGGAACAACACCCCTTTCCGGATGAGAGTCTTTGGAAGCCGGTCAGGGGGCGTAACTCGTGTTTGCTAAACAATATAGCAGATTTGCGGTTTTGATGCTCCGCTACGCACACATTTCGGGTACGGTGCAAGATGTGAACCAGCCACCCGAAATTGTCGGGGTTGTTCGATCAGCTGAACCCAGCCCCCCCTCAATGACCGCGTCCCGCATACTGTTGAATGCGGTGTCGACCGCGCGGAGTGACCTTGCCGACCACCATCATACCTCGGGAAATGCGCTTCGCTTGGAAAGTCAACTCGGTTCTCCTTCCCGGTGACACGTGTTGAGGATGGAATACTCCCCTCTTCGCGTCGGCAACTCGATGGTCGATTCTGGTATTCATGGTTCTCTCACGTTACTGATGTGAAAAGAAACGGTTAGCCCTGCCCTGCGGCGCTATCATTCCGGTTATCAACAAGTGTCGCAGCATCGTCGTTGCGCTTTTCTTTGTATGCCTCAACGCCCGCCCTGACAGCGCCGACGAGTTTCGTTTCTTTCTCCTCCAGTTTTCTTGTTACCTCACGGAGATTTGATTTTGCTTTGTCTGCCATTACTTCAACATCTGAAACAAGCTTCTTGCTTTTATCACGAATATCCCCGCGAAGTTCTTTTCCGCTCTTGGGGGCAAACAGAAGGGCGAGTATTGCCGCGACTGCACTACCGACGGCAAATCCAACAACAATTCCTTTTCTCAAGGTTATCGAACGTTCGTACGTCGTCATCATTTCATCCCTCCTTTGTGTATTGTTCAATTGAGGCAGATGTACTGCCGGACAAAATAGTCAAACGGTATTGATGTGTTATTGGTGATGTCACTGATCCGCAGTGCATACACCGGACATTCCACAAGCTGGGCAACCTCTTCGGCAATCACGCCGTTGTGGTGGAATTCCCATCCACCGTCGGAATCGGTTGCCATGACAATCAAATCCGCCGAAATAGTGTGTGCTGTATTGACGATTTCGTCGACGGGGTCGCCGTAGAGAAACATCAACCGGGTTCTCACTTCGGCGGAAACATGTTGATCGACGGCATTCTGCAGAGCATCTTCATGCCGCAGATCGTTTCCGCTATCTCCTGAGCAGGGCAGGACGTACACAACATGCAGCACAGCATCCATCGATTTCGCCAGCACGCTGGCAGTAGCGAGCGCAATGTGTGACCCTTCGTTCAGGTCCACCGGGCAGAGTATCGAGCGTACAGGCATAGCTACCTCCTTTCCTCAGAAGTAACAACAACGATACAACGCCTGATAGTTTCGTTGTTTGAATAATTGTTTTCAGGCATCGAAATCGGCTCAGAGAACACGCTATTTGTCTTGTGCAGGCATGTCGCAGCCCACAAAAACAAAAGGCACTTGCATTGAGTGCAAGTGCCTTCAAGACAACTCTTCCGTATTTCGAACTCTACTCCGGCAGCGGACGAACAGTCAACACCGGACATTTTGCAAGACGCACAACACGCATTGCCGTACTGCCGAACAGAATCTGTTCAACGCCGGTATGTCCGTGCGTGGCAATGATAATGAGATCGATATTTTTCTCTTCCGCTTCTTTCAGAATTTCCTGATGAGGTTTTCCCAACCGAACATTCGCATCCGCCTTCACCTTGTTGCCGATTTCTTCCTTGATGAGCGACTGGAGTTCGTGCTCGCTTTTCGTCCGGATTTCTTCCTCCACTCCCGGCATCACCACCTGGCCGAACCCGAGATCTGCAGGATAGATTGTGGGTTCGATGACGTAGATCAGATGCAAACTTGCGCCGTACTGCCGGGCAAGCGGAACTGCGTATCGAAGCGCGTTCTTCGAATAGCCGGAAAAATCCACAGGAACGAGTATTTCGTTGATGAATTTGGAGAGAGTCTCGGGTACGGCGGGACCTTGCTTTCGTGCAGGCTTTTTCGCCGACGTCTTTCGTTTTGTGGTTCTTGAAGGTGTCGCGTTCTTCTTGCTGGGGGACTTCTTCATGATTCACCTCCGGTCTTGGAGAATCTCGAACTGCGGCTGGACATCAACCATCGATGTGCAGCTGACAGTTCTGTATTCGTTTCTAGCACTTCAATCGTTGTAGACGTACTTTAACCAATTGTACGGATCGTTGGCATTCTTCACAACATCAAAGAATTTTTTCTGCAATTGCATCGTAATCCGGCCCGGCTTGCCGTCGGCAACCTTCAGTTTGTCAACCGAACGAATCGGAGTCACCTCGGCGGCCGTTCCTGTGAAGAATAACTCATCCGCAATATATAACATCTCTCTTGGAACGTTTGTTTCTTTCACCACGTATCCCGCGTCTCCCGCAAGCTGGATAATCGAGGAACGGGTAATACCGGGAAGCAATGATGAACAAATCGGCGGAGTAAAAATAACATTGTCTTTCACGAGAAATATGTTCTCTCCGCTTCCTTCACTCACATAGCCGTGCACATCAAGAGCAATCGCCTCTTTAAATCCCGCCTGAATTGCCTCGACCTTCATTATCTGCGAAAGGGCATAATTACCGCCGGCTTTTGCCATTGTTGGCAACGTGTTCGGTGCCGGCCTTGTCCACGTTGATACGCACACATCGATTCCGTCGGATAGGGCCTGAGGTCCGAGGTAGCTGCCCCACTCCCACACGGCAATCGTCACATCAACGGGGCACGGAAGCGGATTCACGCCAACATCGCCGTACCCGCGGTACACCACCGGGCGAATGTAGCATTCCTTCATCTTATTTGCACGGATAGTCTGCAGAATCGCCTCTTCGAGTTCGGCTTCATTATAAGGACATTCAGTTTTGTAGATTTTGGTAGAATCGAGAAGGCGACGGATATGCTTGTCGAGGCGAAAGATTGCAGGGCCTTTGGCGGTTTGATAGCAGCGGATTCCTTCAAACCAACTCGAGCCGTAGTGAATGACGTGGGAAAGGATGTGGATCTTTGCATCGTGCCAGTTCACGAGGGTTCCATTCATCCATATTTTTTCTACTTCTTTAACAGGCATGACTTACCTCATTCGTTTTCTTGTTTGAAAGGTTAGGATCATAAGTGGAACAAATATACACTGCTTTAAGGGCCGTCGCGTGGACTGCCGTCACCGGCATGTTACAACACATAGTCGTACACGCGGTACGTCTTCCATTTTTCTCCGTTCATCAATTCGGCGCCACGGACCATCATTACATTATCTTCTAAGACCCAGCTTGCTTCGCCGTGCGGGTAGCCTTGCTTCACGGATCTGGCTCCCGTTTCATAGAACAATACGCCACCGATACCGGAATTCAGGTATTCCGGCAAAACTCCCAGAATCATCACCCGACTGAAATCGATCTTCTTCTTAAAGAGCAACATCCGGATAATCGCCGGAATCAACCATCCTCTCTTGTTCTCCTTCAAAACCATGTTATAGTCCGGAAGAGTAAGGCCGAACCCGACCGGATTGCCCTTCACCTCGGCAATAATCACCAGCTCCGGATCAACAATCGCCTTCAAATCCTTGGCAACATAGTTGAATTCATCTTCCGTCATCGGTACTTCGCCCCAATTCCTTGCCCATCCTTTGTTGTATAATTCACGGATGAGTTTCACTTCCTCGTCGAAGCGTTTCATATTCAACGGCCGGACGGTAACGCCGGTTTTTTTCTTCACGATTTCCGTTACCCGCGTGAGCTTCTCCGTGAAAACTTTCCGGCTATCAAGATAGAATGAATACAAATCCTTCGCCTTCACAAAGCCGTAGTTTTCAACCAACTTCTGATAGTACGGCGGGTTGTAGCTCATCAGAATTGCCGGTGGATGTTCGAATCCCTCAATCAGCATCCCATACTCATCGTTCACGGAAGGACTCGCAGGGCCGCGCATCGCGGTGACGCCCTTCGCCTTCAGCCATTGCTTTGCAACATCGAACAAGGCGTTGGCAGCTATCTGATCGTCGATACATTCAAAGAACCCGAAGAAACCGATGTTCTCGTTGTGTTCTTTGTTGTGATTGTCGTTGATGATGGCTGCGATGCGTCCCACCAATTCGCCATCGCGCTCCGCAAGGAACATCTCCATTTCAGCATGTTTGTAGAAAGGATTGTTCTTGCGGTCGATCAGCTTTCTTCTATCCATCAGCAACGGAGGAACCCAGTTTTGATTCCCTTCATACATCTTCCACTGAAGCTTTATGAACCGCTTTTCATCTTGTTTCGAGCGGACGGGAAAAATGGTTACGGATGCGATTGCTGTATCTCCGGATTGTGCTGAAAACTATAACGGAATAGCGGAATGAAACATCTGCGGGCAGAAGGCGTGCCGACATGTTCCGGCACGCTGCCGCTTCAGGAATATCAATGAACAGTGGTTAGTGAATAACGCCCAACTTCTTGCCAATCGTACCGAACGTTTCAAGAATCCTGTCGAGATGGCGATCTTCATGCGTCGCCATATAGCTCGTGCGGAGCATTTGCATGCCGTTCGGCACACCGGGACTGATGAATGCATTGACGAATACTCCCGCATCGAACAACGCCCGCCAGAACACAAATGTGTTGAGATCATCGCCGATGACAACGGGAACAATTCCCGTCGGACTGTCAATCACCGTGAAGCCCATTGCCTTGAAGCCTTTGCGCATTTTATCAGCGTTGGCTATGAGTTTCTTAATGCGCTCGGGTTCCTTCTCGAGAATATCAAGCGCTGCTAGCGCCGCAGCAACGGAGGCCGGAGTCGGACTTGCGCTGAAAATCAGTGCCGGGCCGATGTGTTTCAAATAGTTAATGACGGGCTTATCCGCCACAACAAATCCGCCGAGCGAGGCAAACGTTTTGCTGAACGTCCCCATCGTCATGTCAACTTCTTTTTCCAAACCGAAATGACTTGCTGTTCCCCTGCCGCCTTTGCCTATAACTCCCGTTGCGTGAGCGTCATCCACCATGACTCGCGCATTGAACTTCTTTGCAAGCACAACAAGGTTCGGCAAATCTGCTATCGTACCGGTCGTGCTAAACACGCCATCCGTTGCAATCAACTTGGGTGCTTCAAGCGGAATCTTCGACAGCACTCGCTCCAAGTCCTTCATATCATTATGCTTGAAGCGAATGAACTCCGCAAACGCCCCCTTTGCCATCAGGTTTCCTGCAACAATACATGCATGATTGTCGCGGTCGGAAATCACATACTCGCCCTTCTGCACGAGCGTCGGAATAATCCCCTGCGCTGTCTGGTATCCTGTACTGTAGAGAAGGCACGACTCTTTATGGAAGAAATCGGCAAGCCGTTCCTCCAACTTGATGTGCAGGTCGAGCGTTCCTGTGAGGTAGCGCGAGCCGGAGCAGCCCGTTCCGTATTTCTCTATCGCTTTGATGGCTGCTTGCTTGACACGCGGGTCGGCAGTTAACCCCAGATAATTGTTGGAGCCTGCCATAATCATGTGCCGGCCTTCGATCTGAACCTCAGGCCCTTCGTTTTCTTCTATCGGACGGAAATAGGGATAGTACCCGGCGGCTTTGATTTCATCGGCGCGCGTAAATGTCCAGCATTTCTCGAACAAGTCAACAGGTTTCTTCTCGGCAGTACTCAAATGTGTGCTTTCTCTTAATCCTTGATTGGTGGGATATGTCAAACTGCCGGTGTTCTCTCGCATCGCAAGCTCCTCTTCCACCGCCTTCATGCAGGATTGACTCTCAGATTCGTTTTCAATATACTTGAACGGCTTTTCAAAGTCAATCAGACACAAGATGAGCCAAGTTGTCGGTAACCTGACAAAAGCCACAGAGAACTCAGAGACTTCGCGAAGATTGGTGTTCTGAACCTCGTTTCAATCCCACTGTGGTACCGTTCATTCTTCCACTCATTTCAGCAAAAAAATCCCGTGAAAGTACTTGTCACCGGCGGCACCGGATTTGTCGGCAGCCACCTTGTTGATTTGCTTCTCCAAAAAAAGCATGAAGTCCGATGTCTCATCCGTAAATCCAGCGATACAAAGTGGCTGAAGGATAAGCCAATCGAATTTGTGTATGGAGATTTGTTTGATGAGAATGCCTTGCGCGAAGCAGTCAGCGGCGTAGATTACATTTACCATTCTGCAGGCGTTACAAAAGCCAAAACAAAAGAAGAATATTACCGCGGCAACGCAACCGGAACGAAGAACATCCTGCAAGCGACTTTGCAACACAACCCGAAACTGAAGCGCTTCGTTCACATCAGCAGTCAGGCCGCCGTCGGGCCGAGCGAATCCCGAACACCAATTGCTGAGGATCGTCCTGCCAACCCGCTAACTACTTACGGCAAAAGCAAATGGCAGGCCGAGGAAGAATGCCACAGAGTGATGGGCAAGCTGCCGGTTACCATTGTCAGGCCACCTGTTGTGTACGGCGAGCGGGATAAGGATGTGTTTGAATTCTTCAACACATACAGGAAAGGCCTGCAACCGATGGTCGGGTTTTCGGAGAAGCTCGTGAGTATGATTCACGTGGTTGATTTGGTGAGAGGGATTGTGATGGCGGGAGAGAGCGAAAAGTCTGTCGGGCAAACCTACTTCATCACTTCTACGCGTCAACACGGCTGGGAAGAAATCGGCGAAGCCACGCGCAAGGTTATGAACAAAGGCGCGTTGCGGATCAGGTTGCCGGAGTTTGTTGTGTATGTTATTGCTGCATTTGCAGAGTTTTTCTCTCTCTTCAGCTCAAAGCCCGCCCTCATTAACTTCGAGAAGGCGCGGGATATGGTGCAGGATTACTGGACGTGCGATGCCTCGAAGGCAAAGCGAGATTTCGGGTTCGAGCAGGAGATTTCGCTGGAAGAGGGAATTCGGCGGACGGTTGAGTGGTATGTTGAGATGAAATGGCTGTAGGTTTTGGCTTTGTGATCCATTAAGCACACGAAGAATCACTCGGAAAATTCACCGCGGAGACGCCGAGGGCGCTGAGATTCAGAAACGCTAAAAACCATCCGCGCCCTCTGCACCTCAGCGGTGTAACAAGGAACGGAAATGTATCACGCCTCCGAAAGGATAGAATCGAGATTCTTCCGGAACGACTTCGGATCAATGGAAGGAAATCTGTAGAGAAGCGGAAATATTTCTTCAAAAAGCTGTCTCAGACGAACCGTTTCGACAAGTTTGCGCGTGAGCATTTCCTTGACATCCAGGACGTCACGATCATGGAAGCGCTCAATTTTGGCGAGTGCCTGGGCATAGAAATCATAGTGAAAGAAAGAAACCTGACCTTCATGCCGGATGAATCTGCTTCGTGCCTCCCATCCGGGAACCTCGGGAACAAAGTCTGATGGTGACGCAAGCTCGATATTGATGCCCATTTCCTCTTTCAGTTGGGGAATTGCACGCAACGCCCGGTCATTTTCCGGGATCATTTGAAGATCAATATCGATCGTCGCATCCCTCCAACCCACATCCACTGCGGTAGCCCCTCCAGTTAGATAGACCCTCAGGGGCTGATCTGGCGCTGCAGCAAAAGCACGCAAGAATCGCTCGAGCCGTTCTCGATCTACTTTACGGCGCATTCCGCAGCTCGCTCAAAACTGACAAGTGTTCGGATGAGGGCATTGTATCGTGAGTGGGCGGAGTCGGGATTCTCCGTTGAGAGAAGTTCGTACAGAGCATGCTCGGGGTTCTCGCGGCCTCCTGGAACGTTAAGTCCGATGCTTCGTAAGCGCGGCCCTCCAATTTGAACCAGAAGTGCGGGCACACTCTGCTCTCCGTTCCCCAAGTCCTCCAAACCTTTCCGAATCAAGTTGCCGCCGGGCAACGCGTGCAACAACTCATCAAATGCTGTTTTACCTGAACGTTCCATTTGGTTCCCTTGGTGTTTTCATCGCATCCCAGTCTTACAACCAATATAGGTAAACGCGCTAATTTACAAAAGCGGCCAACATTCAACGCCGGCAATCATGTTTGGGTGTTTACACGCTGAAACGGCCTGAACACCCGGCCCCTCGTTCCCATCACCCCCTATCACCTTCGTGTACTTCGTGGTTTACCCTCTCCACCAGTTGCGTAACACCCACAGGATGGTTATTTTCTCACCAAGATTTGTTCTTTTTCACATCCCCAACGCAAACTGACCATGCCAATTGCTCGCTTGGCCGGATTCCTTCTTGCACTTCATGTTGCGTTTAACGTTTCTGCGTTTGCACAATCCTACCTCTTTGATCACTACAACATCAGCCACGGACTCCCTTCCAATTGGGTCACCTGCATCTATCAGGACTCGAAAGGTTACCTGTGGGTTGGCGGAGACGGCGGAATGGCGGTGTATGACGGAGTTTCGTTCAAATCAATCGGGCCTGCAGATGGTTTGCCCGCCACACTGGTCTGGTCCATCATAGAAAGCCGCGTCTCACCCGGCACAATTTACGCAGGTACGCATGGCAGCGGAGTGAGCAAACTGCGCGACGGCAAAATGAGCACCATTCGTGTCGGCGAAACCCAGAACAGCAATACGGTCGCGCAAATTATGGAGGACCGCACCGGCGTTATCTGGTGTTCCTCAAGCACCGGCCTGTATCGGATCGAAAATGACTCTGCTTCCATCTTCCCCGTCGAAAAGGATACGGGCTGGATAGGGCTCATTCATCAGACCAAAGACGGTTCAATCCTCTTCGTCGCGAACGGCTTGCTGTATTCATCCGCACCCGCCGGCGCTTCCCCAAGCCGGATGCAATTCGGCACTGATGATCCTGTCTTCTTGAGTCTCTTCGAGGATGCTGATGGTACATTGTGGTTCGGAACGCGGGAAGGCGTGGTGGTCAAAGTCTCAAACGGCCGCATTGTGGATCGAGTCGCATTGCGCTCGGGGGCGTTGCATTCGGTTGCCGGCGATCAGGACGGCAATCTTTGGTTCTCATCCTCATCGGGTATTGTTAAAGTCTCCAGGAAGAACTTCCCGCGAGGAGAGGTTGTCCGGTTTTCCACCGAAAACGGCTTGTCCGGAAATGACATTAACGTTTGTTATGTTGACCGCGAGGACAACCTTTGGGTCGGAAGCAGGAGTAAAGGGCTTTCCAAACTTTCCTACCGGAACATCCTGAAATTTCGCATTGAAAACCTTCTTCACGAGATTCTGAATAAAGCGGTCGCAGTCGATGCATCCGGCCATCTCTTTGTTCCGGCTCAAAACCTGGTATTGGAATTTTGGAAAAACAGTGATGGAGTCTGGCAGCGCCATCCCCACAATGCTCCCTCTGTCATACGCGAATACAGCAAGGATTCGGATCTGCGGGGAGGATTTGCGGCGGATATTGCACCCGATGGGACTTTGTGGGTCGCGTCCGAATGGGGCGGTTTACGAAACTATCGAATTACGTCACGACCGGGCCAGCACTCGATTCTCGAGCCGCTCCGCACGTTGCGCCCGGGTGTGGAACTTCCGAAAGGCTCGCCGCTCGGCATAACAATAACAAGAAACAATCAACTGTGGTACAATATCCGGACGGGGCCCCTGGTTCAGGTTGATTTAGGTACAGCCCGTGTCGTTGAGAAGTATGACATCGGCGGAGAGGCTGTAGGCGGAACCGCACAATCCATTTGCGAACTGCCGAATGGAAACTTGTGGATTGCACGATTTAATGGAGGAGTCTATGTACTCAGTCCGAACGGTACAAAGTATTCACCCTCACGCATTTTCACTGTTGGTGACGGACTTGTGAGTGACCGCGTCCGTTCGATCGTCCGGCGTCGCAACGGCGACATCTGGATTGGTACCCGCTTCAACGGCATTTCCATCTACCGCGACGGCAAGTTTCACACGCTCGGATCGGAACACGGCCTTCAGAACAACGCTATTTGGAGGATGGTCGAGGATGAAGAAGGACGTTTGTGGATCGGCACATCCACCGGCGTACAGTACACCGAACCCGACAGCAACATTCTGTTCCGTCAGCCGCGATTATCGGGAGAGCAGATTCTCGGCATCGGCTTTATCCCGGGGGTGAAGACGATCTGGACTATCACATCCGAGCATTTGACGCTCTTCAACTACGGCAACGAGAGTGGTCGCATCATCCCTCCGCTGGTTTCCATTGCGGGCCTTCGCATCAACGGTATTGACCGCAAACTGGAGAACGAACAGAAATTCTCTCATTCGGAGAACTTCTGCGTCATTCGATTCAGCGGCATCAGCTTCAAAGATCCGGAAGGGCTTCAATTCAGGTACCGGCTTATTGACACTGATACAGCGTGGCAGGAGCCGACGAGCCAACGAACGGTAGCATTCGGCTCACTGCAACCCGGTACGTACACGTTTGAAGTGCAGGCCATAACTGCGGACGGAACCCGGAGCGACGCCCCCGCAAGCCTCGCATTCACCATTCTGCCCCCCTGGTATCTCTCTCCCTGGACCATCGGGTTGTACGTCATCTTCGGCACATTGTTCGTCTTTCTCTACACAAAAATCCGGACAAGGAAGCTCGAGCAACGAAGCCATGAGTTGGAGAGGATTGTTGCTGAACGGACAGGCGAAGTTGTTGCACAGCGCAATCGGCTGCACGAACAGGCGGAACGCCTGCGCGAAATTGATGTTCAGAAATCCCATTTCTTCGCCAACATTTCGCATGAATTCCGCACGCCGCTTACCGTCATCCTCGGCCATCTTGACCGGCTGATGCACAAGGATGGAGTACAGCATCTGCGTGATTATACTGTCATGGACAGGAATGCACGGCGACTGCTGCATTTCATCAATCAACTTCTCGATCTCTCAAAAATCGAAGCCGGCGGCATGACGCTGCGCGCCGCTAATACCGACATTGTCGCTTTCGTCAAGCGAACGACGGCATCTCTTACTTCGTACGCCCAACACAAAGGAATCGACCTGACGTTCAACGGGGCATCCCCTGATTCTGCCGGACAAAGTCCCGTCTTCGCGCATTTTGATCATGACAAGATTGAGAAAGTGCTTGTTAATCTCATTTCGAATGCATTGAAGTTCACGCCTCATGGCGGAAGTGTTGATATCTCTCTCTCATCAGGTCATGCTGTTGAAGATGTTCAGTGTGTTGAGATTTCTGTGAAGGATACCGGAACGGGAATTCCTGCATCAAAGCTTCCTTATGTGTTTGATAGATTCTATCAGGTTGAAGATTACTCCCGTCCCGGCTATGAAGGTACGGGCATCGGGCTGGCACTGGTGAAAGAACTTGTGGAGTTACATCACGGTTCTGTTGCCGTACAAAGTACCGACGGTGAAGGAACGACATTCACCGTCCGATTGCCGCTTGGCTCGGCGCATCTTGATGAGGGGGAGATTGTGAAGGATGATGATAGAATTGAAACGCATGATTTGAAAGTCTATCCCGATCTCGAAACGCTAATACCGGAAGAACCGGTTGTTTCTGAAACATCAGACGAGTCGAGGGTACTTGTGGTGGAAGACAACGCCGACCTGCGGAATTTTATCAGGGAACAGCTTACTGAAGAGTACACAATCATTCAGGCGGACAATGGAAGGGATGGCGTTCGTAAGGCCGAAGATTTCATGCCCGACCTCATCATTAGTGATATTATGATGCCGGAGATGGATGGGTACAAATTGTGCCGGGCAATCAAAACGAATGAGAAAACGAACCACATCCCCGTCATTCTCCTCACCGCTAAAGCTACTACTGAGAATAAGTTAGAGGGATTGGAATCGGGCGCAGACGATTATTTGATGAAGCCATTTAATCCGCAAGAACTCCAAGTACGCGTCCGCAATCTCATTCAAATCCGAAAACAACTCCGTGAGAAATTCAGCAGCGAAATGTTGCTGAAGCCAACGGAAGTAACTGTTCCTTCACAGCAGAAAGTCTTTCTCGAACGCGTCACCGCCATCATCGAAAACCATCTTGCCGAAGAGGAATTCAGTGTGGAAACACTCGCTGCCGAAATCGGCATGAGCCGCTCGCAGCTTCACCGCAAACTCAAAGCCCTCACCAACAAAGGCCCGAACGAGTTGATCCGATCATTCCGCCTCCAACGCGCCGCAGAGCTCATCCGCAAAGATGCCGGCTCGCTTGCCGAGATTGCCTATCAGGTTGGCTTCGGCAGTCAGGCATATTTCACGCGCAGCTTCGGCGAGGAGTTCGGCATGAGTCCGTCGGAGTACCGAAAATCCTCTACTCACACTTAGCAACTTTCCCGCTTCCAGCCACACTCATTTCACTTTACAGATTCGAATTGGCAAGGGCAATGCCGAAGAAGATGAATGCGCAACCGCCTGCTTTGTTCACCACTGATCTGCCCCGCGGAGAATTTAGCCATCTCCTGGTCTTGCTCGCTGTCAACGCATAGAGAAAATGGACCGCAACGACCAGCGCGCCGTACGTCAGCACAAGCAGCGTGAACTGTGCGAAGTACGATCCGTCGGGACTGATGAATTGCGGAAAGATGGAGATGAAGAAGAAAATGGCTTTCGGGTTGGAAAACTGCAGCGACAATCCTTCCACGAAGCGGCGCCTCCAACTTGATGTTCGTGAGGAGATTTCGGCGGGCGGCTTTGCCGGCGAGCGCCACATTCTGACGCCGAGAAAGATCAGATAGGCCGCCCCCGCATACTTCATCACGTCGAACGCCAGCGGTGAAGCTGCCAGCAGTATTCCGACCCCCGAAGCGGAGATGGTAGCAACGGCCATTGCGCCGACGGCCACGCCGACAATTCCTTCCATCGTTTCGATCAATCCAAAGCGTAACGCATTCGTGAGCGTCAGTGTCACGCCCGGACCGGGACTGAGGATGGCGGCAGTGACCATTGTCAGGTAGAGCGGGAAATCACTCATCTTCCGTATTCCATTATTCAAAGAACGCTTCCAATCATCCATCCGCTGGTCGAGACCGCTATTTGGAGTCAGATTGCGGATACAAGGTATACGGTGAAATCGACGGGGAGGTTCAGGAAGCAGATCCAATCCCATAGCTTGCGTTGACATTTCCCCTTTGGGGACACCACAGAAAAGGAGTCTCCTGCTCAGTGTGCTCACCTTAGATGGGGGTAATTCTTGCTCCGGCTACATTTCTGCAATAGGGTGCGACAAGAGAACAAGTCTATACGACAATTTCAGGCCGGGTTTCGCAACCCTGCCAACCCCCTGCGACATCAATCCTACACTTCGCCACAAGCCTGAAAGACTTCGCCCCCCTCGACAAGCTATATTTGCATCGTCATTAGCGACGGTTCAGGCCGTCAAAAATATCAATCATCAACAACATAGGAGGTACAACAATGTTCAAACGCATCGCTGTTTTTCTGTACGGAGTATTCAGCTACGCGCTCTTCTTCAGCACGTTCCTGTACGCCATCGGGTTCATCGGCAACTTCTTCGTTCCGAAGACGATTGACGGGCAGCCGGAGATTCCGTTCGGTGAGGCGCTGCTCATCAATTCCGCTTTGCTCGGATTGTTCGCCATTCAACACAGTGTGATGGCACGCCCGGCATTCAAGCGGTGGTGGACGAAGTTCATCCCGAAACCTGCCGAGCGCAGCACGTACGTTCTCTTTTCGAGCGCCGCGCTTATTCTGTTGTTCAACTTCTGGCAGCCGATTGGCGGGGTTATTTGGAATGCAGAGGATGTTGTCGGAAGGATCGTCCTTTACTCGCTGTTCGGTATCGGTTGGGCGCTTGTTCTCTATGCGACATTCCTGATCAACCATTTCGATCTCTTCGGCTTGCGTCAGGTGTGGCTCTACTTGCGTGGCAAAGAGTACACGCGTCTGCAGTTCAAGACGCCCAGCTTGTACAAGTTCGTCCGTCACCCATTGTATGTTGGCTGGTTGATGGTGTTTTGGTCAACCCCAACGATGACTGTGACACACCTCCTCTTTGCTATTGCAACGAGCGCATACATCCTCATCGCGATTCAGCTTGAGGAGCGTGACCTTGTTGACGAACACGGAGCGAAGTACGAGGACTATCGCCACACGGTGCCGATGCTGGTTCCGTCGTTCAAGACGAAGCAGTTACAGCAAGCAGTGAACTGAAACGAATAGGAGTTGATTCGGCCAGCCCACGACTTCAGTCGTGGGCTGGCAATGCAAAACTGAAACGAGAAATCGTTTCAACGGTTTCAAGAAAAGGATACTAACAATGAAATCTTGGGCAATCGTCAGCAGCACCGTTCAACAGAACATCCTGTTCCGTCTCTACAAATCCTACATCTTCGACAGCATTCTGATTGTCAAGCGGGATGGATTCAAGGAGCTGATCAAGCTGCGGGGATGGAGAATCTTCTGGATTGTCGGCGGCTACTACCTCGTCAGAGATACGCTGGTGTACATCATCATCCCGTACTGTATTGCACGGGGAATTTTCTAAACAACACAATAAACAGAATCACACAACCAACAATCAATCATAACAAACAATCATAAAAGGAGTAACCCATGAACTACCTTCTTGCAACACTCGCCTCGTCCATCGTCTCGCTTTCGTCCATCAACGGAAACGAATCTGTGGTTGCCACTGCAACGCCGGCAATGAAACCTGCGGAGATCGTCCGCATCGACAAGCCCGCCTATCCCGACTTTGCCCGTCTCTACGGCATGGAGGGAGAAGTGGTTGTTGAGGTTCAGGTCGGTGAAGATGGCAAAGCAAAGCACGTACATCTGGTGAAGGGCGATCATCCGGTGTTCAACAACGCCGTTATTACGGCAGTTACCAACGCCGAGTATGCCCCTGCTAAAATGCAGGACAATGCAGTACAAAGCTGGGTGAAAATTCCGTTTACGTTCAAGAACAGGAAGTAAACCTCGGCGCATCATTAACCAACAAGACTGCGTTCGAAGGGACGCAGTCTTGTTTTTATGAATGAAGTGAAAGGAAATGGAAACGACATCTCAACATATACACCCTGCAGGCCGCAAAATGGAAACCAGGCAATTGTTCATCGCCATTGTGGACATCAGCGGGTACACCAGCTTCTTGCGACGACACAAGGATGACCTGGTTCATGCGGAGGAGATTATCATTGACTTGATGTGCCTGCCAGAGGTAGCAGGTTATGTATCAACCCGACAGGATTCGTTTCATCGAATTCCCTTGCTTTGCAGTGTTGAGTTTGCGAACTGACGCCGAGAACACGAAGAATCACCAAGAAAATTCACCGCAGAGACGCTGAGGACACAGAGATTTCAGATCTGTGAAAACCCTCCACATCCTCCGTGCCTCGGCGATGAAAACTGCCCTCTGCCGGTGTTGCCATTCCAACGAAAGCAAGCTATATTGAATCAAATCAGAAACAGAAACCTGAAAAGCATTACAGTTGAAGCAGCGACTCATCTACGTTGACACGTCAGTGTTCGGGGGGTGTTTCGATCCGGAATTTGCTGAAGACAGCACTCAATTCTTCAGAAGCGTCCGAAGCAAGAAGTTCATTATACTCGTTTCGGAAACTACTCAGGCGGAGATAGTATCAGCGCCAACGAGATTTCAGAATGTTCTTCGCAGCCTCCCCAGCAAATCTATCGTGCATGCTACAGTTTCAGAAGAAATAGAAGGTCTGGCCGAAGCGTACATATCCGACGGAGCATTGACCGACTCCTCGTACAATGATGCACTACATGTGGCGACGGCTTCCGTTTATCACGCTGATCTGATCCTAAGCTGGAACTTTCGCCATTTGGTCAACATCGATAGAATCAGACAGTTCAATGCGGTAAACTTACGGAAAGGCTACACAATTATTGATATCAGATCGCCAAAGGAGTTGAGTTATGAAGAAGAAGTTTGATGCTGTGAAGATGAAGAACGACATTCAGGCTTCAATGTATGCCGAGATGAAGGATATGACCCCGAAACAGCGTTTACAGTATATCCGCAGCCGTGCAGAAGCATTTCGAAAACAACTCGGTGCCGGGACCGCTGCTCCGCAACGCCCGCCGCGGAAGAAAAGGCAGCGGCTGCATTCTGCTTAGGTACTTTTCTCTGCATCTTCCGCACCTCGACGGTGAAACCATCCATTAAGCACACGCAGAATCACCAAGAAAATTCACCGCGGAGACGGTGAGGGCGCAGAGATTTCAGATCAGTGAAAAACCCTCCGCGCCTCGGCGGTGAAAACTCTAACCTCTCAGAATATTACTTGACCAACGCCATCTTAACAGAAGAAATGTAGCCTTCTGCCTGCATTCTCGCAAAATATACTCCGCTGGCAACAGGCCGACCCACTGCGTTGGTGCCGTCCCATTCCATTCTGTAGTCACCCGGCGCATATTGCTGCTGATCAGACAGAACCTTTACCACTCTCCCCTGAATATCATGAACCGTGAGACTGACAGGCGATCTGTGCGGCACCGAAAACCGGATGGTTGTGGCCGGGTTGAACGGATTGGGATAGTTCTGATGCAACGCAAAATTCTGAGGTACGCCTTCGCCCACTTCAACATCCAGCGGCAACGGATGCTGCCCGCTGAACACTCCGGCGCCATGCGTCCCCACGATCACGACTCCGTCAGGCTGGCGGCTGTCGATATGATCGACGACGACATTCCCGATAGTAGTCGAACCCTCCTGCACCCAAACGGTTGCCATCCCGTCAATACTTTCGGTAGAATACAAGCCCGTGCTCGTTCCGACGAGATAGTAGTTGTTGAAACGTCCACGCACAATCTCCGCCCAACGAACGGAAGGTCCGTTACCCGCTCCGCTGGCAAACTGTTCAAGATTTCCCGCGATAGCCGCCCAGTTTGTACCGCCATTTGTCGTCCGGTACAAGCTGACGACGCTGTAGTTTGAGAAGACAGCAATAGCATGTTCTCCATCAAACGGGTCTACTGCAATACATGAAACATACGCGTTCGCGGGCAAGCCTTTCCCCGTCCAGATATTGACGGGAGTCGGGTTACCGGTTGAAGGGGCGTCAATCTTGTAGATTTCCCCGTTCGTTGTCCCGTAGTAGAGGCGGTTCGTGGGAGCGTTGAGTGTATGCTCGAGCGCGCTGATTTTTCTTCCTGTCAGAATGGTGTTTGTCAGATCACTCCAATTCAGTGTGGCAGGCGTGCTGGAGCCCATCGGGATTTCAGTGACGTTCGTATTCCGTTTGATGCGATCTTTTCCTGCAAGATACATGCGGTTGGTAAAGTTCCGATCAAGCACAAACGGAGTGATGAACAAATAGCCCGTATCATTAACAGGATCGACTCGCGTCCAGTAGAATGTCGTAGTTCCACCCCCGTTGTCGTTCAACAAATATCTGTATGTTGTTCCGTATTGAGATGATAAATAATATGATCCGCGCGGCCATGAAAGCTCGAGGAAGCCTCCGTCTCCGCTATGCACTTTCACCCAGTTGGCCGCTTGGCTTGTGCTGTTGACGAACCACGTACCGTTATCCTGTGTGCCCCCAAGAACGATGTTGTTTCCGGGATCCCGACGGTCAAGTCCGACAGCATAGAACTGTGTCGTGAAATAGCCGTTGTTCAGCCGCGTCCAGGATACCGTTGCGGCAGCAATGTCCGTGGTACGCGACAGGCCGCCATCATGCGCTGAAAGGAAGGTGGTGTTGCTGCCCGGAAGAAACATGCCCGCATGTTGGTCGGCATGATGGTTCGTATAGTCGGCATACGTTGACGCTGTCAAGTATCCCCCTATGCGCGCCGTATTTGTACTCGTAGCAAATCCATCCGTTGAGCGGTAAAGATTGACCCCGCCGACAATCACAAAATTCGGGTCGTTGGGGCGAACACAAATCATCTGGTCGTACCCGCCTTGAGTTGAGAAAACGCCATTGTTTGCAAGCCCGGTTTCGTTGGGAAGATTCCCGCCGCGGTTGATCCAGTTTCCTGTTGAAGCATCGTAACGCCAGAGTTGATGTCCGCCAACTCCGGTTCCGCTGTTTGCGCCTTGCAGAAGGAAGTACACGATATTCTCATTGGACGGCGCAATAGCGATAGTAATTCTCCCATACACAGTCGGAAATCCAGTTGTCGGCGTGATGTTCGTCCACGTTGTACCGTTGGTGGACCTCCTCATCCCGCTCATGTTCGAGCCGCTACTGCCGGCGGCGTACACAATTCCCGTCGTTGTTACGGCAACGTCCGTCGAAGCGGAATAGGGACTTGCACCGCCCAGCACAGGAGTCCAGGATGTGCCGCCGTTCGTGCTCCGCTGAATCGAGCCGTACGTTGCTGCGTAAACTTCCTCCTGCGTTGTGTTGGAGGGATCGGTTGCGACATTCCACACAAAATCAAACAGATTGTCGAACGTCTGCGGTGTTCCGCTTGCCGTTGATGACAGGAGAGTCCATGTCACACCGCCATTCGTTGATTTGAAAATGCCGTTGCCTTGAAACAGGGCCGATCCCTGGGCACTCGCGCTGTTTCCGGTATATTCCCCCGTACCGTAGTACCATTTCTGCGTATGACCCGTGCGTGTATCCTGTGCGAGGCACGTCACGCTGTGCAACGCAGCGGCATCCGTTGTCTTCGTCCACACTCCCCCGCTGTTTGTTGATCTCCACATTCCGCCGCTTACTCCTCCGGCAAGAATGACGCTCGTGTTTGACACGTCATACGCCATGGCACGGGTACGGCCCCCCACGTTGTAGGGTCCGCGTCTGTTCCACGTAATCGCAGCATTTGACATCCCTTGAGCATTCTCCCGCGTAGGAAGCGTGGCAGCAAAGGCAAGCTCACGCTCCCTGATGCCCGAGGGAATCCTGCCCGTAGCCGGGTCATGCAGGCGCAGCCATTCGTGCCGCGCACGGCCGTACGGATCGTCTATGCTTCCGGCTGACGAACGAATCTTGGGCGGGCGCGGTGCCTGTGGAATCCCCGATTCCTGATGCAACAATGCCCAAACACCGGCAGCTCCAATCGTCATCAGGACGCCTGCAAGCAACAATACTATTCGCCTCTTCATGAAATCCTCCTTGATTATGTTGGGGATGATTGAGTTCTATTGACGTTCATAGCTATGTACTGTGTACCGCGGCTGCGTATCACCTTCAAGTGTTTCATGTCCTGCAACGTCGGCCTTGAACCGTGAGCCCGATTGCAAGCCGGGAAGCCCTGGCTTCATTTCCGGCATGACATCATCCGTGGGACTAAGCGTATAGGCGAACTTCATGCGATAGATTTCACCCTCCATGAAAGGCTGCGGGAACGCCATCCCTGTACCGAGCACCGACACGACGCGGACTTTTGCGATGCAAGGAAACCGAGAACAAGGGCTGTCAACTTCAGGCGGGTCGAATGTTGCCGATTCAACTTCAACCACTTCACCGACAATCACAGCATGATTCGGGGCAATCACAGCAGGTGTACTGCTCAACTGTTCGTTCGACCCGGGCTGTTTGTCTGTTTCCTTTGCCGGCTGCCCGCACGACAACAGCGTGGCGCAGAGGGCAAGTGTTGTAAGGTTGCGGCTGTGTTTCATTCCGGTTGTGCCTCCGCTTGAGAATTGAGAAAAGGAAGAATGTTTCCGAGGTATTCTTTCAGGACGTATCCTTTCACGCCAACAGCATCGGCTTCTTCACGATACGCCCGCTCGCTGTACTGAGTGAGCATCACGATATTTGCTTCCGGATCGAGCTCACGAATTTGCCGTGCAGCAACAAGCCCATCCGAGCCATCCATTTTAATATCCATCAGCACCCAATCCGGCGAGAAGGATTTATACACACCAAGCGCATTCCGGCCGCTTGTGCATTCCTGTATCTCGTGTTTTATCAATAGGTTACGGCTCAAGAATTTCCTGACCAGATTGCGGAACATGGCGCTGTCGTCAACGAGTAGAATTCGCATAGGTGTAAGATGTTGGGAATGATGATAGAACTACTGAGAGGTAATTACAATGGAGAGATGTGCTTGTTCTTATAGGCAGATGTGCTTACCTGCCCGTGCGAAGCGTATTGCGGAAGGACCTTACAGAGAACTTCGGTTTTCGAGGGCGAATTGAAGGAGTTTGTTATAGCCTTCGAGATTCAGCTTTGTGCAGATATTATTGCGGTGATGTTGAACAGTGCGGATGCTGATGCCGAGATCCCCGGCAATCTCACGGCTGGTTTTGTTCTGACTGAGTAGTTTCAGGACGCGGCGCTCCTGTGCAGTCAGGTCATCAATCGAGGGTTTAGCATTCCGTGGTTGGCGTCTTGTCGTACGACGGACAAGATAATGGGAAACGAGCGGGCTCACATACGGAATTCCGTCTGCAACAGATTGAATGCAGGCAAGTATATCCGACGGCGCGCTATCTTTCAATAAATATCCTTTCACACCGGCATCCATTGCTTCAGTAAAATATGCTTCCTCCTGGTACATCGTCAGAATAACAAACTCAGTTGAACAGGAGTTATCCTTCATCGCTTCCTTCACGACGTCAATCCCTTCCATTCCCGGCATGGAAATATCCAGCACGGCGATGTCGGGTTTCTTTTCAAGAATAAGTCTGAGGGCATCTTTTCCGTTTCCGGTTTCTCCGAGAACTGAAATATCAGCGTCATGCTCAAGCACTCGCAGCATCCCCTGCCGGAACAAGGGATGATCATCTGCAAGTATGATCGTCATTTTGCTATTCTTCATGATTCATCGGAATAAGAATTGACAGCGTCGTTCCCGAACCGGGCCGGGATGAAATCGAGTACGTTCCGCCAAGCAACCGGACACGCTCGGCAATGCTCACCAAGCCGAGACTCCATTGTTCCGGGGGACGCGACAAATACTCGTTGGCGTTGAAACCTCCGCCATTGTCTGTGACGACAAGTTCGAGTGTATCGGAAATTTTCCGCAACTGAACTGAAGCTGTTTTCGCCCCCGAGTGTTTTACAACATTCGAAAGCGCTTCCTGAACAATCCGGTACAAGCCTATTTCAAGCTGGCTGTCGAGTCTGAGGGGAAGGCCGTCGAACTGCGCCGTAATCAGGGTTGGAAAACCCGACGACATCTTCTCCACCATCGTCTCGATTGCTTTTTGCAGGCCCAATCGGTCGAGAACGTGAGGATGAAGGTCGAACGAAATTTCCCTCACTTCGTTTAAGGATTGTTGCGCCAGAGCAGATAGTGAGGAAAGTTCTTCCCGCCCGTCCTGATTGAGTTCCCGGTTTTCCGCAGACTGTTGAAGCATGTTCTTCAGTACAAGAAGATTCTGGCCGAGACTGTCATGCAGTCCGGCCGCAATGCGTTTGCGTTCCGCCTCCTGCGATTCTATCAGGCGGCGGGAGAACTCCTGCCTGTGTCCCAGTTCTTTCCGGGCATTCAGGACACGCCTTCGAATAACCAATCCGACAACAAGCATCGTACAACCTACCGCAACCAGCCTGAACCACCACGTTCCCCAGAAAGGCGGCAAGATGGTAAACTCCAATGTCGCCGGCTCAGGATTCCAGTCACCGCCCCTCGTTCTCGCAGTCACCGCAAACCTGTACTTGCCCGGCGGAACAGATCCGTAGGGAATGCTTCGCTGCGTCGTGGTTCGCCATTCCTCATCCATTCCTTCAAGCCTGTAGTGATATTCCACGGCATGTGGAGCGCTAAGATAAATGGCGACAAAATCAAATTCGAGCAGATTCTGCTTGTGGGAAAGCTGCAGGCCGCTTTGAACTGGCACGTCATGATCGAACACCCGCATCCGGGTAATGTATGTCGGTGGCGGGTTTTCTTGCGTGTCGGGAGTATTCGGATCGATTCGTATGGCGCCATGTGACGAGCCGAACCAGAGATGCCCCGAACGATCGCGCAGGGCGGCGCCGGAATTCATTTCATTCGAGATGAGGCCATCCTTCACAGAATACGTTCTGAATGAGGTCCCGTCAAAGCGGCTGATTCCTTTGTTCGTTCCAATCCACATATTGCCGTGAAAATCCTCCAACGCAAAGAAGCAGACATTGTTGGCAAGACCCTCTTTTGTCGTGTAGTTCACAAACGAACCGTTACGGTACACACTCACTCCTCCGCCATCCGTTGCGCACCAGATTGAACCGTCGCTGTGAACAGTAACCGAACGGATCGTGTTGTTCGCAAGGCCATCATGCGTTGTGAAATTCGTGAACTCTTTACCGTCAAACCGGCTGAGGCCGCCATCGGTACCGAGCCAAATGTTGCCATCGGCATCTACAACAACAGACCGGACACGATTGCTCAACAGGCCATGTCGTGTATCTAAAACTTCGACCTTGTCGCCGTCAAGAATGCTAACTCCTCCGTCAAAGGTTCCCATCCAAATCCGACCCTGCTTGTCTTCTAAAAGCGAAAGAATAACATCGCTTGGCAGGCCGTGGCGTTTGTCGTACACTCTCGCAGTACTGCCGGCAAGACGAGCAACTCCTTTGTGCGTACCGAACCAGAGGATGCCGTTCCGGTCGCTCAACACAGCCCTGATGGTGTTGTGCGGCATTGATACTGTAAAAGTCTGAAACCTGCCGCTCGTCAGCTTGCCAACCCCGCCGCCGTACGTTCCAAACCAGATACTGCCACCGGGTCCCTCGGCTATCGCCATAACGATATTGTTGGGAAGTCCGACCGCGGCCGTGTACGCCTGAATTTTTTCGGAACCCAGTCGGGCAATTCCGGCGTATGTGCCGAACCACATATTCCCTTCCCTATCCTGAATAATCGAACGCACGACATTGCTCGGAAGCCCGTTTTCAAGAGAATATGAAGAAGAGGAACCCTCAAGATATTTCACCACTCCGGCACCGTATGTACCGACCCAAATCCCTCCTTCATCATCCACATGCAGCGAATAAACTTCCATCTTCCGTTCAGCAACACTGCTCCCCACGGGACTGAATTTCCCGGCCTCTTTCCGATAAACGCCGTTGCCTTCAGTACCCAAGAGAAGTGTCCCGTCTCTACTCTCAGCAAAACACTTGACAGGTGATGCGGGTAAACCGGATTCGGTGCTGAAGCGTTGAACCTTACCGTCACGCAATTCTATGACTTCGCCATTTCCGCCGAGATACAACGTGCCCGCTTTATCTTTGAACACGGAAAAGATTTCGGCGCCATCAACAATCTTCGCAACGGAATCTGATTGGATGCGAATCAGTCCGCCCTTCGTTCCCATCCACAAAGTGCCATCAGGGCCGGAAAGGATTGAGTACACTATTCCATCAGGAATTCCCCGGGCGGCGCCGAAGGTTTCAAATCTGCCATTCGAGAATCGGGATACGCCGCTTGCCGTGCCAAACCACATTGCGCCAACATTATCCTCGGCAATGCAAAGAACGCGGTTGTTGACGAGGCCTTCATCCGTTGTGTAGTTCGTGAACGAGTAGCCGTCAAATTTGCTGACCCCGTCCTGTGTGCCAATCCAAAGGAATCCCTTGGAATTCTGAAAAACAGAATAGACGGTAGATTGCAGCAGCCCGTCGTTGACGGAGTAGGTGTGAAATGGAAGAACCTGTGCCCCGGCTGTTGTGAAAAGAGAGCATAAAAGCAGGCCGAGGAGACAGCGGATTCCGGTTCGAAAATGGGGGCGAATCAAGGGAAAGTAGCTCGTGTTTTGGTGAACAAACTGACTCAATCTACGATGCGGACTGATATGAGTCAACCTGAACACTCCCACCCCGCTATTTTCCACCGATTTGAAAGAATTAACACGACAAATTTGTTATTTCGACTCTTGACAAGACGACAAATTTGTCGTATCATTACATCAGTCGAAACAACAACCCTAACAAAAGGTGATGTGATGGAAAACGTCGAACGTGTGCTAACTCTTTCCACGGCAACGTGTTGCCTGTGCGAGCATCCGCTTGGCGAGCGGGAACTGCACGAACTCCGCGGCCGGATGGACGACTCGCTGAATGAAGTGTATTGCCGATCCTGTCTCGAAGAAAATCTGGTAGTATGTCGGGAATGTTCCGTCCGCTACACGCCGGACGGCATCTGCGGGGAATGCGCCGCGAGGGAGTATGCACTGGCAGTATAACAGGCACGCAACGGTTCAGCCGCAACCCGCAATGCAGGCCGGACAAACGCTTGTTCCGTACACAACCGTGCTGCAAAAGTTCAACACGGCGCCGCCGGGCAAGTTGTACTGTTTGTATGGCGACCGGAGTGTCTTTCGCCTGTCGCTGTACGCCGCCTCGCATGCGCTGCTTGCCGGTGTACCCATTACGCTGGTGGACGGCACCAACAGGTTCGACGCATACTATATTGCCGAGTTCGCGAGAAAAGTGACAAGTCGGCGTTTAGCAAAGCGGCGGGTAACTCCCGAACAATTGTTAGAGAGTATTTTCATCTCCCGTGCATTTACCTGCTACCAAATGGAGGCAACGATTACCGAGCGGCTTCCGGCGTTTGTGCAGAAAAAACACTCCCCCGTCGTCATCATCTTCGGGTTGTTAGACACGTACTATGACGAGCAGGCACCGCTGTTTGAGGTGAAGGCGAGTCTGCAACGGGTGATCGCCGCTCTGCACAAACTCAAGCAGAACAATATCTCCCTCCTGCTTGCGTCACTGGATATGAAATTGGCATCGAACGAACGCAATGCGCTGTTTCCGAAACTCCGGCTGGCAATGGATGAGGTGTATCGTGTGGTGGATACCGACTCGGGGCAGCGCATTGTTTGTGAAAGGGGTGAGAGGGAAAAGAAAAGTCTCACCGCAGAGACGCCGAGATCGCCGAGATGACTATAGGAGATTTTCCTCCGTGATCTCTGCGCCTCCGCGGAAAATTTATCCGAGGGGTAAATCATGGGCAGAACCGTACCGACATTTACGATGGTGATCCAGCAGGAGATGGAAAGCTGGACGAAATTCCGCCGCGGGTTGCGGCAGGAAGACCAGGAAGCGCTTGACGAATTGTTCCGAGCAGCGCGTCTGCAGCTTGCGAGTTGCGCCTACGCCGCCCGCCCGATTCCGTTTGAAAGCATTGCGATGGCAATGTTGGTATCGCAGCAGAGGGTGATCGGTAATCTCAAAAAGCGCGTCGAGAGGCTTGAACAGGCCGGCAAACAAAACTATCACGATGCAGCATAACCGAAATGCGTTTTCGGGCGCTGGGGAGAACGTGTGTCACCTTCCATCATCACCGGCTGGCTGTTTGACATCTATCCTTCCTCCGATGGCATTACTATTTGGTTGATTGACAAGGAGGGCGTGAAGCATCGGGCATTCACGCCCTTTGTTCCGTCGTTCTTCATGCATATTTCCCCTGAAGAAGAACGACGGGTTGCGGCTCTCGTCAAATCATTTCCCTTCAAGATAACGCTCGACCGGGTGATGCGACGGGAATTGTATTCCAACGAAGAATGGAATGTTCTTCGCATCAACGTTCACGACACGCTTCGCTTCAAACAGGTAGTGCAGCGGCTCGAACGGCATTTTCCCCACTACGTCTTCTTTAACTCGGATATTCAGACACAACAAATCTACCTGTATGAAACGGGACTCTTCCCTCTTGCGTTCGGCGAATACAGCATCAACGAGAGCGGGATGTTGACAGAATGGCAGCTGCACGACACATACGACGCCTCTGAGTATTCGATGCCTCCCCTTTCAACAATGAAGCTGATGAACAGGCCCGATTTCGTTTCTCCCAAATTCCGAAAATCATATCAGATTGAAATCAGCTACGAGGGAGAAACATACAGTCTCGAAAACGACCAGCCCGCCGAAATTCTGCACGCCGTAAACTCTCACCTGAAACGCTGCGACCCAGATATTGTGCTGACGGAATACGGTGATGCCATTCTGCTTCCGCTGTTGGTAAAGCTTTCTGCTGAACTGAAGATTCCCCTTCTCCTCAATCGTGACCAACGGGCCGGTTACTTCACAACGAAGGAGTCGAGCTATTTTGTGTACGGAAAGATTGTGCACAAGGACGGCGCATTCGAGCTTGCAGGGCGCTGGCACCTCGATACCGAAAACTCATTCATGATGGGCGAAGCGAGTCTCGACGGCGTTGTGGAGATTGCCCGCCTCACGCAGCTTCCCGTTCAGCACCAATCCCGCTCGACCATCGGTACGGCGCTTTCGTCAATGCAACTCTCGTGGGCATACCGGAACAACTATTTGATTCCTGCAAAGAAGCGTGAGCCGGAGGAATTCAAATCGGCTGCGACGCTGCTTCTTGCCGACCGCGGCGGACTCATCTTTCAGCCCATTATGGGTTATCACGAGCAGATTGGCGAGCTGGATTTTGTTTCGATGTATCCTACTATCATGGTCCAACACAACGTCTCGCCCGAAACGGTGAATTGCAGATGCTGCAACAACGAAGCCGTGCCTGAGTTGAAATACACCATCTGTACAAAACGAAAAGGTATCGTCCCGGAAACCCTGCGTCCAATTGTTGCAAAGCGATCCTTCTACAAGAAAGAAAAAAAGAGATTGAAGAAGTCGGGAGATGCAACATGGCACATCTACGATCGCCGGCAGAATGCGCTCAAGTGGATGCTCGTCACCTGCTTCGGCTATTTGGGATACAAGAACGCCCGTTTCGGCAAAATCGAGGCGCATGAATCCGTGAATGCGTTCTCACGCGACGCCATCCTGACGGCAAAGGAAATTGCCGAATCTCGCGGATACAAGTTCCTTCACGCAATCGTTGATTGCATGTGGCTCAAAAAAGAGGGTGCATCAGAAGCCGACTACGAAGCTCTCTGCGAAGAAGTGAGTTCACAAACAAAGATAGAAATTTCACTTGAGGGAATTTACAACTGGATACTGTTCCCTTCCTCAAAGATGGATCCAAACATACCAACGGCGAACCGGTATGTTGGATTTTATACGAGCAAGGAGATTAAGGTCCGCGGGATTGAAGTCAGACGACGCGATACGCCAAAGCTTATCAAACGCATGCAGGGAGAGATGTTGGAGATTCTCGGTGAAGCTGAGACTATTGCTGAAGTCAAGACCCTTGCATCAGCTGCACTCGCAAAAGCGAAAGAATATGTCGAGCTGCTTCGGTCAGGAAAAGCTGATCCGATGGAACTGGTCATCCGGCGGCATATCTCGCAAGAAGCGTCCGAGTACAAAAATCGAAGCGCAAATGCGGAAGTCGCAAAAGCGCTCGATGAAGCAGGAATGAAGCTGCAGCCCGGAGAATCGATTGAGTATGTCTTGCTGGACTCGACCGGTAAGAAGAAACCGGAGAAAGCAAGGCCGCTGACATTCTACTCCTTTGATGACGGCTATGACATTGAGAAGTATATTGAGATGGTGTTCAAGTCCGTTGAAACGCTTTTGTTGCCGCTGGGATACGATGAAAAGACGCTCAAACAAGGTTTTGGAATGAAGATTAAAAAACGGAGAAAGTCTGTCTCTACCCCGTTTCTTCTATCACAGTACGTGGAATAAGCCGCAACCGCAACTTGACTCAAGAGCCGAAGGTTCGTATATTGTTACACATAATGATCGCGGGGTGGAGCAATTGGTAGCTCGTCGGGCTCATAACCCGAAGGTTGCAGGTTCAAGTCCTGTCCCCGCTACTAGGACACTGCGAGAAGGCATCTGAAATTCAGGTGCCTTTTTCGTTTTCTACATGTATTGATACACGTTAACCACCTGCCGTTCACCATCAGAAGTTTCCCAAAAAAGGCATGCACTTTGTCTTTGGCTACTTCGCTGCGACTGCTTCTTTGAAATTTCTCATTAGTAGGGCTGCGCGGATCGTCAAGACATCATAGCGACCTTCCTGAATTGCCTTCTTGTCCAGCAAATCGCTCCCGATTCCGACAGCCACTGCGCCTGCGGCAACCCACTCTCCCACGTTCTCGATGCTCACGCCACCCGTTGGCATGAGTTTAATGTGAGGAAACGGCCCCGCAATATCCTTTAAGAACTTGGGTCCGAGGCTTGTCGCCGGAAAAACTTTTATAATATCAGCCCCGGCGTTCCATCCTGCGAGAATCTCCGTCGGCGAATAGCATCCGGGCATACAAGCAACATCAGCAGACTTGCATGTACGTATCACCTCAAGATTGAGAATGGGACCCACAACGAATGTTGCGCCGGCATCGATAACGGCCTTTGCCGTTTCGGCATCCGTGACCGTTCCGGCGCCGACAACTATGTCCGGAGGCATCTCACGAACAAGTCTGCCGATGAGTTCAACGGCACCGGGAACCGTCATTGTGATCTCAATGCACTTCACACCACCTGCCGCAATCGCTTCGACAACCTTTGTGAGCCGTTGCTCATCGGTCATTCTGATGACGGCTACAACGCCTGTCGAGCAAATATAGGACACCGTTTCAGATCGTGTCATATTCTTTAACGTTTGATTCTTGCACTGCCGCCGCCCATGATGTGTTTTACTTCTTCCATTGTCACCATACTCGTGTCACCGCGTGTGCTTTGCAGAAGCGCCCCATGAGCAGCTCCCATCTCGACACACTCTTGAGGAGACATTCCGTGCAGCAACCCGTACACAAATCCGCTGCAGAATCCGTCGCCCCCGCCAACTCTGTCCTCTACTTCCAGCTTCTCGTAGCGACGAGACTCATAGAAGTTGCCGTCATAATACATGATAGCCGACCAGTTGTTGACAAGGCCGCTCACCACTTCACGCAGAGTTGTTCCGACAGCATGAATGTTGGGATACGTCTTGACAACTTTCTCCACCATCCTTTTATACCCTTCAATGGGAAGGCTCTTGAGATGTTCGTCGGCTCCTTCCACCTCAAAACCGAGAACTTTCTGAAAATCCTCTTCATTTCCGATCAAAACGTCAATGTACGGCACGAGGTTCTTCGTTACCTCAATTGCCTTCTTGCTCGACCACAACTTGCTGCGAAAGTTGAGATCATAGCTGACGATTGCCCCGGCGGTGTGGGCAGCTTGCATGGCTTCGCGCGTCACCTCCGCACAATTGTCGCTGAGTGCTGCAAAGATACCTCCGGTATGAAACCATCGTGTCGTTCGCTTGTTGAAGATTCTGGTCCAATCCACTTCGCCCGGCTTCATGTGAGCCACCGCAGTATGACCGCGATCATACAGTGTTACGCTTGCGCGCACGCCCATGCCCACTTCCGTGAAATTCAGCCCGATACGGTCGGTTCTGCCACTGCCGTCATACGGAACCCAAATCACTTCGCTCAAGTCCATGCCGCTGGCGCGGGCGTGATTCTTGATAAACGCCCCGAGGGGATTATCCACTAGTCGCGAAATCCAACCCGTTCGCATCCCGTATCGTGCCAACGCATACGAAACGTTGTACTCTCCCCCTCCGGCGTATGCTTCAAAGTAGGGCGTCAGTTCAATCCGTTGATGTCCGGGGGGACTCAGCCGAATCATGCATTCTCCGAGAGAAAGCAAATCGAATTCAGTTTCCGACGCAGTTAAGACTTTCAATCCCATGACTTATCCTCAAATACTGTATGTCGATGACGCCGTTTCGCCGCCGCGTCCCGTCCAATTTGTGTGGAAGAACTCTCCGCGAGGCTTGTCAATCCGTTCGTACTGATGGGCGCCGAAATAATCACGTTGAGCTTGCAACAAGTTTGCGGGCAGACGTGCATTGCGGTAGCCATCGAAATAGTTCAGCGCTGTCGAGAATGCCGGAACCCACACGCCGTGCGTTATAGCTGCAGCAACAACACGCCGCCAAGCCGGTTGTGCCTCATCAACTTTGATCTTGAAGAATGGATCGAGAAGAAGATTTGCAAGAGTCGGATTTGTGTTGAATGCGTCATTGATTTTGCCTAAGAACGCAGACCGGATAATGCAACCGCCACGCCACATCAACGCGATGCTTCCGTAATTCAGATCCCACGCGAACTCCTTAGCCGCTTCTCGCAGCAACGTGAAGCCCTGTGCGTATGAGACAATCTTGGATGCATAAAGAGCAAGCTCGAGATCCTTCAAGAAGGCTTCCTTATCTCCCTTGAACGCGATTGTCGGTCCGGCAAGCACCTTCGACGCTGCAACACGTTCTTCCTTAATGGCCGAGAGGCACCTCCCATAAACTGCTTCACTGATGAGAGTTAGCGGAATGCCGAGGTCAAGCGAAACGACGCTTGTCCATTTACCAGTTCCTTTTTGTCCGGCAGTGTCAAGAATCTTGTCAACAAGTGGAGAGCCATCGGTGTCTTTGTAGGCGAGGATGTCGCGTGTAATCTCGATGAGATAGCTGTCGAGAATTCCTTCGTTCCACTTCGTGAACACTTTATGCATCTCGTCCGCGTTCATTCCGAGCAGTTCTTTCATGATCTGATACGCTTCGCAGATAAGTTGCATGTCGCCGTACTCAATTCCGTTGTGAACCATCTTCACGAAGTGGCCCGCCCCGTCCTTTCCAACCCAATCACAACAGGGAGTACCATCAGCAACTTTCGCCGCAATGGATTGAAAGATCGGCTTCACGTGCGGCCACGCGGCAGGTGAACCACCGGGCATAATTGAGGGACCATTTAATGCACCCTCTTCACCACCGGAGACTCCTGTCCCGATGAACATCAATCCTTTTTCTTCAAGATATTTTGTTCTTCTGATTGAGTCCGGAAAATGCGAGTTCCCGCCGTCAATAATGATGTCACCCTTTTCCAAGTGCGGAAGAAGGAGTTCGATAAATTCATCAACAGGTTTTCCCGCCTTCACCATCAACATCACTTTGCGCGGTGAAGCGAGGGATTGAACAAGTTCCTGAATCGATCGTGTCCCTATGATGTTCTTGCCCTTTGCCCTGCCGTTGACAAACTGATCAACTTTGTCGACTGTTCGGTTGAACACGGCAACAGTGTAACCGTGACTTTCCATGTTCAACACCAGGTTCTCGCCCATGACGGCGAGTCCGACTAATCCTATATCCGCCTTTTTCATTTTGCTCATTGTTCCTTTTCGTTGTGATGATGTCGTAAATATATCTATCGTTGAATACGAGCCGAGCCGCCTTTTGCGAACGCTTCAACCTGCAACACTGTTGCCATCGTTGTATCGCCGGGGAAAGTCGTGAGCAAGGCGCCGTGTGCCCAGCCAAGGCGAACAGCCTCTTCCGGCGATTTGCCTTTGAGTAAACCGTAGAAGAGTCCGCTTGCAAAGCCATCGCCGCCTCCGACGCGGTCAATAACATTCAATTCTGCCGTTGGCGCAGAGTATGTTTTTCCGTTAATCCATGCAACGGCGCTCCAACTGTGATGATTTGTTGAGTGAACTTCACGCAATGTCGTTGCAACGATCTTCACTTGTGGATGTTTTTTGAGAACCTGATCCATCATTCCAAAGAAAGTGCTGGGGTCGAGCTTTGACTTCGCTTCGACTTCCGGACCGGGAATACCCAATCCCTTCTGTAAATCTTCCTCGTTGCCAACAAGCACGTCGGCATTCTCGACAATGCGAGCCAACACTTCAACTGCCTTTGTTTGTCCGCCCCAGATATTCCACAACTTCTCGCGGAAATTGAGATCGAAACTCACGACAGCCCCTGCCTTTTTTGCAGCCTTCATTGCTTCAATGATAAGCTCGCCGGTTGTTTCCGACAACGCCGCAAATATGCCGCCGCTGTGGAACCATTTAACTCCACCGCTGAAGATCGCATTCCAATCAAAGTCTCCGACTTTGAGCTGTGCCGCCGCTTCGTTGCAGCGATTATAGAACACGACAGGAGGCCGGACACCGTGACCTCGATCGCTGTACACGGCGGCCATATTAGGCCCGTTGACACCATTGTGTTTGAAATGTTTGTAGAACGGCTTTACACCCATTGCCCGCACTCGCTCTGCTATGAGATCACCAATCGGATAATCCACCATTGCCGAGGCGATGCCGGTGTTCAAACCGAAGCAATCGGCAAGATTTGCGGCAACATTGAATTCGCCGCCGCTTACGTGAATGTGGCACTCTGTCGCTTTGCGAAATGGGATGATACCTGGATCAAGCCTGTGGACCAAAGCGCCAAGCGAAACAAAATCCAGCGCCGCATCCGATCGGATTGATAGACCTGTACTCATTGATAACTCTCTTACGTATGTTGATGTATGATGGTTCTGTGTTATTTCTTTAGTGCAACGGATACTTTCAAAGGAGCGCGGATTCTCTGAGCAAATGAATGAAGATAGCTTTTCCACGCCTTTTCGTTGGCGAAGTCGCCACTGCGAGTCCACCCTGCGCCGGAATAGTAAACAAAGGTTCCTTTCCCTGACATCCGGCCAAGCGCAAGGTAGTGGTTGTCATCCTCGACGAATCCTGCGAAATCAGAATGAGGAACGACAATTCCTGTTCCCAAGTATCCGTTCACAGAATCCTTGGTCGTCAGCCCCCACAAACTCAGCCAGGAGTTTTTTGTGTCGTGTGCCGCGGTAGTGTTTGCACGTTTGACAACCCCGCTTGCAACAAGGAGTGAATCGCCCGGATCAGCTCCTATCAGTGAGACTTGAATCCGGTTCAGATTGTGGCCCGCATCCAGAGAGATGCGTTTTACTTCCCTGAATCTTCTGCCGTCAACATCCCACCCGTCGTAGGTCAGTTCGAAGACAACACGAATTGGCCCGTTCGCGATAGTTCGCTGTGACGTGAAAACACCCGGCTGGTACAGCTTGCCGCTATACCAGATTCCGGAACTTCCACCGCCAAGTGTTCTGCCAACAGCAAAGAAATCCGCCCCCTCACCCCTATCCTCATGATACGTGTCCTTCCCCGGCGGAGCACCCTCACTTTCTTTGTACCACTTCTGCACAATCAGATGCCTGACTCGCTTCGTCCACACATCAATACCGTTGTTGACATCATTCGCCAGAGGCGGACCGTACATGCGGAATGCGATGCGATCATTCTCCCAGGCATAATCTTCCCGCGGCAATACCAATCTGCCGTCAACGAGTGATTGGGGCGTTTCCTTCACGGCATCAGATTGTTTGATATGAAATGTCTTCCGTTCACGCTTTCCAAAATCGGATTGAAAAAGCAGTTCGCCTTCCACGATTTGTGAGAGAAGAGTTCTTCCCTTTTCCGTCACAGTCAGGGCTGCCTGATCCGATACCTGTAACATCGAGGATATTTGTTCCAACGGAATAGAAATTGTCTCACTTTTCCGTTCTGTCCGGACAGGATTCTCGACTGTGACCATTACGGTTTGTGCAAGAGATGTCACAGACCAGAACAGCCATAGAAGAATCATGTAGAAGGAACTATTCATTCTCATATCTCAATGTCTCCTGTTCAATTTCGAAGTCTGTGAAGAATTTGTCCGGCTCCCTCGACTACGAGAAGGTCATCGTCGGTGTCTCTTCGCCATTCGTCAAGATTGATAGTCCGCGGATCGCGGTAACCGAGATTGACTTGCTTACAGACTTCTTCCGGAATGGATGTAGCAAGTGTGACATTTATGCGCGGCTCTTCGACACCGTTGCTGAACTTGCCGATGCCTTTGACATTTGTCGAGTGGGCAAGAACTAACTTCGGCTCATTGGCAAATCGATCCCATTGTCCGGTGAAATAGTCACGAACGTGGTAGCCGATGCGACGGATTTCCTCACCATGCGTGAACGAAATTTCCTTGATATGCGGGCCGTAGATAATCAGCTCGGCTCCCTCGGCGGCAATCGGTTCGAGCTTGTACATTGCTTTTCCGGCAACCCAAATGTCATCGTAGATAGGGGGCGTAATGCCAAGAATGCGCTTATACGGCTTTTCCTTGTATGTGATGTGGAGCCGGGCCGAGTAGTCAGCGGCTTTCGACCAAGCCGCTTTCGGTTCGCCGCCAAAAAGGCAGGCAATCTCGTGGCGACCGTTGACCGCAAACGCGAAACATGTTCTCGGCGTCGGAAGAAATTCAACGGCCCGATCGATGACGCGTCGTGTTGGCGTATCTTTCACACCGTTGACCACGGGATTCGTAATCACGGCGGCAAGCCAATGGAATGTTTCAATCACGTCAAGACCCCCGATGCCGGGAAAGAAGTACTTGTTCCCTCCTGCAAATCCCATCGCCTCATGCGGAACAACGGGCGAGACGATGATGATGTGATCATACTCGACGGCCTTGCGATTGATGGTGATATTCAACTCCTGGCCGAACAGCCCGTTCGTCAATGCCGCCACTTCATCAGCAGGAAGCTTGCCCAGCGTGGTGAGTGCCTTCGGATTGGCGTGTTCGTGATTGAAGAAGTTGATCTTCTGAAATCTATTTCGGTGATCCACATCTGTGATGCCGACAAGATCATAGATGCGTTCAAGCGGCATCGGAGCATGCGTTCCTGTTGCGACGAGGAAATCCAATGACTTCACGCGCCGATACAGCAGGTCGGTCAGAATGTCGAAGAACAAGTCAATTGGTGCATGACGCGTGTAGTCAGGAATCAAAACAAGAACACGGCGCCCGTCAAGCGGAAGTCCTTCAATCGTTGCGGAGCAGATCTGCCTTACTTCATCCCCAGACAGTGCCCGCTCCATGGAACCGGTTCCGAACACGCTTTCCATCACACACCGCTATATGCTGAGAATCCGCCGTCAACAGGAACCACAATACCGGTCACGAACGACGCCGAAGGAGAAAGCAGCCACAACACTGCGCCGACGAGATCTTCGGGTTTACCGAACCGTCGCATCGGAGTATGATCAAGAATTTTCTGACCCCTCGGAGTCAAAGCTCCGGTCTCCTTGTCCGTAAGGAGGAACCTATTTTGTTCAGTAAGAAAGAACCCGGGCGCAACTGCATTAACACGAATTGCGGGAGAATATTCCTGCGCCATATGCACGGCAAGCCATTGCGTGAAGTTGTTGACTGCCGCTTTTGCCGCGGAATATCCCGCGACACGAGTCAACGGGCTGAATGCGCTCATCGACGAAATATTGAGGATGCTACCTGCTTTCTGCCGCGCCATCACTTCCCCAAAAACCTGACTCGGAAGAATCGTACCGAGCAGATTGAGTTCGGTGACGAATCGAATTCCCTCCTCATCCAACTGAAAGAAAGAAGTGTCGGGGCCCGTTGTTGCCTTCGGACTGTTGCCGCCTGCCCCGTTTATCAGACAATCAATGCGCACAAATCGGGAGAGAATCTCTTTGCAAGCGTTCTGCAGTTCAGCCTTGCGCATTACATCCGCCTGAAACGCTGCGCAGCGGGCCCGGTCGAGCTTCCGTTCTGCAAGCACAGCCTCTGCACGGGCACGATCACGACTGAGCAACGCAATGTTCGCTCCGGCGCCGGCGATTGCCTGTACCATCGCTTTTCCTAACACACCGGTTCCGCCCGTGATGACTACTGTTTGTCCAGCAAGTTCTGTCATGTGAAATTCATCCCATCAAAAAGTTAGTAGCCGAAAAACTTTGGAAGAAACATCGTAATCTCCGGAATATACGTCACCAACATCAGGGCGGCAATCATTGCAAGAAACATCGGCACTAACGGCCGGATGACTTTTGAGATGCTTACGTCCGCGATACCGCAGCCAACAAACAGAACGCTTCCCACCGGGGGCGTGCACAATCCGATGCAAAGATTCATCACCATCATGATGCCGAAGTGAATCGGGTCAATGCCGAGGCCGATGGCGACAGGGAGGAATATCGGCGTGAAGATCAATACTGCGGGCGTCATATCCATGAATGCGCCGACAAACAAAAGAATGAAGTTGATAATTAGCAGGATTGCAAACTTGTTCTCCGTTAGCGTGATCAAAGCCGTGCTGACCGTCTGGGGAATGTTCGTGTAGGCAAGAATCCAAGACATGCCCATTGACGTTCCGATCAACAACATCACAACCGCGGTAGTCAATGCCGTGCTCAGGAGTACGGAAGGGAGCTCTTTGAACTTCACCTCACGATAAATCAGCACGGACAAAATGAATGTATACAGAACCGCCACTGCCGATGCTTCTGTTGCCGTGAAATAGCCGGCGATAATCCCCCCCATCACAATAAGAATCAACAGCAAGCTCGGTATCGCATCAAGAAATCTCTTTACAGACTCGCCAAGCCGGAAACCCGAACCGACCGGGTATTTCCTTAGAACTGCGATTGAAGCTGCAACGATCATGATCGCCAGTCCCATGAGTATGCCCGGGAGATATCCTGCCAAAAACAGCGCCGCGATTGAGACGCCACCGCTTGCAAGCGAATACACAATGAGAATATTGCTCGGCGGTATAAGCATACCCGTGGTTGCAGACGAGATATTGACTGCCGCGCTGTAGCCCCGGTCGTAGCCTTCCTTGTCCATCAGCGGTGTCATGAATCCGCCGATTGCCGATGCCGCCGCAACGGCCGAGCCGGAGATTGAACCGAAGAGCATTGAGGCAAGGATATTCACAAATGCGAGTCCGCCCGGCAACATTCCGACAAGGACTTTCGCAAGATCAATCAATCGCCGGGCTATGCCGCCCCTGTTCATGAGTTGGCCCGAGAGAATGAAGAACGGGATTGCAAGCAGCGCAAAGCTGTCAAGCCCTGTTGCCATTCGCTGCGCAACGGTTGTGACCGACGGAGCAGTTTGAATTGTAATGAGCATTGTGGCAATCGTTGCGATTCCAATACAGAAGGAAATCGGCACACCGAGGGCCATCAATGTCGCGAACGCGATGACCAAAACAATAACTTCAGTCCATTCCATCTCAGGTATCTCCTCTGAGTAGTCCGATATTCTCCACGATGAATGTTATGGAGTAGAAGATCATCAACGCACCGCTGATGGGAAGCACGAGATACACGTACCCGAGTTTGACTTGCAATGCCGCCGACACCTGCTGAAGAGTCAATGTCAGGCCGACAAGCTCGATCCCGCCCCAGAGTACAACTGCCGTCGCAAACAGAAGCACAAAAGACTGAATAACGATTTCGAGGACGAGTTTCTTTCTGCCCTTCAGCATCATCGGGAGAAGGTCAATAGCGAGGTGGGCCTTTCTGCCGACGGCATAGGCTCCGCCCAACAGACCAAGCCACACGAGCAGGTATCGCGCCAATTCTTCGGTGTATGAGCTGGGTGTCTGAAGCACAAAGCGCGTAAACACCTGCCACAACACATTCAGCGTCATGACAGCAACGATGCCGATAAGAGTCCACTCCACAACCTTGTCAATTCGTGACCGAATAAGATTGAGTTTCATTTAACCTTTTGGATCTGTTGGATGAGTTCGTACACATGCGGTTCGTTCCTGTACTGTTCATACATCGGGGCAACTTTCGCTGCAAAAATCGAGCGATCGGGATACGAAATCTGAACGCCCGCCTCTTGCACTTTTTGCAAGGCCTCTTCGGAAGCTTCTTTCCAAATCTTCTTCTGTAGTTCTTCCGCGTCGCGTGCTGCCTCCTGAAGTAGTTCCTGCTCTTCTTTTGACATCGCATTCCACACAACCGTGCTGATGATGATCACGTCGGGCACGGCAGTGTGTTCGTTCAGACTGTAGTATTTGCAGACTTCATAGTGACGTGAAAGATGGAAGCTGGGGGGATTATTCTCCGCTCCGTCAACAACCCCTTGCTGCAATGCCGTGTAGAGTTCGCCCCACGCAATCGGCGTTGCCGAACCGCCAAGTGCCTGAATCATTCTGATGGATGTTGTGCTTTCCTGAACGCGGATCTTCTTTCCCGCAAGGTCATCGGGAACGAGAATAGGGATGTCCTTTGTATAGAAACTTCGGCTTCCCGCATCGAGATACACAAGTCCACGCACACGGTACCGTTCTGTTTCAGTCAACAGCCGCTGCCCGATTTCGCCGTCGAGCACTTTGAACCTGTGATTTTCATCCCGGAACAAATACGGCAGGCTGTATACTTTGAACGCTGGTGCGAATCCTTCCATGACGCTTGATGACACTTTCGTCATGGCAAGACTGCCGATCTGGACGAGTTCTATGCACTCGCGTTCCGTTCCGAGTTGGCCGCTCGGGTAGATATCGATCTTCATTCTTCCGCCGGAACGTTCGTACACCAGTTTACCCATGTATTCCATAGAAATATGAACAGGATGAGTACGGTCAAGTCCGTGCGCAAGCTTCAGGACATGAACGCCATCCGCTTCACGACATGACGCAAACCAGACAAAGGAGAGAACGATAATGCCGACTCGCGTTGCCGTGTTAGTCATGAGAACCGCCATTGGAACGTCCCAGGAACAACGGCTCGATATGCCGCGAAAACAGGTTGTAGGTCACATTCGATTCGATTGCCGTTCTGCATTCAGCAAGCAACGATACAAATGTTCCGTTCATCTCGGCGGCAACTTTGAAGCTGACGTGCAGAAGTTGCCTGAGGTGCAGGTTGTATGCCGACGAAGACTGGTTGTGCTGCAACGCCGCCACGTATTCCTCCGCGCTCCATGAGGCAACGTGCTGGGGAGTGGGCAGCATCTCCTTCTTGATGTCAATGACGGGGAGATACGGCTTGCATAGCTCGTCGTATCGTTTCATTGCTTCCACATAAATTTCTTTGGCAGCTTTCAATCCGTCTCCGCCTGATGCCGCAAGGCCGATGAGTTCCTCGAGCCAGGTTGTGCCCGCTGTTTTCAGATGAATGCCGCTGTTGAATTTCCTCATGGCAGCATACATAACGGGATAGAGGGAAAACTTGTCGCTTCCCGAATGCACGCTGAGTTTCAGATTGGAGGGAAGATGAAATACATTGACGGCATGCGCAACTACGGCAAGGTCATCCTCGAACTCCTGCGCAAAGCGCCCGACATTGCCAACGTAATCAATGCCCTTCAGGAATGAGCCTGTAAACTTTGGCGCTATTGTCTGTATCGGAATTCCTTCACGGGCAATAGCGGCGAGAATGAAGAACAACTCGGCCGGCGTCTGCGGGTTATTGGCTTCGTCGAAAGAGACTTCGGCGATGAAATTGTCGGCGCCTTTCCGTTCTGCAATGTGGCGGTACACTTTTCCCGCTTCATCAACGGCGTAAAGATACTTGCCTGCAATATCCATCACAGTGCCGGTTGTGACTGCAACGGGCTGGTGGATGCCGGGAATTTCCAGTGTCCCGACAAATCGCGACATATCTTTCACGAACGCCGAAACGCTTTCAGAGGTAGTCTGATTTCCGATATAGTCGGCAACATCAATGGTGAAGAAGTTGCAGGAGGGGATGAACCGGTCAACCGTTGCGAGTCCAATATGATCGGCATCCACGTAGTAGGATGACTTCCAGTTGCATGTTTTCACCGCTGTATCCGCCGCTTTGCGCGTATCTTCGGGAACGGTGCCGATGATATTGTGTTCTCGGTTGGATTTGTTCCACACCGGCACGATGTCGATGCCGAACGCCTGCGCCTTCTGTAACGCTCTCAGTTGGGCCGCGCCTTCAAAGCCGAATCTATCGCCGACGCCAAGTGAATACTTTTCTATGTTCATGAATGTGCTTTCTTGTCAAAGTGTTGAATGGTCACAACAACTCCTGCATACCGACCGGATCCATGTCGGTGAACTCCTGATTCTCTCCCCCCATTGCCCAGATGAAGGAATAGTTGCGTGTCCCTGCTCCGCAGTGAATTGACCAGACAGGAGAGATAACCGCCTGCCGGTTTCTAAGAATCACGCTGCGTGAGTGGTCGGGTTGACCCATCAGATGAACAACAAGCGAATCCGGGTCAAGGCCAAAATAGAGATACACTTCCATTCGTCGCAGGTGGGTGTGCGGAGGCATTGTGTTCCATACGCTTCCCTGTTCGAGATCCGTCAATCCCATAACCAACTGGCAGCTCTTCGCTCCGCCGGGATGAATGTACTTGGCAATCGTTCGCCTGTTTGCCTGTTCTGGTGTTCCGAGAGTGACTTTCTCTGCTGATGCCGCCGGCAGCATCGTTGTTGGAAATGCGGCATGAGCAGGGAAAGAAATGAAGAAGAACGCGGCAGGCTCCTTCGCATTCACGCTGGAGAACTCGATCTCCTTCACACCACGGCCGATGTACAACATGTCTTTTAGCTTGAGTGTATGATGGGTATCGTCAGTCCGAACAACTCCATCACCGCCGATGTTCACAATGCCAATCTCACGCCGCTCGGCAAAGTACTCTGCCGCAAGTTCCTTCTTTGTCGCGAGTAATTGGAGCGGCTGAGCAGTGGGAATAGCGCCCCCGATTATCGCCCGGTCGGCATCAATGTAGATTGTTGATATCGCATCGTCGGCAAAGAGCTGATCGGCAACATAGGAACGGCGAAGTTCCTCTGTTGTCATTCTTTGATATGCATCTTGATTTGGTAAGTGTCTGACTTCCATTCTGATTTCCTCTTTACAATATTTTCACCGTGCCAGCCAACCGCCGTCAACAACCAGTACATGCCCGTTCACATAATCCGAAGCGGCAGAAGCGAGAAATACTGCGGCCCCCTGCAGATCGTCAGGCGTACCCCAACGTCCGGCAGGGATTCTGTCAAGAATTGCTTTTGAGCGGACAGGATCTTCACGCAAGGCCTTCGTATTGTTCGTTGCCATGTAACCGGGAGCAATGGCATTGACGGTGATTCCATGTTGTGCCCATTCGTTGGCAAGTGCCTTTGTTACTTGGGCGACAGCCCCTTTGCTCGCCGCGTATGACGGAACGATGATGCCGCCTTGAAACGACAACAGCGATGCAATGTTGATGATCTTCCCGTACTTTCGCTTCATCATATCCCGCGCTGCGGCTTGGGCCAGAAAGAACACCGCCTTTGTATTGATGTTCATAACGTCATCCCAATCCTTTTCACTGAAATCAATTGCAGGGGCCCGGCGGATGATGCCGGCGTTGTTCACGAGAATATCAACCTTGCCAAATTCACGAATGGCTGTCGAGACAATCTCACCTATCGATTCTTGTCGGGATAAATCAGCCAGCAGAGATACCGTTCGAACTCCTTTTCCTTTTATCTCGTCTATGCCGGCTTCACGCGGCGCCCTGTCAACCATCAGTATGTCGGCTCCTGCAGCGGCCAAGGCTCGTGCAATGCCGTTGCCCAAGCCCGTGCTTGCTCCCGTTACAATTGCGCTGCGGCCTGTGAGATCAAAACTCGTCATGTCGTCGCTATCTCCTTATTGCGTTCAGTGTCACTTCCGTTGCGCGCTTCATATTGTGTGAAGGGAAAGTACCGTTTTGCATTGTAGTAACAGATATCCTGTACCATACCGCCTATCAACTCAATATCATTTGGCAAGAGGCCGCGCTTCATTTCCGAGCCGAGGATGTTGCAGAGCAGGCGACGGAAATACTCGTGACGCGGATACGAAAGAAAGCTGCGTGAATCCGTCAGCATTCCGACAAATTGGCTCAGAAGGCCCATATTCGAGAGGGCTTCGATCTGTTTCGTCATCCCGTCCATTTGATCGAGAAACCACCACGCCGAGCCGAATTGCATCTTGCCTGCCACCGATCCGTCCTGAAAATTCCCGATCATCGTGGCAAACAGTTCATTGTCTCGCGGATTAAGGTTGTAGAGAATGGTTTTTGCAAGCTTGTTTCCGTCATCAAGCCTGTTCAGAAATCTCGCAATCGGCTGCGCCATTGCAAAGTCGCCAATGGAATCAAATCCCGTATCAGGGCCGAGCGTTCGTGCCATTCGTGAATTCGTATTCCGCAATGCGCCGAGATGAAATTGTTGTACCCAGCCCTTCTCCCAATCCATAATGGCACATTCGTACAGCACGGCCGACTTCAATTTCACAACTTCGGAAGGCGGAAGAGGTTTATCTTCCAACACTTTTGCAAAGAGAACCTGAATCTCAGTTTCACTGTAGTCTTCCGCATAGATGGTTTCCAAACCGTGATCCGAAAGACGTGCGCCGTTTGCATGGAAATAGTCGTGACGTTTCCGAAGGGCTGCGAGGAAATCCTTGAACGTAATCACTTCCAAGTCGGCGGCCTCTTCAAGTTGTGGCAGGTAGGCAAGAAACGCAGGAACGTTTTCGAATGCCATAGCCCTATCCGGACGGAATGCAGGATACACCTTAACGGGAAACTCTGCATCCGCTGCAAGGATTTTGTGATAATCGAGACTATCAACGGGATCGTCGGTTGTGCAGACGATTTCCACATTCATCCGCTGCTGAATGCCGCGTGTTGTGAACCCGGGAAGCGCAAGTTTCGCATTGCATTCATCCCAAATACTCTTTGCAGTCGTGGAATTCAACAGACGATCCGCAATTCCGAACGGACGTTTGAGCTCGAGATGCGTCCAATGATACAGCGGATTGCGAAGCGTCTTCGGAACAATGGCCGCCCACTTCTCAAACTTCTCCCAATCGGAAGCGTTGCCGGTGATGAAGCGTTCATCAACACCGCACGTTCGCATCGCCCGCCATTTGTAATGGTCGCCGTACAGCCAGATTTGCGTCAAATTCTCAAACCGCTTGTTTTCCGCTATATCTCTCGGCGAAAGATGGCAATGATAGTCTATGATCGGCAGTGAAGCAGCATAATCGTGATACAGCTTGACAGCCTGTTCAGTTTCGAGAAGGAAATTATCGTGAATGAATTCCATTGTTGTTCACTTTGTTGTAAATGACCAGAGTTCTCCGGGAACATCTCCGTCTTCAGTCACTGTGTCCACACGCCAGTAATATATTGTTCGGGCAGAGAGAGGTCCCGGCTCAAACGCGGCCGTTACAGTCTGCGCTTGATATTGCGGCTCCGTCGAAGTTCCGAAGAATACTTTGTGGGCAATCGCATTGCGACCGGGAACCCAGGTAAGCCTGATACTCTTCTTTTCAATCTCTTTTGCTCTTCTTTTTGGCGTTGGAAGATAGGCAAACGGCAGCACAGATGGCATATTGCTTTCAGGATCCCATTGCCCGTCAAAAGTCCATTGCGCCGTGATGCCGGCCAGTTCGGGGGAATGTTCGGCAGTATGAAGATTGTCGGCAAACCAAGCAAAGTCTCCCCCTTCACGTTTGCAACCGTGATAATAATGACGTTGCCCCCACACCCACTCGCGGGCATTCGGCGATTCAACCGGAAGGTAGATGGGTTTGTCTGCCATGTTCGACGAAAACGTGCAGTTCACCAGATAGAACTGCCCGTCGCGGTGATGTCTGCCGAGCGGAAAGCCGGGGACGCCGTCAAAATACGAATCTGTGATGACAAATTTCTGATTTTTGTTGCCGCTTCCGTCGTGCCAGAGTGAGGCACTTTTGTTGTGCCCGAAGAATCTCGAATTTGTGATGTAACACCAGCCGCGCGGACAGACAAAATCCACCCATCCTTCAAAGTAACAATCCGCGTGATAATACATGCCGTTCTGTTTGTTCCAGAGGCTTACCGCATCTCCCCCGTCGGACATAACATTGCAGTGAAGCAGCATGATGCGTGTTCCGGCTCCGCGAATCGCAAACTGATGCTTGTTGAACACGCCGTGTTTCCAGCCGTAGTTGTTGTAGATGGTCAGATTCGCAAATGTGATATCCGTGACGCCCGTGTCGATGTTGACAACCCCGGCGCCCCAATCGCTTCCGCTGCCTTGCTTGTGCCACTCTTCGCGCAGCACGTCAAGCACAATACGAGTGCTGTCGCGATTCTCCCCTACCATCGAAATATAACTCTTCTGAATAAACACCTTCTCGTTGTACTCGCCGTTGCGGACGAGGATGATTACAGGTTCGACATTCCCGGCCGGAACCGAGTCGATTGCTTCCTGAATCGTCCTGTAATCTCCCTGCCCGTTTACGGCAACAATGATATTCGCCCGCTCGCGGCCCTGTGCAACTTCGCAGAGGGCCGCCAGCATAAGCGTTACTGCAAGATATGTTGAGCTGAAATTCAACACCGTTCCTTATTTCAGGATCATCATCTTTCGGACCGCTGAATAGTTGCCCGATTCGAGCCGGTAGAAGTACACGCCGCTCGTCAGATCGGAAGCGTTGAAATCCACCTCATGGCGTCCTGCTTCCATGTTCTGCGCCATTGGCGATGCGACCTTCTGCCCCAGCACATTATACACTGTCAACGTGGTGAATCCGGACCCTGTCAGGCTGAAGGCAATTTTCGTTGACGGGTTGAACGGGTTGGGGTAGTTTTGTTCCAACTCAAACGCGGTCGGAACGCCCGGATCGCCGTCCTTCACCGGCAATGTCGTATTCACGCAGGGATCCGTCAGCCACGCAGCATAGCGCGTCGGGAACCACATGAGCGAGCCAACAGGGTAGCCGCAAGTACCCGCCGTGTACATGGCATGGGATGTCGAGTACGACGCATTCAGCGTATCCCTCCAGTATTGATAGCTTCTCCGATCATAATCATACGCGGCCGCCCAATTACCTGTGGCCTTCGTCTTGTTTGCGCCACCCATTGCTGTTGGTCTTCTGTACCATTTCATCAACGCATCCATCTGGCGGGGCACGTTTGCCAAGCTTACATCCGTCGTCCGGAATGCTGTTGCAGAATCCGCACCGATCTTGCTATTGATGTGATATGAAAGGGGAGACCCCACAGTGAGCGGCGGGTTGGCGACAATCGGAAGAATCGAAGCGGAGTCATAGAATGATTGCCCCACCGGCGTTACACGGTAGTAGTTGTTCTTGATGAGCCAACTCGTCGAATCGTTGGGATTGGAGAAGATCCACGTCATACGCGGGAAGCCGAACGCATCAAGCTCACCCGAGTCGGTAAACTCAGCCTGACGTACGGCATCGGTGTCCTGTCCGGCTCCGAACGGGTCAATCAGAAGGTTGTCCCGAATGATTATCCGGCGGCCAACTCTGCCCAACGACAAAAGACCGTGATACGACATTCCGTTCACGAGCGTGTTGTGCTCGAACCGCATGTAGTTAATATTTGCCGTGCTGGCGAAATGGCGCACAACACGATCCTGCCAGTTGACGAATGTACAGTTCATGATGATCAACGAATCAACCGAACCACCTCGAACGTCAAGCCCCTTGCCGGCACCAAGATTCGATCTGCCCAGGTACCCCATGTTGCCGAAGATAGTGTTCGTTACGCGAATTGTTCTGGGAGCCTGATCTGTGCGGATGTGATTACCGTTGGTGTTCGTAAGGATACAACTGTCGATCGTGAGATTGAGTCCCGGTGCAGTGGCATTAAACAGCGCGCCCTGCAACTTGGTCAACTCAGTAGGATCAGCCTCGAAATATCCCGAGATAATAAGGCTCTTGATGATTGCGTCCCCTCGCATATCAACAAACTGTCCGGGAGGATTTCCTCCTGCCGAGGCAGGGAACAGAAAAACTGCCGGGTTGCTGATACCTGCCGTTGTATCATGCGTTTGCAGGCGAAGCGTATACCCGATGTTTCGTATTACGGCGTTGGAAAGATACAGCCCGCCTCGCTGCAGAACATACACCGCATTGGGATCTCTGCGGGTTCCGTTCGCAAGCGTGTCACCGTTGATGATGTTATTCAGGTAGTTCGTGCCGCTGAAAGGCGGAACACGAACAATGTTTTGCCCCTCTGCGCTCAGCGGATACAACAGCAAGCCAACCAGCAGCAGCAGACAAGCAGTTTGGATTTTGTGCATAGCGACCTCCGTTTATATTGTGTATGGGTTGTTTGGTTGTGATGGTAAGAGATAGATGATCTCTCATGATGACGAAAAGAATCTCCTGTACATTCCTGCCTCCTTACAAGAACGATTGATGACCTGTTGAATAGGGCTTCCATCCTACAATTCCACGCGAACACCGAAATCCCCCGACAAGCCATAACGCTGGCTTGACGTGAGAACTTCATAGGGCACTGACCCTGGAACAGCCCCGGTATGCACTCTCGTTCGATCTTCAGTTATACTTGTAAGATTGTTCACATTGAGAAATACAGACACATTCTCATTGATGCGCTGCTTCAGCGACAAATCCCACCGCGAGAATTGCTTCGATACAGGATCTGAATCGCGCCTCGCCGAGAACGAACGCGAAAACTCGCCCTGGAAAAACACCGAGACTCTTCCTGAAAACCCTCCCAAATCATAACCCACCGCAAAGTTTCCGAAGAAATCCGGTTGACCTTCAAGTTTCGCCTTGCGTTCGGTCAACACTGTTCGGAATCTCGGAGTTGCCGGAAACGGGGGCGGCAGCACCTGGACATAGATAGTTTCGATATTTGTCGAGTGAAGAAACGTCTCAGAACGAACAATCGAGAAGTTGTAGCTCAATACGATATTCGAAAGCAGGCCGGGCAGGAAGTTGAGATTTGCCTGATGTTCCACCTCGATCCCCCACACCTTCGTCGGTTGTGGGCTGTTCAGCGAGTAGGTCAAACTGAACGGCTCGCCCGTCTGGAACCCACTCGGACGCCATTTAATGCCGAGTGTGTCGAGCAACGAACGTACCGAATCGGGCCTGTAGTCGGCGCGAAAATCCCTGATCGTGTTGAACATATCGGTAATCTCCCGGTAGAATCCCGAGACCGTGAAAAGGCCGATTCTGTTTCCATAGAATGATGTGCTGACTTCAAAGTTCCATGCTTTTGCATTCTTGAGATTCGGATTGCCGATGACGAGGATGTTTCTCGGATTTGTTTTTCGGGCGACCAGTTTCTCAAGGCGGGCATTGAAATCGGGGCGCGCAAGAGCCCGATACGCGGCAAACCGCAGGCTCATGAAATCCAGCGGACGCACTGTGAGATGGAAGTTGGGAAGCCAGTTTGTTTCCTTGAAACTTGCCGTTGTGTCGTGCAACGTACCGGTTGTCGGGAAACCTGCAAGCGGCGGATCGGCATATTTCGCAAGGTAGTCATTCCTTTCCTGTTCCACGCGAACGCCTGCAATAAGTGTTGCCACCGACCCGAGAGTAAACGTGTTCATCACATATCCGGCCGTTACACGCTCTGTCACATCATAGTAATCCGCCAATGCCTCCGGGTTCGGATTGTATTCCAACTGCCGGCCATTTTGTGAAACGCCGTTCTTGTTCAACTCGTACCAATCGCGTAACGCGCTGCGATTGACAAGCGGATTGAGACTGTACCTGTCATACAGGTTTCGCTGAATGTTCGGCGTATGGAGGAAATTCGGGAAGAGTACAAGCCGGCCGAACAACTGCAACTGCTCGAATTGCGTTCCCTGAAAATTTTTCCTCGTTATGCTTCCGTCCGGATTAAGAGTATAGTCCTGAAAATAGTTCAGGTAGTAGGGAGCAAAGAGCTGGCTGGTTTCCTTAAGGCGGTTTTTATGACGGTACTTTCCTCCGATCTTGAACTCTCCGGCAAGCAAATCGCCGATCGTATACTGTTTTGCAATGTTCAGAAACACCGTCCGCTCTCTGTCGTCATTCTTTTGCGACGTGAAGTATGCGGTATCAAGCTGTGATTTCGCAAAATTGTTGTATGCAAGAGGAATAAACGCTTCGGGAGGCCCGTTCGCCAGCGAACCCGGGGCAGGACGCATCCCCGCCGAATCAACAATAGAGGGCTCGCTGAACACCATCTTGTAATCGTACGGCGAACTCCCCTTCGACTCCGCATACGAAGCTCCCCACATCACTTTGAAATCAAACAGATAATTCTCGCCCTGAATCGAGCTGTTGAGCGTTTTGATTTCCTGCTCTCTATCCCACGCCGAATAAAACACTGCATCTCCGCCGATCGGGTAGTTGCGGGAGAAGTTGATGTAGTTCCTGTTTGTAAGACTGTAGAGATTGTTGATACGAATCGAACCGCTGTCGGGAGTATTCACATCAAGCATCAGGCCGGCCCCGTTCCGTTTTCTGATTTCGCTGTTGTAGTTCAGCGTGAAATCCGTGTATTTCCAGCCCGACCCCTGGCCGATGTTGAATTGATCTTCAACGGAGAGATTATACCGTTCATCACTTCGATCTCGTCGCTCAAGATTCCCTGTGACCTGTACGCCAAGCACATCATCAAAAAACCTCTCGCCGTACTTCCCGTTAACATCAAACAAGATTCCTTCGTTACTAAGATTGTTGTGAACCTGTTTCACATCGACACGAACCAAACGTGTCGACGGGGCTTTCCGTGTTACAAGGTTCACGCTTCCCGCGATTGCATCCGCATCCTTGTCTGGCGTAAGCGCCTTGAACAGTTCAACGCCTGCAAGCGTGCCTTGAGAGAATGTGCTGAGATCGACACCCCGTTCATCAGCGTCGGTGGCAGGAATTCTGACTCCGTCAATCGTGAACGTAGTGAACTTGTCACTCATACCCCGCAGAATCACTTTGCTTGCCTCGCCTCCTGAACGAATCAGCGAAACACCGGGCAGGCGGCCAATTGCCTCCGCAGCGTTGGCATCGGGTAGTTCCTTGATCTTCTCCTCCGAAATGACATTCACAATCGTGTTGGAGGTGATCTGTTGGTTGATGGCGGCAATTTGGCCGCGGGCCTGTGCCGTGACAAGAACCTCCTCCCCTTCCAATACATCAGGCAGAAGGGCGCTGTTCAGTGAATTTTCTCCACTGACGATGTTCTTTGTGACTTCTTTCGTTACGTACCCGATGTACGACACTCGCACCGAATACGAGCCGGGCGAGATACCGGCAACCCTGTATTTCCCTTCCCGGTCTGTGACTGCCCCCAATGATGTTCCGCGAAGGAATACATTCGCCCCGATGAGGGGTTCCTTCGAAACAGAATCTGTCACAACGCCCCGCAGGATGCCCTGAGCAAACAGAGTGCAAGGCATCAGGAGAATCATGAGCGCGAGAAATTTGTGGCGGCTATGCATAAATGCTCCTTGAATTAACGTTGGTGTGTATGGATTACCCAAGCCCTACGGTTTCAGTTCCTTACCGTTGATTGTTGTGTTCACAGCTTCAAAACCGGTTACGTGTTCTATCTTGTATCCTTGAGTCACTTCTTTGAATTCGCAATTCACGAGGCGGATGTTCTGCAGAGGCGCTTCTTCGTACCCGACAAGGTTGAGCGCCGTTTTGCAGGTTTCCACCGTCATCCTGTCGATGCTGATGTTCCGAATAGTGGGAGGGAAGTTCCCGTTCCGTCCTTCTTCATAGAACAGATCGATGTCTACGACGGCACGGTCCACAAGGCGGACATTCATGTTGCGAAGGTGGATGTCCTCCACGATGCCGCCGCGTACCGCGTTCGTCTTGATGCGCAAGGCGCTGTACAGCACAGGGCTTTCGAATTCGCAATCCTCGGCAAATACATTGCGCACGCCGCCCGACATTTCGCTGCCCACCGTTACTCCTCCGTGTCCATTTTTGAAAATACAGCGGCGAATAACAATGTTCTCGCTCGGCGTCGCGACACGGCGGCCGTCGTTGTTTCTTCCGGCTTTGATTGCTATGCAATCGTCGCCTGTATCGAAATAGGAATCCTCGATCAGCACATCCCTGCTCGATTCCGGATTGCAGCCGTCGTTGTTCGGACCGTGTGTTTCGATGTGAACATTCCTGATTGTGACATTCTCGCACAGAACGGGATGAATTTCCCACATCGGCGAGTTGATGATCTTGATCCCCTCAATCAGAATATCCTTACTTCTGTACGGCTGAATGAAACTGGGTCTCAGATAGTAGCCTTCGCCGAGCTTCCGCTCTTCTACCGGCACACCCTTCTCACCCATATCGAACAGAAGGTTCCTCCCTTTCGTCTGTTCGGGCATGCCTTCCTTCCAACCGTACTCCTTCTTTCCTTTCCATGGCCACCAGTACTCGTTGTTTGCCTGTCCATCGAGAACTCCCTTCCCTGTCACGGCGATCTTCTCCTGCTCGAACGCATAAATGAGAGGCGAATAGTTCATGCACTCGACACCTTCCCAACGGCTGAAGACAAGCGGGAGATATCTCTTCGGGTCACGATGGAACTTGATAACGGCGCCTTCGGCGAGATGAAGATTGACATTGCTTTTGAGATGAATCGGCCCCGTCAGGAATTCGCCCTTCGGAACAACAACCCGTCCTCCGCCGGCGCGGGAGCATTCGTCGATTGCTTTTCTGAATGCAACCGAGCAATCCGCAAGGCCATCACCCTTGGCGCCGAACTGCGTGACATCGAAGTCCCTCTCGGGAAATGTCGGGGGTTGAATTCTCTGGAGAATGGCATCAACTTGTTGCCACGGATCCGACGTTTGCTGACTTGTCGCAGAACAACCACCAACCGACCACGCAACAACACAAACGGCGTAGAAGAGGAACGATTTCTTTCCGGCCAATCTGACAATATCTCTCATATTTCCTGACCCTATTCTTGGTGATGGTTACTTCAACAGCATCAGCTTTTTCATTTCCTTGTTGTTCCCGCTCGACAGCGTGTAGAAGTACATGCCGCTCGAAAGATGGGATGCCTCAAACTTCAACTCGTACCGCGTTCCGGAAACCGCCAGCCTGTCAAATACAGTCGCCACCTTCTGCCCAAGAGCATTGAACACCTCAAGCATTGCCGGCTGTGTTCGATCTACTGTGAATGCAATCGTTGTCACCGGGTTGAACGGATTGGGGTAGTTCTGTTCGAGTTTGAATGCAGCGGGCATGTCAATTGCATACCGCACGGATGTCGGATAGTCGCTTTCGAAGCACCCCAAATCGGGAGCGGTGCCGTTGAAAGGTAATCCGACATTCGTTCCTGCATCGATGAGATCACTACCCTGGGCAAGACGCATAAAGGGAAGAATCGGTAAGCTGCCATCAGCCTGGCGCGGGCCGCGCATGCCTGTTGTGTCAAGACTTATGAAGTCGGCGTCGTTCACCACGAAGGGAGACATCCAACTGTTGGTCGCTTGAATCGCAAAGCTGCCGAGCGAGCCGTAGAACCCCAGCGACACACAGTTTTTCACCGTCAGAGTCGAGCCGCTTTTGATGGGTGAACTGATCTGGTAATTTGTCCCGTTTCTGTATGCGGTGCAGTTCAATAACGTCATCGAGCCTCTGTTATTGTTCTGATCGTATCCCTTCACCCGATTGTCGAATGCGAGGCAGTTGATGAGAATCATGTTATGTCTTAGACTGTCGGCGTTGGTGTTGTCACCGCCTCCCATTTTGAATCCGTTGCCGTTGCCCACACTCGGCGCGCCGCTCTTCAGATATCCGTTGTGGAATACCCAGCAGTTCTCCAACGTCGTGGTGACGTTGTCGGCAGGACGTAGATAGCCGTCCCACCCGTCATCGGAATTTTGCCATGCCCTGCAACCGTAGAAGTAGTTTCCGGTACCGACATCAAGTTTGGGCGCAAAACCGTCGGCATTGCCTTGTCCGATATCGGCATTAAAGTATGAATCACAATTGATGATGTTGTTGTACGATGCATTGCCGCTGAGTTGAAGACCCGTATCATAGTTCTCGCTGAACGAACAGTTCTCAACGATATTAAAAGAGCCGGAGATGTGCATGCCGTTATCTCCAGCCTTCCAGATATCGAATCCTTTCACATGCCAATAGCGTCCGGTGATCCGAATGCCGCGATTTGCATCGGCTACTGGCATCGAAGAAAAATCAAGGAACACACGTTCACCCGGATACGCATGCAGCTTGAACATGTTATCACTCGTGCCGATGCGGGAAAGAACTATCGTAGTGGAATATGCGTACGAGCCGCCGCGAACGTAGATGGTGGTACCGGGCACAGTTGCAACGGAATGCGCTTTTGTAATCGTTCTGAAGGGCTCCTCGAACGTACCCGCAGCGGAATCACTTCCCGTTGTTGCAACGTAGTACGTTTGTGCCTGCAGGTTCACTGCCACCAGCGATAGCAATACGAGTAGAATACTCACTCTCACAGCATGCTCTCCTATGTTACGAATTGTACAATGGTTGATTGATGACATTTCCATGCCGCTTACTCTTGTAAGTTATTTACGATTAGGAAATCCTTCCGGTAGGTTGGGCGAACAGGTAATACCATGTAAGGAATACACTGTCATCGTCAACCCCGAGATTGTCCTTGTTTGCTGTTGGGCTTCACCTTGGCTCGTTTG
>CAADGV010000005.1 GCA_900696645.1 uncultured Chlorobiota bacterium | reverse complement strand
TAACATTCTAATATCAGAACTTTTGTCTCCAAAAGGTTCTGTAAGCCAACCGTAAACTGTAGATATTCGGAACCAAGTTCAACTATTCGGAACTTCCTGTTTATAGCTTATCTAACGGGCTTTGTATTTTGCTCAGATGCTTTTTGCTTACGTGAGTATACAGCATCGTGGTGCGCAAGCTGTTGTGGCCAAGCAATTCTTTAATGCTGAGCAAGTCGGTGCCCCCTTCCAGAAGATGAGTTGCAAAACTATGGCGAAGGGCGTGAATGCTTCCTTTTTTTCTAATCCCCGCCTTTTGCTTGCAGTGTTCCATAACCTTTGAGATGCTTCGGCTGCTGTATTGTTCGCCCCCTTGCCCTTCGAACATCCACGTTTTGGGCCGGTATTTCTTATAGTACGCCCTCATCATTACCAGGAGTTTTTCACTCAGCATCACCTGCCGGTCCTTTCTTCCCTTCGCCTGCCGGAGGGTGATAACCATTCTCTTTGAATCAATATCGTCAATCTTGAGGTTGATGATTTCGCTTATCCGAAGACCGGCGGCGTACGCGAGACACAAGATGGTTTTGTGTTTCAGGTTCTCCGTGGATTTGATAATCGAGAGAATCTCCGATTCTGAGAATACGGTGGGCAATTGTTGAGGCTTTTTCGCCCGCGGCAGGTCATACACAGCGTGTTCAAGCCGCAACACCTTTTCGTAGAAGAATTTTATGCTGTTGATAAGTTGGTTCTGTACAGTAGCGCTCCAATGGTTGCTGTTCCGGTAGCGCAGCAAGAACTCCTTAATTTCGTGGTGAGAGATTCGGGATGGTTTGTGATCGGGAAAGTGCGTAAGAAAAACGACAAACCAACTTGTATAGGTCTTGATGGTGTTGGGGCTGTAGTTCCTGAGTCGAAGCTGGTTTGTATAGGCTTCGAGAGCCAACTGCTGCGTATGGTTGAGGATTGTGCCGTCGGTTCTTTTCATGACAGCGAAGTACCGAATGGAAAATCACATTTCTTTGATTTCACAGAACTCTTCAACCGTCCGGGTTGGAGGCGGTTCAGGTCACTTCTTCTTCGGCTTCCCTTTCAGCGCCGGTTTCTTTGCCTGAGGTTTCGCAGCGGGTTTCTTTGCTGCGGGCTTCGCCGGCATCTTCACTGCTTTCTTGGGAGAAGACTTCTTCACTTCAACCCTGACCGCTTCTTTTGCTTTGCCCTTCTTCGTTTTCAGACTTTTTTTTTCGCTGTCGTCGTCGAAAAGCGACTGTTGGTCATCCGTCTCTTTCTCTTTGTCTCCAACCCCCTTGGGAGGAGCCCCGCCGCCGTTCGTTGTTTCCTCTTCTTCCGAGGGAACTGCAGCAACATCGGAAATTTTGTCTCCGTTGGTGAGCTTGATGAGGCGGACGCCCTGCGTATTGCGTCCGGCAACGCGAATATCCGATGCGTGCTGGCGGATGACAATACCGTTCGCCGTCACGATCACCACATCATCTTTATCGACAACCTCCTTGATGGCAATCATCTTGCCGGTCTTCTCTGTTGCCTTCATCGTGATGATGCCCTTGCCGCCGCGATGACTTGTGCGGTAGTCATCAACTTCGCTGCGTTTGCCGAAGCCGTCTTCTGTAGCAACGAGTATCGTCGCTCCGGTTCGCCGCAGCACAACCGCGCCGACAACGGCATCGCCTTTATCAAGCTTGATTGCGCGCACCCCGCCTGCGCTTCGTCCCATCACGCGAACCTCTTGTTCGTGGAACCGGATGGCAACGCCTTCCTTTGTGCCGATGACGATATCCTGTTTGCCGTCGGTCAGGTGAACATCGATGAGTTTATCCTTCTTGTCCAACCCGATTGCGCCGATGCCGGTTTTGCGCGGATTGCTGAATTCTTCCAGCGCCGTTTTCTTGATGATGCCCTGCTCGGTCACCATCAACACGTTGAGCTTCTCCTCGAAATTTTTTACGGCAACGTATGAAACAATAGTCTCGTTCGCTTCTTTCGAGATAAGATTGGCGATGGATTTTCCGCGTGTTGCCCGGCCGCCTTCCGGAATTTCGAATACTTTCAGCCAGTAACATCGTCCCTGATCAGTAAAGAGCATGATATGTTCATGCGTCGATGCGATGAATACCGCCTCGATGAAATCGTCTTCCCGCGTACCCGCGCCGGTTGACCCCCTGCCACCGCGCGACTGACGGCGATATCCGCTCACCGGAAAGCGCTTGATGTAGCCGCTGTGCGAAATCGTAATCACGACTTCCTCTTCGGCAATTGTGTCTTCGATGCTGAATTCCTCCGCCTTCATCACGATCTCGGTACGCCGTTCGTCGCCGTACTTCTCCTTGATTTGCAGAAGTTCTTTTTCGATGAGCTGCATTTGCAGCTTCTTGCTGGCGAGCAGGGCCTTCAGTTGCTCGATCAGTTTGATTGTCTCGCGGTACTCCTCTTCAATCTTCTTTCGTTCCAAGCCTGTCAGCCGTTGGAGCCGCATGTCGAGTATGGCCTTCGCTTGAATTTCGGAGAGTTTGAACTTCTTCATCAAACCGTTCTTCGCGGCGTCGTAATCCCGCGAGGCCCGAATCAACTTGATGACCGCGTCGATGTTGTCGAGCGCAATGATAAATCCTTCGAGAATGTGCGCCCGCTTCTCTGCGGCATCCAACTCATATTTCGCCCGGCGGACAACGACATCGTTGCGATGCTTGACAAACTTCTCGATGAGATCGCGCAGCTTGAGAATTTGCGGACGGCCTTCCACCAGCGCAAGCATGATCACGCCAAACGTGGTTTGCATTTGTGTGTGCTTGTAGAGGTTATTCAGCACAACCTGTGCGTTGGCGTCCTTCTTGAGCGAGACGACGATGCGGAATCCGTCGCGATCGGATTCGTCGTTTACATCGGAGATGTCTTCAATCTTCTTCTCGTTAACCAAATCCGCAATACGCTCGATGAGCGTGGCCTTGTTGACCTGATACGGAATCTCGGAAATGATAATGCTTTGACGGTCTTTCTTATCCGTTTCGATGTTTGCCTTAGCGCGGACGATGATGCGTCCGCGACCGGTGAGGTATGCGGACTTCACGCCTTCATAGCCGTAGATGATACCGCCCGTCGGAAAATCGGGCGCTTTGATGAGCTTCATCAGCTTTTCGCTGGTGATGCCTTCATCTTTGATGTAGGCAATGCAGCCGTCGATCACTTCTCTCAGATTGTGAGGCGGAATGTTGGTGGACATACCGACCGCAATACCGCTCGTTCCGTTGACGAGTAGGTTGGGAACAAGAGCCGGCATTACGGTCGGCTCTTTCAGCGTGTCGTCGAAATTCGGCGCGAAGTCAACCGTGTTTTTGTCGAGATCGCGCAGCATCTCTTCCGCAAAGCGCGAGAGGCGCGCTTCGGTGTAACGCATCGCTGCGGGCGAGTCCCCATCAACCGAACCAAAGTTTCCCTGTCCGTCCACAAGCGGATAGCGCATCGAGAAATCCTGCGCCATGCGGACCATCGTGTCGTACACCGCCGAGTCGCCATGCGGGTGGTACTTGCCCAAGACTTCACCGACGATACGCGCCGACTTCTTGTACGGACGGTTCGGCGCAAGACCTAACTCCTGCATGCCGAAGAGAACGCGGCGGTGAACCGGCTTGAGCCCGTCACGCACGTCGGGCAACGCCCGTGCCACGATGACCGACATCGAGTAATCGATGTACGATCCCTTCATTTCATCTTCTATGTCAACGGGGACTATTTTTTCGTTGAGTGTTGCCATTTATCCTTTTTTCTTCAGTATGTTCTCGATATCGTCAAACTCTGTTCGCAGGCTTTTGCCAACTACCTCCGAGAAACTATCAAGCCAACTAAAGAGATACTCTCTGTCAATGCGGGTGCCGGAAAGGTTAACAATTCCAACCACATCCTCAATGTCTCGGGGCCTGCCCGCCACAAGTTTGTGAATAATGACATCTTCAACAGCCGCGACACGAACAGTCTGCCCACTCACCGCTATGCGATTTGCCCGGTTGATGGCTTGCCTCTCGTATGGTAAGAACGAGAAAATGCAGTCGACTTTGACACCGGATCCCGGGTCAACCAATGGAAGAACGTTGGTCTTCATTACCATGCCTTCAACATCCCGAACCCGGGGGCTCAACGGAATCTCCGACACCGCCTCCACCACAAGAGAAAGCGAGGAACTGTCTACGCCAAGTGTGACATCAATATCTTCAGTCAATCGTGGACGCCCGTATTGCAGCACCGCCTGACCGCCGATAAGCATGTATGGAAGCTGGTGCAGATCAAAAGCTTTGGCGATCTTCCCGAGTAAGTTGTGGAAGATATCCATTCAACACCTTTGCGAGTTTGATGTCATCGACGTCAATACTTGTGTCATTGGGATTGAAATGACCTGCATCTTTTGCCAGTCGGTACAACGCCTCTATAATCCTGTATTTCTGTTCAACCGTCAGCGGATGCTTGCGATCGAATTCCAAATCGGCTTGAACAATTTCCTCCGGATTTTTGATCATACCTCTATAGTCATTTGCCCGATTTTACACATCCAAATTTCGTACATATTTTGCATTCTTCTCGATGAATTCGCGGCGCGGCTCGACTTCATCTCCCATCAAAATGGAGAATGTTCTGTCCGCATCGGCCGCGTTGTCGATTGTCACCTGAAGAACCGTGCGTGTTTCCGGATTCATCGTCGTTGACCAGAGTTGCTCGGGGTTCATTTCGCCAAGACCTTTGAAGCGAGAGATGATTGCTCCGCTCGGCGTCACGACCGCTCCTTCTTCGGGGACTGAATCGCCGTCTTCAGCAGCTTTCTGTTCTTCCTTCCTGGAGTTACCGAGGCGCTTGAGAATTTCATCGCGTTCTTCTTCGTCGTACGCATAGAATTCCTGCTTTCCCTTCTTCACCTTGTACAACGGCGGCTGGGCGATGTAGATGTGTCCGAGTTCAATGAGCGGCTTCATGTGACGGAACAATAATGTCAGCAGCAGCGTACGGATATGCGAACCGTCCACGTCCGCGTCGCACATGATGATAATCTTTCCGTAACGGACTTTTTCGGGATCGAACTGATCGCCTACTCCCGTGCCGATTGCGGTGAAGATGTTGCGGATTTCTTCGTTCTCAAGAATTTTGTGAAGCCGGGCCTTCTCGACGTTCAGAATTTTTCCTTTGAGTGGAAGAATCGCCTGAAATCTTCTGTCGCGCCCCTGCTTTGCGCTTCCGCCTGCCGAGTCACCCTCGACGAGATACAGCTCGCAATGCTCGGGATCGCTAATGGAGCAGTCGGCAAGTTTACCGGGAAGTCCGCCACCCGATAGCGCATTCTTGCGGCGCGTGAGATCGCGCGCTTTGCGCGCTGCTTCGCGTGCCTCTGCCGCTTGCAGCGACTTCTCCAGAATTCTTTTCGCATCGCCGGGATTTTCTTCGAGCCAGCTTTGCAGGGCCGGACCGACAACTCCCTCGACGATGCTCTTGACTTCACTGTTGCCGAGTTTCGTTTTCGTCTGGCCTTCAAACTGCGGCTCCGGGACCTTCACACTGATGACGCCGGTAAATCCTTCCTTGAAGTCATCACCCGTCAGCGAGATGCCGCCTTCTTTCAATATATTATTCTTGTACGCGTAGTTATTCAACTGACGCGTGATTGCCGTACGGAAGCCGACGAGATGTGTTCCGCCTTCGTGTGTGTTGATGTTGTTGACGTACGTGAAGACGTTTTCGCTGTACTGTTCGTTGTATTGAAAGGCCGCTTCGACTTCAACCCAACGACCGCTTTCGTCTTTGTCCCTGCCTTCGCAGTAAAAGACTTTCTTCATGATTGCGGGGCGAGTAGCGTCCGTGTACTTCACGAACTCGACAATACCGCCTTCGAAATGGAACGTCTCTTCCTGTTCCTGTTTTGAACGCAAATCCTTCAGTGTTAGAACAACTGTCTTGTTGAGGAATGCAAGTTCTCGTAAACGTTCGGCAATGGTTTCGAATTTGAATGTACGGTTCTTGAAAATCGTGCCGTCAGGTATGAAGGTTACCGTGGTGCCCGTTTTGCCGTTTTCCGCTTTCCCGACCTGCTTCACTGCTGAAACAGGATCGCCCTTACGATATTCCTGAAAGAACAGCTTCCCGTCCCGGCGGACTTCTACTTTCATCCATTCGCTTAGAGCATTCACTACCGAAACGCCGACACCGTGCAACCCGCCTGACACTTTGTACGTGTTCTTGTCGAACTTGCCGCCGGCGTGCAGCACAGTCATGACGACTTCGAGGGCTGAACGCTTTTCTTCTTTGTGAATGTCGGTGGGAATGCCGCGGCCGTCATCGATGACGGTAACTGAGCCGTCTTTGTTGATGTGCACCGCAATGTTCTTCGCAAAACCGGCAAGTGCTTCGTCGATTGAGTTATCGACAACTTCATAGACGAGATGGTGCAGACCGCGTATACTCACATCACCAATGTACATCGCGGGCCTGCGTCGTACCGCTTCAAGGCCCTTGAGAACGGTAATGTCGTCTGCGCTGTATTTCTTTTGTTCGTCTTTTTCCTTTGCCATGCAATCCTTACTGAACTATTCTACCGGAATCTAATTTCTTTGACTACCCTTGCTCCCGCCGCAGCGTTCACCTTCTCCAAAATCTCCAATCGCCTTAACGTCAATTCGTTGCGCCACGGAGCTGTTGCAGTTTTGACAAACAGAATGCCGTTATCGATTCTCTCTGCTTGAGTCACCCTGGCTATCTGCTCACCTACAATCTCTCCCCATGACGTGATGACGGAAAATTGTCTCATCTTCTTCGTGATGCCGACTTGCCGGACGAATTTGTCGAGTGCCAGGGCAAACGGCTCCGGCTGCTTTTTTGTTTTTTGCGGAGTGTGCTGTCGTGTTGTGCTTCTCTTGTGCATCTGTTCTCCCGTCGCCGGACATCTGCCTGCCCTAAGACGGGCGGACCGAACCCGCTTCGACCCGAAACCTTCTGTTTGTTCCGTTCCACGAAACGGCGTTGTGAAACACGGCTTCGTCCGTTGTTGTGATGAATGTCTGCCCGAGCGAAGAAAGCGTATGCAACAGCAGTTGTGAACGGGTTTCATCGAGTTCACTGAAAACATCGTCGAGCAGAAAAACCGGAACTTCGCCGCGGCGTTCTTTCAGATAGAAAAACTCGGCTATTTTCAATGCTATCAACATTGTTTTGTGCTGTCCTTGCGATGCATACCTCTGAACGCTGATGTCATTGATCTGTAATCTGATATCATCGCGATGCGGACCGACAAGGGTTGATCCTCGCCGGCGTTCTTCGATATTCTTCCTTTCCAATTCATCTCTCATCGCCTCCATTATTGCATCGACGCCTGTCAGATTCTCCAGTCCCGGAAGTGAATCGTAATACAAATTCGGATTTTCGTTTCCACTGTGTATGTGACCCGGACTGCTTACAAGATTCTGATATGCACGCTTCACATACTCCCTGAACTCGCTGACAAAGGCTTTGCGATTGTTGATAATGCGTGCGCCATAATGAACAAGACTCGCCGTCCACGGTTCAAGCAACTCCGCCGGATGCGGCCGTTCCGCTCTGGCTTCGCCAAGCAACCGGTTGCGCTGCTTCAGAGTACGCCGATATTCCAGCAGGTCTTCAAGGTAACTGCGACTGATTTGCGACAGGAGCAGGTCGATGAATTTCCGCCGTTCCATCGGCCCGCCGAATGTTATTGCGTTGTTTTCCGGGGAGAGCACCACAATAGGAAAGCGGCCTATTACTGAGGCAAGCGTTTCGGGTCTGGCTCCGTTGATGGTAAACGATTTTTCACCCGAACGATTGTATGCAGCATGAATTCGATGCTCGATGTGTGCGTCCGTTTGTATTTTTCCGTCTATCTCAAAATGTTCTTTGCCTATTTGCAGAACCGTTGCATCTCCGGCAGCATAGAAACTTTTTGTAAGACTCAAATACGAAACCGCTTCCAGCACGTTGGTTTTTCCCTGCCCGTTGTTTCCCAAAAGAGCGTTGATACCGGCTCCACATTCAATCACTGTATCTTCATGATTCCTGAAATTCTTCAGGTGAACAAACTCAACGTTCATTGTCCGCGAAGTTCTTTCGCCGCGCTGTCAATTGTTGAGCCGTACGGGCATTACCAGCATCAGCACATCTTCATTCGCTTTTTCTCCGGACGGAGATACGATACCTGCGCGTGTAGGCGTGCTGAACTTGAATGTCACTTGCTCTGCTTCAAGGTGTGACAATATATCCACCAGATATGTTGAATTGAAGCCGATATCCAAATCATCGGATGTATATTCAGCATCAACAGTCTCTTTTGCTTCACCGCCAAAATCCAAATCCTGCGCACTGATCGTGAGTGCATTCTTTTTCATCGACAGTTTTATGTGATGTGTTGTTGCACTTGCGTACAATGCAACTCGGCGTAACGCCGCAATCATCGGCTCGCGATTGACCGTCAACGCCCTGTCGTTTTCCGTGGGAATAACGGTTTCATAGTTCGGATATGTTTCATCAATGAGGCGTGATACAAGTTCCGTCGAATCAAAATTGAACTTGACATGTGTATCACTCATAGTCAATTTAACTGTTCCCGATTCAACGGACTTATGTACAATGTTCAGCGCTTTTGCCGGTACAATGATGTCGTGCTTCAAATCGGGTGTCTTACTCATTTTGTGAATATATCGTACAAGTCTGTGACCATCGGTTGCAACAGCCCGCATATCTTTTTCCTTTGGTTGAAATAGTACTCCCATCATAGCCGGCCGCAGTTCATCGGTACTTACTGCAAACACAGTTCGGTGAATAATACGTTTCAAAATAGTTGAATCAAGAGAAATTTCTGTCTTTCCTTCAAACGGAGGAATGACAGGAAATTCTTTTGCATTTTCTCCCGTCAGAGTGAAATCACCCTTTCCTACTTTGATATGTATTTTACTTGTCGTTGTATCAACAGTGAATATAACATCATCCATCGAACCGAATGAACGAATCGTATCAAGCAAACGCTTTGCCGGAATAGCTACCCTTCCATCTTCTGTTCCCTTTACATCAAGTGATATAGTCTGGGAAATTTCAAGATCGGTTGCAGTTATTGTGAGGCGATTGTTTAGCAAATCAAACAATACATTTTCGAGAATAGGCATTGTCGATTTTGTCGGAACAACACCACTGACTTTTGCAAGTATGCGTTGAAGTTCGCCTGTCGTAGTGGTGAATTTCATCGTGATCTCCTTGGGAATGAAGATTGAAGAGGATTTGCTGACATCAAATAACTGTTAAATTTAGTCAAAATATTGATTAGTTCAAAGTGCTGATTTCTTCCTAAGTTATTGATTTACAGAGCGATACAGGAACACAGAAGCAAAAGAAACCGAATCAAATCGCGGTGTATTCAGAAATGAATGAAGTGGTAATTATAAGTATAAACTGTACATATATAAAAAGTAAGAGTAATAATAAGGGGTGTTGATTTGTTAGTAAGTAATTTTATGTGTGACGTAGTTTTTTATTATCTTCATGTACCGGATAGATATTCAAGTAGTTCATAGACTGATAGTATGTGCATAACAATGCTTCAGCTAACATCATGTTGTCTAAAAGTATTTTTCGCAACAATGAATATCAGAAATGAACACGGCTTCTACACTCATTCACGAAGCTTCAACACATCAGCACACAGCTTTTGCACAATCAATGATGAAAAAATGAAAAGAGCCTATACTTGGTATAGACTCTTTATTCAGATGTTATGTACAGCGAAACAAATACTCTGTGCAAAATGAAGTTAGCCGGACAGATATCGAAGTAAATTCGACGCTTCAACCGTCTTGCATCGAAAGATGAACAGAATTATACTTTTCCCCGTAACTCGAGTCGGCGTTTTATTTGATCGACGTTGGCCTTGTACTTGGAATCGATCTTCATCTGATCTTCGACGCATTGATAGGCGTGTATCACCGTGCTATGATCGCGTCCCCCGAAATGAAGTCCGATGGTTTTCAGAGACGAGTTGGTTAGTTCCTTAGCGAGATACATCGCCACCTGGCGGGCGTTCACAATTTCCTGTTTACGTGTTTTGGCGCGGAGCAAGTCTTCCGGAATGCTGAAGTATTCGCAGACGTTACGCTGAATTTCCTCGATTGTGATAGGTGATCTCACATCGCCGACCACAACCTTGAGAACCTCACGGGCAAGATCGATAGTGATTTCCCGTCCTTCCAGCGAAGCTTTGGCAAGCAGACTGATAAGGCAGCCTTCGAGTTCACGGATGTTCGTTGTAACATTGGCGGCCACAAACTCAATTACTTCTCCCGGAAGTTCAATGCCGTCGTTCATGCTCTTGTAGCGGAGAATGGCAATGCGGGTTTCAAGATCGGGGGGTTGAATGTCTGCAGTTAATCCCCACTGAAACCGTGAGAGAAGCCGGTCGTCAAGTCCCTTCAGTTCTTTCGGCGGCCGGTCGGACGAGAGAATGATTTGTTTGCCGAGTTGGTGAAGCTCGTTGAATGTGTGGAAGAAACTGTCCTGCGTTTTTTCTTTTCCGGAGAAGAACTGCACGTCGTCTACGATCAGAATATCCATGCTGCGGTAGAAGGCGGCAAACTCATTAATGCGGTCGCTTTGAATTGCTTCGACGAACTCGACTGTAAATTTCTCGCTCGATACATAAATTACGCGCCGCGCTTTGTTGTGTGCCTGGGCATAATTTCCAATAGCCTGAATGAGATGCGTCTTTCCGAGTCCCGTTCCTCCGTAAATCACAAGAGGATTGAACGACGTGCCGCCCGGATTGTTTGCAACCGCAGTTGCCGCAGCACGGGCAAGCTGGTTACTCTCCCCCTTAATAAAATTATCGAACGTGTAACGCGGGTTGAGGAAAGTCTGGAAGTTTCCGTTGGCCGAGTCGTTTTGCCGGGAACTTGCCGGCGGAGCGTTTCCCAGACGGAATGATTCCGGTTGGGGCGGAAAGGTCCGCTTCTCTGCTCTTGTCGCCGGAGGAAGTACAACCTCCTGTTCGGCTTCAATCGGAGTCTCTTCCTTAAGAATTTCGTACGTCAAGGAGGCGTCCTTGCCGAGCACTCGAGTAATTGTTGAGTTTATCATTCCCTCGAAATGCTCTTCAATCCAGTCGTAGAAAAACTGGCTGGGAACCTGAACAGTGAGCGTTCCGCCCCTCAGATTCATGGGAACGATCGGCTCAAACCATGTTTTGAAGCTCTGCGAGGTGACGTTTTCATTGAGAATGTTGAGGCAAGCCGACCATACGCTTTGTGCTTGTTCCAACTCGGTCGGATGAGCAGTGGTTTCTAAGATGTCAATCATAACGATATAGGGGATAAGCTTTAAGTTCTGTTATGTACAAATATTCAGAAGATTTCCACAAAGCTATTCACCATCACAGTTAGCGGCAGAAATTTTCATCGATTATTCAACAGTTATCAACAGCAGAAAAGGCAAGCATCGCGCCACTAACTCATTGAATTTCAACAATTAGGAAGAACCAATAGAAGTTACGGACTTTCCAATGTGAAGAGCGATGTTTCTGAAACAGCAGCTCGCAAATCAGCAAGGCGCTATCCACGAGTTATCAACACCGCAATGAGCGGAAGGTCGTTCGAAATTATAACACATCACAACGCCCTTAGCAAGTTAAAAATCGTTTTTCTGCCGAGATTTTTATTGTATCTCGGTAACATGTTGATTACCTTTAGGTTCACAGTACAGTAGGCCAGAGGAATATGAGGATTGCCATGCGCGGCAACCCTCTTTTTTTCGTTCAGAGAGCAATCAGCAAGATCAGGAGTTTCCATGAAGAGAACATTCCAGCCCCACAAACGAAAACGCAAGAATACCCACGGTTTTCGTGAGCGCATGGCAACCAAGAACGGTCGAAATGTGCTTGCGCGCAGGAGAGCGAAGGGCCGCAAGAAACTCACCGTGAGCGACGAGAGATAGTTTGTTTGAAGAAGTCGGAAATCCTGCGCGGGAGAACCCTCTTCAAACGGATTGCGCAATCGGAAAACCGACTTGATGGACGAATACTTCGCTGCTCGTATCTTCTTCTGCAGCAATGTGATGAGGCATTCCAGGTTGCCTTTAGAGTTCCCTCCAGAAAACTCAATGCAGTTCGACGGAACAGACTCAAACGACTTATGCGGGAGGCGTTTTCAGCAGAGCGTGGAGAATTGGACGATTCTCTCGCAAGGTCAGATATCCGCATTGGCATCATGATTTCGTACAAAGGTTCAAAACACGTTCCCGCGGAGAGGGTTTCATTGTCGCAGGTCCGGAGTGACATTGGTGAGTTCCTTCGTATCATCAGCTCAAGACTGTAGGCAAGAATCATGGCCAAGCTCCTCACATTCATGGTTCGGTTATACCAGCTTCTTATTTCTCCCCTGCTTCCACCTAATACGTGCAGATTTTACCCGACGTGCTCTCAATATGCCGTTGATGCTCTAACGAAACACGGAGCCCTTCGGGGAACAACCCTGGCAATAAAGAGGATTGGCAAATGTCATCCGTTTCACCCCGGAGGCTATGACCCGGCTTAGATGAAGACGAAACAGATTGAATTCGCGTTAGGAGATGATTTGAATGGATAGACAAGCAACGATAGGATTTGTGCTGATTGCCGTTGTGTTGATGGTGTGGATGTGGGCGAATACTCCCCCGCCTCCACCGCACAGCGGGACATTGCCGGATACGGCGCAAGTTCCGCAACCTGCAACGGATCAGGGGCTGACAGCGCAACAAGCTACGCAACCACCTCGAACCGAGGAGGCACCCCAGGAGCAACTGGGGAGGTTCTTCTCATCCCGAGCAACGGGTGCCGAGAAGATACTTGTTGTCAAGACGGATCTCTACACAGCAGAGATTAGTACAAGGGGAGGATTGGTTCGAAAGTGGGAGCTGACCAAATACAAAACGTGGAATCAGTACCCCGTCCAACTTGTGGATTATGACAAAGGTGGGGATTTCAGCTTGCTATTTCTCTCGAAGGATGGAAAACAGATCAATACTCGCAATCTTTTCTTTGAAGCCCAGTTTTCTGCCTGGAAAACAGTAACCCTTCAGGAGGCCGATACGCTTTCGGTTGACCTTGTGCTGCCTATCGGGGACGGAAAGAAGATAGTCAAGCGCTTCGTATTCAGAAACGGGACATACGAGCTTGAAATAGAGCATCTCTTTCAGAATGTTGCCGATGTGATTTCCGGTTTTGAATATCAGATTATCTGGGAACACGGTCTTCCATACGCCGAACGAAACAGCATTGATGAATCCCATTCGGCCCATGCTTATGTGATGTCGGGTGGCGAGTTGGCCGAGATTGACGCAGCCAGCGAGTCAGAGACAGTCAAGAAAGACATCACCGGTGTAACCGACTGGGTTGCTGCGCGGAACAAGTACTTTGCATTGGCAATGTTTCCTGACCGCGGAACAAGTCAGGGAGCTTACATCGAGGGAAGAAGAGAGCCTCAGCCCGATAAGGGGGAGAAGGAAAGCTACAGTCTCGCGCTGAAAATGCCGTTCAAAGGAGCAAGCAACGAGGCCTCAAGAATCACTCTCTTTCTCGGGCCGCTTGATTTCTCTTTGATAAAATCAATGGACCGGGAACTCGACCGGATCATGAGCCTTGGGCCGGTGGTCATTCGACAGATAACCGAGTACGCCTTAATACCTTTGTTCAACTTCCTGCATCTCTTTATCTCCAACTGGGGTGTCGTCATCATCGTCTTCTCGATGATCATCAAGATTGTGCTACATCCGCTTACGAGGACAAGCATGAAGTCCATGAAACGGATGCAGCAACTCCAGCCAATGATGACCGAGCTGCGCGAGAAGCACAAGGACAACCCCGAGCAGATGAACAAATCCATTATGAATCTCTACAAGGAGTATGGCGTCAACCCGGCAGGTGGTTGCTTGCCAATCTTGCTCCAGATGCCGATTCTGTTTGCGCTCTACAACGTGTTCAGTTCCACGATTCAACTCCGCCAGTCTCCTTTCGTCTGGTGGATTCAGGATCTTTCCATTCCTGACTCGATAGTCCAGCTCCCGTTCACAGTCCCTCTGTTTGGAATGAACCAGATAAGCGGCGTTGCCCTTGCAATGTGTATCACAATGTTCATTCAGCAGAAGCAAACCGTAACCGATCCGAGACAGAAAGCAATGGTGTGGCTTATGCCCATCATGATGATGCTTATCTTCAACAGTCTCCCCTCCGGCCTTAACCTGTATTACTTCGTATTCAACCTGCTATCGATCGGTCAGCAGTTCTGGATAAACAAACAACATGGCGATGAGCCGCTGAGAAAGGTTGACCCGAAAAAAGCTCAGAGCGGGATCTTGGCGCGACTTGCGAAGAATATGCCCGATATCAAGAAGCGTTAATCAAAGACTATTCAGACGAACCAGAGGCTCATTGCATGCAGTGAGCCTTTGTTGTTTGCTGCTGTTTGATTGATAGTCAGAATGGAAATTCTTAAGTTCACCATCACTCAGTAAGCTTATCACAGAAGGGTAGAGTGGCCAGGGTTTATCATGATGACACAATCGTTGCGAGGGCAACCCCACTTGGCGAGGGGGCGCTTGCCGTTATACGTGTGTCCGGGTCAAACGCAATAGCGGCAGTAGATGTTCTCTTCCGCGGCAAGTCCAGCCTCAGTGAGGCCGCCGGATATACAGCACATTACGGCAGGCTTATAAACTTGAAGGGGGATCACATTGACGAGATTATCGCAACAGTTTTCAGGAAGCCGCTCTCCTACACCGGCGAGGATTCAGTTGAGATCAGTTGTCACGGCGGGATCTACATTTCCCAATTAGTTCTCGATACAATTGTCTCATCAGGAGTACGACAGGCCGAACCCGGCGAGTTTACGAAGCGAGCATTCCTTAATGGGAGGATTGATCTGTCACAGGCTGAAGCTGTTGCCGGTCTCATCTCAGCCCGAAGCGAAGCGTCGCGGAGAATATCCTTGAATCAACTTGAAGGAAAGTTCTCGCAGAAGATAGCCGAGATCCGAGGTAGACTTTTGGACGTTTGCTCACTCATAGAGCTGGAGCTGGACTTCAGCGAGGAGGGTATTGCCCTTTTGCCCCGTGAAGAAGTGCTGGGTCTGATCAATCTTCTTCAGAACGAGATTGAACAAATGATAGACTCATACAGAGTAGGCAAGATCTATCGTGATGGTCTGTCGGTGGCTATAGTCGGCAAGCCGAATGCGGGAAAGTCAAGCATCTTCAACGCTCTATTAGCGGAAAACAGAGCAATAGTGACCGACATTCCCGGTACAACGAGAGACTCGTTAGAGGAGAATGTCTTGATAGACGGCATATGGTTTCGACTTCATGATACCGCCGGTTTGAGAGAAACCAATGATCCCGCGGAGATTGAAGGAGTCGCGAGGGCAAGGTCTGCACTCAAGATGGCAGACGTAATGTTGCTTGTTGTCGACTCGTTCTTGGAAAGAGAGAGGGAGGGGACTCTGGCACTTCTTGAAGAAGCTCAGCGTCCCGATAGAGTCATCGTGGCCTATAACAAGATCGATTTGTGCGAGCCTAAGCGAATAGAGACAGGGTTATTGAAAATGATAGCCTCACACGTTGACGAAGTGTTGGTTTCTGCCAAAACAGGCTTCGGTGTGAGTACACTTCGTCAGAAGTTGCTCAGTATGGTTGCCAACGATGGCTTGGAAGCAAGCGGTTTGCAGGTCATGAATGTCAGGCATCGGGATGCTTTGTGTCGTGCATTGACCGCTCTCAAGTCCGCCTTCAACACCGTTGAGAATGGTGTTTCTGGAGAGTTTGCTGCATTGGATATCAGGATGGCAATTGACTCACTTGCCGAAATAGTCGGGGAAATCTCGTCCGATGAGCTCCTGAACAACATATTTGGTAAGTTCTGCATTGGAAAGTAGCCCCCATTTCACGTGAAACGAATTGAGAATCCATACGAAATATGATGTCGTAGTCGTTGGTGCAGGGCACGCAGGGATCGAGGCGTCCCTTGCATCCGCAAGGATGGGATGCAACACAGCCTTGGTAACGATGGGTCTGTCGTCGATAGGCAGAATGTCATGCAACCCGGCAATAGGGGGGTCCGCAAAGGGGCACCTGGTTCGTGAAGTCGATGCGTTAGGAGGCGAGATGGGAAAGATTGCCGATGCAACCGGAATTCACTTCCGGATGCTTAACAAATCAAAGGGGCCCGCAATCTGGTCGCCAAGATGCCAGAGCGATAGGGAGTGGTACAGCCGTGATGCTGCGCGGAGAATACTGGGTCAAGAAAACTTAACAACTATCCGTGACACGATTGTCGACATTTGTATCGAGAATAGGAGGCTGACTGCAATAGTTACCGGCGGGGGATTGAGGATTGATTGCAGGGCGGTAGTGATTTGTACAGGTACATTTCTGAATGCTATTATGCATACGGGTCGGTATACCTCAACAGGAGGAAGATATGAGGAGCCCGCCTCATCCGGATTGTCGTACAAACTGGCTTCGCTTGGTCTCAAGATGGGTCGATTGAAGACGGGAACACCCCCGAGGGTTGATAGGCATTCCATCGACTACGACGAAACCGAGCATCAGGAAGGCGACAAGGACCCCATTCCCTTCTCTTTCCAAACGAAGGAAATCAGGAACCCACAAATCTCAATGTTTCTGACCCATACGAACAGCAAGACCCATTCAATCCTACAGCAAGGCTTCGATGACTCTCCGATGTTCACAGGCAGGATCAAGGGCGTTGGACCAAGGTATTGTCCATCAATTGAAGACAAGCTCTATAGATTTCCCGGCAGAGAGCGCCACCAAATTTTCCTTGAACCGGAAGGATATGAATCTGATATCGTCTATGTTAATGGCTTCTCGACGAGCTTGCCTCAAGAAATCCAACAAAGAGCCATCAGGACGATTCCAGGACTGCAGAGGGTGAAGATGCTACGTCCCGGCTACGCCGTTGAGTACGACTACTTCCCACCGCATCAACTTGAACACAGCCTCAAGTCAAAGTTTGTTGAGGGGCTCTATTTCGCCGGGCAGGTAAACGGCACAAGCGGCTACGAGGAGGCAGCGGCCCAAGGCCTCATGGCCGGAATCAATGCAGCACTTGCTGTAAGGGGTCAATCCCCGTTCATTCTAAAAAGAAACGAAGCGTACATAGGAGTCTTGATTGACGACCTGATCAACAAAGGCACGGATGAGCCATATCGCATATTCACCTCCCGTGCAGAATACCGACTGCTACTAAGACAAGACAATGCTGACTCCCGGCTAATGAAAATGGGCTATGAGTTTGGTCTTGTCCCGAACGACTCAATCAAGAGACTCAGGCAGAAAGAAGGGAGGATTCAAAGGGCGAAGGAGTTTCTCGCGGTTCATTCCGTTCGGCCATCTGTCGTGAATCCGGTGCTCGAGAGAGCAGGGAGCCAGAGTATCACCGAGAACGAAACGTTGGGGAAACTTCTCAAGAGACCAGAGATCTCAATCTCCGACCTCATGTCGGTTGAGAGTATTGGACAAAGCGATGCAATGCTTGCACTCCTGTCGGACCGCGAGGCGATGGATCGTGTCGAGATAGAAGTCAAATATGAAGGGTATCTAAAGAGGCAGGAAGAGCAAATTGAGCATCTCAAAAGGAATGAGAGCATTGCCATTCCACATGACTTTGTGTTTGACAGTGTCAAATCGATAAGTAAGGAAGGGAGAGAACGGCTCGCGAATGTAAGGCCCAGATCTCTCGGTCAGGCATCAAGGATTAGCGGAGTGACATCTGCCGATATTTCTGTTCTTATGATTCACCTCCGGAGTTGATTCCACGTGGAACATGATACCCAACCCATACCTGAGCCAGCTCTCCGAGTGGTCAAAATCTGCCGCGAGAACGGGCTTGTCGTGAGTGAAGATAAACTACGTATGCTGGCATTGTACGCTGATTCATTGCTTGACTGTAACACGAGGGTTAACCTCATTTCAAGGAGCGATACCACGAACATCTGGTTTAGTCACATTCTACACTCAATTTCCATACTCTTCTTCAGAGTGTTCTCATCCGGCCAACGTGTACTAGACCTCGGTACGGGCGGTGGTCTGCCGGGTGTACCGCTTGCCATTCTGATGCCTGACACAAATTTCAGCCTGCTTGATTCAATTGCAAAGAAGACAAACGCTGTCCAACAGATGGTTTCAACTATTGGACTTGGTAATGTTCTGGTCGAAACCAGCAGAGCAGAGGACCCCGCTTTCATCAAAAGGTCTGAACCATTCGATGTGGTTATCTCGCGGGCCGTAGCCTCCCTCACCGACCTTATCAGGTGGTCAAAGCCTCTCCTGACCAGAAAGCAATCGGCCTCACATGGCACCGCAGGGGGGGCGGACTTTCGCAGCCGAACCTTGCTTGCCCTCAAGGGAGGAGACCTTGAACAAGAGATTAGAAAAGCCAAGATCAAGACGGGTGAGAGCGAAATATCTATAATTGACCTCGTCTTTTGTGGGAGCGAAGAGATTGGCTTACAGGACAAGAAGCTCGTCATAGTACAAATGTAATCATTATGTCCGCTATTGCATGACACCACCTGACCATACTCCTGAGGAACTTGCCGGCCTGCTTACGGAGCAGCGGAATTCTCGCTCGCGGCACATTGACCTGCTATCAACAGATTCGATTCTCAGGCTTATCAACAGCGAAGATAAACTCGTTGCGTTGGCAGTCGAGAAGGAGATTCCCTACATCGCGCGAGCTGTTGAGATCATCGTGGAGAGCTTCCGTAAGGGAGGTCGCCTTCTTTACTTCGGTGCAGGAACAAGCGGTCGCTTAGGGGTAATCGATGCGTCGGAATGTCCCCCAACATTCGGAACACCGCCGGGACTGGTTAGCGGACACATTGCCGGCGGAGAGCCAGCAATGTTCAGATCGCAAGAGGGGGCCGAAGATAACAAAGAACACGGAATTCGCGATGTCGATGCTGCGAACGTAACACCGAACGATGTTGTGTGCGGAATTGCCGCAAGCAGAAGAACACCATACGTTGTTGCCGCCGTCGGACGCGCCCGGGAACTCGGTGCAAGGACAATCCACATCACAACAAATCCTCGGGCATCTTTCAATCTTGATGTTGATGTCGCCATTTGTCCCGAGGTCGGACCTGAAGTGCTGATGGGTTCGACCCGCATGAAGTCGGGGACTGCACAGAAACTTGTGCTCAATATGCTGACTACAGCGTCGATGATCAAACTCGGAAAAGTTTACGAAAACATGATGGTTGATCTGCAGCTTACAAACAACAAGCTGGTAGAGCGTGCGAAACGCATCATTATGATGATTACAGACGCAGACTACGAGGCGGCTTCGTCCTATTTAGAAAAGGCCGGAGGGCAAGTGAAGACAGCTGTCGTTATGATAGCAAACAACATGACCCGTAGCGAAGCGCAAACGTGTCTTGAACAAGCGAACGGTTTCGTCCGTGTTGCGATAGGACGACAATAGGAAATGACGAGTGCATAGCACCTCGCCTTGCCATCTTGATGAATAGTCGAGAGAGGCCGGGCGGGGCTGTGCCGTTTATGGCAATCAACATGATAGAGAAAATCAAAACCATAATCTCAGAAAGCAGCACGACCCGCGGTCTGCTCGCCCGTCTGTCTGCTGAGCCGTCTGCGGATATTCACGCTACCGGGCTTGCCGGCTCAATGCGATCGTTCCTTGTCTGCTCTCTGGCGGAAACTCTCCAGCGCCAGATAGTATGTGTGGTACCAGACAAAGAAACAGCAACAGGACTGAGAGATGATCTCGGCATTTTAATGGGTGAACAATCTGTCCGCTTGTTCTCAGCCGCCAAATCACGGCAAGATGGAGCCGACAGAGCGATATCGATGAGCGAGGATATCGAGACGCTCCGATCCTTGCTCGACGCCGGAACTCGCATTATCGTTACGCAAGTGCATGCTCTTGTCCGCAAACTCCCCAATCCATCCTCTCTTCAGAACAAGCAGATTAAGATTGTCGTTGGCAGCGATTGCGATTTCTCAGGTCTTCTCCACCTGATCGTGGAATTCGGTTTTGAGAAGAAACAATTTGTTGCAGAGCAAGGAGACTATTCCGTTCGGGGCGGCATCCTTGATGTCTATCCGTTTATCGGTGAGAATCCTGTCCGGATAGAGTTCTGGGGCGACAGGGTGGAGTCAATTCGCGAATTCGATCCAATCTCACAACGGTCTATCAAAGATCTTTCCGCGGCGAGCATTGTTCCGGATTTACTGAACTCCCAGCAAGCGGAGGACGGTAACTCCTATTCAACACTACTCGACTTTCTTCAGTCGAATGCAATCATCATTCTTGAAGAGCCAGACGCATTGCTCAAAGAGATGGATGATTCCTTAGAAAAAATGGGGGCAGAGGCAAAGCAAGCCTGGAAGCAAACTCAAGAACTCATGGCGATGTTCTCTCGAATCAATATCTCAACGCTAACGCAAAGCGGCACAAAGACAATTGATTTTGGGGCATTCTCTCAACCCTCGATCAATGGAAGCGTGAAAGTGCTCCGAAACCACATTGCTGACTTGCAGGCCAGAGAGTACAATGTCTTTGTTTCAAGTGATACTACAGCAGAGCAGGAACGACTGAAAGACCTGCTAACGCAACTGGAACCCCTCGTTGAGGATGAGGAACGGGCGCTTCGAGAGACTGAGCATCATCTCGATATTTCCCGCATTGATTTTTCGCTCGAGTCGTTGCACGGAGGATTCATTCTGCCGGATGAAGGCGTTGCTGTTTTCACCGAGCATCAAATCTTCAACCGACTTAAACGAAGGGGAAAGCAGCGACGTACAACGTTCAGAAGCATTACCCAACGGGAACTGCACCAGTTACGTAGAGGTGATTATGTTGTTCATGCCGATTTTGGCATCGGCCGATTTGATGGTTTGCGGAAAATCAAAGTCCGTGATGTTGAACAGGAGGTGGTGAAACTTCTTTACGAGGAGAAAGATACGCTGTATGTCAATCTCAATTACCTGAACAAAGTTCAGAAGTATGCTTCGAAAGAGGGGCATGTGCCGAAACTGACGCGACTCGGCAGCGGCGAGTGGGATCGCCTCAAGGCACGCGCAAAAAAACGTGTCAAAGACATCGCGCGCGATCTTATCAAGTTGTACGCAAAAAGGAAAAGCTCGCCAGGCTATGCGTTTCAGAAAGACTCGCTTTGGCAGCAAGAACTTGAAGCTACGTTCATGTATGAAGATACGCCGGATCAAGCTCAATCCACGGCCGACGTCAAGAAGGACATGGAAGCCCCGTATCCTATGGATCGTCTTGTGTGTGGCGATGTCGGCTTTGGCAAAACAGAGGTGGCTGTACGCGCCGCGTTCAAAGCCGTAATGAGCGGAAAGCAGGTTGCCGTTTTGGTTCCGACCACAATTCTTGCACAACAGCATTACAACACGTTTCTCGATCGTTTGTCAAAATATGCAACGCGAGTCGAGGCGCTTTCCCGATTCAAGACGAAAAAGGAGCAAACCGAGATCCTCGAACGCCTGAAAGCCGGTGCTGCAGATATTGTGATCGGCACGCACAGATTGCTTTCAAAGGATGTTCAGTTCAAGGATTTGGGACTGTTGATAATCGATGAGGAGCATCGCTTTGGTGTTGCAGCGAAGGAAAAGCTCCGTCAAATGAAAGCGAATGTCGACACACTCACGTTAACGGCAACACCGATTCCGCGTACACTGCATTTTTCACTGATGGGCGCACGCGATCTTTCCATTATTGCTACACCGCCGCTAAATCGTTTGCCAGTTACAACGGATATTGCTCAGTACAACGAAGATCACATCCGCGAGGCGATTCTCAGGGAAATCCAGCGCGGGGGACAGGTGTTTTTCGTTCACGATCGAGTGAACAACATGGATGAGGTCATTACCCGATTGCAGACGATGATGCCGAACGTAAAATTTCGGCAAGCACACGGGCAGATGCATGCCCACGAACTCGAGAACGTAATGCTTGCATTTCTCGGACGGAAGTTCGATGTTCTTGTCGCAACAAAAATCATCGAGTCGGGCATCGACATGCCGAGCGTCAACACCATTATTATCAATCGGGCGGATCGGTTTGGAATGGCAGAACTCTACCAGCTACGCGGGCGAGTCGGGCGTTCGAATGTGCAAGCATACGCGTATCTTCTGATTCCTCCCATGTCCGTATTGCCCCGCGAAACAATTCGACGGCTGCAAGCAGTTGAAGAGTTCACCGAGCTCGGCTCGGGATTCAATCTCGCGATGCGTGACCTGGAAATTCGCGGCGCAGGCAATCTTCTCGGTGGCGAGCAAAGCGGCTTCATTGAGTCGATGGGATTTGAAATGTACACGAAGATTCTGGAGGAGGCTGTAGCGGAGTTGAAGGAGCAGGAATTTCAGGATCTGTTCAGCGGGCTTGAAGCACGACGTGAGGCAGAGAATCAGACTGTTGTTGAAGCGGATTTCGATGTCAGAATTCCTGATTCATACATTGAAAGCGATAATGAGCGGCTCGTCATCTATCGAAGGCTCTACGCGGTTCGGGACGACGACACCCTCCGTGAGATTGCTGCCGAGCTTGTTGACCGCTTTGGCAGGTATCCGGACGAAGTGGAGAACTTGTTCAATCTGGTTCGGGTCAGGCTCAAAGCCTCGAAATTGGGTTTCCGAAAAGTCAACATCTCAAAGAATGTGCTACTCATCGAATTTCCACCCGAAACCGAATCGTTGTTCTATGAGTCGAATGAATTCCAATTGCTGATGACTCATATCGGGCAGAAAATGAAGAAAAGGGCTGTCATCCGACAGAATGGGAAGAGCCTCATTCTGACATGTTCGTTCAGGCAATCTGAGAAGAGCAACCCGTTTGCTCAATCCGAATCAATACTTGACGAGCTTGAAGAAGTGGTGAGTCCATCTCAAACAGAAACCGTTGCCACCTAAAATGCCGTCTTTTCCCTCTTCCAATCTCCAACCCCAAAGCTACCTACCCACGACGATTCGCAGAACTTTTTGGCTGTTTTGAGCCAAAATCACAATTTTTCACTTGACTTTACGTTTGTTTTGCGTATCTTACCTCACAACGGTGGGTAATTGTGGGGAATTGTGAGGCCTCCGCCCTGCTGTTGGCTGAACAACTAAAGAGGAAGAAGTGTCTGCATTCAAAGGCACATACGAGTACTCAATCGACAACAAAGGGCGCATCAACATTCCCGCGAAGTTGAGAAAGTACGTTTCGCCCGAGGCCAACGACACATTTACCATTACCCGCGGCTTTGAGAAATGTCTCTTCATCTATCCCCAAGACGAATGGAATAGGCTGGAACAATCCATTCGGGCGCTCTCCTCAACGAATGCAAAACACCGCTTTTTCATGCGCGTGTTGTTGCAGCAAGCCGCTGAGTCACAGCTCGACGGGCAATCGCGCATCACAATCCCGAAAGACCTCCTGCAGTTTGCGGCAATAGAAAGCGAAGTGCTGATCATGGGCGTACTCGAGCATATCGAAGTATGGAACCCGGATGAATACAAGAAGTATCTTGCTGCGCAGGAGAGCAGCTACGAAGAAGTTGCCGAAACAGTGTTGCAGAAAAAAGACGTGTGAGCGATGCGTACCACACACCGGTGCTTCTGAACGAAGCGCTGGGCTTGTTCATCACGCGACGGAATGGGACCTATGTTGATGGAACGCTCGGCGGAGGCGGTCATGCGGAAGAAGTATGCAAGAGGCTTGATGACGGTCGGCTTCTCTGTTTCGATGCCGATGCCGATGCGATCCGGTATGCGTCGGAACGGTTGAAGCCATGGTCGCACAAGGTAACGTTCGTTCATTCAAATTTCCGGAACTTGAAGTCGGAGTTGGCAGCGCGGAACATCCTTTTCATTGACGGACTGCTTCTCGACCTGGGAGTATCCTCCTTTCAATTCGATGAAGAAGAGAAAGGATTTTCATTTCGTGGCGATGAGAGGATTGACATGCGGATGGATCGCGGGCAGGCTTTAAGCGGATGGGATATCGTGAACACGTACGACGAGCAGCGGCTTGCCGATGTTATTTGGAAATACGGAGAGGAAAGAAATTCGCGAAGGATTGCCCGACACATAGCGGACAGGAGAAACATCGATACAACCGGGAGGCTTGCATCGGTAATTGAATCCGCAGTCGGCAAGAAACACCTCATCAAGACTCTTGCCCGGGTGTTTCAAGCAATCCGCATAGAAGTCAATGACGAGTTGAGAAGTCTGCAGAACGTGCTTGATGATGCGGTGGAGTTGTTATTGCCCGGAGGTCGTTTGGTGGTGATCTCCTATCACTCGCTCGAAGATCGCATTGTGAAGAATTTCTTCAGAATGCAGGCACGCGAGAAAATACCCTCCGGACACAAGTACGTGCCCGACACGGTTGTGAGTCCGAGGTTGCGCATTCTGACAAAAACACCTCAGGCAGCATCCGAACAAGAGATTGCACGAAACCCGCGGGCTCGCAGCGCAAAGATGAGGGCAGCGGAAAAACTACCGGATTGAACTGAGGCAACGAAGAGAATATGAAGCGAAAACACACCGGTGATTTGGAAGAACTTCTGCATCGCGCTGAATCGGGTGCGGCGAACATCCCCGCGCGAACGCCTCAACGACCCGCACCGGAACCGGCGGCGCGCCGAATTTACAACGGCGATCCGCAGTCGAAGACTCCCGGGTATGCTGTTCGCCCGGAGAATAAGAAAGTCGAGCGAAGGAAGCGGCGTTCCACGTTCAACATCGTAACGGCGTTGTTTCTCGCGGCCATCGCCATAGTTGTGTACATCGGCAACATCATAACCGTGAATCAACTGGTGGTTGAAGTTCATCAACTACAGGCTCGGTTCGATAAGATTTCCAACAGCAACAATGTTCTGAAAGCGGAAATCAATCGGAAATCAGGCTGGGAAAGCATCGGCAACACAGCGAAAGCCCGGCTCGGTTTGACGTATCCCCGGAAACGGGCGCAAGCCTTTGATGTTGATGAGAGCAAACTGAACAAGTTCAGCAACAAGTAAACTGTGTTTAACAGGAACCAAAATACTCCACAGCAGCCCGCAGAGCGGCCGGATCCGGCTCGTGAGTCGTTGATGAGGATGCTGATGCTGAAAGTGGCGCTTCTCGTCTTCTTCGCAGTTGTGGCAGCGAAACTCGTGCAGATTCAGGTGATTGATTCAGCTCGGTACAAGGAAATAGCCCGGAAGCAGTACGAAGTTAGAGTTCCGCTGCTCGCTTCACGCGGCAACATCTATGATCGGAACGGTAGAATTCTCGTTTCGAACACAATGGCTGTTTCGTATGCGGCTGATCCGAAGGTTGTGGGTGACGATGCAGGAAAGATAGCGGAACGGCTTTCGCGCGTGTTCGGGGAATCGAAGAGAGGAGAATATCTTGCCAAACTACGGAAGAAGAATTCGCGCTTCGTCTGGCTTGAACGGAGAGTAAATCCGCAAACATCATCGCGCATCAATGCAAAGGATTTTGACGGATTGATCGAAACGGAAGAGCCGAAACGCATCTACCACTACGATCACGTTGCCGGACAGGTACTTGGCTTTACCGACATCGATAACAACGGCCTGAGCGGCATTGAGCTTACGTTCGACAAAGAGTTGAGGGGTGAAGACGGGTACATCATTATGCAGCGCGACGGACTCGGCCGCAAACGTCCGACCGTTGATTATCCGCGTTTTGAGCCAAAGAACGGCAACAATGTGGTGCTTACGCTTGACCTTGACTACCAGTCAATTGCAGAAGAAGAATTGCGGAAAGGCGTGGAGCGCAACAATGCCGAAAGCGGCCTCGTTGTGATGCTCGAGCCGAAATCGGGCGAAGTCCTTGCCATGGCGAGCTACCCGGGAATCAATCCAAATCGCCATCAGATTATCGACGCGGCCGCAAGCAGGAACAGGATTATTACCGACGTATTCGAGCCCGGATCGGTGTTCAAGCTTGTCACGGCATCGGCCGCATTGGAATACAACATCGTCACCCCCGAACAGAAATTTTTCGCCGAAAACGGAAAATATATTGTGAAGGGCCGTCCTGCCCCGATTACCGACGTGCACAAATACGGCACCATTTCGTTCCGCGATGCGATGGAACTTTCCAGCAACATCGTGATGGCAAAGGTATCGGACCTTGTTGGCGCAGAGCGCATGTACACGACAGCACGCAATTTCGGGTTTGGAATTCCGACAGGACTTGAACTTCCCGGTGAAGTGAATGGCCAGCTCAAGAAGCCGGTTCAATGGTCGCGCACAACGCTGAACACAATGGCATACGGTTACGAAGTCGGCGTTACACCACTGCAACTTGCAGCTGCCTACGGAGCATTGGCGAATGGCGGCACACTCATGAGGCCGTTTATCCTCAAACAGGTGTTGAATGAGCATAACGAAGTACTCTCCGAGATACGCTCGCAGGCAATTCGAAAAGTGATCTCGAAACAAACTGCCGATACCGTCAGGAGTTTCTTGCGGGGAGTTGTAGAGAAAGGAACGGCAACCGGCGCGCAAACAAAAGCGGTTGCAATTGCCGGCAAAACGGGAACATCAAGGAAGATCCTCGACGGCAAGTACTCAACGTCAAGCTACACCGCATCCTTTGTTGGAATGTTTCCGGCGGAAGATCCGCACGTTGTGTGTCTTGTGATGTTGGATAATCCGAAAACATTGGGATACTACGGAGGGGTAGCGAGCGCTCCGATTGTGAAGGGCATCGCGGAAAAGATGGTCACAACATCAACCACATTCGCACAACAACATATCCCGACATTGTCGGACAAAGAACGAGTTGCGACTCCCGATGTCCGGACTCTTGAACTCGATGCAGCCGAAACAGTTCTCTCCTCGTTGGGATTTCGTGTGGAAACATCGGGAGAGGGAACGGTCGTTCTCAAACAAACTCCTGCACCGGGCGTGAAAGTACCGAAAGGAGAAACAGTTACGCTTGCCACGACCGGCACTGCTGCAACAGTGGCGGGCGATTATACAATTGTACCGGACTTGCGCGGACTCTCATTGCGTCGTGCGCTTAACCGGTTGACGTTGGCCCGGCTTGATGTACGCGTTGAAGGGTCGGGCACCGTTACGGCGCAATCAGTACGAGCAGGCGAACAAGTGAAAGTCGGGACCCGTATCGGCGTCCGATGCGAGCCCAAGAACCTGGTGGCGACGGCTTTGCTATGACACTCTCTCGCCTGCTTGACGGCGTTCCCGTACAGAAAATGTTCCAAACAATGTACGGGAAAATGGTTGTTACTCACGATGTTGAGGTGCGCAACATACAATATGATTCACGGGCAGTCGGGCCGGGCGATCTGTTTGTGGCAATCAAAGGCGGCAGCGTTGACGGACATGCTTTCATCGGCAACGCGGTTTCGGCCGGAGCAAAAGTCGTCGTTCTCGAAAACGATGCGGCACTGCCCGATGCATTCTTCATGCATGCAGGCGTGATCAAGATAGTGGTCAGCAATGCGCGCAAGTCGCTGGCGTTGATTGCGGGAAATTATTATGAACACCCGTCACGAAAGCTCAGGCTTGTCGGTGTCACGGGGACGAACGGAAAGACGTCAACAGCGTACCTGATCCGCTCGATTCTTGAAGCGAACGGCGAGAAGTCAGGGTTGATAGGAACTATCGAATACAGAATTGGCGACGAAGTGATTCCTGCTACACATACAACGCCCGAATCACCTGACCTGAATAGGTTGCTTGCTACAATGGTGCAGAAGGGCTGCACTGCGGCGGTAATGGAAGTATCATCGCACGCACTGGCATTGGATCGTGTGTTCGGATTGACATTCACAGCCGCCGCCTTCACAAACCTGACGCAGGATCATCTCGACTTCCATCAGACAATAGACGCGTACTTCAACGCGAAGAAAATTCTGTTCGATGAACTGCACGAGAATGCAACGGCAATCACGAATGCCGATACGGATGAAGGGCAGAAAATTGTTGCTGATACAAAAGCGCGAACGTTGCGATACGGCATTCACACAAATGCAGACGTGACCGCATCGCATGTGAGTCTGAATCTGACAGGGACGTCGTTCTCGGCCAACTATCAAGGCTCAGCGTACAAAGTGGAATCCACGCTCATTGGAAACTTCAACGTGCAGAACATTCTCGCGGCATACACAGCCGGCATCGCGTTATCGATAGATCATGACATCGTACGTAATGGGATTGCAAACCTGAAAGCGGTGCCCGGCCGCTTTCAACAATTCGCTTCTCCGGACGGATGGATTGCAATCGTAGATTACGCCCATACGCCCGATGCGCTGGAGAATTGCCTGAAAACGATTCGTGAAATCGGTTCGTTACAAGCAGGCAGAATCATCACCGTATTTGGTTGCGGAGGAAATCGGGATAGGGGCAAGCGCCCTGAAATGGGACGCATTGCAACAGAATTGAGCGACATCACCGTGATTACCTCGGACAATCCGCGCCGCGAGAATCCGGATGATATCATTGGGGAAATTAAAGCCGGATGTATAGCCGGAAAACAGATTCACGTCGAGCGAGACCGGCGCAAAGCAATCTCGTTTGCCCTGACGATGGCACAAAAGAACGACATTGTACTGATTGCAGGCAAAGGGCACGAGGACTATCAGATCGTCGGCGATACGAAATCTCATTTTGATGATCGGGAAGAAGTGCAATCATTCATGAGGGAGAAAACTTGAAACTCTCTCCCGACGAACTCCGCCACATTTCGCATATTGAACTTCGCAACGCAGAGAAGTTGAAAAGGGGAAAAATCACCGGCGTCTCCACCGATTCAAGGTCGCTTCGGGAAGGAGAAGTCTTCTTTGCGATCAGAGGGGAGAATTTTGACGGACACAAATTTCTGGCCGAGGCCTTCGAGCGCGGCTGTGAAATTGCGGTAGTCGAGTCGTCGGCGAGCATTGACCCCGTGAAGACGATGCCGCTGTTGATTGTTCGCAACACCGTTCATGCGCTTGGAGAGTTTGCACGACTCTATCGTATGAAGTTCGGGATTCCGGTGCTTGCGATTGCCGGCAGCAATGGAAAAACCACGACAAAGGAAATGGTGACACGCGTTCTCGGAACAAAATACAACGTGCTGAGCACGGAGAGTAATCTTAACAATCACATCGGTGTTCCGCAAACACTGTTCAAGCTGGAAACAAAGCATCAGGTGGCAGTGATTGAGATCGGCACAAATCATCCGGGTGAGATCGCATATCTGTGCAATATGCTTCAACCGACGCACGGATTGGTGACGAATGTCGGCCACGAACATCTGGAGTTCTTCAAGAATCTGGCAGGCGTGGCAAAAGAAGAGACCTTCTTATTCAAAAACCTGGCGTCACGCAAAGGTTCCGTTGCGTTTGTCAATCTTGATGACAAGCATGTTGTCGCGAAAGCGAAATCTCTGAAAACGAAAGTGACGTATGGCTTCGGTACGCGAGTAGCTTCCGTTCGCGGCAAGATCCTGACTGTCGATGAAAGGGGTTGCGTGCAATTCAGTTTTGGTGCAAAAAGCGCGAAGACAGAGACGAAAATCCGTTTGCCAATTCCGGGAAAACACAATGCCCTGAACGCGCTTTCGGCGGCAGCGGTCGGGCTGGCGTTCAAAGTACCGGCTGGAAAAATAAAGTCGGCATTAGAATCATTCAGGCCCGTTGGAAAGCGCATGGAAGTTCTGGACTTTGGTGGTGTAACCGTGTACAACGACACGTATAACGCGAATTCCGATTCGACCCTTGAGGCACTTCGTGTTCTCGCTGCCGCTCAGGTCGCGGGCAAGAGAATCGCCGTTCTGGCAGATATGAAGGAGTTGGGTGAAAGTTCATTTCAAGAACATACCCGCGTCGGGAAATCACTATCCTCATTGCCCGTTGAATACCTTCTTACATTCGGCGAGCAGGCGCGGCATATTCATGATGCGGCAGCCGTGAAGTTCAAATTCCATTACGAGCAGAAGAATATGCTTGCGGAGTATCTTGCCGAGCTTGTCGGGCCGGGCGACGCGGTTCTCGTGAAAGGCTCGCGGAGCATGAAAATGGAGGACATCGTTACGTTTCTTCAAGAACGATTGAAGAGCAGAGCATAATCATAATGCTGACGTACCTGTTTGACATCATCGACAAGGTGTATCATCCGCCCGGCTTCGGAGTTGTTCGATTCATTACGTTTCGCGCGGCGGCAGCGGCAATTACCGCGTTGCTTATTGCGTTCTGGCTCGGCCCGAAAATCATTGCCGCGTTGAAGCGGCATCAAATCGGCGAATCGGCGAAGCTCGAAGCACCGAAAACACATTTGACAAAAGCCGGCACACCGACGATGGGCGGGCTGATTGTTCTTTCTGCCGTTGTCATCCCCACTCTGTTGTGGGGAACGCTGACAAATGTCTACATCCTTCTTATCATTTTTGTAACTGTAACGCTTGGCGCGGTGGGATTTCTGGATGACTACATGAAGGTTGTGAAGAAGAAACCGAAGGGACTTATCGGCAGATACAAAATTGTTGGTCAGGTGTTTGTCGGATTGGTTGTCGGGGGGATTATTTATTTCTATCCCCATTGGATCGACCCGGATTTGTGGAAAATCAATTCGTCGTCAACCGTTCCGTTTTTCAAGAATATGGAGTTCGATTTCGGGCTGCTGTACGTGCCGATGGTGATCTTTGTGATTGTTGCGACGTCGAATGCCGTGAACCTGACGGACGGACTCGACGGGCTTGCGATCGGAACGACGGCAATTGTTGCGCTCACGCTTGCCGTCATTAGTTACATCTCGGGCAACGCGGTACTAAGCAACTATCTGACAATACCATTTCTGCGCGGAAACGGAGAGCTTGCAGTGTTCTGCGCGGCAATGTCGGGCGCGGCTCTGGGATTTCTCTGGTTCAATGCGTATCCCGCACAAGTGTTCATGGGTGATACAGGCTCGCTGGCGCTCGGCGGAGCCATCGGGGCAATGTGTGTTCTGATCAAGAAAGAACTCTTACTGCCGACGCTCGGGGGGGTGTTCTTCGTTGAAACGCTTTCGGTAATCATCCAGCGGGTGTACTTCAAATACACGAAAAAGAAATACGGGGAAGGCCGCCGCGTCTTCAAAATGGCTCCGTTGCATCACCACTTTGAAATGCTCGGATGGCCGGAACCGAAAATTGTGACACGATTCTATATCGTTGCGATACTGTTGATGATTCTCAGTCTCGCAACGTTCAAGGTACGATGAGGCGGTGGAGTTTCGCGGAAAAACATTCAGCGTCATCGGAGGCGCTCGCAGCGGAATTGCCGTAGCGAAGTTACTCAAAGCGCAAAGCGCCGCTGTTTTTCTCAGCGACAAAGCGCCTTTGGATACAATGCGGCAGGCAGCTGCCGAACTTGAGCAGTGGGGTATTGCGTACGAGTTTGGTGGGAATTCGGAGAAAGTCCTGCAGGCGGATGTTCTGGTGTTAAGCCCGGGTGTGCCGGCAGATGCTTCGATTGCGAAGGCGGCACGCGCAAAAGGGCTGAAAATTGTAGGCGAAATAGAAGTTGCAAGCCTGTTGTGCAAAGGGCGTATTATTGCAATCACGGGTACAAACGGCAAAACAACTACAACGGCTCTTGTCGGTAGGATATTTGATGACGCAAGACGGCCATCGGCAGTAGCCGGGAATATCGGGCTCGCGTTCTCGCAAATAGTTGAACAGATGACGGAACAGCATACAGTTATACTTGAAGTGAGCAGCTTTCAACTTGATACGATCGAGACGTTCAGGCCGAGGGTTTCGGCACTGCTGAATGTTACCCCGGATCACCTTGATCGCTATGACCATTCGATGGATAAGTATGTTGCATCGAAGTGCAGGGTGTTCGAGAACCAGCGGAGTGGCGACACCATCGTGTACAACTATGATGACGAGATCGTCAGGACAAATGTCGAGACAAGGATACATCCTGAAGTGAAACGTCTTCCCTTCAGCACACGGAAGCAGCTTGAAGAAGGGGGCTTCCTCTCGGGCGATACCGTCGTGACAAGAATCGGCGGCAACACAACGGAAGTGATCAAGGCTGCCGACATCAGCATCAAAGGCTCGCACAATCTGATGAACGCAATGGCGGCATCGCTGATTGCACAGGCGATGGACATTCCGACAGCATCACTTCGGGCAACCCTGAAAAACTTCAAGGGTGTGGAACACCGGCTTGAGTTTGTGCGGGAACTCGACGGTGTCACGTATGTGAACGACTCGAAAGCGACAAACGTTGACTCGGTTTGGTATGCTTTGCAGAGCTTCGACAAGCCGATTGTGCTTCTCCTGGGCGGGCGGGACAAGGGGAATGATTATTCGCCCCTTCTTCCTCTTGTCGAGAAATATGTAAAGGCGATTGTTGCAATCGGTGAGTCGGCGGACAAAGTCCTCGCGGCATTTGCTTCATCGAAACCGACGAGCAGGGCCGCAACAATGGAGGAGGCTGTGTTGCTGGGCCGCCGCGCTGCACACCCGGGAGATGTTGTTCTCCTGTCGCCGGCGTGTGCCTCGTTTGATTGGTTTGAGAATTATGAACACCGCGGACGCGTATTCAAAGAGATTGTGATGAACCTGCAGCAATGAAATCTAAACGCAATCATATCGATCTCGCAACATTGACCTCGGTGCTGATGCTGATGGTGCTGAGTCTCGGCGTTGTGTACAGCGCCAGCTCGACAATGGCGTTCGAGAAGTGGGGATCAAGCTCGAAGCTGATGCTGTTGCACCTTGTAAAAGTCGTTATCGGTTTCGGGGCGATTATCGTTTTCATGAATATCGATTACAAGAAGTACAAGAAACTGACAAAGCCTGCATTGATTGTAGCAGTGATACTGCTGGGTGTGACGCTTGCTTTGGGTGGCGAATTGAAGGGAGCCACACGATTTCTCCGGATTGGCGGATTCAGCTTCCAGCCTTCGGATTTCGCAAAGTACGCTCTCATCTTTCACATCTGTGCCCTTCTTTCGACTAAGAAGGAACGAATCAGAGATTTCAAGACCGGCTTCCTGCCGGTGACCATCTGGATTGGCGTTGTAACAGTCCTTGTTCTGGCGCAGCCCAATTTCAGTAACGGCTCGATGATTCTGGCGCTCAGCTTCGTCATGTTGTTTATCGGGCGTGTAAAGCTCACACACATGGCACTGACTATTCTTGCGCTTCTTCCCGCGTTGATCGGCTATATGCTCAGCGCACCGTATCGCATGAGGCGTATTCTGGCGTACATCGGCTTTGGCGAAGAAACGGGAAGCAAAGTCAACTACCAGCTTTGGCAAGGCATCATCGGGTTCGGGAACGGAGGCATCTTCGGCGTCGGGCCCGGCGAAAGCAAGCAACGCGATTTCTTTCTTCCTGAATCGTACGGAGACTTTGTGTTTTCGATAGTTGGAGAAGAGTACGGCCTCATCGGTACGCTTCTGATTCTTGTTCTCTTTCTGACAATCATGTTGCGCGGAATGAAGATCGCCAAGCACGCGCCGGACGAGTTCGGTCGCTACCTTGCCGTTGGCATTACAGCGTCCATCACACTGTACGCACTTATTAATGCAGGAGTAACCGTCGGCATTCTCCCGACAACGGGTTTGCCAATGCCGTTTGTGAGTTACGGCGGATCGTCAATCTTGTTCTCATCGCTTGCCGTCGGGGTGTTGCTCAACATCTCGTCGCAAACCGATTTGCATCCGCGGTTTGTGCTTCCGGGATTCGGGAAGAAGGAACCTCCGCTGCCTGAGCCGGCAGTCGGGCGGGTGTATTGATATGACATTCTGATCAGGATGAAGAATCTCACATGGAATCTCAAACACCGGAAGATTCTTCACGAAAGAGAAAAGGGGTGAGAATTTGTTTTGCCGGAGGCGGTACGGGCGGGCATTTGTTCCCAGCCCTCGCAATAGCTGATGAAATCAAGCGACGCGTACCGAATGCGGAAATTACGTTCATCGGTACGAAGCACAAAATAGAAGCGCGGGTTGTTCCGCAACGGGGATACAACTTCGTGCCGATTTGGATCAGCGGGTTCAGAAGAAGCCTGAAACCGGGTAATCTTCTTTTTCCCGTAAAAGTAGCGGTGAGTGTTGTGCATTCGTTCTTTCTTATGAAGAACATGAAACCCGATGTCGTTGTCGGAACCGGCGGCTATGTGTGCGGGCCGCCATTGTACGTGGCAACACTGCTTGGAATTCCGACGCTGATACAGGAGCAGAACAGCTATCCCGGCGTCACGACGCGACGTCTCGCGCATCGCGTGGACGAAGTTCATCTCAGCTTCGAGAGTTCGAGACGATATCTGCGCCGCCTTGATAATGTTCGGGTCAGCGGCAACCCGACTCGGGCAACGCTCGGAACAGTTTCGCGTGAAGCCGGAGCAGAGAAGTTCGGTATCGATCCGGCGGTCACAACATTGCTTGTATTCGGCGGAAGTCTCGGCGCGACATCGCTCAATAACGAAGTAGCACGCGCTCTCCCTGATTTGTTGCGGCTCGGGATTCAGCTGATCTGGCAAACAGGAGAAGGTGACTTCGAACGCATTGCTGCCTTTGCGGAGTCACTGTCTCAGGATGCAAATCGGAGGGTTAGAGTGCTGAAGTTCATCGAGAATATGGAGTATGCCTACGCTGCGGCGGATATTGTGGCATGCCGGGCCGGGGCAAGTACGCTGGCGGAACTGACTGTTGTCGGGCTCGCATCAGTACTCGTGCCCTACCCGTTTGCGGCGGCAAACCATCAGGAAGAGAATGCACGCGCAATGGTTGAAGCAGAAGCGGCGGTGATGGTTCGGGATAAGGAGTTGAAAGATCAATTTCTTGCGGCAGTGGCGGGTTTGATCACCGATACGGCCAAACGGAACATAATGTCGGAAAAAGCAAAGGCACTGGGAAAGAGGGAAGCAGCATCAACACTTGCCGATGCAGTAATGAGGTTAGCAAAGGCGTAGCATGGAAGCGCACCACGAAAAGGTGTTCAGGTACAAACTCGATTTCTACTATGTGTCCGCGCTGATTTATCTTCTGACACTTGTAGCATACGGCGGCATTCGCGGTTCGTTTGTCGAAAAAGAATTCAGGTACGTGATGAACGATCCGATTCTCTACATCATCATCTTCTTCGTGTTGATGTCGATTGGGTCGCTGATATTGAACTACATCCGTAACCGCCGGGTGGTCGTTGCAGAGAATTCCATTACGTTCAAGAACCGCTTTCACGAGCGCGTTCTTCACACAAAGGAAATTGAATGGATGCACATAGGCCGCGAGCGTTTCGTGCAAACCAGCGGCAGATTTCAAGTCGTTCTGATCAAACTCAAAGGGAGACGCAGAGCCATTCGAATCAGAATCGGGAGATATGAGAAGGAAAAGGAATTGATTCACGAAATGGAAAGAATTGCACAACACGTTCCGAAGCGCAAACGCCCGCGCTGGAGCAAACCACGATTTACTGACAGGTAGCAGAAACCGTGTTTCGATCAATAAGAAAACTTCACTTTGTCGGTATCGGCGGCATCGGCATGAGCGGTATCGCGGAAATCCTGATCGACCAGGGGTTTGCAATAACCGGCTCGGACAAAGCCGAAAGCGACAACACCGAGCGGATTGCTTCGCTGGGGGCGAAGGTGTACATCGGCCACGATGCAAAGCATCTTGAGGCGGATGTAGATGTGCTTGTCTATTCCTCCGCCCTTGCGCTCGATAATCCGGAGATTGTCGAAGCGCAGCGACGCAAACTCCCGGTTATTCGTCGGGCCGAAATGCTCGCCGAAGTTATGCGCTTGAAATACGGCATCGGCATCGCCGGAACACACGGCAAAACAACCACAACATCAATGGTCAGCCTTGTGTTGATGGAGGGCGGCATCGATCCGACGGTGATTGTGGGAGGAAGGTTGCACGGGCTTGCCGGCTCGAATGCACGGCTCGGTAAAGGCGAGTTCATCGTTGTCGAAGCGGACGAGTTCGATAGATCGTTTCTGTCCATCACCCCGACCGTTGCCGTGTTGACGACGCTCGAAACCGATCATCTTGATTGCTATCGCGATCTTGAGGATATCAAATCGGCGTTCATACAATTTGCATCGAAAGTTCCGTTCTACGGATTCGTTGTGCTTTGTCTTGATGAGCCGGCATTGCAGGAGATCATGCCGAAGATCAAGAAGAAGATCATCACCTACGGTTTGAACGGTCAGGCCGATCTCCAGGCGGTGGATGTTCGGCACAAAGAAAACGCCTCCACATTCATTGTTATCCGTGAGGGGAAGGAGCTTGGCGAAATCACGCTGCAAATTCCCGGGAAGCATAACGTACAGAACGCGCTTGCGGCTATTGCCGTGGGGCTTGAGTTGCAGGTTCCGTTTGCGCGAGTCAAAACCGGTATCGAGAAGTTCACGGGCGTATTCCGTCGATGGGAGGTAAAAGCCGAGATCAACGGTATCATGGTTGTTGACGACTACGCCCATCACCCGACGGAAATTGCCGTGACGCTGGCCGGAGTGAAATCGGGATGGAGACGCAGAGTCGTGTGTGTGTTTCAACCGCATCTGTATTCCCGAACCAGAGATTTCTATGAAGACTTTGGCCGGTCGTTCTTCAACGCGGATGTTCTCGTGCTGACGGATGTTTATCCGGCACGGGAAGAGCCGATACAGGGAATTACCGGCGAGCTTATCGCGAATACGGCGAAGGAATTCGGACACAAGAACGTTCATTATGTTCCCGACAAAAAGAACATACCCGATTTCCTGATGAAGATGAAGAAGCGCGGCGACATCATCATCACAATGGGTGCGGGCGATATCTGGAAGTACGGGGAGGAATTCATCAAAAAACTGAAGGGGGAGAAGGCTTAGAAGGAAATGCTTTCACTGACCGACATACAACAATTCTTTCACGGCTCGATTTCGTTCAGCGATCCGGTTGCGCGCTACAGTCCGTTGCGCGTTGGCGGGCCTGCCGACTACGTGTTGCATGCAACGTCTGCCGACGAAGTTGATGCGTTGCGGAAGTTTTTCCAAAAGAACGGCTTTCCCCACATTGTGCTTTCTGCCAACGCAGTCGTTTCGGACCAGGGATTTCGTGGAGCCGTGATTCTGTCCGGTAAGCCGGATGACGCGCAAAGTATGATGCAAACTGCTCGCATCTTCAGGTCGAACGAGTCGGGCGCGGCAGAAGCGCTGATCGATATGGCAGGATTGAACGGGCTGATTCTCGGCGGAGCCGAGATAGTTGGAAACAATGTCGCAACTACAGGCAACGCAACTGCCGCTGATGTTTGTGCTCTCGTTCTGCACGCGTCCCGGATTATTGAAGAACGATGCGGCGTTCGACCGGAGATGGATATGCAGTTCATCGGTTTCGAAAATGATGCTCTCGCTCGGGTAGCATAGCACATGATGGAACAGGGCAACATATCCGGGGCGCATTCAGGAAAAAGCAGCAAGCGAAGTTTTCTCTTGATGGCTTTTCTTGTCATCATGGTGACTGCCGTGGCAATACAGGCGAATCTCTGGAAAGAAGACCGGCGGGTTGAAAATGTCACCGTTGAAGGCAATCGCAATGTTCCGACAAAGGATATCCTTGCGTTGGCAAAGGTGCCCGAAAATACAAAGCTGTTCGAATTGGATCTGTACACAATTGAACAGCGCGTCATGAAACATGCGTATGTAAAATCGGTGGCCGTGCTTCGCGACATCCCCAATCGCGTTCGCATCACCATCGAAGAACGCGTGCCTGTAGCCGCAATGGTGGCAGACAAGCTCTACTATCTGGATGAAGAGGGGTATATTCTTCCCCAGATCCGTTCAGAGCATATCTTTGACCTTCCGGTGTTGTCGGGCTCGTTGGGCGAAGGCGTAATCGTAACGGGCAAGAAGTCAACCAACAAGAGCACGCTCGATGCTTTGTATGTTCTTTCCGTTGCGCGACAAGTTGACGAGGAGTTGTATCTGAATATTTCGGAGATCAACGTAAAGAACAATGGTGATTTTGTCTTTTATACATCGGAATTCGGGATTCCGGTCGTTCTCGGACGGACGCAGGTCGGAACGAGACTGGTGAAGTTCGACGGCTTCTGGAAATCCGTGGTGGCTTCACAAGGCGCGCACGAGTTGCTGTATATAGATTTACGATTTGAAGATCAGGTCGTGGTTCGATGGAATCACGACAACGGAGACGCTCACTCTTAACAAAGGAACATCTATGGGTAACATCATTGTCGGACTTGATATCGGAACCACGAAAGTGTGTGCCGTTGTCGCGGGTATGGACGAACATGGGCGCATCAACATTCTTGGTGTCGGGCGTGCCCAATCAGACGGCATTGTGCGGGGAGTTGTCACGCACATCGACAAGACCATCCGCTCTGTCAGCACGGCCGTTGATGAAGCACGCTCGCAATCGGGTGTCGACATCAAGTCGGTCATTGTCGGGATCGCGGGAGATCATATTCAGAGCTTTCAAAGTCGCGGCGTGATCGGCATCAGCGGCCCCGAGCATGAGGTGACGCAATCGGATATCGACCGGCTGATCGAAGATACAAAACGTGTGGCATTGCCGTCCGACAGAAAAATCATTCACGTCATCCCGCAGGAATTCATCATCGACGGGCAAGATGGCGTGTATGATCCGCTTGGCATGTCCGGCGTTCGCATGGAGGCGAATGTTCATATTATCACCGGTCTGGTCAGCGCCGCGCAAAACATCTTCAAGTGTGTCGAGCGTGCGGGACTGAAAGTCGAAGATATGGTGCTTGAGCCTCTTGCATCCAGTTATGCCGTGCTCGATGACGAGGAGAAGGAGGTTGGCATTGCGCTGCTCGATGTCGGCGGCGGAACGACCGACCTTGCCGTCTTCGAAGAGCGAACCATCAGGCACACGGCAGTGATCGGAATTGCCGGAAGAAAGGTGACTGACGATATTCGCAAGGGTCTTGGCATTCTCGGCGATCAGGCGGAGAAGCTGAAGAAGGATCACGGTTTCGCGTACGTGCCTGCCGTTCTGGACAACGACCCGATCATTCTGCCGGGCGTCGGCGGCAGGCAGCCGATTGAAATCGACAAGCGACTTCTGGCGACAATTATCCAACCGCGTATGGAAGAAATCTTCGAAATTGCCGCGCTGGAGATCAAGCGCTCCGGCTACTCAAAACATCTCTCGGCGGGCGTTGTGCTTACCGGCGGCGGCGCCCTCATCAAGGGAACGGCGGAGCTGGCGCGGGAAGTTCTCGGCATGCCGGTCAAGATCGGCATCCCGACAGGCTTTGCAGGCGGGTTGGTTCGCGAGATTGAAAACCCCGTGTACGCCACGGCGGTCGGCCTTGTGTATCACGGACTCAAGTGTCAGGAAAGAGAATCTGCGACACCGTCCAGCACGGGCGAGAAGACAACAAGCAAGTTGAAAATGCCGCTCATCGGCAAAACAAACATTCTTGAGAAGATGAAGTCGTGGTTTGATGAATTGTAAGTCGGCTTCCCTTCAATGATGAGCACAAAAGGAAAATGAACAGAACGAATTCTACAAATTATCAATCATTCAATAAGGAGAATATCCTGTGATCGAACTCGATGATTTCTTCGAGCGCGGTGCCAAGATTCGCGTCGTCGGTGTCGGCGGCGGCGGGGGCAACGCAATCAACAGCATGATTGCGAAGGGTCTGCATGGCGTGGACTTTTTTGCGATCAACACGGATTTGCAGGCGTTGGAGCGGAACGCCGCGCCGAACAAAATTCAAATCGGCAAGAACCTTACCCGCGGCCTCGGAGCCGGCGCCGACCCGACAGTCGGACACCGCGCTGTTGAAGAGGATCGCGATGAAATTGCGCGCGCGCTTGCCGGCACCGACATGGTGTTTGTAACGGCGGGAATGGGTGGTGGCACGGGAACAGGCGGCGCCCCTCTTGTGGCAAACATCGCGAAGAGTGTCGGCGCATTGGTGGTCGGGATTGTTACCCGTCCCTTCAACTGCGAAGGCAAACGACGCAATGCGCAGGCGGAAATGGGAATCGAGGAACTGAAAAAACAGGTCGATACCCTCATCATCATCCCGAACCAAAAACTGTTGTCGGTTGTGGAGAAGACGACCCCGTTGCAGGTTGCGTTCGATGTCGCCAATAACGTCCTCTACGGCGCAACCCGCGGTATCTCGGAAGTGATTACCGTTCCGGGTCTCATCAACGTTGACTTTGCTGATGTTCGAACAGTGATGAAGGAGATGGGCGATGCAGTAATGGGCACCGGCGTTGCCTCGGGCGAGAATCGTGCAACCGTCGCCGCGCATGAAGCCATCTCAAGTCCGCTGCTTGAGGATGTGACGATCGGCGGCGCGCAAGGCGTGCTGGTCAACATCACCGGCGGACCCAACATGTCGCTGTCTGAGATCGAGGAAGCAACGGAAATCATTCATGGAGCCGCAGGCGAGGATGTGAATGTCATTCTCGGCGCTGTGGTCGACGAGAAAATGACGGATGATATTATGGTGACGGTAATTGCAACAGGTTTCAACCGCCGCCCTTCGGTGACGGTCGGGACCGGCATTCGTCCCGGTTTGAAAACGCCAAAGACAGTTGAACGCATTCCTACCGGTGTCACCGAGTTGAAGAACTACGATACTCCGGCATTTGCCCGTCGGGGAGTTGACCTGCAGGTTGCCTATCGGCCTGCACAGGATTCGGCGAAGGAAGATCGCGAGAAGATCGACAAGAATGATCCGGAGAAGCCGGCATTTTTGAGAAGGATTATGGATTAGTCTGTAAATCTTCGGTGAAAAAACAAAACAGCCCATTCTGTAATAGAGTGGGCTGTTCTTACTTCGGTGAATACTCCGCTACCCCGCCTTCTTCAATGCCTCCGCTCCGCCAACGATCTCCAGCAATTCGCTCGTGATAGCAGCCTGTCGGGCTTTGTTGTATGATAGCTGCAGATATCTGATCAGTTCGTTCGCGTTTGTTGTTGCGTTCTCCATCGCCGTCATGCGTGCACCTTCTTCGGCAGCGTTGCTTTCGAGCAACAGTCGCCAGAGCTGGAAATTGAGATGTTTCGGAATCAACGCATCGATAATCGCTATATCCGACGGTTCGTAGATGTAATCAACCGAATCAGCACCATCACCGTCAAACGCGTCGCCCGGAATCGGCAGAAACTGCTCGGTCACAGTCGTTTGTTGCGCTGCAGATTTGAATACGTTGGAGACAATGTCAACACGATCGAACTCACCTTTCGTGTAACCGTCGATCACCTCCCGTGCGACCTTCTGGGCCTCGCCGAACACAAGATTACTATACACGCCGATGTATTTTCCTGCAATGGAATGTCCGCGCTTGGAGAAATAGTCAGCCCCTTTCTTTCCGATGCAGAAGAGTCTGACTTTCCCCTGCTCATGCAGCGTTTTGTAGTTTGCGTTGATGAGCCGCTCAGCAGTTTTAACGAGATTCGAATTGAACGCGCCGCAGAATCCCCTGTCGGATGTGACAATGACCAACGCAACCGCATTGACGTTCCGGGGCTGAATGAAGGGGTGTGCCGAAGCCTCCGGATTTGTGTAAAGGTGATTCAGCAACTGCTTCATTTTTGCCGCATAGGGCCGCGCTTGAACGACGTTGCGCTGGGCGCGACGGAATTTCGCCGCGGCCACCATCTTCATGGCTTTGGTAATTTTCTGCGTTTTCTTGACGCCGACAATGCGTCCGCGTATCTCGCGTAGCGTTGCCATTATGCCTTCACGCTCACTTTGAACGAGTCTGTGAACTCCAGAAGAACCGCTTTCAATTTTGCCACGATGTCGTCGGTCAGATCCTTCTTCTCGGCTATAGAAGCCAGAAGATCTGCGTGGCGCAATTCCATCACTTCGAGCAGTTCCTTCTCGTATCGCTGAACGTGCTGCAAAGGAATTTCGTCGAGATACCCGTTGGTTCCCGCATAAACGGAAACCACCTGTTTCTCAACTGCCATCGGCACGTATTGTCCCTGCTTCAAAAGTTCAACAAGCCGGGAACCGCGACGGAGCTGCTGCATAGTGGCTTTGTCGAGATCGGAGCCGAATTTCGCAAACGCTTCGAGCTCGCGATACTGGGCCAGATCAAGACGCAAACGCCCGGCAACTTTCTTCATAGCTTTGATTTGAGCATTGCCACCGACGCGTGACACCGAGATACCAACGTTGATGGCAGGACGAATACCTGCGTTGAACATGTTCGGTTCAAGATAAATCTGGCCGTCGGTAATCGAGATAACGTTTGTGGGAATGTAGGCAGATACGTCGCCGGCTTGTGTTTCAATAACAGGAAGCGCAGTCAGGCTACCTCCGCCGAGCGAGTCGTTCAGTTTTGATGCGCGTTCAAGCAGGCGTGAATGGAGATAGAAAATATCGCCGGGATATGCTTCGCGTCCGGGCGGGCGGCGCAGAAGCAGCGAAACCTGCCGGTATGCCTGTGCTTGCTTCGAGAGATCGTCATAGACAACAAGCGCATGCCGACCGCTATCGCGGAAATACTCGCCGAGTGTAGCGCCTGAATACGGCGCGATGAATTGCATCGGAGCGGGGTCAGTCGCGGTTGCGGCGATTACAGTCGTGTATGCCATTGCGCCTTCCTGCTCGAGCTTGTCGACCACCTGCGCAACCGTCGAACTCTTCTGCCCGACTGCCACATAAATGCAATACACCGGCTTGATGCCGATTTCCTTTGCCTTCTCTGTGTGCGTGAATTTCTGATTGATGATTGTATCGATCGCAATCGCTGTTTTGCCGGTCTGGCGGTCGCCGATAATCAACTCACGCTGTCCTCGCCCGATAGGAATCATGCCGTCAACCGCCTTGATGCCTGTTTGCAGCGGCTCTTTGACGGGGGCGCGATCAACGACGCCCAATGCCTTCCGCTCGATGTGCATCAACTTGTCTGTTTTGATCGGACCCCGATCGTCAATCGGCTGGCCCAGAGAGTTGATGACGCGCCCGAGCATTCCCTCTCCGACCGGAATGGAAGCGACACGGCCTGTCCGCTTTACGACATCACCCTCCTTGATTTCGCTGCTTTCGCCGAAAAGAATACAGCCAACGTTGTCCTCTTCAAGATTCAGCACCATGCCGAACACGCCGTGCGGAAACTCGACAAGCTCGCTCATGACGGCCTTTGAGAGCCCGTACACGCGCGCAACGCCGTCTCCTATTTGCAGCACGGTGCCGACTTCGTACACATCGGTTTCTTTCTCGAAGCCCGCAAGCTGCTTCCTGAGTATTGCCGAGACTTCTTCCGGTCTTACTTCTGCCATAATGTATGCCTTCGTAATTCTTTAGTGAACTTCGGAATTCTAATTCAAAACATGCCCGTGGATGAACTGCTCCCGCAGCAACTCCAACTGGCGCTTGACACTCGAGTCCAGCACGGTGTCGCCGATCTTGACAACAATTCCGCCCCGCAATGCCGTGTCGAGAGAGAAACGAACACGCACTTTCTTCTTTGTATAGTGTTCGAGTTTCTCCGACAGGTTCTGTTCCTGTTGGGAAGAAATCTCGACCGCCGACGATACATCAACATTGATAATGCCGTATTTCGTATCGCGCAGCGCTTTGTATTGCTCAATCACCTCCGGCAGGATTCCCTCGCGCTGCTTTTCGGTGAGAAGTTCGATGAACGACATAGTCGTTGTACCGATACGTTTCTCGAACACCTCGCGAAGCACAGCGAACTTCTTTCCGGCCGAAACGACCGGACTGGTGATAAGCCGGCGAAGATCCCGAGAAATGTTCAGAGCCGACTTGATGACATCAAGATCGGCGGTAATTTGATCGATTGCTTTTGGAGAGTCTGCCGTCATCATCAGCGCTTGCGCGTAGCGCCGTGCAACCCGGATGTTCTTCATACATTAACTCGGCCTGATATCCTTGATGACGTTGTCAACGAGTTGACGATGCTTGTTCACATCGAGATTGGCGTCGATGATTTTGCCTGCTGCCGTCACGGCCAAATCGGCAACTTCACCGCGTAATTCCTGAAGCGCAGCATCCTTTTCGCGTCGGATTTCTTCCTTTGCTTGATCAATCATGCTTCGTGCGCTCGCGTGGGCCTTCTCCACAATTTCCGCTTTCAACTGCTCGCCCATCTCACGTCCCTCACGCATTGCCTGTTGCGCGTGAGCCTCGGCTTGGGCGAGTTGGCGCTTGTTTTCTTCAAGCAGCTTCTTCGCCTCGGCCTGCGCCTCTTCTGCTTCGAGCAATGCCGTGCGGATTTGTTCTTCACGCGATGTCAACGCATGAAGCAGCGGTTTCCATGCCACTTTGCTCAGAATGAACAACATGGCAAGAAACGTAACAATCGTCCAGAAGATCAGTCCCGGATTGATTTCTAACATGATAGGTCCTTCTTAAGGGATGGTTACTTCAATGCGAGAAGAATGCAAATAACGAGCGCGAAGAATGTTGCACCTTCGATGAGGGCTGCCGCAATAATCATGGATGTTCGAACGGCTCCGGCGGCTTCGGGCTGGCGGCCGCTTGCTTCCATTGCTGCCGCGGCGAGTTTGCCGATACCGAGTCCCGCGCCGATAATCGTGAGTGCTGCGCCAATGCCTGCTGCGAGATATGCCCAACCAAGATGTTCCATTGTGTTTCTCCTAATGGTAGATAGTGAATGAAGTTGTTCCAGTTACAAAATTTTTTTAGTGGCCGTGTTCGTTAGCCGCTTCGCCGTGATGCTCGCCGTGACCCGCCTGAATGCCGAGCCCCATGAAGATGCAGGTCAGCATCGTGAATACGTATGCCTGCAGGAATCCAACAAACAACTCAAGAAAGTTGATAGCAACGATAAACGCTGCCGTTGTGACACCGACTGCCCATGAGTTGAACAGGAAGATAAGCCCGAACAACGATACGATCACAAGATGTCCGCCGGTGATGTTGGCGAAGAGACGGATGCACAGGGCAAATGGCTTTGTGAACAAGCCGAGAATCTCAATCGGAATCATGATCGGCCAGAGAAATACGGGTACGCCCCCGGTCAGGTGAGCAAGATAATGACCGAACCCTTGCGCACGAATCGCCGATACCTGAATCATGACGAAAGCAATGGCCGCAAGACCTGCTGTTACGCTGATGTTTCCCGTTGCCGAGGCGCCGTACGGAATGAGGCCCAGCAAATTCATGAGAAGAATGAAAAAGAATGTCGTGAGAACGTACGGCATGTAGCGGATGCCCGCCATTCCCATGTTCGGGATGACGATCTCGTCGCGGATAAATTTCACAAACACTTCAACAACATTTCCCCAACCCTTCGGCACGCGATTTTTCGTGTTGGCACGGGCGGCGAGAGTCATGAGAAGAATCAACACCGCGGCACCGAACCAGAGAAACAGGACATGTTTTGTGGGAGAAAGATCAAGCGTAAGCCCGGCAATTTCAATCGGATCCCAATGGGGAAGATGAATATCGAGAAAGGGAAGTTCGAGATGGTTGCTATCCTGAACATGCTCGAACAAGTACTTGAACATCTCGGATACCGACATCTTGCCGTCGGCTGCCGCGGCGTGTGCCGTATCCGCAACCTGCTGCGCTGAGAGATGTGTTGTATCGTGAGCTGCCTGAAAGAACGCGTACAAATTCAATCCTGACTAGTTATGTGAGAACTTTTTCTCTGGATGTACAACAACTCCAGAACGAGATAGACGACGTAAAACCCGAGCACGGAAACAACAAGCGCAACCGTATGCAATTCCACCACCTTGATCAAGAACACCAGCACGCCCAGCATGACGAGCATGCGGACTCCCATTCCCCCGAGAACCGCCTTCATGAATGTTGCATGTGATTTCTGAAGTGAGTACTCGATTGCCAGAAATCCCGCCAGCGCATTCAGTGTGCTTAACACGCTACCTGCAATCACAGCAATCGCTGTTTCCCGCGACCCGGTCGACATCAGCAAAACCACTGCAACAACAAGTCCGGCGGCGAAGATAACAGCAACCTGAATAGGAAACCGCCGGTCAATGTTCACGCTTCTCGTTCTCGTGTTTCCGAAGCGCAGCATCGGATTTCTTTCCTAACGCAAGCGCTTCGCGTATGAACTTTATCATTCCTCCTGCCGCTCCGAGAAACGCCCCGCCGATGGTACACCACGGCGACGTTCCGAACTTCCCATCCAACCAATATCCGATGAAGAAAAACACAACAACGGAGATTGCCAACTGCAGGCCAAGTGTAAGGAAAGGTCCAAAATCTCTTGCGACATTTCTGCTGATGCTCGCGGGCGAGTTCTTTCCGGCGTCATCGGGCTTGTGTGGTGTGCTCACACCGTTCAATCTTTCTTCGGCAACCCCGGTGTTCCGGGCGCGACGCCTTGTTTCATCTCGCATTTCCCGTCGAACATCGCCCCTTCATCGACGACAAGCTTGATTGCCCGGATATCTCCTTGTAATACCGACTTGGTTTCAAGGACAAGCTTCTCCGAGGCAACCACGGAGCCTGTAATCCTTCCGGCAACCGTGATGTTGCGGGCCGTCAGGCTTCCATCAATATGGCCGGTGAGGCCGACGGCAGCATTGGCCTTTGCATTAATGTCTCCGATAAACTTTCCGTCGATGCGGATACTGCCTTCGGTTTTGATTTTGCCTTCGAAGGTTGTGTTTGCCGCTATCAGCGTCAGGTCTGTATTCTGTTGCTTGTCGCCCACGTGAATCTCCTTTCTTCTTCTATCCCCCCGTCCAACATGTGCTCACCGGACATTCGTCGCGGCGCTTCTTCAACCAAAATCTTATAAGGCGGCGTGCGTAACCAGCAAAAACTCCATCGGGTCTTGCGGCAGCCCGTCTTTGATAACCTCAAAGTGGAGATGAGGCCCTGTGCTTGTAATTCCTGTATTGCCTACGAGGCTGATCGGCTCGCCTCGCCGCACTACCGATCCCGTTGTTTTTAGAATCGAACTGTTATGTTTGTACACCGTCATGTATCCATCACCGTGAGAGAGCATTACGACGTTTCCGTATTCGTACGTCCAACTTGAAAATACCACGTAGCCGTGTGCTGCCGCGTACACTGGTGTTCCCTGTTTGGCAGCGAAGTCAACTCCGTAATGCTTCTCTTCTGGATTGAATTTCTGCGTCACGATGCCTTCTACCGGCGTGAGAAGCGGAAAACTTGCCCTTAGTCCGCCGCCGGTTTCTGTTACTGTTCTGCCCGCCTGCAATACGCGGGCCGGACTTGCGACTTCCGGTTCTTGCGGCTCGGTTTGTTCCTGTTGCTTCGGTATAACCGTCTGCAACTCCGGTTGGCTTGGAACAGAACCGCCCGCCTCAGTCCGCCCTCCCAACGCTTTGCGAAGCTGAGTGTTATAGTCTTTCAGAATGCCGATTTCTTCAGCCAGCGATTCTATACGGGTGCGGGTTTCTTCCTCTGCGCGCTTTCGGGCTTCGTCATCCGGCGTTACGCCAACAAGAATACCCAACGGAGTAAAACGGAACACGAGGAGAAAAACGAGGAAGAATACCGCGACTATCGCGCTCCCCCATAGTGCAAGTGTCGCCCTGCCAGCTTTGAAGCTTCTCGGACTGCCTCCTTCACCCTGCGGAACGATTAAGACTTCGTACGACCGGGATCTTTTTCTACGATTGTTCCCCAGAAGAGGCACTCCAACACCTGCGAAAAATTTGCTCGAAAATATACTGAAAAGAGGGCGGAATGTCAACGATGAATTCCGCTAACACATTTACAGATTTACGGTTGGCGGGATTCGGGTTTGAAGGATTTCCAACGGCCTAAGACATATTCGTTCATCTTTTTCTTGTAGACTTCCCTGTCGAAACCGAGGGCATGACGACGTAATTCCTTTGGGGAGAAGGTTGTTTTGTTGAGAGTTCGGATTGCCTCCACGAGGGATTCCACGGTTTGCTCCTTAAAGAGAATGCCGGTTTTTAGATCGTCTGAGTCGAGAACTGTCTCCAACGCCCCTCCCTTTGCGTAGGCAATTACGGGCTTTCCCGAAGCCATTGCTTCAAGCGGCACAATGCCGAAATCCTCTTCGCCCGGAAAGACGAGGGCTTTGCATCCGGCAAAGTGTTTCCTGAGAACTTCATCCGGCTGCCAACCGAGAAACTCGATGTTTGGTTTTGCCATTGAACGCAGCTTCTCATCGTCCGGCCCGCTGCCGATGATGACGAGTTTCTCACCCGTTCTGTTGAATGCCTCGATCGCAAGGTCAATACGTTTGTACGGGACGAATGCGCTGACAATCAGAAAGTAATTGCCCGGAGTTTCAGAAAGCTGAAAGAGAGAAGTATCAACAGGAGGGTAGATAACATCGGCCTCTCTTCCATAAATCTTGCTGATGCGTTGCTGAACGTTCCGCGAATTTGCTATAAAAAAATGCGGATTCTTCGCCGTTCGTACATCCCATCTCCGAAGATAATTCACAAACAGTTTCATTCCTGCACGCGTCAACAAACCGGAAGAATTCTTTCCAAAATATTCATCATACAAATTCCAGATGTACCGCATCGGCGTGTGGCAGTAGCAGATGTGCAGCGTCTCCGGTTTGGTTCGGACGCCTTTCGCCACGGCGTGATTGGATGAGATGACGATATCGAATTCGCGGAGATCAAGTCGCTCAATTGCCGTCGGAAAGAGCGGCAGATAATGGCGATACCGTTTCTGCGCAAAAGGAAGATGCTGAATGAACGAAGTCCTGATTGGCATTGCTCCGATGGTCGGCGAGACGGAGCCTTTCACGTGAACGAGGGTGAACAACGTTGCGTCGGGAAAAACTTCGCACAGCGCTTCAACGCATTTTTCTCCCCCGCGCATGCCGGTAAGCCACTCGTGCACGATGGCAATACGGGGCTGTTTGTGTGATTCTGTTGTCATGTGCAGCAATATATGAAGAGATTCCTTTCTAATCACCCGCCCAGCCGTTGCATGCCCGCTTAGTTGACACTTTCTTTTGAAAGAAAGTGTCCAAAGAAACTTTCAAAATCGTAACGCCCGATTCAATCACTACCCGCATGCTATAAGTTTCGGTGCTGAAGGAAATGGAAAACGAACACGATGTGCAGTTTCACCGAAACTTAAACCCTTCGATTGAATCTTTGCCTTCGCACACTGCCGACGATTTTGGGGCTATGATCCGGGTGCGCCCAAGATTCGTCTAATGGCCTTACGTGAGCCACATCGAATTTTACATGTCACCGATCTCTGTTGCATCCCTTCCACCCTGTACCTATATTTATGAAAATTCATTCATTGGCAAAGGGCTGCGCAGAGCGTGACTATTCTGCTGGGGCTAATAATTCTGGTTGTGCTGTTTATGGCGGGTGTCTCGCTTCTTCTGCTGGTCATCGGTCCCGTATTGCTGCTTCAGCCTCATCGGCGAACCACCGAATGGTATCGCGAACGGACAAAGATCCTTCGACCCTCCGATCTCGAACTCCCGAACGAAGATATTCATCTCACAACCAAAGAAGGCTTCGATCTGAGCTGCTGGCTCATCAAAGCGGAGTCAAAGGCACGCGGGACCATTGTCATTCTGCACGGGGTGAGCGAAAGCAAAATTGCCGGACTGCCGATGGCGAAGGAATTTCACGATCGCGGGTACAATGTATTTCTGTATGACTCGCGACGCCACGGCGAAAGCGGTGGCAGGTACTGTACGTACGGATATCACGAGAAAGTCGATGTCCAACATGCGCTGGATTATCTCTTTGAAAGAAAAGATGTTCAAGTCGGAAAAATCGGCCTCTTCGGCTGGTCGATGGGGGCGGCGGTTGCCATTCAGGTTGCGGCGATTGACACACGCGTGCATGCCGTTGTTGCCGAAAGCGGCTTCGCAACGCTGCGCACGGTGTTCGATGATTATCAGAAACGGATGATCAAGCTTCCGTGGCATTATCTTCGCAACATCGTCATCAAGCGCTCTGAGTTTCTTGCTGATTTCAAGGCAAACGATGTATCCCCCGTCGATGCTGTGAAGCAGATGCGCGTTCCTGTTTTCCTGCTGCATGGCACGGAGGATAATCTCATCAAATACAACTACTCCGAGAAAGTCTTTGCCGCGGCCAATGAACCGAAAGACCTGTGGCTCATTCCCGGTGCCCGCCACCACGATATGATGGAAGTTGGAGGAGAAGAATACACCCGCCGTATTACGGAGTTTTTCGAGAAGTACTTGCAGTAAACGCCGTCCGCTGACTTCATCTAACATGATCTCAAAAGGAATCACCGTTTTCGCCCCCGCAACCATCGGCAACGCGGGTTCGGGATTTGACGTTATTGGCATCGCAATCGATAAGCCCGGCGATATTGTTGTTGCCTCACGCAGCAAACAGCCGGGACTTCATTTTTCGTTGAGAGTTTCGTCAAGAGAAGTCCCGCCTGATTTGAGCAATGTTGCGGCACACGTTGCCCAACTCATGTTGGATGAGTTCAAGCCCGGCTTCGGTATCGATCTGACGCTTCACAAGAAGATGCCGGTCGGGTCGGGCCTCGGCAGCTCCGCGGCAAGCAGTGTCGCTGCTGTTGTCGCAGTAAACGCGCTGCTTCCCAAACCGCTGAAGCGTGTCGATCTGCTGCGCTTCGCTCTCGAGGGTGAGCGCCTCGCCAGCGGTTCCATTCATGCGGACAACGCGGCTCCCTCGCTGTTAGGCGGAGCGCAACTTGTCCGTAGTTACACTCCGCTTGACGTTGTTGCGCTGCCTGTTCGTAACACGATTCTATGGGTGGTTATTCACCCGCATCTTGTTGTCAGAACTGAAGATGCACGGAGTGTGCTGCCCGCAACTGTGCCGATGCAATCGGCAATTCGTCAATGGGGAAACGTCGGCGGGCTGGTTGCGGGTCTTGCCCGCGGCGATGCGAGCCTCGTCGGCAGAAGTACGGAAGATGTAGTTGCCGAACCGGTTCGCGCAAAGCTTGTCTCCGGATTTCACGAAGTAAGAGACGCCGCGCTGGAAGCCGGCGCGTTCGGTTGCACATTGTCCGGCTCCGGACCAGCGATGTTTGCTGTTGCATCGTCTCTTCAATCGGCGAAGAAAATAGCTGCGGCAATGAAGAAAACGTTTGCCCGAGTTGCAAACGCAAAAGCCGATGCTTTCATTTCACGCATCAATATGCGCGGGGCAACGATCATCCGGTCATGAAATACGTCAGCGTCACTGGTCAATCTACCTCAACCTTTCGCGAAGCGCTGTTCAGTGGCACCGCGCCTGATGGTGGGTTGTATGTTCCGGAAACATTGCCGCCATTTGATGCAAGCCTCCTCAGAGAGAATTCCGAATCAACACTTCAATCAACGGCAACAGAAATTCTCTCACCATTTGTTGACGAGATATCAAGAGAGAATCTCGCGGCAATCATCTCCCATGCGTTGAATTTCCCCATTCCGCTTGTGAATCTGCAGGACAATATCTACCTGCTCGAACTCTTTCACGGGCCTACACTTGCATTCAAGGATGTCGGCGCTCGGTTCATGGCGCAGGTGATGTCACATTTCCTTGAACATCAACAACAGGATGTCACAATTCTCGTCGCTACGTCGGGTGATACGGGAAGCGCTGTTGCGCATGGGTTCTACAACGTGCCGCATGTTGAGGTGTTCATTCTCTATCCCTCCAATAGAATCAGCCCTCTGCAACAGCAACAGATGACGACACTCGGCGGCAACATCACAGCCGTTGAAGTGGAAGGAACGTTTGATGATTGTCAGAGACTTGTGAAGGCTTCGCTGAATGACGGTGATTTGCTGCATCAACGTAAAATCACAAGCGCAAACTCCATCAACGTTGGCAGGTTGCTGCCGCAGATTTCTTACCATGCGTGGGGATTGATTCAACTGCGCAGGCTTTTTAACCAGAACGACGACCCGATGGTTGTTGTGCCGAGCGGCAATTTCGGCAACATGACTGCTGCCGTATATGCGAAGAAAATGGGCGTACCGATTCGCAATTTCATTGCTGCAACGAACGCGAACGATGTGATGCTGCAGTATCTTCGCTCCGGGAAGTTTGAGCCGCGGCCGAGTATCCCGACATATTCAAATGCGATGGATGTAGGCAATCCGAGTAATCTCTCCCGACTGCAGGCATTGTATCGCGGAGATGTGCAGGAACTCAAGAAAGATATCGATGCCGTAAGCATCTCCGACGAAGAAACGCTTGAAGAAATCCGCCGGACATATGATGCAACCGGGCGAATTCTCGATCCGCATACTGCTGTTGGCGTTGCCGCCGCACGCAAGGCGCTTGAATGGACGACAAACTCTCCACCGATCATTGTTGCTGCGACTGCACATCCCGCAAAATTCCCTGACGTTGTAAAGAAGGCGATTGATATTGATGTGCCGCTGCCTGTATCATTGCAGGCGGCGCAAAACAGTCCGACTCACTTCATCGCCATCCGCCCACGATACAGCGAGTGGAAAAATCTCTTACGCAGAACCCGCGGCAACAAATAGAGTTCACCGCACCGCAGATTGTATCTCCCCTCAAACTTCTCTATCTTTTTCACAACTTGAAAAGAATGAGAATGTTCCGCGCATATCGATTTATCTTGATCCTTCTTGCGTTTGCTTTAGGATGCAGTCGCGATGATGCCCCTGTGTCGCTCCGCGCCGGAGAGGTCTTTGCAAAAGCAAAGCAGGCAATGGCTCGTGCCGATCATGCGGAAACCAAACGGTTGCTTCGGGAAGCCTTGGGATTGTATGAGCGGGCGGGCGACATTCCCGGACAAGCGGAAACATCCTTGCTCTTAGGCGAAGCATATTCGGCGGCGGCGGGATTTGACAGCGCATTGACGTTGTTTGTGCAAGCAAGAAAGTTGTACCAGCGTGCGGGCGACAAGTCCGGTGTTCGGGCAGCAATTTTCGGACAGGCAGGTATGCATCGTGTGCGAGGAGAAGAGTGGCAGGCGTTTTCTGTATTGATGGATCAGCATCGTCTCGAAGAAGCATTGGGGGATTCAGCGGGTGCCCGGCTGTTGAAATGGGAACTGGTTCCTGTATCGCGAGCCGTTGGTGATTTTGCGCTTGAACGCCGTTTGCTTGGCGAGTTGCTGAACGAATATAGTGTGATCGGGGATGATGCAATTCTTGCGCGCGTTCATTCCGCGTTCGGCAACACATCGATCTCGCGTTCCGATTACGGCGAGGCGGTCAGGAATTTCGGAGCGGCATTGCCGTATGCGCTTCGTTCGCAGGATACACTGCTGACAATTCAAACATTCCTCTCGCTTGCTGTCGCATATGATATGTTGGGAAGGGAGAACGATTCGTTTCAAATGTTCACGGAAGGCATTCGCCGGACGGATATGATTTCCGGAGCGGATGCGTTGCGCGAAGAGATGTTGCTTCGCGTCGGCAACATTCACTTGCGCCGCAAGCGGTACGAAGAGGCACACAAGTTTTTCAATGCAGCGCTTCGAGCAGCAATCGGTTCTCAAAACAGGCTGACGGAGGCGTATGCCTTGCTTCAACTCGCTCACTGCCTCGACGCAACAGGCAATGCCGAGGCGGAAGCGAACTACCGGGCCGGAGCGGCGCTGCTGGAGTACATCGGCCTTCCCAAGGCAAACGCGTACGCGCAGGCATGTTTGGCAAGCCATGCACAGCAGAAGGGGCGGCTGAATGATGCTCTCGCGCTGTACCGGGAGGCGGTTGCACAATTTGATTCCTCGTGGGTGCCCGGTACAGGTGATGTTTTTAGTGACTGCGAGGCAGGTTTCTACGGCTCGCGGGATGGTTCGCCACACGAATCGCTGATAGAATTGTTGTTCAGACTGGGCAAGCCTGAGGAGGCGGCAGTTGTTGCCGACAGGGAGAGGCAAAACAAGCTTCTGCGAGTGTATGCCACGATGAATATCAAGATGCGGGATGCGCGGCTGAATATCGCTCTCGCTGATCTGGCCCGCATTCGGGCGACACGAATCGGAGCCGAGCGGCAACTCGCGAAGGCATTCATGATGCGTGCCGAATCGCGGACACTTGGCGCAGAAGTACACAGCCGCTTGCTAAGCGCCCGCATCCGTACGTTTGAACTGGAAGATTCGCTCGCTGTCCGCAATCCTCATCTTCGTCCCGCTCTGACTGTGCGCAGTTCCTCTGTTGCGGACTTGCAGAAACAGATTCCCGACGGGGCCGCTCTCGTGACGTACATTCCAACACAACAATCGCTGCATATTTCCATCACTACAACACCGAAAAGCAGCGTGCACATTTCTGCCATCGGAAAAGAATCACTTCTCTCCCTCATGAATGAGTATCTCGACGTTCTCATGCAGATGAATGCCGAAACAAACAAGAACGATCTGCGCGTGCGTGAGCGTCGGCTTCGGGAACTCTCCGGCAAGCTCTATGCTGTATTTGTCCGCCCTGTTGTTCTTCACGCGTCCAATGCGAACAGCCTTTTTGTAGAATTGCCCGTCAGTCTTCCGTTCATTCCGATTCACGCGTTGCAAAGCGAGGGCTACACCGGAGAGTATGCACTCCGGCGATTCTCGATTCGCTATGTAACAGAAAGGGGCGGGGTAGGCGTGCAGCGACCACCGCTTGGTCAGTATCCTGTTGCTGTCGGGTTCGGGAATCGGGGGAGAACGCCGATTGATGCCGAGTATGAAGTGCGTGATGTGAAGGCATTCTACAAAGAAGCGCGGGTCTTCTTCGACCGGGAGGCTTCGCTCAGTCGTTTGCGTCAGGAGAAGGGCGATATTCTTCACGCATCGTTCGAGCTTGACTATCGGCCGGAGAATCCGGGACTGTCGTTTTTTGTATTGTCGGAAGGGGCGGCGTACGGCACGACGCATTTCCACCGGCTGGGAGAGATGTTCGCGGTTGCGCCGTTTCGCATAGTTCTGTTTTCCAATCTGGCGGATGCAGGATTGCATCCCGTGGTGCCGGGCATTTTCATGATGAACGGCGCTTCTGATATTATCATCAACAGTTACATTCCCCCGCGCAAAGCGAAGAAGTTCTTCAATGAACTCTTCTACACACATCTTCTTGCAGGAGAATCTGCGGAGAATGCGTACAGGAAATCGTTGTTGGAGATGATCGGGAAAGCAGATTACGCGAGCCCGCACATGTGGGCGGGATTCTCGTTGTGGTAGGGCCTACTCTGTTTTGATTCGTACTTTACCGAGACCGGCATCGATGCGGATGTTCATCCGGCTTTTTGCGGTTCTGTAGTTGTCGCTGATGTACTGATTGTCGCCCATTGTTTGAATGGACGAATCGAAGTCGATCCGCGAGACAAGGCTCTTCTCAAAGAACACACGCGCTCCGGCGTCTTTGGGAATAATGACCGTGCAGATTCCAAGCCCGACTTGTACATCGATGTCAACTTCACTCTGGCTCAGGCCTGCAAAGTCAAGCGTCGCCGCTCCGACCCCGCCCTCATACCGGAAGCTCTTGAAGTTTGCATTACCGAGATTCCGTCCGACAAACTTGCCGACTCCCGACTCGATGCTCATCTCGTCAATCGTGGATGTGTTCGGAGAGTCGAACACGAGCAACACATCGCTCGCCCCGGCCGAGAGTTTGAAATCCTTGACCTGAAGGCCCGTCATATCGAACGCCCCTTTTGCAACTCCCAACTCCACATCAAAGGAAATCGGAATGGCGCTGCTGAATTTGAGATCCCATGTGCCGCCGTCGATTCCTGAGATTTTGAACGTGCCCTTCTTCCCTCCTGATTCCTGAATATCTTCGCCGAGGGAGATATCAAGATACCCGACTCTGTTCCGGATATCGTACTTGAGCGTTGTCGGAAGGGATGATTCTTTTTTGGAATATCCCTCGGCAATAATGACCTTCTCGGCTTCGCCCCGCTCGATGTTGACCCGTCCGAAACCGGCAGAAAGAACGACGTTGATTTCCCGCTCGGTTGTTCTCCCGATTTCCTTCTTGCCGGAGTCGCCTGCGTGCACCTGGGTTGTCGACACAACAACAGCACAGAGCAGGTATGGGGTGATATGTTGCCGTAAGGTATTCATTTCTCTACGTATAGCTTACGTCAGGGAGGGCCGTATAGTTGCATGGAAACAAGGGGGTAAACGTCAATAATGCCTGATTCGATCCTTAAGTGATTTATACAACATTTCCCTTGCCCTGAAAATATGGGCTTTTACCGTTCCAATGGGGAGTTTGAGCTGGATGGCAATCTCTTCATAACTCTTCTCATCAACATGACGCATGTGAATGACTTTTCGATACTTCTCCGGCAGTTTTTTGATTGCCTCGTTCAGCATGTGAGCCCGCTGGTCACTGATCATATCCTTGTCGGTTTCGTATGAATCATCCGGCAGCTCGAACGAATAGTCGCTGTCTTTTGCCTCAATCGGCTTGTCGATGGAGTATGTTTGCAGTTTCCGCTTGCGGATATAGTCGATGCTGTTGTTTGTTGCAATCTTGTACAACCACGTACTGAACGCGTACTCCTCGTTGAAACTCGACAGCGATCCGAACGCTTTAATGAATGCTTCCTGCGTCAGGTCCTCCACCTGATGTTTGTCATGCACCATTCTGTAGATGAAATTGTAGATGGCATCGTGATACTTTTTCATCAGCCGTTTGTAGGCGGTGTTGTTGCCTTTGAGCGCAGCCTGAATGAGACGCGAATCTTCGGCGCGCGATTCCGCTTTCTGTTGTTCTTTGATTGAAAGCGTCTGATTGTGCGGGATGTTGCCTGAGGGTCCCTGAGGAGATGTTGCGGGCTCGGGTTGGGGGCGGCGTGCCGGACGCGTTTGCTTTGCCATTGAGTGGAAAGGGAAACTCTGATTTTGACATGAAATTACTGAAAAGCATCATAAGTAGCAATTGACTCAGGCAGATGAAATCCGTATGTTGAAATCGAATGAAGAACCGCGGGGACACGGAACGATGTCAGTTCCGATGCACCATCCTCCACAACAGGAAGGTTCTCAAGTCAGGAATATCGAATGTTCATAAGCTTTGAAGGTCTCGACTTCAGCGGCAAGTCCACACAGGCGAAACTGCTCGTTGAACAATTGAGACAACAGCGCCACACCGTCCACTTCATCCGCGAACCCGGGGGAACCGTCATATCGGAGAAAATCCGCGACATCCTTCTCGACAAGAATCATCTTGAAATGTCGGATGCGGCGGAGATATTGCTGTTCTCCGCCAGCCGCTCGCAACTTGTTCAGCAAGTCATTGCTCCGGCGCTGCAACGGGGCGACGTTGTGGTGTGCGACAGGTATTGCGATTCCACAACGGCGTATCAAGGGTACGGGCGCGGGCTCGGCCTTGAGGATGTTCAAACGATCAACCGCTTTGCAACGGGCGGAACCATGCCCGACCTGACGATTCTTGTGGATATTCCGATTGAGGAAATTGAACGGCGGAAAACGAAAGCAGGCCTGACATTCGACAGAATGGAGAGTGCCGGACGGGCATTCTATGAGCGTGTGCGGCAGGGCTATCATCAACTTGCCGCTGACGACCCCGGCCGGTGGTTTCGTGTTGACGGAATGCTTTCCATCGAGACAATACAAAAAGAAATCCGGAAGGCCGTTGAAAAGAAATCAGCGGCATTGGCCCGATGATTGGCGAAGAAGATTTTTGAGAATGAAACAGTATGTTCACAACGAGGAGAGATTCATGAAGCGAACGAAATATTTCGTGCTTGGTGCTGCGATTATTGGTGCGGTTGTTCTTTCAGTCGGGTTTGGCCCTCCGGTAGATACCGATTTCTTCTTCAAGATCAATAAAGGAATCGACATCTTCGGACGCGTCTATAAGGAAATCTCCCTCAACTACGTCGACGAAGTCGATCCCGAGAAATTCATGCAAGCGGGCATCAAAGGCATGCTGGGAACGCTCGATCCTTATACCGTGTTCATCGACAAGGAAGATGGCGATGAAGTCGAGATGCTGACGAACGGCCGGTATGGGGGCATCGGTGTTACGATAGGGGCACGCGACGGTTCTGTTCAGGTGATTAGCGTGATGGATGGACACGCGGCGCAGCGGGCAGGGATAATCCCCGGTGACAAAATCATCGAAATCGACGGCACGAAGGTGGCGGACAAGAATTCAAACGAAGTCCGTTCGTACATGCGCGGCGAACCGGGCACAGAAGTCAAGATTCTCATCCAGCGTGAAGGCGAGAACAAACCGATTCTCTTCGTTGTTGTGAGAGAGGATATCCGGGTGAAGAACGTGACGTACGCAGAGTTCATCGGCAACGGTATTGCGTACGTACGGCTCGAACGCTTCTCACGAAAAGCCGGCGATGAACTCCGGCAATCGCTGAAGGAGCTGAAGCTGAAGGGCGAAATCAAAGGGCTTGTTCTTGACTTACGCGGTAACCCCGGCGGCTTGCTTGACGCCGCCGTTGATGTTGTCAGCAAATTTGTAACGAAAGGAAACCTGATCGTCAGCACAAAGGGCCGCCGCCCCGAATCGGAAAAGCAATACAACTCCGTGGAAGAGCCCCTGTTGCCCGACGTGCCGCTGATTGTTCTCGTGAATCGCAGCAGCGCAAGTGCAAGCGAAATTGTGGCGGGCGCAATTCAGGATCTTGACAGGGGAATTGTCGTGGGCACCCGAAGTTTCGGCAAAGGGCTGGTTCAAACAATTGTGCCGTTGAATTACGGGGCCCAGTTGAAGGTCACCACGGCGCGCTATTACATTCCCAGCGGCCGAAGCATCCAGGAAATTGACTATATGCACAAGGACAGGAACGGTGTTTTTGCTACCGTTCCCGACAGTCTGAAGCGTGCCTTCAAGACGAAAGGCGGCAGAACCGTGTACGAATACGGCGGCATTACTCCCGATTCATCCGTCACCGAAACGGATCCCGGCCCGATGGTGAGAGAGTTGTTCCGCAAGTCGTTATTCTTCCGGTTTGCCAATACGTACTTCTCCGCACGCAAGACAGCGGAGTTTACAGGTGTCAACGAGTCTGTTATGAAGGAATTCCGCAAATATCTCGACGACCAGAAATTCGACTACAAGGAAGAAAGCGACGGCAAAGTGAACGAACTCCGGCAAATTGCCGAACGTTCGCATTACAGCAAAGAGGTTCTTGCCGATCTTGATCTTCTTTCAGCGGCTCTTGAAAAGGAAAAGAACAGAGGCTTCGACCGCTACCGTAATCACATCGAACGGGAATTGAATATCGAAATGATGGCTCGCGTCAAAGGGGAAGCCGGAAGAATTGCCGCATCGCTGAAAGGTGACAGCCAGCTTGACGTTGCACTTGCGTTGTTGAAGAACGGCAAAGCGAATCCCCACAAGATAAAGGGCTAAATGGATCCGCTCGCGCTTGTTCTTTTGCTGATAGCGGGGTGTATCGCGGGGTTTCTTGCCGGGTTCTTCGGTGTCGGGGGCGGGATTATTCTCGTCCCCATTCTGGTGTTCTATTTTCATCATATCAATATCTCGTCGCTTGTTGCTACGCATCTTGCGTTGGGAACGAGCCTTCTCATCGTCATCTTCGCATCCATTCCATCCGCCTATCAACATAACAAAAACGGCAACGTCCTCTGGCGCATCGTGTTCATCATGGGCGGGGCGAGCGTCATCGGGTCGATCATCGGGGCCAACATTGCCGCGGCGTTGGCGGGAAAAACGCTGCAGCAAATCTTCGCCACTGTTGTGATCATCGCGGCAGTACGGCTGCTTGTTGAACAGAAAGCCGGGAAGGTTGACAATGGAATAGACGGGAACACGATGAAATTAGGTGTTATTGGTTTGATTGTGGGACTTGTGTCATCGCTGGCGGGAGTCGGCGGCGGCGTGTTTGCGATTCCGATGATGTACTATTTCCTGCGCGTGCCGCTCAAGAAAGCGCTGGGGACATCGAGCGCAAGTATTGTGATTACGGCTCTTGCGTCAACAATCGGGTACATCGTCAAGGGCTGGACAACGATCGACGTGTATGCGCCGCAGATTTCCGATTTCACTATCGGGTTTGTTGATTACGTTCACTCCATTCCTCTCATTATCGGCACGGTTCCCATGGCGAAGTACGGCGCGATGGTGGCACACAAAACACATGCGGATAATCTCAGAAAACTCTACGCCGTATTCCTGCTTGCGATTGCCGTGAAAATGTTCTTCTTTTGACCCGGAAAATGCTCTCAACACAAAGGCTCGAAGTGACACGGAACTGCAAGAAGTTTCTTTATGAACCTTCATGGTTCTATGTGGCTTCGTGTTGAAAAAATGTCTGCATCATTGTCCGATACAATCATCATCTACTGCGACGGCGCCTGTTCGGGCAATCAATCGGCGAACAACGCCGGCGGCTGGGGCGTTGTGATGAAGTACAAAGATCACATCAAGGAACTTCACGGCGGCGAGTGCAACACTTCCAACCAGCGGATGGAACTGACAGCCTGCATTAAGGCCCTTGAAGCAATCAAAGCAAAAGACAAGCCCGTTACCGTTTATTCCGACAGCGCCTACCTCGTCAACTGCATGCACCAGAAATGGTATGTGAGATGGAAGAAGAATGGATGGAAGAATGCAAAGAAGCAGCCGGTGGAAAACAAGGATTTGTGGTCAAGATTGCTGGATTTGCTCGACGGACTGAACGTGAAGTTCCACAAAGTGGAAGGCCACGCCGGCGTCGAGCTGAACGAGCGTGCGGATGAGCTGGCGAGGCTGGGGGCGGAGGAGGCGTGATGATTGTGGACGGTGTGGACTAAGTGGATCGGTTGGATTTCCCGGAGCGATTCTCGGTCCGCACGCGGTAAAGACGTTCAGTAAAACCACCTTCGCGCTCAACGGCTGCCGCTATTACCAGTCCTTCAATACCGGGAGCATTTTCCAGGGCGGCTATTAAGGTTGTTGTATCGCTCATCAACTTCTCCTGCGTTCATCTCAGCTTGTCAGGCAGCGTAACGGACTGGCGCTAACCTTCGTTGCAGTGTTCCTGCGGGCTGAAGCCGTTTTTACCCGCGATTGCAACGTCGGATTGAGCAACCGGATAGGCTGCGTTGCATTTATCTTTGATTATTAGATTATGAATGGAATTATCCTTTTGGTTTTACGTGAGTACTCCGCATAGTCAGGAAAATGTGCATGCAGAACCTGTTCCTCACTCACAACACGAATAGAGACAGCACTTGTGACGACCAAACCAATAATCACGGTAGAGATGGACAAATGACCAAAAATACTTGACCAAATCAATAATAACGCCGCAGTGTACATTGGGTGTCGAATAAACGCATACGGCCCACTTGACAACAATGGTCCTTCCTTCGGTTCTGCATCGACACTGAATTGTCCTGCCTGAAAACTTCTGCGTGCCCAAATACTTAACGCCACCGCTAATATCTGCATTGCAATTACGAAGGGTGAGGGTGAAAGCATGTTTCCCGAAATCAATAAGTATAAAATCGCCACAATTAAGATCGGAAGAGCGAATTTGGCAATCAGTTTCATTGTTTAGAGACCCCTTGATTTATTAAGCAGCTGACTGTGGTTATGCTGTTTCCATATATTACGCACCAGCTCCATGATTGTCCATTTGGCCGGACTGGTGCCGGTGTCACAGCGCAACGACTTGCCCAGCCACTTGACTATCTCAACTTCCCCTCAATCATCCTCACCAACTGTTCCAAATCTTCCTGCTTGTTCACGAAGTCCAGCTCGTCCGACTCGACGACGAGCAGCGGGCCTTTTTTGTAGCGGGCAATCCATGATTCGTAATGTCTGTTGAGTTGTTCGAGGTATTCCTTCTTGATGGATTGTTCAAAATCGCGGCCGCGCAAGAAAATCTGCTGCACAAGCGTGTCAACATTCGCACGCAGATAAATCAGCAAGTCCGGCGGACGGAGATATTCCGTCATCACGTCGTACAGCGCAACGTAGTTCTCGTAGTCCCGCTGCTCCATGTTGCCGATCTCGTAAAGGTTGCGGGCAAAAATCTCGGCGTCTTCGTAAATCACCCTATCGAGTATCACCGATTCCGGTCCTTCGGTGATTGCCTTGTGGCTGCGGAACCGGTTGGAGAGGAAATACACCTGCAGGTTGAACGACCATCGCTTCATATCGGCGTAGAAGTCGTTGAGATACGGATTGTCTTCTACCGACTCGAAGAACGGCTTCCATCCGTACCGCAGACTCAGCAATTGCGTGAGAGACGATTTGCCCGCTCCGATGTTCCCCGCAACGGCAATGAATACTTTCCGCTTCGACCGTTGCGCGCGGCGGGGTTTCTTCGATGCGCTTGCGCGCCGTTTCTTCACTGACTTTTTCTTCTTGTTCATTCGTGTCCTTCTTGGATGACCTTATACAGCATTTCAAGTCCGTCAACCGCCCGCGGTCCGGGACGTGAGACAATATCGGAATCAATCACAAAAATCTTCTTTCTCCGGAATGCGTTCAATGTTTTCCATTCGGGATACAATTGAGAAAGCTCGGCGGGGTTGGAAAGAATACCTGACATGAAAATAAGCACATCCGGATTGTCCTTCAACACTGCCTCGCGGCTGTACGCGGGATACGTTGACGACGTTTGCGCTGCGGTGTTCATCCCTCCCGCAAGTTCAATCAGTTCTGCGAGAAACGTTCCCCGTCCCGCAACGATAATCGGCTGGAGAGAAACAAAGAGCAACGTCTTGCGGCTTTTGGAAGAAAAGGCAGCGAGAACAATCGAGTCGGCGCGCATCTTGAGAGAATGCACAAGAGTCATTGCTTGTGCCGGTTGGCCGGTAAGCGTTCCGAGTTGTGAGATGGATGTGTAGATGCCGGCGAGGTTGCGCGGGTTCGTCACAAATACGGGAATGCCGAAACTCGTCAGCTTGTTGAAATCCTCCCGCACGTTTCCCTCCATGCTCAGCACGATCAAATCCGGTTTCAAGCCTATAATGGCCTCGATGTTCGGGTTGATAACGCCGCCGACGCGCTGTTTCGTCTTTGCCTCGTTGGGGTAGTTGCAGTAATCGGTCACGCCGACAACCTGATTCCCCGCGCCGATGGCGAACAACGTTTCGGTGATACTCGGCGCCAGCGAGACGATGCGTTGTGCAGGGGAGTCGAGAGTCAGTTTTCTCTGAAGATCATCAACAAGGGAGATCTGCGATATAGAACGATTGGGACAAAAAATGAGAAAGAAAGCAAGGCACAGCTTTATCATGAAATATTCCGCAGCGTGGGGATTTCAATTCTGATTGAAACTATGAATCGGTTGATGGAAATGCAATTCGCAGCTGAAGCATCGCTTCGGCTTTTCTTCGTGTCTTAGCGCCTTCGCGGTTATCATTATCCCCGGATTACAGCAGCATCTTCACAACGAACCACCAAAAGGCCGTCGTGAAAAGCGAGAGAGGAACGCCGACACTCACCATGAGATTTGACAGACGCGGATTCAGTTGATATTCGGTTGCGAGAATTGCCGAGGTAATCATCGGAGCCGTTGCTGCTTCAAAGACGCTTGTTTGTGCTATGATTCCTTTCGCCTGTGCAAGAAGAGCAACAACCAGCACAAGTGCCGGCGCAACCATCAACTTGTATGCAAGTCCGAGTGACAGGTGGCGCACATCGTCCTTCCATTCCGAAAAGCGAATCTGCAATCCTACGGAAAAAAGGGCGAGCGGAATCAGCGTTCCTGCAAGCGTTTCGAGCAGCGGAAGTATTGGCTCGAAGTCAAGAAACCGCAGCACGAGAAGGGCGGCAACAAACGCCAGAAAAGGAGGAAACCGAAGGACGTTGCCGGCAATCTTCATTGTGTCGGCCTTGCCGCCGGACGATGCGTGAATTGCCGTTATGACACCGAGTGTTGAGAGAACGACGAAAGAGAGTTGGTCGCAAATGACGGCTATGCGCAAGCCTTCATCGCCGAAGTATGCTTGCGTGAGCGGAAATCCGAGAAACGACGTGTTGCCCAATCCGGCGGTGAGAAGCAGGGCGGCCTGCGTTGACTTCTCAATTGGGAACCTGCGTGTCACAAGTTTCAGCGCAAGCCACGCGCCGGACCAAACGATAAACGGCATCGCTACAGGTATGATGAGTTCTGCAGTCCAGGTGATGGCGGGAACATACAGAAGGGCAACGGCGGGCAGCGCGACGTAGAGAATCCAAACGTTGATTCCCTTGTGCGCATCATTTGGAAGAATGCCCGACCGCTGAAGAAGCCACCCGGCGGTGAGACAGAGGGCGATGAGAATGAAGTTCATCTGGGAGGAATAAGTGTGGAAGACCATTCGGCGACGGTTCGGGCGAGTACAGTGAGAACATCTTCATCGCTTTTGCCTGTTCTTTTCGGCACATGAAATGAATGATCTGCTTCATCCACAACAAACAGCGTTGCTCGCTTGCCGAGTTTTTTGCAGACAGGGTTCAGCAACGCGAGATCGGCGAGCGCATCACGCGTTCCCTGCAAGAACAACATCGGCAGTTTAACTTTGGAGAGATGTTCGGCTCGTTGGATAGACGGTTGTCCCGCGGGATGCAACGGGAACCCGAAGAAGACAATTCCCCTAACGCCCGGAAGCGGCTCCTCCGATGCGGCAAGCGACGTCATTCTGCCGCCCATCGATTTGCCTCCGGCGAAAAGGGGAAGGCCGCCGGCAAGATCATCGGCGAACTCAACTGCCGAGCGGACAGTAGCAAGCAGAACGGGCTTCGGGTCGGGACGTTTCAGGCTTTTCTCGGTGTAGGGAAAGTTGTAGCGCAGCGTTGCGATGCCGAACTCGGCCAATTGGTGCGAGACATCTTCCATGAACTTGTGCTGCATGCCCGCTCCTGCACCGTGGGCGAAAAGCAGGAGACTCGTTGCATTCTTAGGCTTCAGCAATAACGCGCCGACTATGCCTGAGGATTGGCTTGCTTGAAATGAGAGTTCTTTCACTCGCCGCATCTGATGTGAAGAAGAGGTTGCCTGATTGTTCACCGCAAAGATACAAAAGCTCGCAGAGGAATTCCAGAATTCATCCCGCCGTGTAACGCACGTCGCAATGCAGAAACACGACTGACGCGATGCCGACTGCTGCGCGCAACGGTTCGTCATGTGGTTTGTCGATGCCCGTCCGCAAATGGAGGCGAACGGATTAGGCGCACGCGCAATCTTGTACGCGTCGAAGTCCTTCGGCGATGGCAATTACGTAGCCGCGCGCATCGGTGTGCACGGGGCAGCCCCATTGACTTTGATCTGTCGCTGCCAGTATTCAATATCGGGCAGTTCAACCCGAAACGTCTGAGTTGCAGACATGGAAAATTGTGTGTTGAGAACGTATTACGCGGCGGAAGTCCGTTGCCTTGCTTCGTTGAGTTCAGCTTTTCGAGTGAAGCTTTCAGCCGCAAGTTGAGCAAGAGACTTGCTCGTGAGGATTTCTTTCAATTTGATTTGTGCTTCGGCCCAGAGTGTATGTACCTGGCACCATTCGTCACGCGGGCAAACGCCGTCGCACACAAGACATTTGTTCAGAAAGATATTGCCTTCAACAGCTTCGATCACATCAAGAACCGTAATTCTCTCGGCAGGTTGTCCCAACCGGATTCCGCCGTTCAGTCCACGCTGCGAAACAATGAGATCTGCGCGAGCCAACTGTACCGAGATTTTGCGCAGGAAGTTCTCCGGAATGTTCCACTCTTTCGAGACATCGGCAATTTGCACGACGGTTCCAAACGGCAATGCTGACAAGTGTATCATCGCCCGCACGGCATACTCGCCGCTCATTGTCAGCTGCATGTGAAGTCCCCGAAGTTGTTGAATGTTAGCCTCAGAGATTCAATCCGTATGCCGAACATGACAAAAATGGTCATGTTTTAGGATTCGGCAAATTGACAGATTTATTTCCAATAATTATGAAGACCGACCGGATCAGTCTGATTTCATTTTCTCAAACCTGAGAAAACAAACTCGGGGAGTTGCAGAAATGAGAAGCAGGCAATGAGGTGTTGGATTTCTCAACGATGGAGCGAGGGTGTGATGTGATTGATTTTCCATGCATTTTTGGTGACATTGGTTCGGCTGTTTTTAGCAGTCTGCACAATGTCAGATTCAACAGATTGAGTTCTCTCCTTGGACAAATTCATCATACGAGGCGGCAAGAAACTGAGCGGCAGAGTTCGTATTAGCGGGGCAAAAAACGCATCACTTGCCCTGATGCCTGCAGCGTTGCTCGCCGGCGGAACGTTTCATCTCTCGAATACTCCCGGCCTGCAGGATGTCGCCACAATGTCGAGCCTGCTGAAGACGATGGGAATGAAGATTGACTTGAATGGTGATGTTCTCACGCTGGACACGCGCGGAGTAAACAAGCATGAAGCCCCGTATGCTCACGTCAAGAAAATGCGCGCGTCCATTTACGTTCTGGGTCCGCTCATTGCGAGATACGGAAAAGCAAAAGTCTCGCTTCCCGGCGGCTGCGCGTGGGGACCTCGTCCCGTCAATCTCCACATTGAAGGGTTGAAAAAGCTCGGGGCAGAGATCAAGCTCGAACGCGGCTACATTGTTGCAAAGGCAAAGCAACTGACCGGGGCAAAGATCCACTTCGACATTTCAAGCGTCGGAGCAACAGGCAATGTGATGATGGCGGCCGTGCTTGCAAAAGGAACTACGCTGATTACGAATGCCGCCATTGAGCCTGAAATAACCGCGCTTGCAGAGTTTCTTGTGAAGATGGGAGCCAGGATCAACGGCATCGGCACGAATCAGTTGGAGATTGAGGGCGTTGATGAACTTCATCCGGCGGATTTCGAGACTATTCCCGATAGAATAGAAGCCGGAACGTTCCTTACTGCCGCGGCGATAACCGGCGGACGCGTGACTCTCGAGAACGTCAACCCGGAACATTTCTCGGCAGTCACCGCGAAGTTGGAGGATGCAGGATGCATCGCCGAGGTTCAAGGATCGAACTTCGAGTTGCAGGCGCCCGCGGAGTTGAAGCCGGTGGACGCGACAGCCGTCATTTATCCCGGCTTCCCGACCGACATGCAGGCGCAGTGGATTGCGTTGATGTCCATTGCAAATGGAACATCGATTGTCACAGACACCATCTACACCGATCGCTTCAAGCATGTGCCGGAGCTTGAGCGACTTGGGGCTGATATCGAACTTAAAAAGAACGCGGCCATTGTACGCGGCGTGAAGAAACTGACCGGCGCAACCGTCATGTCCACCGACTTACGCGCATCGGCGTCGCTGATACTCGCCGGACTTGTTGCCGAAGGCGAAACAGAAGTGCTGCGCGTATATCATCTCGACCGCGGGTATGAGGCGATTGAGAAGAAGTTGCGGGCAATCGGGGCTGATATTGAACGAGTCTCCGGCAAAGAATACTAACGACAACGAGAGCCGTTAACGGTGATACGTGAGTTTTTTGACAACCGCAACGCGGCAATTCCCGGCGCAATATATCTCCTCGTTTCTCTTGTCTGCACTCAACTCCCTCTTCTCAACTATCTCGGCTACGAGTTCTCTGCTGTCATAGCGTTGCTTGCGTCGTTCATTTCCGGTTTCGTGACAATCCGGGTTGTGAAGAGATCGCTTGTGGATTCAACCGACGATCCGCGATCTCCAATCCGCAATCGCATATTTGATTCTTTCAAACAAGCTCTCACATTCAACCTCACCCTTCTCATCATCCCGCTCGTTGTCATGCTCACGAATGCGATGTTCGTAAAGAACTGCTCGTTGCTTGAAGGGTTCGGGTTCTTTGTGCTGATTCCTGTTGTGAGTGTGATTTTCTCGAGCGCATTCGGGTTCTTCTGTGCTGCGCATTATCATTGGCCGCGAGCAATGTTTGTGCTGTTCGTGCTGGCAATGTTTGCCGAAGTGATTGCAGTAGGCTACTTTACACCGGCGATCTTTTCCTACAATTTCTTCTACGGCTACTTCCCCGGCTTGACGTATGACGAAGTGCTGGGGATCAGCTCATCGTTAGTGATGTTCAGAATTTTCACGCTGGTTCTTGCCGCTGCGTTCGTGTGGATGGCGTTGCTGATTCTTCGCAGCACACATCCGGATGATGCAAGCTGGGAAAAAGGTCTGGCCCTGCTCGGCGCAATGATGCAGGGACGATCAGTATTTGTTACCGCCGCGCTGGCGACTCTCGTGATTGTCACATGGTGGTTTCGAGGAGAGCTTGGTTTTGATTCATCAAGCAACTTCATCCGGAGAACATTGGGCGATGCTGTTGAGACGCAGCATTTTCGCATTTACTATTCGAAGCAATCGTACGACAAGTCCGAGATTCGCTGGATAGCTGCTGAACATGAGTTTCGCCTGAAACAGATTACGGATGAGTTGAACTTGCCCTACAAGGGAAAAATAGAATCATTCATTTATCCGTCATCCGATGTGAAGCAGCGATTGATGGGCGCCGGGAATACCAACATTGCGAAACCGTGGAGCCAACAGATTCACACTACGAAACAATCCCTTGATGCAACGCTAAAACACGAGCTTGTGCATGTTGTCGCGGCACCGTTCGGACTCCCGATTATCAAAGCAAGTTTGAGCACAGGGTTGGTCGAGGGCGTTGCCATGGCGATTGAATGGGAGTGGGGGAGCCGCACACCGCACGAGTATGCAGCCGCAATGCGCAAGTTCGGCGTCGGGCCGGATATCAGGTCGATCATGTCGCTCACGGGATTTGCCGCGCAATCATCATCCATCAGCTATGTTCTGGCAGGCTCGTTCTGCAGATACCTGATTGACATATACTGCATTCGCAACATGATGTTGTTGTACCGCTCGAATGATTACGAAAGAATCTACGGGAAAGAACTCGACTCGCTTGTTGGTGAGTGGCAAATGTTCCTTGACGGCATTCCGGTTACCGATCAGGATCGTGATATTGTTGATGTCTTGTTCCGCCGTCCGCCGATATTCGAGAAAGTCTGTGCCAGAGTCGTGGCCGCACGGAATGCTCTTGCCCGGAAAATGTTCTCCGACAAAAGGTACGGCGAAGCGTACGCACTGTACAATATATCATTCGAAGAGACTTCGGGTTACGAGTCGCTGAGCGGCTTGCTATCGAGTTCCTTGCGTCTTGGCAAGTACGATGTTCTCGCTTCCGCGCTTGATACGATCATTCTCAGAGATGAACGATCTGCGCAGTATCTTCCGCTCTTCCTGACAATCGGCGATGGGTTATGGAAGAAGGGTGATGCGAGCCGGGCGTTGCAATTGTACAGGAGAGTGGAGCGCGCAAATCTTTCGGAAGGATTCACGGAAGCGGTTCACCTCCGGCGGCATGCACAAATGGAAGAGGAAGAGCGTTGGCACCAGTATTTTCTTTCAGACGAGAATGATACGATTCGTGCGGAAACATTACGCCTGATTGTCCGGCAGTCGCCGGATTCATGGCTTCCACAGTACATGCTGGCAAAACCGTTGCTTCGCTTGCATCGATTCGATGAAGCGCAGAAAGTTCTTGAGTCATTCTCTCTCGAATCAGTTGACCCAACTCTCGAATCATCGCGCTTGCGCATGCTGGGCTACACACTATTCCGCCTGAAGAGGTTTGAAGAATCAAAAGCCGTATTCTGGAGATCGCTGAACTTCGTATCAGGCGAAGCCGCAAGAAACGAAGTGCAGGATTGGCTTGAACGGACTGATTGGGCGAAAGAGTTCTTCGCACGATACCAATGAATACCGGTCGGCCCTACTCCCGCATCCTCCTCACCCGCATGAAGTTCATCGGCGACGTGGTTTTGACGACGCCTGTTATTCGCTCGCTCCGAAACGCCTTCCCCGACGCATACATTGCGTATATGGGAGAGAAGAATGCTGTTTCATTGCTGGAACACAATCCTCATCTCAACGAGATTATTCCGTTCGATTTCTCAACACCGACACTCATTGAGCAGCCGCGGGTTTCCTGGTTGTTGCGAAGGCGGAAGTTCGATCTCGCGGTCGATCTATTCAACAATCCCCGCAGCGCATTACTGACCCGCGCAACAGGGGCGAGCGTCAGAGTAGGAGCAGAACGAAAGGGACGGGGGAAGCTCTATACAATTCAGGTTCGTGATGACGGCCAACCCAAAACGGCAATCGAATTCCACAATCAATTCATTCGAGCCGCCGGGGTCGAACCAACGGCAAGTCACACAGAAATTTTTCTGACAGAAGATGAGAAACGGGAAGCAAAGATATATCTCCAGTGGCTGGATTACGAAAACAACCCGCTTGATCCGGCAAAACCGATCGTCGGAATACATCCGGGCGCAACGTGGCCGGCAAAGCGCTGGCTGCCTGAACGGTTTGCGGAACTTGCAGACATGATTGCGGCAAAACTCGGCGCACAGATTATCATCACCGCCGGCCCGAATGATGACGATGTCGTCCGGCAAGTTGTTCAGCACTCGTTTGTCAACATCAAAGTTCTGCGTTCTTTGCCGCTTAGGCAGCTTGCTGCCATCATCTCTCATTGTGCGGCGTACGTTGCGAACGATAACGGCACAATGCATATTGCTGCCGCGCTTGACGTTCCAACCATCGGCATCTTCGGGCCGGGTGAAGAGAATATCTGGTTCCCCTATTCAACAGAAGAAGGACATGCAGCCTTACGGCACGATGTTCCATGCCATCCTTGTCATCTCGATTTTTGCAACAGGGAAGGGAATGACTATATGGCATGTATGAAGTTGCTCGGAGTGCAGGACGTTCTCGGACGCGTGGAAAATGCCATGCGCCGCCGCAGACTGAAAGAATAGACGCTCATTTCCTGCAGGGCTGCGTCACATTCCACCGATACATGAATTGATTTTGTTCGGCGATTTGGCGAAGTTGATATACATTTTCGCTGACGATGTTGTGCATTACGTGATATGTAGAATGTAGGAGAAACTATGAGTACAATTATTGCCGATATTCACGCCCGCGAGATTCTGGACTCCCGCGGCAACCCGACCATTGAAGTTGATGTTGAACTGGAAAGCGGCATCATCGGCCGCGCGGCCGTTCCGAGCGGCGCGTCAACAGGCGAGCACGAGGCAGTGGAACTTCGCGACGGTGACAAGAGCCGTTATCTTGGCAAAGGTGTGTTGAACGCCGTCGAGAATGTGAACAATACTATCGCCGGGGAGTTGACGGGTTTCGATGCTGCTGACCAGGCAGGCATTGACGAAACGATGATCAGGCTCGACGGCACGAAGAACAAATCGAAACTCGGCGCCAATGCAATTCTCGGTGTGTCGCTGGCGGCGGCGAAAGCGGCAGCTCGGGCAGCGAACCTCCCGCTCTACAAATACATCGGCGGCACGAACGCAAAAGTTCTTCCCGTTCCGATGATGAATATCCTCAACGGCGGCAAACATGCAGACAACAACGTCGACCTGCAGGAGTTCATGATTGTGCCAACTGAGGCTGAACGGTTCAGCGAGGCACTGCGGATGGGAGCGGAGACGTTTCACGCACTGAAAGGTGTGTTGAGCAAGAAGGGCTACAACACAGCTGTTGGCGATGAAGGCGGATTTGCGCCGAGCCTGAAGTCCAATGAAGAAGCTATCGAGGTTATCCTCGAAGCAATCACCAAAGCCGGCTATCAGCCGGGCAAGGATATTTACATCGCCCTTGATCCTGCCTCAAGCGAAATGTGGGATGACGGAAAGTACTTCTTCTACAAATCGACAAAGGAAAAGATCACGCCTGAAGCGATGGTGAAGTTCTACGAGAATTGGGTGAAGCAGTATCCGATAATCTCCATCGAAGATGGAATGGCGGAAAATGATTGGGATGGTTGGAAGATGATGACGGATGCGCTCGGCAAGAAAATCCAGCTTGTAGGCGATGATAATTTTGTGACAAACACGGAGTTCCTGAGCAAAGGGATTGACATGGGCGTGGCAAATTCGATTCTCATCAAAGTCAATCAGATAGGAACCTTGACGGAGACGCTCGATTGCATCGAGATGGCGAAACGCGCGGGCTACACAGCCGTCATCAGTCACCGCAGCGGCGAAACAGAAGACTCGACGATTGCCGACATCGCCGTAGCCACAAACGCCGGTCAAATCAAGACCGGCTCGGCAAGCCGCACGGACCGTATTGCGAAGTACAATCAACTCCTGAGGATTGAAGAAGAGTTGGGTGATCAGGCCATCTATCCGGGGCTGGCGGCGTTCAACAGAAAGTAAGTTCACAACAATTCACGTCAAATCAGAAAAGTACATGTCCCAACCCATTAAATTCGGAACCGACGGCTGGCGTGCCGTCATAGGCGATGATTATACCTTTGCCAATCTCGAAAAGGTCGCTCTCGCAACCGCAAAGCACTACAAGAAGCACAAGAAAATCCGCAACGGCATCGTCATCGGATATGACGCACGATTTATGTCGAAGGAGTTTGCCGAAGTCGTTGCAACAACGGTTGCCAATGCAGGCATCAAAGTGAAGCTTTCGGACAGCATCGCATCGACACCGGCTATTTCCCTTCTTACAAAAACTGAAAATGCCGCTGCGGGCATCGTCATAACCGCAAGCCACAATCCCTATAAATGGAACGGTTTCAAAATCAAAGGCGAGTTCGGCGGACCGGCATTTCCCGAAACTATTGACAACGTTGAGAAAGAGCTTGCAAAGATTCTCAAACTGAAGAAGCTCCCACCGCTAAAACGGACATTCACGCAGTTGCTTGAGAAGGGAACGATTTTGCACATCAGCATGAAGCAACACTACCTTGATGATTTGATGACGAAATTGAACTTCGATCTCATCAATAATTCGGGAATCAGAATACTGTATGACGTTATGCACGGAGCCGGTCAGGGTGTGTTGGATGGTGTTCTCCCCAACGTTGCGCAGATGCGCAATGAGTACAACCCGTCGTTCGGCGGTACCAACCCGGAGCCGATCACGCAAAACCTCGGCACGCTTATGCGTCGTGTGAAGGACGAGGGCTTTCACATCGGCATTGCAACCGACGGCGATGCCGACCGTATTGGCGCGGTTGATGAACACGGCAATTTTGTTGACTCGCAGCGCGTGTTTGCCCTTCTCCTCAAATATCTCGTTGAGAACAAGGGGTTGAAGGGTGATGTTGTGAAAACCATCTCCGTCACGCAAATGGTCAACAAACAATGTGCAAAGTACGGACTGACCGTGCACGAAACCCCCGTCGGTTTCAAATACGTGTGCAGGCTTATGGTGGAAGGTGATGTGTTGATTGGTGGAGAGGAAAGCGGCGGACTCGGAACGAAAGTCCATTTACCCGAGCGTGACGGCATTTTTCTCGGCCTGCTATTGTGCGAGATGATGGCCGTCCGGCAGAAGAGTCTGAGTTATCTTGTACAGGAATTGATGGACGAATACGGGCAGCATGAATTCAAACGGATCGACCATCATACGACGGAACAGGGCAAAGCGGCGATTATGAAACGGTTCAAGAAGGGCGTGAAGGAAATTGCGGGCTACAACATCATCGATCGCCAGGATAAGGATGGCTTCAAGTTCTTCGTTGAAGGAGGCGGATGGGTGTTAGTGCGCGCATCAGGAACAGAACCGCTCATTCGCTTCTATGCCGAGTCCGACAGTCAGACAAAATGCGACGCGCTTCTTACCGCTGCGATTCATGGGTAGGCCCGTATCGCCGCAGAGTCGCCGAGAATGTTGACTCGCTGCCTTCCGGCGCAGGTGTATGTTGAAGAGATGGTTTTCCAACAACTATAGACAAGCATGGAACTGACGGTTTACTACACCATTATGCCTGACGGTACGGTGAAGCAGGTTAATCCGTTTACAGGCACCGAGGTGTGGGCTGTTGCAGGTCGAAAAGGAAAGCCCATCACAAACGAGCAAGCCGAGGATGTGCGGCTCCTGGAAGTTCATTCGCCGGAAGATTATTGCAGTTTTTGTCAGTCACGCTACTACGAAACAGCCCCCGAGAAAGCCCGCCTCATCCGTCATGCTGATGGCCGGTGGGAAAGCATTCCTCTCACGGCGCCGGACAGGTATTTCGAGACCACCGCTGAGTTCCGCCGTGTTGGAAACATGTTCGAAATTGTCACGCTCGACTACTGGCGCAAGAATTACGCGTATAAACTGACGGGTGCGCAGACCCGGTGGAAGGAAGAGTATCTTGCCAATCCCGCCGGACTGAAACACATTTCTGATATCATTGAATACAAGTTACGTCGCGAGGGGAAGTCTGATGAACAGCTGGAGAAGATGCACATGGCAGACAGGCTGGCACTTGCCGATTCGTTCTTCGGCGGCTCGCATGAAATGATTATTGCCAAGCGGCATTATCGCGCCAATGCTGTGAATACGTCCGACCTGTACTCTTCCGGAGAGATGACGCTGGAGGAACACTTCCAGTATTTTCGTTTCACAATAGAAGCAATGCGTGATGTGGCGGCGGCCAACCGCTACGTTCGCTACATCAGCGTGTTTCAGAATTGGCTGCGACCCGGAGGCGCATCGTTCGATCATCTCCATAAACAACTTGTCGCGCTCGATGAATGGGGATCTTCCATCGAAAATCAAACTAAAATGATTCGTGAAGACCCGAATGTGTACAACCAGTTCGGAGCAAATTTTGCGGCACACCACAATCTGGTTTTTGCAGAGAACGATTTTGCGATTGCGTACGCCGGTATCGGCCATCGTCATCCCACAATAGAAATCTACTCGAAGTCGCAGGCAGGCAGACCCTATGAACACACGGATGATGAAATTCGCGGGATGAGCAACCTTGTTCACGCAATGCACGCCGCAATGGGCAGCAAGATCTCCTGCAACGAAGAGTGGTACTATACACCCATCGACGCTGTGTACAAAATGCCCTGGCATGTGCTGATCAAGTGGCGCGTCACTGTGCCTGCCGGCTTTGAAGGTGGAACGGGAATCTTTATTAATCCGATGACGCCGATCGAAGTTCGCGATTTGATGGTACCACGGCTTTACAAGCTTCGCGACGAAAAGAAAATCGACAACATCCGCATTGCGGAAGAATGCCGCGTTGATCCGAATCCGCTGAAGTACTATTTACGGTAACAAACGTCTCTTCTTCCGTTTCAGAATCGCTTTCTGCGATTCACATCGCCTGATCATGTCACGCGGTCATGCTTCTCCCGCTCACCCGATTTGAGTATATTACCTCCCGATGATCTCCGCAGTCAACATATCACTCCAATACGGCAGCAAAATACTCTTCAAGGATGTGTCTTTTCGTATTGGCACGCATGATCGGATCGGACTTGTCGGTTCGAATGGTACGGGAAAAACCACATTGCTCCGCATGTTTATCGGCCAAGCCTCGCCCGACAAAGGCGAGATTGCGAAAGCAAAGTATGTGACAGTCGGTTACCTGCCGCAAGAGGGGATGCATGTCGAAGGGCGCACGCTGTACAAGGAAGCGGAAACGGCGTTCGCCGATGTGTTGGAGGCACAACAGCGTCTCGAACAAGTCCATCGCCGGATGGGTGAAGTGACCGACCATCACAGTGAAGAATTTCATGAGCTGCTGGAACTCTACGGCGAACTGCAACACAAACTGGAAGACAGCGACGCGTTCCGCATGAAAGCGAAGATCGAAAAAGTGCTGCTCGGCCTTGGCTTCTCCGTCGAGGATCTGGATCGTCAAACGGACGAGTTCAGCGGCGGGTGGCAGATGCGTATCGCCCTGGCGAAACTCCTTCTCACACAACCCTCACTACTACTGCTTGACGAGCCGACAAACCACCTCGACCTCGATTCGTTGCAGTGGCTGGAAGAATATCTGCAATCGTACGAAGGAGCCGTGATGATCGTCTCGCATGATCGACGCTTCCTCGACAACATGACGACGAAGACGTACGAGTTAAGTCTTGGCAATCTTACCGAATACGCGGGCAACTTCTCTTTCTATCTTGAAGAGAAGGAAGAACGCAAGCAGTTGACGCTGGCCGCCTACAAAAATCAGCAACAACAGATCAAGCAGACAGAACGCTTCATCGAGCGCTTCCGCTACAAGGCAACGAAGGCGCGGCAGGTTCAGAGCCGGGTCAAGATGTTGGAGAAAATGGATCTGGTGGAGATTGAAGATGAAGAGGGCGGCATTCATTTCAAATTTCCTCCCGCACCGTCAAGCGGACGATCCGTGCTGGAAATCAGAAATCTGCACAAAAGCTACGGCAATAAACGCATTTTTGACGGCATCGATTTCGACATTGATCGCGGCGACCGGATTGCATTTGTGGGTGTGAACGGCGCGGGAAAGTCCACTCTTTCCAGAATCATTGCCGGCGTCGAACCGTTTGAAGGCGGCGAACGAAAGCTGGGGCACAATGTTATACTCTCCTATTTTGCCCAGCATCAGGCGGATGAATTGAACCCGAACAATGATGTGCTGGGAACGGTGGATGAGGTTGCGGTTGGCGAGATACGAAAATCGTTGCGCAACCTGCTCGGCTGTTTTCTCTTTCGCGGCGATGATGTGTTCAAGAAAGTCGCCGTTCTATCAGGCGGCGAGAAAAGCCGTCTGGCACTCGCTAAAATGTTGCTGCAACCCTGTAATCTGATTGTCATGGACGAGCCGACCAATCATCTCGATATGCGCTCGAAAGCCGTAATGCAACAGGCGTTGATGAATTTTGAAGGAAGCTACATCATCGTTTCACACGATCGTCATTTTCTTGATCCGATTGTGAATAAGGTGGCGGAATTTTCGAAGGGAAGAATTCGCATTTTTTCCGGCAACGTCAGCGACTATATCTATTCCAAGCAGAAAGAACTTGCCGCATCAACGGCAAAAGTTTCGGCGTCCGCAAAGAAGGAAGAGTCGCAGCTTTCCGAGAAAGAACGCAAGCGTCTCGAAGCTGAGCAACGCCAACGCCGTTACAAAATCACAAAGCCCATTAAAGAGAAGATTGCGAAAATGGAAAAGGAAATCGAGCAAAAGGAATCGCGGAAGCGTGAGATTGAAGAACTGATGGGGCATCCCGATTTCTACAAAGATGGCGAGAAGGTGAAGGCCGTGACCGAGCAATACAAGAATCTGGAGGCCGAACTGCAGAGCGTCTACTTCAGGTGGGGTGAGTTGACGAAGGAATTGGAACGCGTGAGCGGGGAGATGAACGTTTGAGTCAATTCCGGCGCGGCGAAGAACTTACCCTCACGTTGGATTCCTTTGCCTTCGAAGGCAAGTCTATTGCCCGACATGACGGACTTGTGGTGTTTATTCAGGGCGGCGTGCCGGGCGATGATGTACGCGTGAAGCTGACGAAAATCAAAAAGCAATTTCTTGAAGCTGAAGTTGTTGAGGTTCTTAAAAAGTCTCCGTTGCGCGTTGAGCCCCGCTGCAGATATTTCGGCATCTGCGGCGGTTGTAAGTGGCAGCATGTTGACTATCAGGCGCAACTCGAGTTCAAGCGACAGCATGTTGTTGATGCTTTTGAGCGAATAGGCGGATTCAAAGACATAGCTGTGAACCCTGCGATCGGTTCGGAGAATATCTACTTCTACCGGAACAAAATGGAGTTTTCCTTTGGAGAGAAATGGCTTCCGAAGGACGAATTTGAGACCAGGATCTTGCATTCTGAGACGGTTCCGGCATTCGCGCTCGGTATGCACCCCGCCGGATTGTATCAAAAGGTTCTCGACCTTGAAGAATGTTATCTGCAGTCGGAAGAAAGCGTTCGTATTGTGAATGCCGTCCGCCGATTCTGCATTGAGCGGCAGCTTTCCATCTATTCTACATTTACGCATACCGGATATCTTCGCAATCTTGTTATTCGTCAAAGTGCATCCACGAATGAGTTGATGGTGAATATCGTCACCTCCGACGACAACCCCGTGTTGATCTCATCTCTTTGCTCGTTGCTGCTGGAGGAGATTCCATCTATCACCACCATCATCAACAACATCACGCAGCGCAAGAATCTTGTCGCTATCGGCGATTGTGAAAAAGTGTATCATGGCCACGGCTATATTACTGAGATGATTGGAAAACGCAAGTATCGCGTCTCTGCCAACTCATTCTTCCAGACAAACACAAAGCAGGCCGGGCGACTGTATGATGTCGCCAAACGGATGGCCGGTCTCAAGTCCGAGGATGTTGTGTTTGATCTGTATTCAGGCACAGGCACGATTGCGCTGCATATTGCTGATGACGTGAAAGAAGTTGTTGGAGTGGAGAATGTCGAAACTGCCGTCGACGATGCAAAACGAAACGCGGTTGCCAACGGAGTCAAGAACTGTACGTTTGTGTTGGGGGATTTGAAAGATCGATTGACAAAAGATGCAGCCTGGCTCACCAACCATTCCCTGCCCGATGTGATGATTATCGATCCGCCTCGCGCAGGTATGCATGAGAAAGTGGTGAGCGAGGTGATGGCAATGAAGCCCGAACGAATCGTCTACGTTAGCTGCAATCCGACAACGCAAGCCCGCGACATCAAGTTGATGGCAAACGCCTACCGAATTACCGAAGTCCAGCCGGTTGATATGTTCCCTCACACCTACCATATTGAGAATGTTGTTCGGCTGGAGAGGTTGTAAACCCGCTCGATGCAATTACTTCCTGTGTAACCCTTGTCACATATCAGTCGGGAGTTCGTTGATTTTCTGCGAATGGAAGGCTATCTTGAACGAGTACCGGATCGTATCCATCCACTCAAATTGCAACCCGCATGCGTTACGCCGGGGGATTTCTGCTTGCATATGTGTTTCTGGTTTCACCCGCGTTGTGGGCTGACTCAGAAAAGGTGATCAAGGCGGCCCGCCTTGAAAGTCCTTTGACGCTCGACGGATTACTGCACGAACGTCAATGGCACGCCGCAATACCTGCGGAAGATTTCACACAATTCTATCCTCTTGAGGGCAATCCCCCAACAGAAAGAACCTCCGTCCGCATTCTTTACGACGACAAAGCAATTTATGTCGGGGTGATTTGCTACGACAGCAATCCGCACGGGATTGTATCACAACTGACGCGCCGGGACCGGACCTCGGAGGCGGACCGGTTCACTGTGCAAATCGATTCGTATAACGACAGGCAAACGGCGTTTGTGTTTTCGGCAAATGTTACAGGTGTGCAGAGTGACGGATTTCTTTCGCAGGATGGTAACGCGTATGATTTGAACTACGATGCCGTGTGGCGCGTCCGGACGGCGCGGCATCGTGAAGGCTGGTCGGCGGAGTTTGAGATTCCGTACAACGCAATCCGGTTTTCTCCGCAGGATGAAGACTATAAATGGGGGATCAACTTCCGGCGTTACATCAGCCGGAAGCGCGAAACCATCGAATGGGTTATGGTACCGAGCACCGAACGGCTGATGATTGCAAAATGGGGATATGTGGAAGGCATCCGCGCTATCACGCCACCGTTGAACCTGAGTATCATCCCGTACGTTTCCGCAACGGCCTCATTCGAAACGGAAGCGTCATATCGTCCGTACAGATCTGATCAAGCGGCGCATGCCGGACTTGACGTGAAGTACGGACTCAGCCGCAACTTTACGCTCGACGCGGCAATCAATCCCGACTTCGGGCAGGTGGAGGTGGATCAATCGATCCTCAATCTGACTGTCTTCGAAACGTACTATCCCGAGAAACGTCCCTTCTTCATTGAAGGAGCGCAGCTGTTTACATTTGGCAACTCGGTGGATAATACGCCGCTCACGTTGTTCTACTCGCGCAGGATCGGGCAGAGGCCTTTTCTTTCTCCGTTTGTTGCGGCTCCGCCCGGAGGATCGATCAAAGACAATCCTCACATCACAACTATTCTCGGGGCAGCAAAAGTAACCGGACACACGGAATCCGGTTTCTCGCTTGGCGTTCTTGCCACTGCCACCGACGAAGAGAATGCGGTTGTGCTGGATAGCGCAGGCAGAGAATCAAAGATTCGTACCGAACCGAAAGGTACCTATAATGTTGTACGCGTAAAACAGGAATTCGGCAGCAACTCATGGGTAGGCGGAATCGGAACAGTTGCTGCTCGCAATCAAATGAAACCTGCGTTCAGTGGCGGCGCTGACTGGAATCTGCGCTTCGATGACGGTTCGTACACGCTTGACGGATATATAGCTGGCACGCATTCTTCCGGCACCCGTACCAATCCCGATGGCAGCGCCGGACGATTGCTGTTTTCGCGCATCGCTGCGCGGCACTGGTACTACACGGCGTCGTACAATTTCTTTAGCGCCAACTTTAACAGTAACGATCTCGGCTTCTTTGCACAGCCGCGGTATCACGGCGGATATGTGCAGATTCTATACCGGGAAAACAGGGCAGAAGAGCCGTTCCGTCGCTATTCGTTCTCGCTTGTTCCCGAAGCAAAATGGAACTGGGACGGCGTACGTACGCTTTCGCAGGTCGACTTGTCGTTCTCGGCAGACTGGACGAATTTCTGGAAGTCAACATTTCGCTTTGTTCTCAACGACCGGGCATACAGCGATTCTGAGCGGGGGATTCTCGGCCTCTATCTTCGTCCCCTCGATTACTCGCTTCAAGCGCAGATACAAACAGATGAGCGCCAGCCGGTTTCTGTTTCGATGACAACGGATTTCAGATTTGATGAGAAAGAGAAGAAGAGCATCAGCACGCTCATTGGTGTTACGATTCGCCCGGCCTCGAACATCGAACTCACGCCCCTCTTCTATTTCGAGAAGACCCGATCGGAGGAAACGGGAGTACTGAGCGGCGGCAGAATTGTTCCGGTTGGCGGGCGCAGTCTCTTTGGTGATAGAGATGTAGATGAGATCGATTTCGCTCTGCGCGGCATCGTCACGTTCACCCGAACAGTATCGTTGCAGTTTTATACGCAGGTTCTGTTAGCGCGTGGGCGCTACAACAACTTCCGGCTCATGACCGGAGGCAGCAGTCTTACCCCCTACACAACTCCGAATACGTACGATTTCAACTACGCGATCTTTGACGCCAACCTGCTGTTGCGTTGGGAGTTCCTGCCGGGCAGCACCATTTATCTTGTCTGGACCCAAAGCCGTGCGGATGATTCCGGCAACTACACCAACGACTTCGGCCCGCGGTTTCGCGGCATCTTCAAACTGCCGCATGATAATGCCGTGTTGTTGAAGATGAGTTATTGGTGGGGATTGTAGAGTGAGAAGCTCAGGCGCTTCTGCTGCGTCTCCGACTGCGTGACAAGCCGGTTGAAGTACAATCCCCGCCTTCGTGTCCTTTGTGGATGAAAAACATCTCTACCTCTTCGGTCCCGCTGCAATCACTTCCGGCGGACAACCCTCCTCGAACTTCTTGAAGTTCTCGATGAATCGTGAAGCGAGATCTTTGTAACGACGCATGTAATCATCCTTGTTGCTCCACGATTCGCCCGGATTCAGGACGCTTACCGGCACATCGCCGCAGCGCTGGGGAACCTGGAAACCGAAGATCGGATCGGTTTTGTATTCCACGTTCAGCAACTCGCCGCTCAATGCGGCATTGAGCAACGCACGCGTGTACTTGATGCTGATGCGTTTACCGATGCCGTACGGGCCGCCGATCCAGCCGGTGTTCACCAGCCAGCAGTTGACGCCGTGACGCAAGATCTTCCGCTTCAGCAAATCGGCATAGAAGGAGGGATGATGCACCATGAACGGCCCGCCGAAACACGCACTGAAGGTCATCTCCGGTTCTTTGCCCAGGCCCACTTCCGTTCCGGCAATCTTCGATGTGTAGCCCGAGATGAATTGATACATCGTTTGCTCAGGAGTCAGTTTCGCAATCGGCGGCATGACGCCGGACGCGTCGCAGGTAAGCAAGATGATGTTTTTCGGATGCCCGCCCATCTTCTCCGGCACAGCGTTACTGATGAACTCCAATGGATACGAAGCGCGGGTGTTTTCAGTGATGGACTCATCATCGAGATCGATGACGCGGGTGACCGGATCGTACGGAACGTTTTCGAGAATCGTGCCGAACATTCTTGTAGTAGCGTAGATTTGCGGCTCGGCGGACGGCGACAATTGAATGACTTTTGCGTAGCATCCCCCTTCAAAATTGAACACGCCTTCATCGCTCCAGCCGTGTTCATCGTCGCCGATGAGTCCGCGATTCGGATCGGCGGAGAGTGTCGTCTTTCCCGTCCCCGAGAGTCCGAAAAAGATTGCCGTATCGCCATCCTTCCCCATATTTGCCGAACAGTGCATCGGCATCACACCATCGAGCGGCAGGAGGAAGTTGAGGATGGTGAAGATCGATTTCTTGATTTCGCCTGCGTACGCCGTGTTGCCGATGATGCAAAGCTTCTGCGCGAAGTTGAGGGCGATAAACGTGTTGGTTGCCGTTCCATCAATCTGCGGAATGCCTTTGAACGACGGCGCGCAAATCACCGTGAAGTCCGGGACGTGCCGCCGGTATTCTTCATTCGTCTTCGGCAGAATGAACATATTCCGCACGAAATGACTGTGCCACGCAAGCTCGGTAATCATCCTGATGGGCATGCGATAGTTTGGGTCGGCGCCAGCGTAACAGTCCTGCACGAACACATCCCTACCCTGCAAAAATCCTTGCAGGCGATTGTAGAGATCATTGAACTTGTCGGGACTCATCGGGCGGTTGTACTGTCCCCACCAGATTTTCTCCTCTGTGGTCGGCTCTTTCACGACGAACTTGTCGTTAGCGGAGCGGGCAGTATGCTTGCCCGTGTTGGCGACAATCGGGCCTTGTCGCGCAATCTTCGCTTCCTTGCGGAATGTGATTTCTTCGTACAGTGCTTCAGTCGGGAGGTTCCAGTACGCGACGCGCAGGTTTGTGAGACCGTGGTTTTCCAGTCCGTAGTCGCTTTTGAGTGCCGATGCTTCAGCTTGCGCTGGTGTGACGATATTGAGTAAGTTGTTCATAGCCAATCCCGTATCAGTTTCCGTTCGCCGATGTAAATATCGTTGGGAGATGTCGGGTCGAGTGCCCACTTGATGCGGGCAACGCCTTCCATCACGTCCTTGATTGTCGTTGCGTAGCTCAGCCGCAAATGCCCTTCCATTCCAAACTCTTTTCCCGGCACCGTCACGACAAGCGCTTTCTTCAGCAAGAACTTCGACAGTCCGACTGAATCATTGCTGTATGCACGGAAGTCGGGCAGGCAGTAGTATGTGCCATCCGGTTTTGTAATCTTCACGCCGTTAAACGACTTCAGCTCCTGCATCATAACGTTGCGGTTGTTCTCAAGCGTCATGCGAAGCGTGTCAACGTGACTCTGCAATCCGGTGAGAGCGCCTTCCGCGGCAGCCTGCAACAGAAGTGATGTGCACGAGACAGTCTGCGACTGCACATTCGCGAGCACCTCCGTAATTGCCTTCGGCGCAATAGCCCAGCCGATGCGGAAGCCCGTCATGCCGTAGAGTTTTGAAATGCCGTTGATGACGATGACACGCGTGTTCTCAGTATCTTTGTTGGTGAATTTGTACGCGGAGATGTTCGTCTTTCCATCAAACACCAACTTGTGGTAGATATCGTCCATGATCAGATAAATACCCTTGCGTTCACAGAACGCGACAATCTCCGCGATGAACGACTCGGGATACATCACGCCCGAGGGATTGTTCGGACTGTTGACGATAATTGCTTTTGTGTACGAGCTGACGGCCCGCTCGATCTCCTGCATGCGCGGATAGAAGCCGCCATCCTCCGGCGTGACGATGACGGGAATGCCGTACACCATCTTGATCATCTCCGGATAGCTCACCCAATACGGTGCGAGCACAATTACTTCATCCTGCGGATTGACGAGCGTGACGAGAAGGTTGTACAACGCCTGCTTCGCTCCCGCGGAGACAAGAACATTCTCCGGCGCAACAACGCGGTCGTAATTCTCTTCCGTGTACTTGATGATGGCTTTGCGCAGTCCCATTGTTCCTTCGGTCGGCGTGTACTTGATGTCGCCGGTGTTCAGCTTTGCCGCCGAGCTGAGGATCGCGCTGATGGGCGCTTTGTTCTTCGGTTCGCCCGCCCCCAAGTGAACGACAGCTTCGCCTTTCTCGCGAAGAATGCGCGCTTCTTCGTTCAGCGCCAGCGTCGGCGACGGGGCTATTTCTCGTGCAAGCTTGCTTATGCTCATGATATCTTCCTTCGAAGTTCGGATGGATTTCACCGTTGAAGAGAACGCAGATTCAATGCCAGAGAAAAGCTATTGAATCGGGCACGAAATCAAAACGCCCGAAGCTGAAATTCCTAAAACTGATAATGGTTTTTCCGGCCATTTTTCCTAAATTATGCAAGTATTTTCGACAGGTTTACTCTCAATTCATGCCCCCTTCTGCAAAAAGCCGATTATGATTCTCACAGACAAGAAAATCCTTGAAGAAATGGAGAAGGGGACCATCGTCATTTCTCCCTTCGACAAGAAGTACCTGGGATCGAACTCATATGATGTGCATCTCGGCAAATGGCTCGCCACGTATAAGAGCGACATACTTGATGCAAAGGTCCACAATCAGGTTGAGCATTTTGAAATTCCGGATGACGGATTGATTCTTCTCCCGCACCGGCTGTATCTCGGTGTGACAGAAGAGTACACCGAAACACATGCTCATGTTCCATTTCTTGAAGGCAAAAGCAGCATCGGCAGACTCGGCATTGATATTCACGCGACGGCAGGAAAGGGCGACATCGGCTTCTGTAATACGTGGACGCTCGAAATTTCCGTCAAACAGCCCGTCCGCATATATCACGGGATGCCGATAGGCCAGTTGATTTATTTTGAGGTCGATGGCGAAGTGCTGACGAGCTACAAGTTGAAAGCGTCTGCAAAGTATAATACGCGGACAGTCAAACCGGTTGAGTCGATGATGTGGAAGAATTTCCTGAAGTGAGAGAAAAGATTTCAACACGAAGGCACGAAGAATCACAGAGGGTCACGAAGGTGGTTTGAGTTTCTCCTTCGTGTAGCTTCGTGTTGCTTTGTGTTGAAAAAATCTTTGCCGTATTATCAACATCTGTAACCAATAATGAGCACACTATGCAGAGAATAATGATTCTTGTTATCGCAACACTCTTCCTTTCACATCTTCACGCGCAAACGAAGCGTCCCCTCGAACTGGCCGACTTGTTCAGGATGCAACGCGTTTCCGAACCCGCCGTTTCTCCCGACGGCAAATGGGTTGCCTTTACCCTGACAACGCCCGACGTTTCGGCAAACAGAAATTTTTCCGATTTGTGGATCATTTCGACGGAGGGCAGCACGCCACGCCAACTGACGACAGACCCAGCGTCGGACAGGCACGCAGTCTGGTCGCCGGACGGCCGGTGGATTGCCTTCGAATCAAGCCGCTCCGGCGATTCGCAAATCTGGCTGATGAAGCCCGACGGCAGCGAGCAGAAGCAATTGACGTTCATCTCGACCGGAGCCTCAACCCCTCTTTGGTCGCCCGACGGGGCGATGATCGCATTCGTGTCGGATGTGTTTCCGGAAAATTCAGCCCATCCCTATGCGATTAGCGATTCTCTTAACAGGAACAGACTTGACGAACTGAAGAACGGGAAAGTCAAAGCAAAGATCATCACACAACTCTACTACCGGAACTGGGACACGTGGATCGACGGCAAACGCCAGCATGTGTTTGTGCAGGGGATTGAAGGTGGAGACCCTGTGAATATTACGCCGATTATGCGCGACGGCGTGCCGCGTTCGATGACATTCAACTCCGGAGTCGAGTTTGCCTTCTCGCCCGATAGTAAAGAAATCGCCCACACGGCTTCCACGATGAAGACACGCGAAGAGGCATGGACAACAAACTACGACATCTGGCTTGTGCCGTTGGACGGGAAACCGCCGAGACAAATCACCACTAATGCCGCCGCCGACGGACATCCCCGCTACTCGCCCGACGGGAAGTACATTGCCTATCGTGCGCAATCACGACCCGGCTTCGAAGCCGATCGCTGGCAACTGATGTTGTTCGATCGTGCAACATCCACCACAAAAAGCCTGACTGCGAACTTTGATTCGCATATCGATGAATTCGTATGGGGATTGGACAGCAAGACCATCTACTTTGCTGCAGAAGAGAAGGGAAGCAAGCCTATCTGGTCGGTTACGATTGCAGGGAACGATGTAAAGAAAGTGTTCGAGAAGGCAGCGAACAACAGCCTGAATGTCACTTCTACATCCATTGTCTTTTCGCATGTCAGCGCCATTCGCCCGGCGGAACTCTACAGCGTCGGGCTTGACGGATCCAATCTGAAAAAGATAACAGGTGTAAACGACGGGCTTTTTACGACTCTCGACATTCCCGAGCCGGAGAGCATCTGGTTCAAAGGAGCTGGCGGCACGAATGTCCAATCGTGGATTTTCAAGCCGCCGAAGATGGTAGAGAACACGAAGTACCCGCTCGTCTATCTTGTACACGGCGGGCCGCAAGGCGCGTGGATGAATTCCTGGTCGTATCGGTGGAATCCTGCGCTGTGGGCGGCGCAGGGATACATCGTCATGGCCCCGAATCCGCGCGGCAGCAGCGGCTTCGGACAGAAGTTCATGGATGAAATCTCCGGCGACTGGGCCGGAAAAGTATATGTGGATTTAATGAGAGGACTCGATTACGCCTGCAAGCTTCCGTATGTCGACAGTACGAACAAGGCTGCAGCCGGTGCATCGTACGGTGGTTATATGATCAATTGGTTCCAAGGGAATTGTCCGCAACGGTTCAACGCGCTGATCACGCATGACGGTGTGTACAACTTCTTCAGCATGTACGGCACAACGGAAGAAGTCTGGTTTGATGAATGGGATCACGGCGGAACGCCATGGGACAACCCGAAAGGTTACGAAAAATTCTCGCCCCATACATATGCCAAGAACTTCAAGACCCCGCATCTTGTTATTCATGGCGCGAAGGATTATCGCGTCCCCGAAACCGAGGCGTTCCAGCTCTTTACGACGCTGCAAAGGAGAGGCATTCCCTCAAAGTTCCTCTACTTCCCCGATGAAAATCATTGGGTGCTGAAGCCTGCAAACAGCAAGTTGTGGCATGAGACGGTGTTTGATTGGCTGAAGACGTATTTACACATAGGAGATGCCAAGGAATAAATCATGTCCATTTAGTCGTTTTAGTCCGTTTAGTCGTGTTGCTGCCGACTGAACGGACTAAATGGACCAAACAGACTAAACAAACTGTGGCTCCTTGAAAACTTCACGGATTCCCCGTATCTTTTCCCTCACCAAACGCGCCACTCCCCGGCTTAACTCACACTGTCTCATTCATTCAAGAAGGATTCATTAATGCCAACTGAAGTGAAGGGCGTACTCGCTCAACTCGGACTCAAAAACCTCGGCGATGTGTATTCAAATCTGTCAACTCCACGACTGTATGAAGAAGTGGTACGCCGGCGTGAAGGATGGATATCGCATCTCGGGCCGATGGTGGTGCACACCGGCCATCACACAGGTCGTTCGCCGAACGACAAGTTCATCGTGAAGGAACCATCGAGCGAGCACAAAATTGCGTGGGGAAAAGTTAACCGGCCGATGGAGCTTGGCAAGTTTGATGCACTCTATGCGAAGATGTGCGCATACTTCCAGGGCAGGGATGTGTTTGTTGCGAATCTCTATGGCGGCGCGGACGAGAAGTATCGTATTCCGGTTCGGGTAATCACAGACTATGCATGGCATAATCTGTTTGCCCGCAATCTGCTGATTCAACCCGATGAGCCGGTTATTCATACGTCACCAGATACCTGGACTATTATTGATTCGCCGCGCTTTCACGCTTCGCCGGAAGTGGACGGAACGAATTCGGAAGTCTTCATCGTCATCAACTTTGCACGCAAGCTGGTCATTATCGGCGGGACGAGCTACGCGGGCGAGATCAAGAAATCCGTCTTCACGATACTCAACTATCTCCTTCCCGACAACGGCGTGATGCCGATGCACTGTTCTGCGAATGTCGGGAGGAATGGCGACACGGCGTTGTTCTTCGGACTGTCGGGAACAGGAAAAACCACACTCTCGGCGGACCCCGAGCGAAGCCTGATTGGCGATGACGAACACGGCTGGACGGACAACGGCGTCTTCAATTTTGAAGGAGGATGCTACGCGAAAGTCATTCGTCTCTCGAAGGAAGCAGAGCCGGATATCTACGAGACCACGCGCATGTTCGGTACGGTACTGGAAAATGTGATCCTCGATTCCAATTCACGGCATGTCAATCTCGAGGACGGAACGCTTACAGAAAACACTCGTGCGGCATACCCTCTTACACATATCAAAAACATTGTTCCTTCAGGAATTGCCGGCCATCCGAAGAACATCATCATGCTTACCTGCGACGCGTACGGCGTAATGCCGCCGATCTCGAAACTGACTCCGGCGCAGGCGATGTATCATTTCCTTTCAGGCTACACAGCGAAAGTTGCGGGAACAGAAAAAGGAGTAACCGAACCGCAAACAACATTCAGTACATGCTTCGGCGCGCCGTTCATGCCCTTGCCGCCGACAGTGTACGCAAAATTGTTAGGTGAGAAGATTGCAAAACACAAATCGGATTGCTGGCTTGTCAATACAGGTTGGAGTGGCGGTGGTGTGGGTGTCGGTGCGAGAATGAAAATCGGCTACACGCGTGCGATGGTGACCGCTGCGCTTAGCGGATCGCTCGCGAATGTGAAGACAGCCCAAGACTCCGTTTTTGGCTTGAATATCCCTGTTTCGTGTCCGGGGGTTCCCGAAGAGATTCTCAACCCGCGTAATACGTGGAAAGACAAATCGGCCTACGATGCCAAAGCGAAAGACCTTGCCGAGAAATTCAAGAAAAATTTCGAGCAGTTTGCCGCCGCTGCAAGCGAGGAAGTTCGCAACGCAGGGCCGCGGTAGGGCGAAGGGCTTCGTTCCTTTCAACACAAAGGCACAAAGTAACACAAAGCATCACAAAGGTTTTGATTTTTCCTTTGTGTACCTTCGTGTAGCTTCGTGCCTTTGTGTTGATAATCTTTCACCATGACTAAACTCAAGTACAAAATCTGGGGCACCGACATTGACCCTGAGGCAATGGCGCAGATGGAAGCCGCAGCGTCGCTTCCCATCTCCGTTGCGGGCGCGTTGATGCCCGATGCCCACGTCGGCTACGGCCTGCCGATTGGCGGCGTGTTGGCAACGGACAACGCGGTGATTCCCTACGGCGTCGGGGTTGATATTGCCTGCCGGATGATGATGACAATTTTCGACGTTCCGCCGAAGTTCGTCCGCACGCAGGAGGAACTGTACAAGAAAGCCATCGAAGAGAACACCCGCTTCGGCGTCGGGGCGGAGTGGAAGGTCAAAAAGCAGCACGACGTGATGGATGAAGATTGGAGCATTTCGCCCGTGACGCGAGAGATGAAGGACAAAGCCCACCGCCAGCTCGGCACGTCGGGGTCGGGCAATCACTTTGTGGAGTTTGGCGAGATTACATTCGAGGAAGAGGCGCTTGGTATTCCCGCCGGATCATATCTTGCCCTGCTCTCGCACAGCGGCAGCCGAGGCACCGGAGCGCAGGTTGCCGACTACTACACACGCATTGCAAAGCAGAAGCATCCCGAACTCATCGGCGCGGCGCGCAATCTTGCCTGGCTCGATGTGGACGAGGAAGGAGCCGAGTATTGGGCTGCAATGGAGTTGATGGGAAAATACGCCTCCGCCAATCATCATCTCATTCACGAAGCAGTCATCAAATTCCTCAAGCATGATGTGTTAAAGCAGGTTGAGAATCACCACAACTTCGCATGGCGCGAGAAGCATGGCGGGCGCAATGTGATTGTGCACCGTAAAGGCGCAACACCCGCAGGCAAAGGTGTTCTCGGCATCATTCCCGGTTCAATGGCAACGCCCGGCTTCTTAGTAGAGGGATTGGGTAGCGAAGAATCACTTGCCTCGACCTCACACGGCGCCGGACGCCGCATGTCGCGCAAGCAAGCCTCGAAGACCTACAATTGGAAAGACACAAAAGAATTTCTCGACAAGCAGGGCGTGAAACTCCTCTCCGCCGGACTCGATGAGGTGCCGTGGGCATACAAGAACATTCACGACGTGATGAACGCGCAACTGGATTTGGCAAAGCCAATTGCCAAGTTCATGCCGCGGCTGGTGAAGATGGCGCCTGCCGGGGAGAGGCCGGAGGATTAGTTGTTGATTCAACCTCCATCATTCCTTAGATTGAAGCACAATTCGCAGCATTCCGGCAATACTCATCACGAATGACCATCCGCATTGGCTCGACCGCGCTTACTCTTGTTCAGGGCGACATCACCCAGCAAGAGGTTGACGCCATCGTCAACGCGGCCAACTCGAGCCTGATGGGCGGGGGCGGAGGTGACGGCGCGATTCATCGGGCAGGCGGGCCGCAAATTCTTGAGGAATGCAAAGTGTACGTCGCTCAACATGGCCAGTTGCCAACCGGCGAAGCGATGATAACGTCGGGCGGACGAATGAAGGCGAAGTATGTTATTCATACGGTCGGGCCGGTATGGCACGGTGGCGGAAATCGTGAAGAGGAATTGTTATCGAATGCATACCACAACTCGCTGAAGGTCGCGGTCGAGAACGGCATCAAGACAATTGCGTTTCCGTCAATCAGTACGGGCATCTACGGCTTCCCGATCGACCGGGCGGCGAAGATTGCAGTCGATACAGTGAAGAATTTTGTCGGGAAGAATAGATCTCTCACAGAAGTTCGCTTCGTGACATTCAGCCAATCGGATTACGACATCTACCAAAAATTGCTCACATCTTGATCTTCCAATCATTCTTTCAGGAGTACTCATGATTGATACGCTGTTGCGACGGGGAATAGTGTTGCTTGCGCTGTTTGTTCTTCTGCACACAGGCAACGCGCAAACCACTCCCCCCGAAGGCATCCGCAAGAACACGCCGACCGTTCATGCGTTCACAAACGCCCGCATCATCCAATCTCCCGGCAAAGTGATTGAGAAGGGAACGCTTGTGATTCGCGACGGCATCGTCGTCGCTGTCGGGGCGAATGCCGCAATCCCTGCCGACGCCCGCGTGTGGGATATGAAGGGGCAGTTCATTTATCCCGGCTTGATCGATTCCTACTCGGATTACGGCCTGCCCAAAGCGCCAAAACCGACGCCCGAAGCCGACGGAGAGCAGCGGCGACAGCGTCCCGTCGTGACGCAGGAACCTTCCACAGGAGCGGACTATTGGAATCGCATGGTCGTTCCACAAAATGACGCTGCAAGACTCTTCTCTCCCGATCAAAAGGCAGCGGAAAAACTCCGCAGTCAGGGATTCACCTCGGCGTTGATTGTCCCGCAGCGGGGAATCATCAAGGGCAGAAGTGCCGTCGTGAATTTAGGCGATGGAAAACCGAACGACGTTCTCGTCCGCGCCGGCATCGCGCATCACGCGCATCTCGGCGGCGAGTGGGGCTACGATGAATATCCGGGATCACTCATGGGCATCATCGCGTTGATTCGCCAGGCGATGTATGATGCTGATTGGTATGCGAAGGCGCAGGAAGCGTACACAAAAAATCACTCCCTTCCCCGTCCCGAAGCGAACGAGGCGCTTGCTGCGTTGCGTGATGTGAAGGCCATTCCCTTCGTTATCGAAGTGAACGATGAGCTGAGTTTTCTGCGCGCAGAGAGTATTGCGAAGGAATTCGGCTTGAACCTGATGGTACGGGGAAGCGGACGCGAGTACAAAACACTGAACACAATCAAGCAAACGCGCCGTTCCGTTATTCTTCCCGTCAATTTTCCTGAAACTCCAAAAGTGGATTCGCCGGAAGAGGCATTGCAGTACACGCTCGAAGAACTGCGCCACTGGGATGAAGCGCCCGAGAATCCGAAGCGCCTGCAAGATGCGGGAATTCCCTTTGCATTCACATCCGCAACACTCGATGATCCGGGAACATTTCTCACAACAGTCCGGACAGCCGTTGAACGCGGTCTCTCAGCCGACGCGGCACTTGCCGCCCTCACCACGACGCCAGCCCGACTGTTCGGCGTCGAGAAGCAACTTGGCACACTCGAAGTGGGCAAGACGGCGAACTTCATTGTGACCAGTGGAGATTTGTTTGCCGAGAAGACGATTGTCAGAGAAAGCTGGATTGACGGCACACGCTACGAAATCAAGCCGCTGCCGGAAGTGGATCCGCGGGGAAAGTGGACAATTAAAGGAGAAAAATCATCCAACGATACCATCACCCTCGCTCTCAAAGGAGAACCTGAGTCGCTGCAAGGGACCGTAACCAAGACATCACCGCATGGAGCAAAGAAAGAAGTGAAGCTCGCGACAGTTTCATATTCCGCTTCACGACTTTCGTTCTCGTTTGCCGGAGATTCCATCGGTTTCGGTGGCATTATTCGCATGACGGCAACAGTAAAGCCGGACATGCTGACCGGCAGCGGCGAGTGGGCCGATGGGTCGGGCTTTACATGGTACGCGCCGAGGGTTGCGCCCTACACTCCCGATCCTGACACGGCAAAACCGAAAGAAGTGAAGATGGCCTCGTTTTCCCCTGTGTATCCGTATGGAGAATTCGGCAGGGCGAAGATTCCCGATCAGCCTGCGGCGGTGATCGTGAAAGGCGCGACCGTCTGGACAAGCGGGCCGCAGGGCAAGCTTGAAGATGCCGACGTTGTTGTTCAGAAAGGAAAGATTGTAAATGTGGGAAGAAATCTCGCCACGCCTGCAGGCGCGGTGGTGATTGATGGAAAAGGAAAACACATAACAGCCGGTCTCATTGACGCGCATTCGCACATGGCGGCAGCCGGAAGCGTGAATGAAGCACAACAGGCAGTCTCCGCCGAAGTACGCATTGGCGATGTGGTGCAAAGCGATGACATCGACATCTATCGCGCATTGGCAGGAGGGTTGACTTCCGCCCACATTCTTCACGGCTCGGCCAATCCGATTGGGGGGCAAGCACAGCTTATCAAGTTGCGTTGGGGATTGTTGCCGGATGAATTGAAGTTCGAAGGCGCGCCGCCCACAATAAAGTTCGCACTTGGCGAGAACGTCAAGCAATCGAATTGGGGAGATCGCTTCACTACGCGCTATCCGCAGACGCGGATGGGCGTCGAGCAGATTATTCGCGATGAGTTTCAGGCGGCTCTTGACTATGAAAAGGCCTGGCAGAAGTGGGAGAAGGAGAAGGCGGGCACTCCTCCGCGCCGCGATCTTGAGCTTGACGCGATTCTCGAAATACTTCGGGGCAAGCGGTTCATTCATTGTCATTCGTACGTGCAGAGTGAGATTCTGATGCTGATGAGAGTGGCGGAAGATTTTGGATTCAGGATTCAGGTCTTCCAGCATATTCTGGAAGGGTATAAGGTTGCTGATATTATGGCAAAACATGGCGCGGGTGCATCGTCGTTCACCGATTGGTGGGCATACAAACTCGAAGTGTACGACGCTATTCCGCACAACGGCGCGCTGATGCACGAGCAGGGCGTGCTTGTTTCCTTCAATTCCGACAGCGATGAGCTTGCACGACGCATGAATCTTGAAGCGGCAAAGGCTGTCAAGTACGGCGGCGTGCCCGAGACGGAGGCGCTGAAGTTTGTGACAATCAATCCTGCAAAACAACTGAAGGTTGACAATCGTGTCGGTTCGCTGGAACCGGGCAAGGATGCCGATTTCGTTATCTGGAACGGCAGTCCGCTTTCAACATACTCACGCTGCGAGCAAACGTGGGTCGACGGACGAAAGTACTTTGATATGGAGGAAGACAAGAAGATGCATGAAGAAGTGCAGAAACAACGCGCCGTTCTGGTGCAGAAGGCTTTGGTGCAGAAAAAAGCGGGAGGCTCGGAACAAACACCGAGACCGCAAAAACGCGGCGATGAGTTTGACCATCCCAAGCATGATGATGAACAAGGAGGGTTTTGATATGAAAAAGGCAATCAGCTGTTGGATTCTTGCTGTCGGAATTCTTGCAACGACTTCTGCCACATCAAATCAAATTCCGGGGAAGAAGCAGGAAAAGACGATTGCAATTGTGAATGCGACAATACATACAGTCAGCGGGCCGGTGATTGAGAAGGGGACCATCATTTTCGAGGACGGGAAAATTACTGCAATCGAAACTCAACTCACAACGCCGCGAGGCGCCGACGTGATCGACGCAACCGGCAAGCATGTCTATCCCGGCTTGATGAGTCCCGACACCTACATCGGCCTGACGGAGATTGGGGCAGTTCGTGCTTCACGCGACTATGTAGAAACCGGCCGCATCAATCCAAATGTTCGCGCTGAAGTCGCGGTGAATCCGGAATCGGAGATCATACCGGTCACACGGGCAAACGGCATTACAACGTTCGTTACGGCACCCCAGGGAGGACTCATCTCCGGTATGTCGGCGGTATTGATGTCGGATGGCTGGACGTGGGAGGAGATGACGCTGAAGGCTCCAGCCGCGTTGGTTGTGCAGTGGCCGTCGATGACCATCAACAGGGGAAGGAGGCAGATGCGATCGGAGGCCGATCAGATCAAGGATCGCGAGAAGCAGTTGAAGGAACTATACGACGCTTTCCGCGATGCGCGGGCGTACATGACGGCCAAGAAAGCAGAACAACAGAAGGGAATCCCCTATCACAATGTTGATATGCGCTGGGAAGCGATGATTCCTGTGCTTGAAGGGAAAGTGCCGGTGATGGTTGTTGCCAACGACGTGCAGCAAATTCAGTCCGCGGTTGCTTGGGCAACGCCGGAAAACATCAAGCTCATCATCAGGGGCGGGCACGATGCGTGGCGGGTGACGGATCTGCTGAAGAAGTACGACATACCTGTTCTGACAGGAGGAATCCACCGCCTTCCGTCGCGAAGATTTGACAAGTATGATGAGCCGTTCGCTCTGCCAAAGAAACTTCACGAAGCTGGGATGCGTTTTGCAATCATCAGCGAGGATGAGGCACCGCATGAGCGCAACCTGCCCTATCAGGCCGCACATGCCGCTGCGTATGGCCTCCCGAAGGATGAAGCCCTGAAAGCAATCACGCTGTACCCGGCGCAGATCTTCGGGGTTGCAGACAGGATCGGTTCACTCGAACTTGGCAAGGATGCAACACTCATTGTAACAGACGGCGACCCCCTTGAAATCATGACTCAGGTTGAGATGCAATTCATTCAGGGTAGAAAAGTCGACCTCACCAGCCGCCACACAATGTTGTATGAAAAGTACAAGGAGAAATATCGAAGGACGCGGAGTAATTGATAAAGACAATATCGTCATCTCTCCATCATATTTTGATCGAACCGGAAGCGCCCACCGGTGGGAACCATCCTACAGTCATCATGTTGCACGGCCTCGGGGCGGATGAGCATGATCTTGCCGGACTCGCGCAATATCTCGACTCCCGACTGCTCACCATTGCCGTGCGGGCTCCGTATACGTTGGAGTGGGGCGGATACAAGTGGTATGATTTTCTGGAGATGGGAAAACCCGAGCCGCGCATGTTCAAAGAGAGTTGCGACAAGCTCTCCGATTTTGTCGATGATGTGTCGCTACACTATCCTGTCGATCAACGACAACTCTACCTTTTGGGCTTCAGCATGGGAACAGTGATGTCACTTGCTATGGCGCTAAGCGCCCCTCAGAGATTTCGCGGCGTTGTTGCCAACAGCGGCTATCTCGCCGAGAACACGCATCTCGAATACCGCTGGAACGAAGTGAACGCCCTCGGCTTTTTCGTGGCACACGGGCTTTATGATCAGGTGATTCCCGTTCAGGCAAGCCGCATCATCAAGGAAAAGCTTGATGCGGCGAAAGCCCGCGTTGATTATCATGAATACCCGATGGCGCACGAAATCGGTCAGCAAAGTCTGAGCGACATGGCTCGGTGGCTTTCGCAGCAGATTGATGGCGCCAAGAGTATGTAGTCATGCCGGAAAACGAACTCTATCTCTTCATAGGCTTCAATCTCTTCATCCTCCTCTTGTTGGCGCTTGATCTTGGAGTGTTTCACAGAAAAGATGAGCCGGTCACTCTCAAGGAAGCGGCCTGGTGGAGCGTCGTGTGGATTGCACTCTCGCTTGTCTTCAATGTCGGATTGTACTTCTGGGTAAAGGAGAATAGCGGCAGTGAAGTGGCAACGAGGGTCAGTCTGGAATTCCTCACCGGCTATCTGCTTGAGAAATCCCTTTCGGTTGACAACATTTTTGTCTTCATCCTCATCTTCAACTATTTTGGCGTTCCGCCCAAATATCAACATAGGGTTTTGTTCTGGGGCGTGCTTGGCGCGCTGGTGTTTCGGGCGATATTTATTGCGGCGGGAGCATTGCTCATTGCAAGGTTTGACTGGATTCTCTACATCTTCGGCGCAATACTCATCTACAGCGGCTGGAAGATGTTGCGTGAGGATGAAGTCAAAGTCCATCCTGACAAGAACCCTATCATTCGATTCGCAAAGCGTGTTTTCCCGGTTCATACCGGGTATGATTCACACAACTTCTTTACCCGTATCGGCGGAAAGCTGCATGTCACGACATTGTTTCTTGTTTTGCTGACGATTGAAACCACGGACATCGTCTTTGCTGTCGATTCCATTCCGGCGGTGTTCGGAGTTACAAGAGACCCGTTTATCGTCTACTCGTCGAACGTTTTCGCCATCCTCGGTTTGCGCGCTTTGTACTTTTTGCTCGCGGGAGTCATGAAGTCCTTCTACTATTTGAAGCACGGTCTTTCTCTCATCCTCATATTCATCGGTGTGAAGATGATGTTGGAAGATGTTGTTCACATTTCGATAGGTATTTCTCTGGGTGTCATTGCTGTTGTGTTGACTGTCTCAGTTATCCTCTCCCTGTTGCGCAACAAACAGAGACACACTCCTAATAAGCAGTAGCAGAGTCCCATCCCACTTTGCCTTGACATCAGCGCGGGACTTCCCTACATTGAATTGGCCATTCATTTCCTCAAGATCAAACTCACTCAGGAGTTTTCGTTTCAGTAGAAGACACGTGGCCGGGTACGGCAGAATCATTCCAGCAACATAACCATCGGAGACATGACAATGAAACATAGCGTTACCCTGATGCTGTTCCTCACAACAGCGTTGCTTCTGACTTCATGCGCAAAAGAGCCGAAGCAAGAGGCAGATGAATTTCTCCAACGCTACAACACGCAGTTCCAAAAGCTGTTAACTGCTGCAAATGAAGCGCAGTGGCTTGCTAACACCGACATCAGCGACGCGAACGACAGTCTCGCCACAGAGGCAACAAAAGTGCTGGCAAGGTTTCAGGGAAGCAAGGAGGTTATTGAGAAGACGAAGAACCTGCTTGTACAACGGGACAACCTTGATCCCTTGCAAGTCCGCCAGCTCGAGAAGATTCGGCTTTTCGCAGCCCACGCTCCCGGGACAATTCCTGCCGTTGTCGATTCGCTGATCAGTGCCACAACAAAGCAGACAAGCGTGCTCTACGGTTATGAGTACATGATGACGGGGTCGGACGGAAAGCCGAAGAAAGTCACAACGAACGAAATCGATCGGACTCTGGTTGAATCAAATAATGTCAAGGAGCGGCTCTTCGCGTGGGAAACCAGCAAAGGAGTTGGCGTAGAACTCCGAAACGGACTGGAAGAGCTTCAGTACCTGCGGAACAGAGTTGCCCGGGAAATGGGATACAACTCCTATTTCGACCTTGAAGTTGCCGATTACGGTATGTCTACATCGGAGATGATGGTGTTGATGGCAAAACTGGTGCACGAACTTCGGCCTCTGTACAGGGAACTTCATACATACGCACGATATGAACTCGCCAAACGATACAAGCAACCCGTGCCCGACAAACTTCCGGCTCACTGGTTGCCGAACCGTTGGGGGCAAAACTGGCCCGGACTTATCAAGGCCGTTGATTTGAACGAGCCTTTCAAGACAAAGACGAAGGAGTGGATTGTTGAACAGTCGGAGAAGTTCTACGTGAGCCTCGGTTTCCCCGAGATGAACAAGACGTTCTGGGAAAAATCCGATCTCTATCCTGTGGAAGCAGGCTCGGCACGCAAGAAGAACAATCACGCCTCAGCGTGGCACATCAATCTTGCCGATGACTATCGTTCATTGATGAGTATCGAACCGATGGCGGAATGGTTCAGAACATCGCATCATGAACTGGGACACATCTACTACTTCATAGAATACTCAAATCCGGATGTGCCCATTGTTCTGCGCGACGGGGCGAACCGCGGTTACCATGAAGGTATCGGCGATTTGATGGCAATAGCGTCGATGCAACAGCCGTACCTGCAGGCTCTTGGCCTTCTTCCTTCAGGGAAGATTGACCAGACGCAGTGGCTGTTGAACGAAGCCCTCTCCAGCAGTTCCATTGTGTTCATCCCGTTCGCCGCCGGTACGATGTCGCATTTCGAGCATGACCTGTACGAGCAGAACCTGACGAAGGATGAGTACAACAAACGCTGGTGGGAGTATGTGGAGAGATTTCAGGGAATTGTTCCCCCGACGCCCCGTCTTTCTGAATATTGCGATGCTGCGACAAAAACCCACATCATCGACGATCCCGCGCAGTATTATGATTATGCCATCTCGTGCGTGCTGAAATTCCAGCTCCATGACTATATCGCAAAGAACATCCTGAAACAGAGTCCGAATGTCTGCAACTACTATGGCAACAAAGAGGTGGGAGATTTTCTGCGCAGCATCATGCGTCCGGGCGCAAGCCGCGATTGGCGTGAAGTGCTGAAAGAAAAAACGGGCGAAGACTTGAGCGCACGCGCAATGCTTGAATACTATCAACCACTGACAGACTATCTCAAAAAGGTGAACGCCGGTAGAAAAGCAACAATCAACTGAATACGCGGCAAGGGGGTTACGGGTGGTGCAGTTCTCTTAATATCTTCTTTCCGCGGGACTGAAAACCTCCTGTACCCCAGGGCATTTGTTGTTCAATCATGAGCCGGATTTCATTTTTGAGATCCGGCTCTTGTTTTGCGATGTTTGCGAGAACTGTCATTGAGAAGCATTTTACGGCAACCGGCTCTTTCTGAGATGCCAGCAACTCGAAACAGATTGTTGCCACTTTGCCTGCAAGACTGGGCGGGATTTCAATATTCTGCAACAGCCTGACGACATTTCTCCTCACAGCAGTATGCACATCCGGTTCCATCATCCGGTCGATCATCTTGTTGAGATAGGGAAGAATAAGAGCCGGATGTTCATCTGCGCAATGCGAGACAATCCACGCTGAACGCTGCGTGACGCGATATTCTCCCTTCAGAAACAGATCCATCAACTGCTTGAATCGCTTCTTGTCATTGCCAATCCATCGCGCAATGCGGACGGTGTTGTGTTTGGAGTGTTCTTTGAGGATTTCGGAATCGAGATGCATGAAATGCTGACTCGCTGCAGAAGTTCTGCTTCTGACTCAAGCAAGCCGAAGGTTGTCTATTCTTTCAAAGTGCTTTCGGTTCAACGTTTTCAGCTCCAGGTTGTGCCTGATTGCTGACGCAGCTATAAATAAATCCCTGAACTCAATCATCTTGTTCTGCGACCGAAGCACCCGATAGATTGTTACGGCTTCAAAGGCGGTTTCCTTATCGAATGGAATGACAGTAAGATCGTCCGTAAGAATGTGTACATCTCTTTTCTTCTCTTCCGTCGACGCCCCCGTGAATAACTCGAACAGAGTAACAGCCGAAACAAAAAGAACTGTCTCTTCCGACAGTTGGGAAAGGGTTGTTGCAGATTTGTCTTTAGCGCGGAGATGCTCGATGAAGAGCGTGCTATCGATTACCAGTTTGCGGGCTTCCATTGGCTGAAGAGTTGTGCTACATCATGAAATGCCTTGATATCCTCGTCTGTCCACGTGGATACAGTCAGGATCTTTCTCTTGTATGATTTCATGTTGCCATTTCCCGGGCGACTGGTTCGAGAAAGAAGAAAATCGAGGTAATCCCCCAACTCTTTCTTCGAGGCAGAATCCAGAAGGTTAAACTTGTGGAGCAACTCCTCCATTGGCGTATTGCTGATTTCACTCATTTCTTTGTACTCAACTTAACTTTTTCCCCGAAAAAATCAACAACCTGTATGAATCTCAAAAAGAAGCGTCGAAATATCAAGTCTATAGTTTGGTTTTCTCATCTATATTCCATCCCCGGATACAGCAAGTTAATCGCCGCCAAATGAATCGGCGGATAAACATACGTGAACAATTGCCAGGCGAGAAAAATGCCGAAAATGGCAAAGCCGGATCTGTGCAAAAGACTCATATACTTCTGTCCGACTTGTTCACTCATCAGAAGCGGCAACGCTCCGCTTCCGTCCAGCGGCGGCACCGGTATCAGGTTGAATGCAAACAGTAACAAGTTCAGAGAGAAGAGGATACTGAGCATTGTTGCAACACTTGACCCCATACCCCCATCGACAGCCTCTGTGAGATGCGTAAAGGAGATTTTGTCGGGCGGAACAAAGAAGCCGAACTCAACTCCCAGCCGAATGATGATCGCTGCCCCGAACACAAGCAACAGATTCGATGCCGGGCCGGCAAGCGACATAATCGCCGAGCGCTTCGGGTATTGCAACGCCCAATGGGGATTGTACGGCGCGCTTGCCCATCCCATCATCCATCCCGCAAAGAAGTAGGAGAGAATGGGAACGATAACGGTGCCGAACGGCTCGCGCCTCACATGGGGTACGGGATTGAGCGTTACTTGTCCGCCATTGTATGCCGTGTCGTCTCCCATTTTCATTGCAGCAAATGCGTGAGCCGCTTCGTGCACTGTTATTGAAAACAAAAACACGACGTACCACGCAAGTCCGTTGGCAAGTATCTCCGGTGTCACGCTCGCCTCACACTCTGATTAGTGACTTATGATTTCTATTCCGGCGAGGGCTCGCGGCAGCCAGATGTTCATTTCTCCCTCTCCCCGGTGCGCCCATGCATAGTAGGGAATTGCGACAAACTGTTGCCGAACCGTTGCTGCGCTTCTGCCATCTTTCCCGATAACAATAGCCGGGACTTCACCGGAAAGTGTCATTACGCCGTTAAGTAAGTCCTGGCGAAATTCTGCCTTCAACAGTGTCTCATCAGGTAACAACAAATTGCTTGTCAATCCGCCGTTGTCGATCCATTCTGCGCAATACACCAGCGGTCCCCGTTGCAGAGCAACTTTCCCGGAATTTTCTCTGAGATTCGGGTTGGATAGTACGCGCTCGATGTTCATCGGAAATTCAATTTCCACCACATCATTCTCCCTCCATTCACGGTCAAGAACTGCGTACCCGTTCTTGACTTGCACTGCTACCTTTGAACCGTTAATTGTCAGCGAATATGAACCTGTCCGTTTTGATTGATAACTGTACAGATCAGACGGAACGGGCTGAGAAAGCCAGCCGGGAATACGGATGTTCACGGAAAACCGCGCCGACTTCTTGGGATCGACTGCAATTCTCACCTTTCCGTCCCACGGATAGTTCGTCTCTTGCTTCAGTGCAACCTGAATGCCGTTCGGGAGGGAGATATCCGTTTCGCTCGACACGAACAAATTAATGAAGATGTTCTTTTCCTTTTGTGCAAGAATGTATCCCGGAATCGATGGGACGAAGCGTGTGATGTTTGTGGGGCAACATGAGCAGGGAAACCACGTTGAGCGCGAGAGTTCAATATCGGGATGGCGGTAGTGTTTGCTGATTTGCATTGCGTTGGTGTAGAAGAATGTCTTGCCGTCCAGTCCGAAACCCGAAATCAACCCGTTGTAGAGAATCCGCTCCAGCACGTCGATGTACCTCGCATTGCCGTGAAGCAGGAACATGCGATGATTCCAGAACACATTGCCGATAGCAGCACAGGTTTCGCAGTATGCATCATGATTCGGCAATTCGCAGTTCTCGCCAAAGCGCTCGCCGTCGCCTGCCGCGCCGATGCCGCCGTGTACGTACATTTTCTTACCCGCAACATTTCCCCAAAGTGTGTCGATTGCCCTTGTGTACGTTGCGTCGCCCGTCAATGCGGCGATGTCCGCCATGGCGCTGTACATGTACATGGCGCGAACGGCATGCCCGACCGCTTCCTTTTGCTCGACGACCGGCTTGTGATCCTGCCAGTATTTGCCGTTCCGGAAAACATCTTCGCTGGTCGTGTCATACGGGATCCGCCCTCTCTCGTCGAGAAAGAATTTGGCGAGACGAAGATACTTTTCGTCTCCGGTAATGCGATAGAGTTTGACGAGGCCCATTTCAATTACCTGATGACCCGGCGCAACGCGCCGCTTATCGGGTCCGAATGTACTGTCAATAAGATCAGCGTTCCTCAGGGCGATGTTCAGCAGGGATCGTTTGCGGGTAGCGAGGAAATGTGCCGCTGCGGCTTCGTACAAATGCCCCGCGTTGTACAACTCGTGACTGTGCAGCCGTTCATTCACCCAACGCTCCGGTCCGATGCGTTTGCTTGTGTTTACGGGATCAATGGTTCGTTCGGTGAAGAGATAGCCGTCCGGTTCCTGCGCCCGCTCGATCAAGTGGATGAGACTGTCGAGATATGCGTCAAGTTCCATGTCGGGATGTGTACTGAGGGTGTACGATGCGCCTTCAAGCGTTTTATAGATGTCGGTATCGTCGAACGAATATTTTGTAAGGAATTTTCCTTTTCGTTCAGCCGCCATTTCAAAATTCCTGATGCGTCCGGTTGTTCTGCATTGATCGAATGAGGCAGGAATGGTAACGCTGCGGTTCATTTCAATGCGCGGCGCCCAGAATGAATCGGAGACACGAACCTGCGTAAACGGAACCGCTGTTACCGGATAATCGCGCGCAGGTTGTTGCGCCCACACAGTAGCGGAAATTGCCATAAAGATAATTGAGAGATTCTTCATTGTTAGTACTCCACGTTACATCAGCGTGTGCCGTTCCATTCGGCAAGAAACTGCTCAAGAAAATTTTCCATAACCTTGTGCCGCTGTTCTGCAATCTGTATTGCCGTCTCAGTATTCATCAACTCTTTCAGGAGCAGCAATTTCTCATAAAAATGGTTGATGGTGTTTCCCCTGCTGCGCTTGTAATCTTCAAACGATGCATGAAACTCAGGCTTTACGTCCGGGTTGTAGAGCTCGCTCCCCTTGTGTCCGCCGTAAGCAAATGCCCGCGCAATGCCGATGGCGCCGAGTGCGTCGAGTCTGTCAGCATCCTGAACCACCATGCCTTCGCGGGTCTTCATTTCGCTTTTCACTCTGGCCCCTTTGAACGACAAATTCTTGATAATGTCGCAAACATGCGCAATCGTCCCCTCATCAACGTGCAAACTCTCGAGCCATGCCCGGGCCTCCCGCGGACCGGCGGAATCATCTCCTCCGGCAAACTTCCAGTCGGCAATGTCGTGGAGTAGCGCGGCAAGTTCGACAACGAACATGTCAACCTGTTCTCCCGCTCCGATGCGCCGCGCATTCCTCCAAACACGCTCAACGTGAAACCAATCATGCCCCGAACCTTCGCCCGAGAGTCTTGCTTTGACGCGTTCTGCCGTTGCGGCAATGATGGAAGCGTTGTTGTTGAAGTCTTCGGCTTGAGTCATGGGCTTCACCGCTTCGTTCTCGGGTACAGTGTCAATGTGCCGCGCTTTCCTTGTCCGTCGTTGCAAAGTATGAGTGTGAGATCCGGCGCAAAGGTGATTCCTTCGGGATGCGTATTCACGTTTTTGTTGATAGACTGCCGGTCGAGAATTTTTCCCTCTTTGGAAATCTCGATAATGGTGCTGCCACGAGCTGCGATGATGAAGAACGTTCCCGTTTTCGGATGGCGCGCAATGCCCGAAGGTCTGAACTCCTTTGCGCGGATTTCCTTGAGAGAGATGAGAAAGCGTGGCGTTGCAGAAAGTTGTTTTGTTTTGAGAGAGAAGGAATATACTGCCCTGTTCCCTTCATATCCCTTGCCGGGAAATTCTTTGCACGCAAGCAGCAGAGAATGTGTTTCGGGATCGTACTCAAGTCCTTCAACGTCGTTCTGTGTTGTCAATGGCGTCTTGTACATTCTAAACTCAACCGTTTGCCCGTTTCCGGCTTCCGGGAATTCATAGATCGTGCCGTTGCTTTCGACAAGATAGAACAACTTTCCCGCCACAGCGATATCCTCAAAATCTCCCCTCACACCAAATCTGCCGAGCGAGAATTGTTTGACAATCACGCCGTTCGAATAGTCAATCTGATACACCACGGCACGCTCGTCATCGTGACAGAACAGCCGTCCGTCGTCCGTCATTGCCAATCCCGACGCTTCTCCGAGTTTGTGGGGCAGAATGAATTGTTGCGGCTTCTTGTCGGAGAGATCATAATCGGAGAGAGCCGCTTTGGCTTCCGGCTTCTGCTCCGTATGTATGAGAAGCGGGAGAGCGAGAAAGGCCATGGCGAGAACCTTCATCATGAATGCCCGATCTGCATTGAAACAGATGGCGGCAGAAGCCAATCCAGTGATGCACAGGCACCGTATTTCAGATTGCCGACGCTGAGTTTGCAGATTCCACCCTTCTTCATTGTCAGCGGCAGGCTCGAATCGCCGACAAGCAAAGTGGAGATCAATTCGCTGAGGTACGGTTCATGTCCGACAAGCAACACATTACAGAACTCATTCTTCGCGCTGTTGATGAGACGAATGAGTTCTTCAGGATCGCCGTCAACCGCCAGTGTATCGGTTTCGCGAAGCTTCTTTGCGGCGTTGAATACTTCAACAACGATGTCGGCGGTTTCCCGCGCCCGCGTGTACGGGCTTGTGTAGATAACATCGAACGAAAGGCGGAGAACCTGCATACCCTCCGCAATGTGACGCATGCGCTTCTTCCCTTTTGTCGTGAGGGGACGGAGAGAGTCGTCGGGCCACTTTTCACGGCTGCGCTCCTCGGCGATTGCATGACGAAGTATGTAGAGATTCATTGTATTCTTCCTTGCTGCTTCGAATTCAACATCGGCTTGCGGAGATTGTACAAGTCGTCTGCCGATTGTTCGTAGAATGAGATCAATTCCTTCTGCCGGGCAACCAGCTCACGGCGGAAGCCGGCAAGTCTTCTGCGCAATGCCGGCGGACGTTGCTGTGCGAAGCGGATGACGAGGTTGGCAAGGACTCGAGCATCCTGTATGTTTCCCATGCGTGTCTGATACTCATCCATCGCTTTCAAGATGCGTTTGTCCGCGGCAGGCAGCATAGGCGCGATCGCTTCCAGCGTGTAGCGGAATTTCTTGAATGCAATGCGTGCCCGGTGAATTGTTGCGGGCCGGGAGGGAAGAATGCGTTCCTTCGCCCACACGGCTGCATTGAAACGTCCCAGCGCCGAGCCGAGCACGGCATTCCACCCGATCTCCCCCATCATCGGGCGTGAGAAATGCCGGCGAAGCCCTTCCTTCAATCCGCGAAGCGATCTTCCCATTGAGAGCGTATCGATTTTTGAAATTCTTCGCGAGATGGAATTCATCAGGTTTCGCTCGCGGACTTTAAGAACAGTCTGCAAGGTCTCCAACTCAGGATACTCGATCACCTTTTCTTGCAGTGTGAGAAGTTGTACCTGTGTATCCCGCAAGGGGCTCATCGAATCGAATAGCCGCTTCAATCTGCGCTCGATTTTCCGCACATTCCGGTCAGGATAGACAATCTCGATAATCATCAACGTTGAGATCAGCCGTCGCGTTGCCACACGTACGTCGTGAACGGCCTCCTCCGAAAACACCCGCTTGCATCGGCGGAGTTCTTTCAAGTACTTTCGCCACCGCTGTTCGAGCGAGTTGATCAGAATTGTGCCGATCCGCGGTGTGCGACGCAAAGGAGTATTTCGCGGATTTGGTTTTTTGCCCGATCCCGATTGTTTGCCTCGCTTAGTCATTTATGGAAAGCTTCACGCTGTACACTTCCTCGAACATTGCTGCTTTCTTCATCAACGCCCACTTCTCAAGCAGCAAATCGCCTTCGCCTTTCAATGTGAGGATGAACCTCGGTTTCTTGTACTCGACAGTAAAATCCTCGACCTTCGTCGCATGCTCGTTATCCATTGCATCTGCAAGACGAAGAATAGCGGCAAGCTTCGAGACGATTACACGCTCTTTCGACGAGAGCACACTGTACGCCTCATGCTGCGGCTTCGGCAGTGATTTCCGGTGGTAGCGTGCGACGTTCGCCACAATTGCTATCTGCGCCTTCGAGAGCCCGATAACCGGTGATTTTGTAAGGAGATAGAGGGTATGCTTGTGATGGTCGATCATGTTGATGAAGTGGCCTATGTCGTGCAGCAGGGCGGCAACCTCAAGCAGCAAACGGTATTCCATCGGGAGGTTGTGGAGGCTTCGCGTTTCGTCAAAGAGACGAATCGCATACCGGGCTACGGCAAGTCCATGCTGCTCGTCGAATGAAAATTTCCGTCCGAGTTGCAGCGCTGATGTCAACACCTGATCGCGTGACGATGTCTTCTTCTCTCCGTACAACTCCTGCACCATGTCAATCAGCAGGCCGTCTTTCAACCCGACGGAAGGGATGTGCAATTCATCCACGCCGGCCCGTTTTACCAGCTTCTGGATAACAATCGACGCGGGAACAATCACGTCGGCACGGTCGGGACGAAGCAGCAATTGCCGGATGCGCTCTTCATACGTCATGCTTTGCAACTTCCTGACGAGGGCATCGAGCTCATCCGCCTGTAGAATATCATTCCGTTCCTTGCCGAAGAGTTGCACACGCAACGCGCCGAGTGCTTCGATGTTTCCACCCGTTCCCACGCACAAGTCGATTTTCTCTGCACCGAGTTCTTTCTTCATCCTCTTCTGCGTCGCGTCGACGTACTCGCGCACAAGCTGACTGAATTTCTTCTCGCCGTGTTTTTTCTCCTCAAGCAATTGCAGCAGGCGTACCGTGCCCATCCTGTAGCTTTCTGTCGAGAGAATCTGTCCGTTGGCAACAAGCGTTACCTCCGTACTTCCGCCGCCTATATCGACGAGAATGGCGCGTTTGTTTTTCAGATTGATCTTCGACGCAACAGCAAGATGAATGAGAACGGCCTCTTCTTCCCCGTCAACGACATTGATCGTGATGCCGCTTGCCTGCTCCATCCTGTCAATAAACAGATCCTTGTTCTGTGCTTCACGCACGGCACTGGTGGCAATGGCTTTCGTCCACTTCACGTCATGCACGGCAATCACTGACTTGAATCGGGCGAACGCCTCCGCCGCCTTGTCGATTGTTTCTTCTGCAATGACGGATTTTGTGAACACATCCTGCCCGAGCCGCACGGCTTCACGGATGTTTTCAAGGATCTGCATGTTGCGGTCGCCGTTCACCTTCCCGACGATGAGGCGGATGCCGTTGGAACCGACATCAATTGCAGCAAGTGTTGGCATGAGTCAGAGATTGGAATATGAAATTCAATTCAATATAGAAAGAAGCAACGGGGAATTCAAAGGGAAGGATACAGCTTTAGCGGGACTCAGCTTCCGATGAAGAAGTTCGTCTCCAACTGTGCCTTGCCCGGCCAGCCAAGAAACTCGCGTTGATAGTCTCCCGTCTTTTGTATGAGAAAGAAGATGGAGAACGACATGCTTGGTAGCAGCCATGAGAAAAGCAGCGCAAGCTTACCGGGAAAAGGATAAAACTGCGAGCCCCAGAAGCCCCGGATGCGGCAGAAGACGGAGCCGACATCATGATAGAGTGCCCTCACGTCCCGTTTCGAAAACGGCCGGACGTGTGCAGAGGTGAGTTTGTGTTGGGTTGGATGAAAACCGAATAGCATCAATATCCGGTTGTGCAGCGATAGGATGTTGGGCGTTCCGAAGAAGAGATGCCCGCCCGGTTTCAGGCAGCGGAAGACTTCGTGGTTGATCCAGAAAATCTCTTTTGTATGTTCGAAAAACTGGTTTGCAATGATGAGATCGATTGAGTTGTCCTCGAAGGGAAGTTTCTCCTTCTCGACGTTAACGGAGAGGGGGTGGATGTTCCGTGCCTTGAGTTTCTCAAAATTCCACTCTCCGAAGTCAATGCCGTATAGAACGGCCTGGGGGTTTTGTTCTGCAACAACCATCAGATCATCACCGCCGCCGCAGCCCAGATCGACGCATGTTTCAATGCGCAAGCCGTTGATGGCTTTTTTGAGAATGTGCCGCCCGTACGTTTCGCCGTGATCGACGATCGTCAGTCTGCTGGTTGAGCCGGGCGTGACTTTGCGGAGGAACATGAACGTGAGATTGTAAGAATGCTTAAAAGATCAAAACTATCGGTAAGCTGTTGCTTCTGCAATGGGTCGGTTGCAATAGGACGTGGCACCTCTTGCCGAAGTTACTATGCAAGGGGCCGGTTCGCTTAATGTTTGTACAGGCTCACCCATCCTGTCTGATTGCACTTAGTACATTTCCTTTTTGGTTCAGTTCGATAAAGGCCCTGCTTTATATCACTGAGTTTTTGGTCAAAATCTTCTTCAAAACCAGAACCCTTGCATGTGAAACATTTATACTGTGAATCATCAATCTTCCATTTGCCATTCTCTTTTGATAGAATGTATCTTCGCTCGGACGGATCTTTCTGTGCAATCGTAAAGTACTCCTTTGCCTCAACAACCGCATAGGAATCACTCTTGATTTGAACATCTGTGATCGAATTGTCATTCTGCGGATGCTTGGTGCGTAAAGTATTCATCATTTGTTTCTTGTTCTCGCGTTCGCTCGCTAAACGCGACGATGTAAAGAATTCGAAATCAGATGTATCAAGTTGAGTCGTATCTTTCCAAGTGCTCACTCTCCACGTTGATTTGATTGTATTGTCGGGGGTTGAGAAATCAAACAGCGCTTTTGGGGGCTTAGTTTGATTAGGATGTTGGTCTGAGCACGCCAGAAGAAGGAAGGCTAGACTTATTGCAAGAGGTTTCATCTTTTAGTCTCCTTTACTTGTCTCCGAATGAGAGAGTTTTCGTTTGAGAGGGTGCTCAGCCAATTCAACGGCTATTCCGAACCTCTTCATCCGACGGATCAGCCGTTTGCGATCCCTCAAGTTATTCACGAAAGCGTCGACTACTGACTGGAAATTCGAGATATTTATTGGCTCGCCTGACTCTGTCAACATCTGACAATATAATGCCATGCCGATTGAATGTTGAACAACAACTACTCTCTTTCGCCAACGATACGGCACTTCTTTAGAATTCGGAACAACTTGTATCGGAATCCTTGGCGTTCGCATGGAAAATTTACCATCCTTGTATGTAATCAGGTTTGGTGTTACTACCACCTTGTATTCGATGCCGGGAATGTTTGAAGAATCTTTACTGAGAACAGCCCTGATGAACCCGTTTGACCGAATGTCGTTTACAGCAGCTGTTATTAGGTGTGCGTCAACCTCCTCCAGAATGTGTCTAAACCTGCTCACAAATTGCCGAATATGGTCTTCCTTGAACTTCCGGCCAGCGCCAGGATTAGAGAAATGAGATGTTTCATTGAAAATTCTTCTATATCGATTCAATGATCTTGGGAACCTTGCTAGTTTCTGAATGCATGGGCCTCTCTTGCGGGCACGTTCAATGTATGTATGTCCGGTGGCCGGGTCCACTTCCTTCAGCGCTTTCAAAATAGAATCCGCAGTTCGTAAACGATTAGATGACTTAAGGAATCTGGTTCGCGGCATTCCACTGTAGAAAGCAAGAATAAAGAGAATCTGTTCAAGCAACTGCCGGGCGAGATTACCTGCAGACAAGAGAAAAGCACCGGGAAACAGCTCCTTGTCGCGCGAACTCAGATACCATTCTATCTGGTCCAATGTTCTCAATGGGTGTTGCAAGAGTGACATGTTCAGAAACCGTCTACTGTGATCATGCAAGAATTGAATATTAGGTCATGAGAGATGTTAGTCAAAGGAAATCGATAACCGGACAAAGTTCACTACTTTCTATTACTATATCCCAAACTCCACCGCCGCCTTCACAAACTCCCGGAACAACGGATGCGGGTTGGTGGCGCGGGATTTCAGCTCGGGATGAAATTGTGACCCGACAAACCACGGATGGTCGGGCAGTTCGATCATCTCGGCAAGTCCGTTGTCGGGACAGATGCCGCTGAACATCATTCCTTTTGCGGCGAGCTTCTCTTTGAACGCGTCGTTCACTTCAAACCGGTGGCGGTGTCGCTCGGAAATCAATTCTTGTTTATAGGCGTGGTACGCCTTCGTTCCCTTCGTCAGTTTGCAAGGGAACGCCCCGAGCCGCATCGTGCCGCCGTATTCTTTCACTTTCTTCTGCTCGATCATCATATCAATCACGTTCTGATCGGTGAGCTTGAACTCGGTGCTGTTCGCCCGCTCCATGCCGCACACATGGCGCGCAAACTCAATGACTGCGCATTGAAGTCCGAGGCAAATGCCAAAGAATGGAATCTTGTTCTTGCGAACGTATTCGACAGCGGCAATTTTTCCCTCAATTCCCCGCTCGCCGAAGCCCGGAGCGACAAGAAGTCCCGCAATTCCTTTCAGATGTTTGTCGGGTCCTTCGCGCTCGATATCCTCAGCCCGAATCCAGCGCAAATCCACGCCGACGTTGTTTGCCGCCCCCGCGTGCACGAATGATTCCGTGATGCTCTTGTACGCATCCTGATGTTCCGTGTATTTTCCACAAATGCCGATGGTGACGCGGCCAGCCGGCCCTTTAACGCGATCGACGAACTTCTTCCACTCACGCAGGTTCGGTTTCGGGCACGTCAGGTCGAGTTTGTCGAGAACAATCTCGTCCACTTCTTCGTGTGCATACGTGAGCGGCACTTCGTAGATGGTGGAGACGTCGCGTCCGTCGATCACGGAGTCGGATTCAACATTCGTGAAGAGGGCAATCTTCTCACGCACATCTTCCGACAACGGGCGCTCGGTTCGGCAGATGAGAATATCGGGCTGAATGCCAAGTTCGAGCAATGCCTTCACACTGTGTTGCGTCGGTTTGGTTTTTGTCTCGCCTGCCGATCCGATAAAGGGAACGAGCGTGACGTGAATGGCAATTGCGTTGCTTCTTCCCACCTTGAACATGAACTGGCGCATCGCTTCAAGAAACGGAAGGCTTTCGATATCGCCCACGGTACCGCCGACTTCGGTGATGATCACATCGTAGTCGCCCGTTTGTCCGAGCGCCTCAAACCGACGTTTGATTTCGTCTGTGATGTGCGGAATAACCTGCACGGTTGCGCCGAGATAATCGCCGCGGCGTTCTTTACTGATGACTTCGTGATAAATCTGTCCGGTGGTGGAATTGTTCTTGCGCGTCGTAGTGATATCGAGGAAGCGTTCGTAGTGGCCGAGATCGAGATCGGTTTCGGCCCCGTCGTCGGTAACGTACACTTCGCCGTGCTGGAACGGGTTCATTGTGCCGGGATCGACGTTGAGATACGGATCGAATTTCTGGATCGTGACTCGCAGGCCGCGCAACTTCAGCAGCAAACCGATGGAGGCGGAGGCGATTCCTTTGCCGAGCGAAGAAACAACTCCGCCCGTTACAAAAATGTATTTTACTTGATGGCGACGTTTCACGGTATGTTCCTACAATAATATGCCACGAAGAATCGAAGGCACGAGGGTTTCACAAAGGGATTAGTTGTCAATCAAAACAAAACCAGGAACGTTCCGAAGAGTATCCGCAGATCATCTCTTCCGTTCTTCAAGCCGTTCCGGCAAAACAATCCCGCCTGAAAGGACAAGTTTCAATCCCTGCTCGATGGTCAGGTTCAGTTTTACGGCTTGTTCTTTTGGAACGAGAATCAACAATCCCGATGTCGGGTTTGGGGGATTCGGGATATAGACATTGTAGAACTCAACCTTTGTATTGTCCGCCGTAAAGAAAGACATTTCATTCGTTACGAACGCAAGCGTATTCAATCCGGGTCGCGGATACTGAATCATCACCACTTCACGGAAAGTCTTTCCTTTGCCACCGATTGTGAATGCCCCGACAAGATCCTTGATGGCACTGTACACCGATCGAACAAACGGAATTTGTTTGAGGAGATTTTCAAAGCCGTTGAACAGAACTCTTCCGACGAGATTTCTTGTCAGCAGACCAATAAGGAATACGAGCACGACCATTGTCATGAAACCGAGCCCGGGAATGCTGCGGCCCAACCAGTCTTCAAGAATGGGGGAGAAAATTCCGTCGATGGCGTTCAGCAGTGAGCTGAAGAACCAGTAGGTAAGCCCGAGAGGTATGATGACGACAACGCCGCGGAAGAACGTCGTGCGCACTTCCGCCCAGAATCCTTTCTTGATGTCAGCGTCGTTCATATTGTTGTTGATAGATTTGCCGGATACGTTTCAGATCGTCCTCCGTATCAACGGGGACGCTGTCGTATTCTGTAACAGCGGCCCGGATCGCAAAACCATGTTCGAGAATCCGCAACTGCTCAAGCTTCTCGGCAAGTTCAAGCGGCGTTTGCGGGAGTGACGGATACCGGAGCAGGAAATCCCGCCTGAACACATACAGCCCGATATGCTTGTAGTAAGGTGTATGCTTCAGCCAATCGTGTTGCGCCAAATCCCTGCCGAACGGAATTGGTGATCGGGAGAAATAGAGGCATGTGCCGTCTTTTCGGAGGGCGACCTTGACTACATTGGGATTGAACAGCTCCGCCTCTTGCTCGATTTTCCTGACCAGAGTTCCGACCAATGCATCGCTTTCGGCAACGACGCGAATCCCTTCGTCGATCATCTCGGGGGCGATCAGCGGTTCATCGCCCTGCACGTTCACAACAATGTCGGCATCCGAAATGCTCCGTGCAGCAAATGCAATCCTGTCTGTGCCGCTTTGCAGATCAGCCGGTGTCATCACGGCAGTTCCGCCGAACGCCTCAACGGCTTCAACAATGCGGCGATCATCGGTGGCAACGAGAACCCTGCCCGCGAGAGTTGCTTGTGCCGCCTTCTCATACACATGCTGAATCATCGGCTTGCCGCCGATATCGGCAAGCGGTTTTGCCGGAAGCCGCTGTGATGCATACCGGGCAGGGATGATGGCAACGGCGTTCATCATCGCGGGCCGATGACTTTCGGCACCTTGAAAAATTCTCCGCTTGCTGCAGGGGCGTTCTTCAATGCCTCTTCCTGTGAAACTCCGTTCCTGACTTCATCCTCACGAAAAACATTCTTCAGCTCGATCACATGCGCCAGCGGTTCGACGTTCGTTGTATCAAGAGAGTTGAGCTGTTCCATGTATTTGAGAATGTCGTTCAGTTGATGCGTCAGTTGTTCCTTCTCATCCTCCGAAAAAGAAAGACGGGCAAGCTTTGCAACATACTCAACGTCGATCAGTGTTACTGCCATCGGTTGCCAATTACTGCTGGAGAATCATAAAATGGAACGCAGACCGGAAGTTCGAACAGCTTCCCAAGTCTTTGATAATCTGCGTGTTAAGAACGTTCGATACGTTGTAGATCTTGTCGCCGCTTTGGAGAAACCCGCGGCGTCCCGGGGGTATGTTTGCGGTGCCATCTGCCGCGGAAAACATGATATTGTAATCCCCTTCACGCCCGCACGGCGTGTTGCGTGAAGCGTGCAACTCGGTGCCTACGACAGCGCGAAAGCCCTGGTCGCCGGCTTTCGTGAAGATGGTGTCAAGTTCCGACGGCGGCAGCGTGTTCACCATCGCAATCAAGCTATCGTTTTTGCTTTTGAGAATCAACGCGAAGCCTGCGTCGGTTTTCTTGTAAATCAGAACTGTTCGGGAGGTGGTATCGACTTTCAGAATCTCGCCGGGAGGCAGTGTGTAGTACACCCACGATGTGTCGCCGGTGAGTGTGTCACGAAGCACCGTAACGTGGTTGAATGTTCCGATTCCCGGAACGTTGAACAGTGTGTCACGTCGGTCGAAATCAACAACCCGGCCGCGGAACTGAAAATCGGTTGCGTTGGGAAGCGTTGACACCACCCCGACGTGTATGAGTCCCAGTGTCGACCGCTCCGACTGCGGTTCAAGCGTCTCCTTCGTGCATGACACGAAGGCAAGAGTCGGGAGAACGAGCAGAAACACAAAACGACTACTGGTTGATATAGTGCTTTTCAATTGCCGCATGAACTTCCTCCATGAGTGTGAGTTCGGATTCCTTGCCCTGTTGTCCGGTCAGAGGAATCGGTGAGTCGAGAATCAGCTCGACATGTCCCGGATTAATGCTGATTGAATGTTTCGGGAGAATTGTGAAACTCCCGTTTATGGTCAGCGGAACAACCGGAACGCCCGCCTGTACCGCAATGTGAAACGCCCCGCGTTTGAACTGTTGCAACTTGCCGTCGAGCGTCCGCGTTCCTTCGGCAAACAGCAATACCGATTCGCCGTTGCGGATTCTGCTGATTGCCTCTTCCAGGCTTTTTTGTGCCTGCACGCCGCGTCCCCGATCAATGGCAATGTAACTGCCGAATTTCAATCCCCAGCCGAAGATCGGTATCTTCTCCAACTCTTTTTTATACACAATTCGGATCTGATCGGGAATGCCCGCAATCACCGAAGGAATATCGAACATTCCCGCATGATTTGAAACGTACACGAAGCCGGTTCCGTTCTTGAGATGTTCAATGCCCCGAACAGTGACCTTCACTCCGCACACAAACAATACGCTTCTCGCCCACATTCTGCAATATCCATGAAACACCCGCGAACTCCGTGTAACAATGAGTGTAAGCAGAATAATGCTTGCAAAGAACATCGAAAGCGAGAACAAACCCACGAACCTGAGCGTACCGACGATCTTCTTCATCTCAATTCAACGATTCCACCAATGCAATACGCCGCGCAATCGACGGATGGCTGTAGAACAGGAACTCGACCAGCGGATGCGGCTCCGGGTCGGCAAGATTAGTATCGGCCAGCTTGCGCAAAGCCGAGATGAACGCCCCCTTGTTCTTTGTCGTTGTGACGGCATATCTGTCGGCTTCGCGTTCATGCTTTCGCGAAAGAACATTGCCGAGCGGCGACGTGACAAGCCCGAAAACCGAAAGCCACAATCCTAACAACGGCAATGCGGCCAAATCAGAGATCGATTCAAATCCAAACCATCCCAACGAAAGGGAATACAGCTTCGACGTCACATACAGTCCGACAAATGTTGAAAGAATGCCGACTGCAATACCGACGAGGATATGCTTGTGCTTGTAATGTCCCAGTTCATGGGCGAACACGGTTTCAATCTCTTCTTCCGAAAATTCCTGAACCAGTGTGTCGCCGAGGATAATCCTCTTCGATTTCCCGATTCCCGTGAAGCCTGCATTTGCTTTCTTTGTATTCTTACTCATGTTGAATGAGAAAATTCCTTCGATGTGAACTCCGGCGTTGTTGCAGAGATTCGAGATGCGTTCCTTGAGTGAACCGTTCTCTATCGGCGTGAACTTGTAGAAGAGCGGCATGATGAACGTCGGGACAATGCGTGCCAGAACAATCGAGAAAAAGGTAAGCACAATGCTCACCGGAAGCCACCACCAGTCGGCATACGTTCTCAGGCAATAGTAGAGAACCAGAACAACCGCCAGCATGAGCGGGGCTCCAACAAGTAGTCCCTTGACTCGTTCCCACACCCAACGACCGAATGTCTGGTTGGAGAGATTGTAGCGATGTTCAACAATAAATCCTGAATAGAAACCTATCGGCAACGTGACAAACGATTGTATGATGCCGACCGCCAGCAGGAAGAGAACCACCGCAGCGTACTCGTTCGAGGCGAGCGAAAGTGTCCAATTTCTCAACTCTACCGAAATGCCCGACAGGACGATGACGAGCACGAGTGCAAACGAGAACGCGGATGAGGCAATTCCCAGCCCGAGTTTTGTGCGGCTGTACTGTTTGGCCTTCGCCGGATCCGCAGATGCCAATACTCTGTTTCCCATGAAGTAGCTCTTGAACTTTTGACGTTATTCAACATAAATTCTACGCAAATCACGCAGGAAAATCAATTGTAGGAAAACTGCATTTTTGATTGTCAAAAGTGGGAAACGGAGCCATCCGACAGGTTGAAATTCATTTCCATTCGTTGTTTCTTGGTGGCACAGGCTTTGACCTAAATATAGACGAATTAGTATGTCTATCTCTCATTCAACCAATCGTCACGAGCCAATACCCAGCCCCGCATCTCGCTCTATCCCACTGAGATTGCCGGATTGGCTTTGAGGAACTTTCACAAGGAGGCTACATCATGGCCATGATACGAAAACAAGACGCGCTTGACTACCACAGCCAGGGGCGCAAAGGCAAAATCGAGGTTACGATCACGAAGTCGTGCGCGACGCAACGTGACCTCTCGCTTGCCTACACACCCGGTGTTGCCGAGCCGTGCCGCGAGATCGCAGCAAATCCGGCAGACGTGTACAAGTACACCGCAAAGGGAAATCTCGTCGCAGTTGTTTCCAACGGCACGGCCGTGCTGGGTCTCGGCGATATCGGACCCGCAGCAGGCAAACCGGTTATGGAAGGCAAGGGAGTTCTGTTCAAGAGATTTGCCGACATTGATGTATTCGATATCGAACTCGATACGCATGACCCGGAAGAGATCATCAAGATCGTGAAGGCCCTCGAGCCGACGTTCGGTGGCATCAATCTTGAAGATATCAAAGCGCCGGAGTGTTTCCGCATTGAAGAAGAACTGAAGAAGCAGATGAACATTCCCGTGTTCCACGATGATCAACACGGAACGGCGATCATCTCCGGAGCCGGATTACTGAACGCATTGGAACTTGTCGGCAAGAAGCTCGAAGACGTGAAGGTGGTGTTCAGCGGCGCGGGCGCGGCAGGAATTGCCTGCGCAAAGTTCTATGTAACACTGGGCGTGAAACGGGAGAATCTGATTCTCGTCGATACGAAGGGTGTGGTGTACAAAGGACGCAAGGAAGGGATGAATCCCTACAAGGAATTCTTTGCAATCGAAACCAATGCGCGGACGCTGGCAGATGCGATGAAAGGGGCCGACGTGTTTGCAGGTGTTTCCGTGAAAGGCGTTGTCACCAAGGAAATGGTGAAAAGCATGGCGGATAATCCCATCATCTTCGCCATGGCAAACCCTGATCCCGAGATCTCACCTGAAGATGCGCTTGCTGCACGCAGCGATGTTCTCATGGCGACCGGCCGTTCCGACTATCCCAATCAAGTCAACAACGTTCTCGGATTCCCGTTCATCTTCCGCGGAGCGCTCGACTGCATGGCAAGCGCCATCAACGACGAGATGAAGCTTGCGGCGGCACATGCATTGGCGTCTCTTGCAAAAGAAGACGTCCCTGATTCCGTTATTAAAGCGTACGGCGGCAAGCCGATCAAGTTCGGACGCGACTATATTATTCCCAAGCCGCTCGATCCGCGTGTTCTGTTGTGGGAGGCCCCCGCTGTTGCGAAAGCGGCAATGGAAACCGGCGTCGCCCGCAAACCGATCGAGAACCTCGACGCGTATCGTGATTCACTGGAAAGCCGCTTCGGACGGGGCAAGGAAATCATGCGCGCTACAATTCACAAGGCGCAGAAAGCGCCGAAGCGCATCGTATTCCCCGAAGGGATGGAAGAGAAAGTTCTGCGCGCAAGCCAGATCATTCTCGACGAGGAAATTGCGAAGCCCATTCTTCTCGGAAACAAAGAAACGATAGCCGAGAAAATCAAAATGCTCGATCTCGATCTGGAAGGCGTGGAAGTTGTCGATCCGTTGCACGCGCAGAAATTCGATGAGTACGTGAGCAAGTTCTATGACATGCGTAAACGCAAAGGCATGACGCTGAAGGACGCACGCAACCATCTCCTGCGCCCGATTGATTATGGCATGATGATGGTGAACACCGGCGATGCAGACGGCCTTGTTGCCGGATTGACGCAACATTATCCTGAAACCATCCGGCCCGCGTTGCAGATTATCAAGCCTAAAGCCGGTATCAGCACCATTGCAGGCATGTACATGCTCATCTTCAAGAACGATGTACGGTTCATTGCCGATGCAACGGTGAATTTCGATCCGACAGCGGAACAGCTCGCGGAGATTGCCATTCTTGCGGCGGAGAAGGTTCGCAGTTTCGATATTGTTCCGCGCATTGCGATGCTTTCGTTCAGCAACTTCGGCAGTACGCAGCATCCTTCAGCCCTGAAAATGGCGAAGGCCACCGAGCTTGTGAAGAAGCGTGCGCCGGAATTGATGGTGGATGGTGAGATGATGGCGGATACCGCCGTTTCTCCTGAGATCATCGAATCGTTGTATCCCTTCAGCACGCTGAAGGGCGGAGCCAACTTGCTGGTTATGCCTAACCTCGAATCGGCGAACATTGCGTACAAGCTGCTGGCGAAGTTAGGCGGAGCTGAACTCTACGGCCCGATGTTGATCGGCATGCGGAAACCCGTTTATCTCCTTATTCCCGGCAATGAAGTAGCGGACATTGTGAACGTGACAGCAATGGCTGTGCGCGATGCGCAGGAACCCGGCGAAGAGGGGGCTGCAAGGTTGGGAAAGGTATCACCCCAACTTGAGACGGTGTACGAATAACTGCAAAGTGGAAAACACAAAGCCCGCTTCAGAAATGGAGCGGGCTTTTTGCCTTCAGTGCATCACTCAGGAGTTATGATTTCAGCTTTCCTTTGACTGTCCCGCCATCTTCACTTACTACTTCGAATTCCGCGTCGACCACATCCTTGCCGGATCTCAATGCATTCTCCCACTCCATGAACTTCTCCACATCCTTCATCAACGAGCGGACGAGAAAGGCCAGCATGGCTGCATCATCGATAACGCCAACGAACGGAATAAAATCGGGAATAATATCAAACGGATTGATGGCGTAGATTGCGACGAGGATGAACACAAACAGGCTTCGCCAGGGAAATACCCTGTACCTGCCGCTCAGCCATGCCCGAACCAGTTTGCCGAAGTTTCTCATAGAATTCTCCTCTGAGGAAGAAAGTAGAAAAACTCCCCCGCAGTATCAACTACAACATCCCGCTTCTTTTTCTCACAAACCATTCAACCGCAAACAGCAGCACAACAAGCGCAAGCATGTACTTCCAGTTCCACAACTCGAACTCACGCGCATCATGCACTTCCCGCGGAACAAATGCTGCGAGCGAGTTGATGCGGGAGGGAAGTTCGGATATTTGTGAGGGAAGAAGAAATTCGCCGCCCGTTCGCGCAGCAAGCTGGCGCAACAGCTGAACGTTCATGCGCGTATCCTGAAATTCCAGATCAAGCTCGCCGACGCTGAACCGTCCGCGATCCTCTCCGAGCGATTGGCCGTTCAATTGCGCCGAGGAGCGGAAAGCGTAGTCGCCTTTGGCGAGTCCCTCAAGCGTGCCTTCATATCGCCCGTTGCCGATCGGGCGGAGAATTGTTTCGAACTGCTTTCCCTCATGCTCGGCGACGATTCTCAACTGTGCACTCTCAACGGGATTGGCGCTTGCATCGTACACTTGTCCGACAAACTCAACCGGCTCGCCTTGGGAGAATTCAGGTTTCGCAGGCGTTACTTTCACCGGGCGACTGTCGTCACGCGTTGTCAGCCAGCGGATGCTGTTGGAGAGGAATGTCGCAAGAAGTTTTTCCGTTTGCGGATTTCCCTGCGCCATCAAGCGCCAGCGCCAGATGCCGTAGCCGAGTATTGCCATCGACTTCTGCCGGTTCACATTCCGGATTGCGATGAACGGCTCGTTCAGAACAATGTTGTTGATCTTGACGGTCGCAAGCACGGTCGCTTCCGCCTTCATTCGATACGCTGTTTGCAATCGGTAAACGGGGGGGAGTCGGCTCCAGCTTGCAGTGCCCTCTTCGGTGTTCGTTGCAAGAATGGGATGATTTCTTTGTGCAGGCGAGGGCTCGACGAACACCAACTGCTCGTTGGCAGATGCCCCGCCTTCGATGTGCGGAAGAAGCGGACTGAGCGGAGCAAGCTTTCTGCTGTCAACCGACCTGCCGTTGACAAAAAGGATCGGTGTCGCTTTCCTTGCAACTGATTCCCTGATCATCTCGATCGTCGCATCGGACGCATTCGCCGTCGGAAATCCGATCAGCACGAGGCAATCCGCTGAATCGAGCAGCGGCGTTGTTGGCGTTCGCTCGTAGAATGCACCGGGCGATTTTTGTATGAGTGAGGTGACGTGAATGTTTTTGTCTTCGCTCAACGTTTGCCTGATGATGGAAACGTCAGGTGAGGGTACGCCTGCAAGCAGAAGTACACGCAGTTTGCTTTTCAGTATGCGGGCAAGAAACGTCCGTTGATTGTTGGCCGTCGTAAGTTCGCCGGGAAGCTGCGAGATCCGTACCGTGTATCGTTTCACCCCCTCACCTTCGGGAACGTAGGTAAGCCGCACGCTGTACTCGCGGGTTCCTTCTTGCAGCACAATCTGCGTTCTTGCCAACTCCCGCGATCCGTCGGCAAGAATCACTTCCACCTTCTCGTTCGCATACCCCGAACTCTTGATCGTCACATCAACCGGCACTTCGGTTTCGTTGTACACAAGATCGTTGGTGAGAACTTTCGTGATCAGAACATCCTTCTGCTCCGTCGAATCGCCGATGCCGATTGTATAAAGCGGAATACCGGGATGTTCGGCTTCATAGACGGGATTCTGGCCAAGATTGTAGCTGCCGTCGGTAATCAGTACCGCCGCTCCGATGTTGAGTCGTTCCTTTTCTTCCGCTATCGTGCGCAACGCGGAGATCATATCCGTTGCGTCATCGTCAAACAGAAGAGAGTCCACAACTGAAATGCGCCGCGTTTTGCTTCCGAATGCGTAGTAGCGGATTTCCCCTTTCCCGCCTGCTTCACTGATGGCATTGCTTGAGAGAACACTTCGTGCCTGCGCCAACCTGTCTCCGGCGTTGTCGCTGATCGTCATGCTCTTGCTGTTGTCAACGAGAACGGCGAGAACCGGTTTTTGGGTGGATGTGGAGATGAGACGAAGCAGCGGCTCGAACAGAAATATCAGCAGCAACGAAAGCGCTGCCGCCCGAAGCGTGATAAGCAGATATCGTTTTGCAGGAGGAACCGGGGGAACAGTCTGACGGTAGAAGAAGACGGAAATCGCCGCAGCAACGAGAACGAGAAGGGCTACAAGAATTGCGGACGTTGTAAAGCTGAGGCTGATATCGGGCATGATGTCTGATTACTGATGCGGGATTACGGAACGTCTGTAATCCGTAACCGGTAATCGTTGATTAGGTCGTTTCCTTGACAAGACGGTCAACAATATCGATCGTCGAAACGCCGTCGGCTTCCGCGTTGAAGTTCGGCACAATGCGATGGCGCAGAACCGGAGCCGCCATTACCCTCACGTCGTCGATATCCGGCGTGTGCTTCCCGGAAATGATGGCGCGTGTTTTTGCGCCGAGAATCATGTACTGCGACGCCCGCGGCCCTGCGCCCCAACTGAGCCAATCCCTGATGAACTTCGGCGCGTCATCTGTTTTCGGGCGGGTTCGTGTTGCGAGCCGCACGGCAAATTCAATGACGTTGTCGGCAACCGGTACCTTCCTCACCAAATCCTGATACGCTGAAATCTCGGCTCCTGAAAGAACATGATTCAACGTGGCTGTTGCCTGGCTCGTCGTGGTTTTCACAATCTGAACTTCCTCGTTCTGCGAGGGATAATCCAGCCACAAATTGAACATGAACCGGTCGAGTTGAGCTTCGGGAAGCGGATATGTTCCTTCCTGTTCGATGGGATTTTGCGTCGCGAGAACGAAGAACGGCTCTTGCAGCGTGTAGGTTTTGCCTCCGGCTGTTACGCGATGTTCCTGCATAGCTTCAAGCAACGCGGCCTGTGTTTTTGGCGGCGTGCGGTTGATTTCGTCGGCGAGGACGATGTTGGCGAACACGGGTCCCTGAATGAACTTGAACGTTTTGCCGCCCGTTGAGGTGTTTTCTTCAATGATCTCCGTGCCGGTGATGTCGCTCGGCATCAGGTCGGGAGTGAATTGAATGCGGTTAAATGAAAGGTCGAGAACCTGTGCAAGCGTCCGGATGAGAAGCGTTTTCGCAAGGCCCGGCACACCGACGAGCAGGCAGTGCCCGCGGGCGAGCAGGGAAATCAGCAACTGCTCGACAATCTTATCCTGCCCGACGATGACCTTGGCGATTTCTTTGCGGAGGGTGTCGTACGCATCCTTCAACTGACGGGCGGTATCTACATCAGTGGTTCGCTCAACCGGAGTCACTCGTGCCAAACTTTCATTCTCCCTTCGGGTCAACAAAATATGGTACACAATACGACAAGAATGTACGAAAGTTCGGACGTGAACGCTAATGGAAAAAAGGGGGCCTGAACAAGGTGAGTAAGTTGGTGTTGACGAAGTAGAACATGACCATCATCAAACAATCAAGAAGCCTGGCGCGAGTCGGGCTTTTCTATGACTCTGCTGTCACGGTTTCCTGAACCAGTCGTTACGGTGCCATGACAATCAACGAACCATGACGACCCGGCAACGTGCTTCATTCATACCTCAACGCTTCAATCGGATCAAGCGTTGACGCCTTCCACGCAGGGTACACGCCGAACACCATCCCGACAAGCGAACACACAATCAGCCCGACCATCGCCCAATCCCAGGGAATCACGGCGGGCCATTCCAGCCACCACCCGATGCCGTTGCCTGCAAGAATACCAAGCAGCACGCCTAAAACGCCGCCTATCTCACAGAGAATAATCGCCTCAACGATGAACTGCGCAAGAATGTCTTTCTTCTGCGCGCCGACGGCTTTTCGGATTCCGATTTCGCGTGTCCGCTCGGTAACGGAGACGAGCATAATGTTCATAATGCCGACTCCGGCAGCAAGCAACGCAATCGAACTGATAAGCAATACGCCGAGACGGACATACAGCGTGAATGAGTTGAACTGCGAGATCAGCGAATCGTTGGAGAAGTACCCGAAGTCGTCATCCGCGCCGGGCGGAACACGCCGTGCTGTCCGCAGCGCTGATCGTGCTTCTTCGATGCAATCCTCGAACACCTCACGGCTGCGGGCTTTCACAAGGATGTTGACGCTTCGACCTTCCCTTCCGTATTTCTTGAAGAAGGTCGTAATGGGGATGATAACGAATGTGTTCTTGTCCTGCCCGAGAACACCGCCCTCCAAATCAAACACGCCGACAACCTTGTACAGCGCACCGTCGATGCGGACTTCTTCGCCAACCGGATTTTGCCACGGCGGGAAAAGTTTTTCCGCGACCGTTTGTCCGAGAAGCGTTACGTTGCGTCCGTCGGCAATTTCCTGATCGGAAAAACTCCGCCCGATTCCTATCGACATATCGTTTGTGATGTAACCGTCCGCACTCTCGCCGCCAACGCTGGTGTTCGGATTGGTCTTCTGCCCTTTCCAATACACAATCTTCCCTCCAACCCAGCTTTCAATCCCTACTGCTTCAGCAAGTGTCAGCCGCTTGCTTACATACTGCGCTTGTTCAAGCGTAATGTCTTTTCTCATTCGCCATTTGCGCCGTTGCTCCGGCGTGCTGTTGATGACAATATCGGATTTCTGGATGCGGAACGTATTCGCCCCGAGTCCTGCGAGTCCCTGCTCGATGCTCGTACGCAGCACGCCCATTGCCGTCATGACGCTCACAATCGAAAACACTCCCACAACAATTCCGAGCAGCGTCAATATCGAACGCAGCTTGTTTGCGCGAATTGCGGCCAACGCCATGAGTACACTTTCTTTGAATTGTGACAACCGGAATGCCGGAAACACGGAACATCATCCTTTCGTTTGGTAAAGAAAATGACATTCTCCGCCGACGGCGGTGAACGCATCAGGAATTAAGAAAGAACAGGGAGTTAATGCAAGAACGGAAGGAGGCCGGATGTTCCGGCCTCTATATGATAAGGAGATTCTATTCGTATCTCAACGCTTCGATCGGGTCGAGCGTTGAGGCTTTCCATGCAGGATATACACCAAACAGAATGCCGACGAGCGAGCAGACTCCGAGTCCGATGGCCGTCCAATCCCACGGCATGTACGGCGGTGTTTCGAGCCAGACGCTGATGCCGTTGCCGGCGAGAATTCCGACAAACACCCCGATAATGCCGCCAATCTGACACAGGACGACGGCTTCGATGATGAATTGGGTAAGAATGTCTTTCTTTTGCGCGCCGATTGCCTTGCGGATGCCGATTTCACGGGTTCGTTCGGTAACAGAGACGAGCATAATGTTCATGATGCCGACGCCCGCGGCAAGCAACGCGATGGAGCTGATAACAAGAACCCCAAGCCGGAAATACAGAGTGAAATCGTTGAACTGTTTGACGATGGAATCGTTCGAGAAATATCCGAAATCATCCTCATCGCCGGGGGCGACACCACGCGCAGCGCGGAGAATCATTCGTGATTGTTCAATGGCGTCGTCAACCACTTCACGGTTCAGCGCCTTTACCATCACGTGAATATCTTTGTCCTTGCCGTACTTCTGGAAGAATGTGGTAATAGGTATGATGGCAAGATTATCCTGGTTCCCGCCGAGCGCCCCGCCCTTTGGCGAAAGCACGCCTATCACCTGATACACGGATCCATCAAAGCGGATACTCTCTCCAATGGGATTGAGATTAGGCGGAAAGAGTTTGTCAACCACGGGTTTGCCAAGAACAACGACACGGCGGTTGAGATCAATGTCCTGGTTTGTAATGCCGCGTCCGTCGCCAACCACCCAGTCGTTTGTTGCCAGGCCTTCAACGTTCTCGCCTGCGATGGAGACGTTGGGATTCGTCTTTTGTCCGCTCCAGAACACCACTTTCCCGAACTCCCACGCCTCGATGCCGACCGCCTCGGCGAGTGTAGCCTTCTCTCGTATCTGCAATGCCTGTTCGTATGTAATATTCTTCCTGTTGCGAAACCTCCAACGCTGGCCGTGGCCACCGCCCGGTCCGCCGGGAGGAAACTTCTGCAACTGGAATGTATTTGCGCCGAGCTGCATGATTCCCTCTTCAATGGAATTCCGCAGCACGCCCATCGCCGTCATTACCGAAATGATCGAGAAGATTCCAACGACAATGCCGAGTAGAGTGAGGATGGAGCGTAGTTTGTTTGCTTTGATCGCGGCAAACGCCATCAGCATACTTTCGCGAAGACTCGTCCAATCCAGCAGATGCTTACTCATAGCGCAGCGCCTCCACCGGATCCATTTTTGCGGCCCGGTATGCCGGGAGGAAGCCCGACACAACACCGACTGTAAGCGAGATTGCTATGGCAATGAACACCACCGAGATGGGCATTGCAGTCGGCAGCACTTTGTCGACAATCAGACTGAGCGGAAATGCGAACATCAAACCGATAATACCACCGATAAGACACAGCGCGGCGGCCTCGACAAGAAATTGAAGAAGAATAGTTCTGCGCTTCGCGCCGATTGCTTTGCGAATGCCGATTTCCTTCGTCCGCTCGGTTACGGAAACGAACATGATGTTCATGATGCCGATGCCGCCGACGAACAACGACAGGCTCGTGATGAACAATCCGATTGCCGAAATTACAAGACTGATCGGCCCGAAGGTCTGCGTGAGCAACTCTTGCTGGTTGATACTGAAATCACTCGGCATGCCGGGTTGAGCTTTGCGGAGGCTTCGCATAATGCCCTCGACTTCGATCTTCGCATCTTCAAGAACACTCATCGAACTTGCACGGACCTGCACCATCACGTACCGGCGGCCGCCAAAGTTACTTTGAAAGGAGTGAATGGGAATGAACACACGAGTATCGGAAGTAAACTGGCCGAATAGTCCCCCCTGTTTTTCAAACACACCGAGAACCGTGTAGGGGAATCCTGCGACACGAATTGTCTTGCCAATCGGATCTTCTGTAGGAAAGAGATTCTCGGCGACAACGGCGCCGATTACGCATACCGGACGCCCGCCGGTGGCCTCCTCTTCGGAGAAGAATCGTCCATCGATTTCCGAGTTGCCCGAAGCCGAAATATAGGATGCTGTTGTTCCCGTAATGAGGGCCATCTCCATCTGCTTGTCGGCGTACTTCAGCGAACGGCGGGTATTCATCACGGGCGCAACGGCATTGAGCAGCGTTGCCTGCCGTTCGATCCTGTCCGCGTATTCCACTTTCAAATCGGGGCGGTTGCGGAACGTCGACCAATCCTCGTTGCTCACCCACGGCCACTTCTCGATATACATCACGTCGGGGCCGAACGCTGCCGCGCTTTTGTCGAATGCGCGGTTCACCCCCTCAATCGCCGTCGCCATCAACGTCACCGAAACTATACCGATCACGATTCCGAGCGTTGTCAGCACCGAACGAACCTTGTTCGTGCGGATCGCACGGAATGCAATAATCAGCCCTTCCTTTACTTCGTTCCAGAAGTACATGGGACTCCCTTCGAGTTCGTTATGACGCTCTCTTCACGGCATAGCGCTTACGCTTCGCCTCTGGAATGACGTCGTCGCTTTCCACTTTGCCGTCACGTACACGAACAACGCGATGAGCATGTTCGGCGATCTCAGCTTCGTGGGTGACAAGAATAATGGTGTTGCCCTGACTGTGCAAATCTTCAAAAAGTCCCATAATCTCTTCGCCGGTACGGCTGTCAAGGTTTCCGGTCGGTTCGTCGGCAAGAATGATGGAGGGATTTGTAACAAGCGCCCGTGCAACGGCAACCCGCTGACGCTGCCCGCCTGAAAGCTCATTCGGTTTGTGATGGCCCCGGTCTCCGAGTCCGACATGCTCAAGCGTACGTCGGGCACGTTCCTTCCGTTCAGTCGAAGAAATACCTGCATAGATCAACGGAAGCTCGACATTATGCAGAGAATCGGAGCGTGCCAGCAAATTGAATGTCTGAAACACGAACCCGATTTCCTTGTTGCGAATGCGGGCAAGATTGTTATCGTCCATCTCGCTCACATTCACACCGTTGAACAAGTACTGGCCCGACGTCGGCGTATCCAGGCATCCGATGATGTTCATCAGTGTGGATTTGCCCGAACCTGACGGCCCCATGATGGCAACGTACTCATTCTTCCCGATGACAAGGTCCACGCCCTGCAGAGCAGCCACTTGCTGGGCAGCGCCCATGTCATACACTTTCGTGATATTCTTCAATTCAATGATGTTCATGCACGTTTCCTTCTTTGCTTACGATTGCTTGTCGTCTCTTCGTTGGCCCGATTTCTTCGGCTCTTCGATCTTCACTTTACTGCCATCCTCCAACTCACGGTTGATCGCCTTGTAGCTGCCGGAAACAACCTGCATGTCTTCCTTCACTCCCTCACTGATTTCGACATACGCATCATTGCTGATACCGCGCTTCACAGGCATAGCCTTTACGACGTTTTCTTCAACAACAAAGACAACCTCCTTGGGTTTGTTTTCGGCCTTCTTGCCGTTGCCGCCATTGCTCGCCGCCACAAACTCGCCGCTTTGTCCATCCTCCGGCTGCTCCTTGCCCTCCATCTTCGGCATTCGCGTTGTCACACTTTGAATCGGAACGGCAAGCACATTCTGCTTCGTCTCGGTTTCTATGTCGGCAGTCATCGACATGCCGGGGCGCAGCGTGATGCCTTGCGAAATCACGCGCATCTTCACTTCAAAATTCGTCACTTCCTCCTGTGTGCCAAGGCCCTTCGACTTTGCCGTGTTTGCAATTTCGTACACGATAGCATTAACCTTCTTGTCGGGAAACGCGTCAACCGCAATGCGTGCCGTGTCGCCGATGTGCAACCGAACAACATCGGTTTCGCTTACATCAACTCTTCCCTCCATTCGTGAAAGATCGGCAATTGTCATCACGTCTGTACCTTGAAATTGCTGTGTACCGAGAACACGTTCACCGAGTCGTGAATTCAATTGGCTGACAGTTCCGTCCATCGGGGAAACAATCGTGGTTTTGCGGAGGTTCTCGTTGGCTTGATTGAGCGATGCCGTTGCCTGCGCATACGACGCCTTTGCGCTTTCGTGCGCTGCTTTTGCCTGGTCGTATTCTGCCTGGGAGACGAGTCCCTTTGAGAACAATTCCTTGATGCGGTTGTATTCCGGCTCGGTTCGGCTCAATGTCGCCTTCGCTGAAAGAAGTCCCGCAGAGAACTGATCCCGCTGGGCAATGTACACGTCCGGCTTGATCTTCATCAGCACGTCGCCCTTCTTCACCCTCTGACCTTCCTTGACGGGAAGATCAACGATCTCGCCGCTGACTTCGGGAGAAATTTTTACCTGAATCTCGGGCTGAATCTTTCCGGTGGCCGTCACGACCTGTGTAATGGTATGACGCTTCACCTTTTCTACTTGCACGGAGACTATCGGCTCCTTCTTGCTGCCCAGGAAGAGAACAACACCCGCGGTCACCGCCAGCAAGCCAATAATTGAGAAGATGATAATCTTCTTCCTGGATTTCTTTCCGTTCGTTGCCATTATTCCTCCATGCGGTTATGACATTCTTGGTTAGTATGCACGCTCGCCGACCGAGTATTCAACATTTCGTTTGGCGATGATGTAATTGTAGACGGCGTTCACGTTGTTTGCCTGTGCGCTGACGAGCCCGGCGTTTGCCGTAAGCAAGTCAAGCAGTGTTCCGGCGCCGAGATTGTATCGTTCCTCTGCAATTTTTCTGTCTTCGGTTGCGGAGATCAAACCCTTGAGACTCACCTCGTACGTCTTGCGCGCCGCTTCCAGATCGAGCAAGGCTTTCTTTACTTCCACATTGATGCTGCGCTCAGTTTGTTGCAGCGAAAGCTCTGCATTTTTTCGCTGTACCTGGGCAGACTGCAGTTGGTTGTTTGTTCTGAAGCCATCAAAGAGATTCCACGACAGGCTCAATCCCCAATTCAGATTCTTCCGGTCGCTCAACGTGGAGAAGTTCTGGCCTGTGAGCCCGTAACGGGCGAACGCACTAATAGTGGGGAAGTATGTACTGCGGGCACTTGTAACACCGGCTTCCGCCGCCTCGACGGATTCCGTTGCGCTGGCATAATCGGGACGGTTTGCGAGTGCCCGCTGGGATAGTTGCTTAAAGTCGTTGACCATCAACGCGGAGGATTCCAATTCCGATTGACTGATGTCATGCGATATTGCAGGATCGGAAATGTTGAAGCTCTCATTGACATCCAACCCGATAAGGGCGAGAAGATCGGCTTTTGCTTTATCGAAATTATTCTGTGCGTTGATCACCGCCAATTCATCGGCAGCAACTTGAGATTGCTGGCGGTACACATCTGCGCGAGATAAGGCACCTACGCGGTTCGATTCCGTGATGCGCTCCAACTGACGCTGACCGCGCTTCAGGTTTTCCTCGCTGACCTTCACCAACTGTTCATTTCGAAGAACATTCAGATACGCACTTTCAACGCTGTAGATGATGCTTTGCCGTGTTCGGGCCGCTGTGTGTTCGGTGGCAATAGAATTTGACGAGGCTCGCGAATATCCGCCCTCCCGGCTGAATCCATCAAAAATCGTGTAGTTCAAACTGAGACTCGTATTCAGCGTGTTGTCGAGCGACCTTCCGCCGGTGGTAGTAACCTGATTGGTGATGGGGTTCAGGAAAAGTCCCGGGGGGGTGTCGGTTTGCGAACGCGTCCAGCCTGCAGAAGCAGACAGGGTCGGGAGATAGTTGCCGGTAGCGGCAAGAACGCCAGCCTGAGCGGCTTCGACATTATTCTGTGCCTGTGCAACGCTCAGGTTTCGCTCCAAGGCAAACTGTCGTGCCTGCTCAAGCGTTAATGATCGTGACTGTGCTGAGGCAACCATTGCGGAAACAACCGACAATGTTGCGACAATGGCAATGAATCCGGTGAAACGCATAGCTACTCCTCTTGTTGGGCGTATTTATTGAAAACATACTGACAAAGAAAGGAATTGGAGGTTTCAGCACCAACACCTCATGTAAACGGGGGTGATTTTGAAATGTTTCAATCCTTCACTGTTTTGACAATCTTTTTTTCGAAGTCGTTTAACACAACATCCTTGATGTTCATTAAGTAAGCAAGCGCTGCATCATGTTCGTTGGGAACCTTGCCATCCAGAATCGCTTCCTCGATTGCCGTCTTGAGAATGCCGACTTGCTTGCCCGGCTGCAACCCGCATACTGCCATTATTTCATCTCCCTTTACGGGAGGTTGCCAATTGCGAAGCCTGTCTTTTTCCTCCACTTCAACGATTTTTTGCATGACGAGATCGTAATTCTTCAGATACTTCTCCACAAGCTTCGGATTCTTAGACGTGATATCTGCTCTGCAAAGTTTCATCAGATCATCAACATCATTCCCTGCTTCGAAGACAAGCCTTCGGACGGCGGAATCGGTAACGACGTCGTCAACCAACACCATCGGACGCAGATGCAGGCGGACGAGCTTCTCCACATACGGCAGATGATCGAGCGGGAGTTTGAGATTGCGGAAGATGTTCTTCATCATCCGTGCGCCCAATTCTTCGTGACCGTGAAACGTCCAGCCGATGCCTTCCTTGAAAGCTTTCGTCCGGGGCTTTGCGATATCGTGAACAAGAGCAACGAAGCGAAGCCATAGATTGTCTGTCGTCTTCGCAATGTTGTCAACAACAATGCACGTATGCAAAAAAACATCCTTGTGGTGATGATCGTTCCGCTGATCAACTCCTGCCATCTGTGCGACTTCGGGAAAGACAATCTGCATGACGCCGGTATCGTACATCAGTCGCAAGCCGACAGATGGCTTTTCTGTAGCCAGAATCTTCAGGAACTCATCCGTTTTTCTTTCCTGCGAGATGATGGTGAGCCGTGAACTCATTGTCTTCAGCGCCGCAAGAACATTCTCCTCGATTCTGAAGCCAAGCTGCGACGCAAACCGGATCGCCCGCATGATGCGCAGCGGATCGTCCTCGAACGTTTTCGCCGGATCAAGAGGGGTTCTCAGAATGCCTTCATGCAAATCCTGAATGCCGCCAAATTCGTCAAACAGCTTGCCGAAGGATCCCGCATTGAGACTTGCAGCGAGAGCATTGATCGTGAAGTCGCGGCGCAGGAGGTCATCCTTCAGGGTTCCTGTTGTGACAACAGGCTTGCGCGAATTCGGGTCGTACACTTCCTTCCGGGCGCCGACAAACTCCACCTTTCCGCCCTCTACCGGAACCATCGCGGTGCCGAATCGTTCGAAAGCAACGACGGTTTCCTTGCCGATTTCCTTCGCGAATTCTCGGGCGAATTCCACGCCGTCATCCAACACAAGAACATCGACATCCTTGTCGACAAGACCGAGCAGCAGGTCGCGAACATATCCGCCGACAACGTACGCTTCGATTTGCCGAGCATCGGCAAGCTTGCCGATGGTTTTAAGCAACGGGTGCGCGAGTTCTATTGTAGTGCCCGTGGTTTCCATTCTTTCCTATAACTCAAACCCACGACTTCGCAGGTCGTGGGCTTTGTGTCCGTTCTACTAACAACCTGAGTACCCGAAGGGTTCACATCCTCAGGGTTTGCTGACTGATTTTCCCCATTATAATGTGAGCGACTTCGAGCGCCCTCCTGCCGTCTTCACCGGTTACAGGAGGCGGCGTGTTGGTTCGGATTGCTTTTGCGAACAGCTCAAGTTCGTACTTCAAGGCGTTCACATCATCTACCTTCGGTAATTCGTACACGATATTTCTTTTGTGTTTTGCAGAATCAATCTGCCCCAACATCATCGCCCCTTTTGCCCGCGGTTCATCATCTCCCACGAGGCGGAACACTTCCGCCTGCTTCTCGGAAAAGTCGATGGAAAGATACGCATCTTTTTGGAACAGCCGCATCTTCCGCATCTTTCGTTGAGAAATGCGACTGGCGGTGACATTGGCAACACAGCCGTTCTCGAATTGAATACGGGCGTTTGCAATATCGACGCTGTCCGACACAACCGCAACTCCGTTCGCCTCAATCCTCACAACCGGGGACTTGACGAAACTCAGAATAATATCAATATCATGAATCATCAAATCCAATACAACAGCCACGTCTGTTCCGCGGGGATTGAACTGCGCTAGGCGGTGGGATTCCACAAACAACGGGTCGATAGTGTATTTTTCCAGCGCAAGCACCGCCGCGTTGAACCGTTCGATGTGCCCCACCTGAATCAACACACCTTTCTCCTTTGCAAGACGATTCAGTTCATCGGCTTCTGCCGTCGTTTGCGTGATCGGCTTCTCAATAAACACATGCTTGCCCTGCACCAATGCTGTTCGGGCAACCTCGAAATGGGTCGAGGTGGTAGTTGCAACCGTCAACGCGTCGACTGAGCCGACCAACTCCGCATAGGTAGAGCATGCTTTCGTGCCGAACTCAGTCGCAACGGATTCGGCCTTTGTTGTGTTGGTATCGAACACGCCGGCAAGGGTTACATCGTCGATCTCCGCAAGCATTTTTGCGTGAAGCGAACCGAGATGCCCGACACCGACAACACCGATGGTAAGATGGTGATCCATGTTTGTGTTCAGATGATGATGAGATTAGTGTGAACCGGGCAGTTGCTGTATGCTGCTGCCTCGCCCCATCCCCACAATTCTATCGAACCCGCCAAAGCGCGGATCGTTATAATACACAAAAACCGTGTACGTGTTCGTTGTGCGCCAATCGTTTCCTTCAATAGCAAGCCAATCCTGATTTGCAACCACCTGAGTACGCGGCTCCCACGTTCCGGTAACGTATTGATAGTCATAGATTCCGCGGCGCAGCAGCTTTGTGACAACATACGAACGCTCAGTATCGTCCCACGCCAGTTTATCATCCTCGGCGGGAGTCCAGAAGTTGAACGGGCCAACAAGATATATCTCTCGTCCGCCGCTTGTCACAGCGCGATAGTCGGAGAGTGTCATATCGAGTCTGAACAACACCTCGAGATAATCCGAATTGATGCCTGTGAAGGTAGTCAGCGCTGCTGTTCCGTTTCTATCGGCACCGGTTCGCCAGAACAGCCGCATCTGATCGGCACCGTCAACGGGACGCACCAACGACTTGTTCGGATAGCGGGTCACGTTGCTCAAGTCGAGGACGCGATACTCGTTGCCCGGCATGATATTCATGATCTTGAAAATGCGTTCACCCGTATTGATGCCCTCAACATGCGTGTAGCGATTCCTGTCCCATGTATCAATGCGGTACGGATGATGGTACCGCCGGTTTTGATATACATCAACGGTGGTGAAGAAATAGGCATCGGCTTCATCCGGCAACGTAACACGCGCAGCCACTTTGTGTATCTGATTGTAGGGTGACGGATTTTCCGTGAGATACTCGTTCGTCACGGCAACGGTAGTCGGTGCAAGATCATCAACAACAAAAAACCTGCCTTCGGCAAACTGTGTCGTCTCGCTTTTGTCCATGATTCTGAAGACCCAGTTGCCGGAGTACTCAAACCGGACAGCATCACCGGCGTCGGGAAATGTGTTGATATACCGGTACGCATAGCCCTGAACGCCGCCGGGCGATGGTACGAATTTCAGATAGAACGATGTATTGTAGTTGATGTTGTTGACGAACAAGTTCTCATCCACAATCCAATCACGATTGCAATGGAGAAACCGTATTTTGAGATCGGGAGGCTCGCTTGCAAGAATATCAAACTGAATTGTGATCTGGCCGTACTTGCCTGTCGGCCTTCCTTCCCGATCGAGGTTTTTGCGAAGCACAACCGGGGGATTCGCTTCATCGTTGCCTGCATACACCGAGAGGCCGCGCAGAACCGGTTCGCCTTCCCGGGCGAGAATAATCTGCGCACAGAAAAGAAACAGGTACATCGTTCGAACGATCACAGCCGCCTCCAGATTCTGTAGCGTTGCCCGACGACATGCAAGTCGGGTTCATTAGATGCAGGATCGAACACAATGCCGAAGCCCGGCAGTTCATTCTGATCAGACAGCACGAAATCAGTTTCCGAAACGCCGATCATTCTTTCTGAATAGAACCGGACAGCCCCGCCGTACGATGCCGGAACGGACACAGTTTGATCGTCATTCATATGTGTTTTTAGCCATAACCCGGCAGACTTCATTTCAGCGGTTGTCGAGATGCTCCGCTCCATGAGATCATACACCGGCGGGCGGGAAACGAACTGGCTGTATGCGAGAAGAGCGGCGGCAAGCAACACAACTACCGCGTCTCCCGCTCGAGGGAATCCCGTCATCCCGACGATCAGCCGGAGGGCAAGAAAAGCGAATATCAGGATGAGCGGCAGCGCCAGCGCGAGCATGATGGTGTGCAGAAACGGTACAGTCACAGTCCACAACACAATTGCCGAATGCGAGCGCAGCACCTCACGATCGCGGGTCGCGAGCAGAACAATGCCCACAAACATCAACCCGACAAGCATAACAGCCATGAACGACAGTTGCGGAGAGATGCCCGGCACATCACTCACACCAATCTCATTAGGGATCAAGAAAAGACCCTTGTACGCAGCATACAACACCCACGGCAACACAATGCCTGCAAACACCATCAGTATGCTGGCGGCAACCTTCGCCGATCGGGTTTTGCTTATCGAGTTGATTGAGACATCGAATAATATGATGAATAGCAGTCCGGCAAGCTGCCACGACACTATTCCGCCAAGTCCGGCAAACACCGTGGCAAGCAAATAGTCGTTCCTTAACATAAAGAACAACGCTGCGAGACTGAGCAACAAGGCAAAGGCAACTCCGCTGCCTGAAGGCCCTAATTGGAGAAACCAAGCCTGCATCGAAACTGCAAGAGTTACGCAGAACGCTGATAGATGATCGCGCAGCACTTCATGCGCAACGAAAAATATGAACAGAAGCGAACCACTGCAAAAGAGCAGGCTGAGGGTCTTTGCTGCAAGAAGTACATCGAGATTGAAAGAATCAAATAGGGTCAGAAGCACCATCCAGAGTGAGCCTGCATCTCCCTCCTTCACTTCAATCAGCGTGGTAAATGTGCTTTCAGGCGTGTAGTCGAACCGCTCTGCGGCCGTCACATAATAGACAAGTATGATGAGAGGAACCCCGTAGCGGGAAAGGTATTTGTACAGCGTATGTTCGGAAAACAATCCTGTCACGGAACCTCAGTGGGAGTTACGGCGAAACCACTCGAACATTTCGCTTACGTTGTGAAAAACAAAATCAGTCCGGGCAGCAAGCACCCGCTCCTTGTCGTATGAATCCCAGAGAACGGCTGCCATTTTTACGCCCGCGCCCCGCGACGCATGCACATCGGCCATTGAATCACCCACCATCAACACCCTGTCAGCCGTTAGCGAGTATTTTTCCATCACTTTGCAGATTCCTTCCGGATGCGGTTTGTGGTTCACAACGTCGTTCCCGGAAACAACGACATCAAAATAAGACGCAATATTGAACGCCTCCAGTGTAATTGAGGCGGTTCTGTGGCCTTTGCCGGTAAACACTGCCAGCGTTCTTCCTTGCCCCTTCAAAAGCGACAACACATCTTTGATCCCCGAATGAAGACGGGCCAATTCTGCATGGCGTGACTGATACGCCTCGCACAATTCATCCATTGCCTTCTCTACCTGATCCGCACCAAGCAGCTTCTCAATTGCCCCTTCCTCCGGCGGGCCGAAAAAGGCTATGATTTCCTTCGGCGTGTAGGCTTTGTCGAGATATTTTTGTGTGATATGATTGAAACTGGCGAAAATCAGATCATTCGTTTGCGTCAGGGTTCCATCCATATCAAAAATGACGCAGGGGAATTGCCCGTTCTTCACACACGTTTTCCTTGAAAGCTTCGTTACCGGATGATTATTCTCTGAAAAGATACGCAGATTGACAGCGAGTATCAATAAAACGATGAGTTGCTATTCGGCACACCTCTTGGTACCTTGAAGTCGCTATGAGCCACCTCGATAAACAAATCATACTAAAAAACAAAGAAGAAGGACGCATCCTGTCGGGTCATCCGTGGGTATTCAGCAATGAAATTCGCGAAACCAAAGGATCCCCGCTCATTGGGGATATTGTTGAACTCCTATCGGCCGGAGGCAAAACGCTCGGTGTTGGATTCTACAACCCCCACTCATTGATCAGCGTTCGACTGCTCTCAACCGCGTTTGAAGAGATCGACGCAGATTTTTTTAGAAAAAGATTGCAGCAAGCGCTTGGTCTTCGAAGGAAGCTGTATCCGTCGAGCAACACGTTCAGGCTTGTTTTCAGTGAAAGTGATTTTCTGCCGGGATTGATTGTGGATAAATTTAACGAGTTTCTTTCCATTCAGACATTCTCGTTTGGAATGGACGCCCGGCTCCAATCGATATGCGACATACTTGAATCCCTTCTGCAACCTAAAGGAATTATTGAACGCAACGAGTCACCTTTGCGCGAACTGGAGAAGCTTCCGCAACGCAAAGGTATCCTTCGGGGTGAAGCCGGATGTACTACTATTGAAGACGGAGGTTTGAGATTCTCGATTGACGTACTGGAGGGGCAAAAGACCGCCTTTTTTCTTGACCAGAGAGAGAACAGGTTAGCAATTCGACGGTTTGCCCCGAATTCCGAAGTGCTTGACTGCTTCTGCAACGACGGGGGATTCGCGTTGCACGCCGCGCATGCAGGGGCAAAATCCGTGCTCGGAATTGACGTTTCCGCCGACGCAGTGAAACGGGCGACCGCGAATGCCACACTCAACCAACTGACGCATGTCACCTTTGAGCAGGAAGATGTCTTTGACTCCTTGAAAAGACTTCATGCCGAAGGAAAAACATTCGACGTTGTTGTTCTTGACCCGCCCTCGTTTACGAAAAGCAAGAAGAATGTTCAGTCGGCAAAACAAGGCTACAGGGAACTCCATGCAGGAGTTTATCGTATTATTAGAGAGGGTGGCATACTCTTAACCGCCTCGTGTTCGCATCATATCGAATCCGGCGTGTTTCTCGATATCGTGGATTCGATGGCAACCAAAGCAGGGCGCAGGATACAGTTGCTGGATTGGCGCGGTGCGGCACCCGACCACCCGGTTTTGCCGGCAATGCCTGAGACGCGCTATCTGAAGTTCGCGGTTGTGAGAGTGCTGTGATTGATTCTCAATGTCAAACCGACTATCTTGCAAAAGAGATCCGGGATACTGGAATGTATTACGCAGGAGGAGTTATGAAAAGGAAAGCAGGTTTGCTCGTTGTGTGTGTCGTGCTTGCATCATCTGCGGTGGCACAGACTCTTTCCGCACCTGACAATTCGACAAGAAGCATCGTCTTCGGCTCCGCTCTCAAGCCGGACACCACCGCCCTTATCCCAGAAGGCGAATTCGAAGAGCCGACGTACCGCAATGCCTGGGGGCTGGATGTTCTTGTCTCGAACGACGGATTTGGTCTCGGAATGTTCTACAAACGTGAGTTCACTGAAGATCTTTCGGGCTTTGCCACGTTCTCAATCTCAGAATCAAAGGATGAGCGGGAGGTCGAACAGTACAACTATTTTTCAGGTCAGAGTTTTACTCCCGGCAAGTTGCAGCGCTTTCTTGTAATGCCGTTGATGTTTGGCGTACAGCAAAGACTCTTCCGTGAGGAGATTGCCGATAACTTCCGTCCGTTCATCAATATTGGTGCAGGCCCGGCCGTTATTCTCTCTGCCCCGTTTACTGAATTCAGAACGGTCGGGGAAGTTGTTCAATCCCAACAGGTGGAGTTTTTCAAAAGTCTGGGAAAGGCACGTACCCATTACACTGCGGGGGGATTCATCGGTGTTGGAGCAAATTTCGGAAGCGAAAGGGCGAATGTGTTTGGTGTGAACTTCCGGTACTATTTTACATACATCTTTGGCGACGGGCTTCCCTCACTCTACAAAGAGCGGACAGCAGGTGAAGTGCTGGCCACAAAGAAGGAGTTTGGCGGGTTCTTCATCACGCTGAATGTGGGAATGGCCTACTAATGGCGAAAGGCATCAGCACCTCCTAGGATCTCCCCTAAATCCGTCGAAGTACCAATGCCTTTCAGTAACTGCTGCGGTAGCAATGTAGTATAATCCCATCCCCTCCGATGTGACATCAGTCACTTAGACGGCTTTTCCGGAAAGAGGCACCGCTTGAGGAATCTGCCCGTGTGTGACTCTGCAATTTCGGCCAGTTTCTCGGGAGTACCCTGCCCCACAATCTCACCGCCGCCCCCTCCGGCCTCCGGCCCCAAATCAATAACATAGTCGGCACATTTGATGACGTCAAGATTATGCTCAATAATCACGACCGAATGCCCTTGATCAATCAAGACTGAGAAACAGGTCAGCAGCTTCGCAATGTCGTCAAAATGGAGTCCAGTCGTAGGTTCATCAAAAATGAACAATGTATGAGTTCCCCGTTGAGGAGCGGAAAGATGGGCTGCGAGCTTGATGCGTTGCGCTTCACCACCGGAAAGGGATGTCGCTGATTGACCAAGCCTGATATACCCAAGCCCGACATCCTCCAGAACTTTCAGCTTCTGGGCAACTTTCCTTCCTGTCGCATCCGCCGAAAAGAATTGAATCGCTTCAGTCACGGTCATCCCCAACACGTCAGTAATATTCTTTCCGTGATATTGAACGTCAAGCACTTCCTGCTTGTACCGTGCCCCTTTGCATGAATCACAGATCAGATACAGATCGGCAAGGAACTGCATCTCGACCTTCACCACACCATCACCCTCACAAGCTTCACACCGTCCGCCGGGGACATTGAACGAAAAATGACCGGGTAAGAACCCGTGGATCTTCGCTGCCTGAGTATTGGCAAACAGGTTTCTGATTTGATCAAAAATCTGAATGTACGTAATCGGATTGGAACGGGGCGAGCGACCGATGGGCGATTGGTCAACCATCTCGACAGAACTGATATGCTCGTGGCCACGAATTGCCGAACATCGTCCGATCTTTTCGGCGGGCTCCCCCTTCAATCGTTTCAGTCCTGAGTAAAGAACATCATGCACAAGTGTACTTTTGCCGCTGCCACTGACGCCTGTAATACAAACAAACATGTGGAGCGGGATTGTAACGTTTATTCCCTTCAGATTATTTTCGGACGCCCCTTCTATGGTAATTGCGACGCCGTTCGGAGTCCTTCTGTTTCGGGGAACGGAAATCGATCGTTTCCCACTCAGGTACTTTCCTGTCAGTGATTTCTGGTCGTTGACAATTTCTTCTGAGGGTCCGGCATATACTATTTCACCGCCAAACTCCCCTGCCTTTGGCCCCATATCAACAATGATGTCGCTTTCGCGCATCATGTCGCTGTCGTGCTCAACCACAAGAACCGTATTGCCGACATCACGAAGGGCTTTCAGGATATTGATGAGCCGTCCGTTATCGCGGGGATGAAGCCCAATGCTTGGTTCATCCAGAACATACAATGCCCCAACAAGCGACGATCCGAGCGAGGTGGCGAGGTTGATGCGCTGTGATTCTCCCCCGGAGAGTGTATTCGATAGTCTGTCAAGCGTTAGGTATCCGATGCCGACTTCGTTGAGATACTTCAGCCTCCGATCCAGTTCTTCGAGAACTCGCTTCGCTATTTCCCGCTCAGTATGTGTGAGAGATAGCGATGAGAAGAATTGTCCCGCTTCAGCGATAGTCATCCGAACGATATCCGCAATTCCTTTTTCGGCCACTTTGATGTTCAGGGCTTCCTTGCGAAGCCGGGCTCCGCCGCATGCTGCGCAGGTTGTGTAGCCTCTGTACCGGCTCAGCAAAACCCGGTAGTAGATTTTGTATGATTTCTTCTCGAGCATCTTGAAGAAGCCGTGAATGCCGTCAAAATCTCCGTGCCCCTCCATAACAAACTGCAGTTCAGCTTCCGAAAGATCGCTGAATGGAACATCGAGCCGAACGCCCGCTTGTCGCGCGGCCGAGACCATTCGCCTCTGGTTCTCTTTGAACTTCGGAGTTGACCAGGGTTGAATCGCCCCTTCGCGTAATGTTCTGCTCCGAATCGGAACAACCAAATCCATATCAATCCCGATTGCCTTCCCAAATCCCTGGCATTCAGGGCACGCACCAAAGGGATTGTTGAATGAAAACAGGCGCGGGTCGGGTTCTTCGAATTTTATGCGGCAGTGTGAGCACTCGAAATTCTGGTTGAACTTCAGCGCTTTTCCACTCTCCAATAGAACCACCTCTGCGTTTCCTCCGCCGGATGCGAATGCAGTCTCGATCGAATCGGCAAGGCGGTTGCTTTCCTCGCCGGCTGTGAACATGACGCGATCGACCAGGACCAGAACTTCAGCGGGCTTAATCTTCTTCGGCAGCTCACCTTCGTTCAAGTCAACAATCTCGTTGTTCACGAGAACGCGAAAAAAACCTTCTTTTTTCAGATTGGAGAGGGCCTCATCTACCGTCTCTTTGTGATGTATTGGAAGAGGAAACGTGATGTAGAGCTTGAGCGGAGAGGTTTGCAAATTCCTTGCCTCCTGCGTCAGAGAATCCAGAATTGTCCGGACAGAGTCTCTCGTCACCGGTCTGCCGCAGTTGTAGCAGTATGTCTTCCCTATACGGGCAAACAGAACGCGGAGATAGTCATAGATTTCCGTCGAGGTTCCGACGGTTGAACGGGGATTGCGGGTATTTGTTTTCTGCTCGATCGCCATGGCCGGACTAATACCCTGAATAAGGTCAACATCAGGCTTATCCATCCGCTCAAGAAACTGGCGTGCATACGACGAGAGACTTTCAACGTACCGGCGTTGGCCTTCGGCGTAAATGGTGTCGAATGCAAGGCTCGATTTTCCGGAACCGCTGACGCCTGTAACCACAATCAGCTTCTTTCGGGGAAGATCGAGATTGACATTCTTGAGGTTATGAACCCGCGCTCCGCGGATTACTATCGCATCTTTGTTGAATGTTGACTGAGAAGAGGCAGCCCCGCCGTTTGAACGCTTTGCCATAGAATAGTCTGTCGAGAACGATTTTGTTATCCAACAAACTAACTCAAAGGAGCCGGAAAATCAATCCGCCCAAAAACACAAGAGCCCCTGCGACAACTCCGACAGAGGCTCTGATGGTGTGGTGGTGATGTGAAGGTTACTGCACGATTCCATCCAGTGTATAGTAAGCGTTGCCGTTGGGCCCTGCGACTGTAATAGAAACTGATGTAGGAGTGGGGCGATCAATGTTCGGAGTCCCGTCACTCAGCCGAAAACTGAAGTCGGTGACACCGGCTCCTCTGAAGAGTATATCGTTAAGGGCAATCGTCCCCTGATTGCCGAAGGCAAGTTGCACCTGATTCACCGGCGTATTCGGATCCGGCGGCGGTGGCACACTTGCAACCACTCTTATTGTTGTTCCTGCTGCAAGCGGGTTACCGTTGAAATCGGATACATTGAATGTGAAATCCTGTGAACCGCCATTCGCAATGTTGAACGTAAGCGGTGTAACATTTTTGATTTCAGCATGCGCGCTCCACAACACGAGAATGCTGTCTTCAACCGGAACGCCTCCCTGGCCGATCGTTCGAGCCGCTACATAATGATATCCTGTACCGTACTGCTGTGCAGCATATTGGCCCATAGGAAGCGGGTTTCCACTGATCAAGTCAGCGGATCCCAATCCATCGATATTTGTGAAGACGGTCGGCTGAATAACACCGGCGCTGCTTCGGAAGTACACGGCTGTGTTCACGACTACAGGGTTTGAATATCTATCCCCCACAATGACACCGATCTTGTTTCGATTGCCGGCAACACCCCACGTCGGGAAATTACGTCGCTCGGCTGCAATCGTGAAGTGTGCCTGATCCGCAAAGCCGGCGTTGATGACGACGCGAACAGGCGATGAGGTAATGACCCGTCCGGCAACGGTTGCGGTTGCCACAACCTGTACTACGCCTGAGCGTGTGCCGCTGTTGAAGGCAATGAATGCGCGCCCGACAGCATTTGTCGTGATTGTTGTCGGAGAGAGATACTCACCGCCGTTCGGCCCGCCCTGAAGGCTGAAGGTAATCTGTACAGCATGCGCCGCATCTACAGGAAGGCCGAGCGAATCCCTTGCCTCGAAGCCCAACACTGCCGTTTCCTGGCCGCCCACACCGTACACCGAAACCTGCATCGGGTCGGCGCCGAGAAATGCAAACGTTTGCGCAAGGCCGCTTGTGCTGCCGCCTCCGCCAATCACTTGTGACTTCGGATTCAGATCGATATCGCGCAACACCGCCTCGTTGGGAGTCACAGAAATTGAGATGTCAATGGTATCGCGGTATCCCGTGACGTTACGGATCGAGATTTTTGCCGTCATTGCGCTGTCGACATTGAAGCGAAGTTCAAAACGGCCCTGATCGTCCGTCGTGGCCTGTGCTGTAACTGTTGTTCCGGCCTTGCCTTCGACGAGGACTCCGCTCAGCGGCATCCGGTTCTTTGCGTCTTTTACAAAACCGGAAACCACCGCAACGCCCGCGCTGGGCCCCGTATCATCATTGCTGCACGCATTCAACACAAACGCAAGAGCAAGTATTGCAGCCGTTCCCAAAAATACTCTCCTCATTGTCTATTGTCCCTCCTTCCTTGCACCTGTTACATGATCAACCTGTCGCTGGACTCCATCTTGCCATCGCTGATACACACCATCTTCCTGAACTTTCTGCGCAACACGTTCCTGAAGCGTCGGAACAAGCTCCGCTTTGAGGAGAATAATCAATTCCTTCTTACGTACTTCGTCTTTGTTGTATCCGAACAGATACCGCAACCCGAACACATACCACGGCAGGTCTTTCAACAGAGGTATTCCGAGCCGCGTTTCCTGCACTTCATTGTTGTACAAGCCGCCGATAATTGTTTCTTCACCATCAAGAAGAAGAACGTTGGTATTCGCCTTTGTTTTGTTGATGATGGTGCTTCCCTGGGAAGGCACCAACGAACTTCGCTCGACATCGACGAGGATGTGAATGAAGTTGACGCCCGATTCCGAAATTACTTGCGGACGCACATCGATAATGGTACCTGTACTGTAAAACTTGTCGAGGAGGTTTCCCGAAAAATCACGTTCCTTGATCGAGAAATCCTGCCCGACCTGAATTCTTCCCTTTTCGCCCGAACGGACAATCAGCTGCGGACCGGAGAGAATTTCCCCCAGGTCGTATGCCGAAAATATTTTTGCCACGGTATTGATGCTGGCAAACGAAATTTTCGGGGTCACGTCCATTTTGAACAAATCAGACGACACATTGTCCGCCGCCTTGAACTGTGAGTTGACCGAGACATCCTTGTTGCTCTTCATGAAACTCCAGTTGACACCAACTTCTTCGAGTTTCGTCAGAGACACTTCAAAGAACACCGCGGAGATTTTGATTTCCCGGCTTTTGATGGTCGCGATCTCTTTCTGCATTTCCGCGCTGACCGGCATCATTGTTCCGGCCATACCATCCCGCCCTTTTCCTTCGCCGTTGCCCAACGAAACAATCTGGAAATAGCTCGTGTATTCGTCGTACCACAGATTGTTCTTGCGGCAAATCGTTTCAAGGGCGATCCTCCACTGCATTCCTGTAATATCCACGCCAACCGGATCGTTGCGGCGTTCGGGATCGATAATGATCTTTCCAGTAAATTTCTTGCTCACTTCGCTGATGGCACTGAACGCCTTGTCGAGCGAAGCGGTTGGTGCTATCGACACCAATTCATCGGGCGATATATACTCTTTCAGCGCCCGGCGTTCTACGGGATTCAGAGGCTGGGCCGATGCAGGCACGATGCAAGCAACGAACAGCGCAATTGCGATTATGACGGTAGGTGTTTTCATGCTCCCCTCAAGGCTTTTTGTTCAATAAATCGGGTTGTTGACCCAACGCTGCCTGTTGTCCCGCAGCATATCGTATTTTCAATTCCACTTTTTCGATAATGCCCCCCTTGTTCAGGGTACATTCGATCTTGCCTTCTTCCGGCAGTAGCTTTGTTACATAGCCGAGATATACTTCATCTCCCCACTGTAAGGTTCTGAAGTTGTTGTTCTGATCAAAGACAAACGCCTTGCCCGGAATGACGGCCTTCAAATCCGAACGCTCAATCTCCACAAGATTCGTCTTGTTCGGAGGCAAGAGGGCGGTAATCACAGGCAGGAACGGATCTTGCGACAAGTACGGAGGCGTATCCTCGCGTCCGGAACTCGGCTTGGCCAATTCCGGAATGGCAGCGTAAAATGCGTGTACCGTCATTTCAAAGGTCACCAGAATATCGCCTGCTGTTTTTTCATTCTCCGCAATTTCGAGTCCCTTCATATTCAGCGTGTTGATCTTGAACAGCTTGCGTCCGTTTTCGATATGCCAGAGGAATTTGTAGAGATTCGAGTACGGACCTTCGCCGCGCAAGTTGTACACGTTAAAACCATAGTTGTCTTTCATTTGCGGGCCCTGGTATATCATGTTCAATTTCAGGCCGCCGCTTCGTTCGATGAGAGTACTGAAATATTCGTATGTCTTGCCGGTAATGTCTTCCGGAGGAATTTCCTTGCTTCGGCTTTCCCATCGAGCCTTCGTATCCTCCACTGTTGCGCTGAGTTCGTTGTATTCATTGATGAGCCCCGGAGTGTTGCTCAATTCCTCTTCGATCTTCTCGATTTCAGCCGCCAAGGCTTTCGACTCCTTGGGAAGGTGATACGCCCGCACGAATGTACCAACGCCCATGATGAGCAACAGTAATACGCCAAGCACAATGCTATTTCGGACCTTGTATGACACGTCTTGCTCCTTTCTCCGTCTCCTATTGTTTCGTGTTCATGATGGACGGAACTTCTATTTTGTAGCGGTACACCGTTTCACCTCTGATTTCCTCGGTTGAAACCTCTTTCAGCAATGCCTGTTCGAACATGGCGGAAAGACGCGGGATGCGTGATCGGTTCACGGCAAAGCCGTTGAGCGTTACCTCACCGCTTTCCGGCACAATAAACTCGTTCAGCCAGATCGAATTCAGGTCCTCAACGCCGTGACTCAAATGCGAGAACGCTTTGCTGAATTTATCCGCCCCCGGCACCAATGAATCATACAATGCCATCGATGCGTTGTACTTTCCAAGCTGGTCGCGCAAACTGCTGATCGAGTTCATCAAGGTTGTGTTCTCGCTGATCTGGGCCGACTTGACGTCAAGGAGAGATTTGAGTTCGTTGATTTCCTGACGTTTCTGCTGAATTTGTGTTGTGAAGAAGAGTGTGGATCCGAAAATGGCGGCAAGCAACAGATAGCCGTGCCATGAAAGTTTGAAAACACGCTGCCCCTCGCGTACCGAGTCCGGAAGCAAGTTTGTACGGTAGAATGCTTTGTTCGAGCTATCAAGAAATTTCCACGCAACGCCAATGGCAACAGCGTACTCGGACACTGCTTCCTGCTGGTCGGGCGGCAGCTGGCTGACATCAAGATTCGGGGTCAACAGATAGTCAACTTCCTGGTCGGGAAGCATTTGATGCAGGAATTCCTTGAACTCTATTCGTCGACTTTCACCCGCAAGAATAATCTTGCTGACACGCTGAATGTTCAAGTTATCTTGCTCAAGCAATAACCTGCTGTACACAGTGTTGGGCAGGTTCGACGAGTCGTACCCTTCGCTGAGAATAGGCGCAAACTGGTAGAAGTTCGGCCCGTGCATGAAAATCAGGCGCGTGAACTCGGCGCCGACATAGATAATAACCGACACCTCATCAGGCTGAAGATCATAGTTCGATCTCACCATGTTCATGAGAGCTATGTCTGAACTATCAATGCCGGCAATGTTCGGCACCCTGTTCCCCAGGAATCCTTTAATGCTATCGAGATGATTGATAAGCGAGAGACCATCTTCGCGTACAACACACAACAAGTTTCCGTCTTCCGTCGGAATAGCATCTACAGCATCGGGAGTTGGCTGGAATGTTCGAACATTCTTCAACTCATCGATAATCCGCAGCTTCAGGTTTTTCCCCTTGAGGCCGAAGTTGCTGTCTAACGCATGATAGTAAATGGATGGCTCTGAGATTCCGTAGGCAAGCGAGTAGCTTTTTGGCTTGTATTGAGAGAGCAATCCCAGCAGAATGGCGTTGTTGTCTTCGCCGCCGGTAATGGCAGCCTGCTCGGTCGAATCAAGTTCGGGAAGCCGGAATGGATCGCGGTCATCGGCCGACTGACTCATTGTCGCTTCCGCCGTTTTCCGTTCTTCCAACTTGGAGATGAGCGTTGCCGAACGCAACTCTTGAACAACCACCTTGCCCCGTTTTTGCGTAACACGGGCAAGCTTGATGTCGAGGCCATCAACAAACAGGCCTATCATTGACTTGCCGCCTAACATAGCCATAGCGACTCTTCCCTTGTTATTCGGTGGTGACTATTATTACTCATATGGCCAGAACTCCCGCTTGTTTCAATCGCCGATTGCATTCGCATTGAGGATTTGTTGCAATCGCCGTTTGTTATTCGCATTAACCATCGCAGTCTCGAGAGAAATTCTCCTCTGCAGATACAATCGCTTCAAATCCTGTTCCAAAGTTATCATGCCGATATCTGCCGATTCGGCCATCATTTGATAGATCTCCCCGGTGTTATTGTTTTTGATGGCTGCCCGCACGGAAGGTATCATGAGCATGATTTCCTTGGCCAATGTGAGCTTGCCATCCAATGTCGGCACGAGCTTCTGGGAAAGTACGCAACTCAGCGTATCTGCCAATCGGAGGCGGACTCGTTCTTGCTCAATCGGCGGCACTTCACCGATGACGCGGTCAATCGTTTCAATCGCGGATGCAGTATGCAATGTCGAGAACACCTTGTGCCCGCTATCGGTGATTTCCAGAGCAGTAAATATCGTGTCGGGATCGCGCATTTCACCGATGACGATGATGTCGGGATCCTGACGTAACGCTTGTATTGCTCCCTCCTTGAACGAAAGCACATCGCGCCCCACTTCACGGTGGCGAACGATGCACCGGTCGGGCTTGTGTACGTACTCAATCGGTGACGAGATGATGACGATATGCGCGTCAACCGAGTGATTGTTCGCGTCAATGATACTATCGAGGGTTGAGCTTTTACCGGATCCTGTAATGCCCGTAACAAGCGTAAGGCCGTGCGACGAATGGGCAAGACTCAAAGCCTTGGTAACATTCGGGTGGAAATCGAGGTTCTTGTACGGGCGGACGGTTGCATTGATCGCTCGCATGTTCAGCGCAAGCTGATCCAAATCGAAATAGGCATCGGCACGAAACCGGAACATGGAATCGTCCTGCATCACCGTGTACGAAAAATCAAGATTGCGGTTTTCGTACAGAAACAGCCGTTGCCGCTCGATGAGTATGGACTGAATCAGCAGGCTTGCTTCATCCGGCGTGAAGACAGGAAGTTCCCTGTCCGGCTTTTTATCACCGTAAATTCGGTACCAGATGTAACCTGTTGTGCCCAATCCGCCGATATCGATGTCGGACGCGTTGAGTTTCTGCATACGAAGAAGAACCGCATCCATGAGCTTGCGCATTGCTGTTCGTTCGGCAGGCGAGGCTTTGCTTGCAAGATCACCGATAATCATCTGGCGCTCAACACCCGGCGCCGTCGGAGGAATTGTGGAAGCGAGTTCTCGCAGCGTATGTATGGCAACATCAATCATAGCTGTTTTGCATATATAGTCGGCGGATTAATCATCAGTTGTTACTGCAGCAATTTCTTCAAGCGTACACACGCCGCTCTTTATTCGTTCGATACCGGACTTCCGCAATGTCCACATTCCGTCTTTGATAGCCTGCGTACGTATCTGTTCTTCGTCAACTTCCGTACCCGACTTCACAATGATATTGCGAATGGTTTTTGTGAAATACAGTGCTTCATGAATTGCCGCCCTGCCCTTGTAGCCGCCGTTGCATTTCTCGCAGCCTACGGCCTCAAAAATTACATTGTTGTCGAGTTCCTCTTCCGTGAAACCGAATTTCATATATACCTCGCGGTCCAATTCATCGGGCAGAATCGGACGTTTGCAGAATTTGCAGAGGGTTCGTATCAGGCGCTGTGCAACAATAACGTTGATTGCGTAGGCAATGAGGAACGGCTCAATCCCCATTTTATACAATCGTGAAACGGCGCTGGGGGCATCGTTCGTGTGCAGTGTTGAGAATGTCAGGTGCCCTGTATTCGCCAGCTTGATGGCAATTTCGGCAGTCGTTTTGTCTCGCATCTCGCCGACAAGCACGATATCAGGATCATGACGCAGTATGCCGCGGATTGCGTTATCAAAATTCATCTTGGGCCCGATCTTCAATTGCCGGGCTCCGCGAATGATGTACTCCACCGGCTCTTCGACGGTGAGAACGTTGACTGTCGGGTCGATTACTGCGTGGAGAGCGGCAACCAGCGTCGTGCTTTTTCCGCTTCCGGTCGGGCCGGTAAGGATGACGATGCCTTGCGGCTTGTTGATTGCCCTTTGGAAGAAATCCATTGTCGGCCCCTGAAGGCCGAGCTTGTTCAGATCGGTGATCACCTTCCGATCATCGAGAACACGAATAACGATGCTCTCGTACTTGTGCTTGAACTCTGTACCCACCATCGGCATAATGGAAACGCGGAAGCGGATCATGTGATCATCGATTGACCGCTGGATGAAACCGTCCTGCGACGCTTCGCGTTCGAACCGGTCAACATTCTTTGAACGATCCTTCACAACTGCCGCTATCGCTTCGGGCAACGTGCTCTCCTGGGCGTGCCACAATTGCAGGTTGCCGTCCACGCGGAACCAGAACTCCGTACGGTTCCCGCCTTTCGGAACAATATGAATGTCGCTTACACCCTGTCGCACCGCCTCGACCAGGGCTCCTTCGACGAGATTGACAAGAGCGCTTTTGCTGATTTCCGCTTCAAGTGCTTCCTCGTCAACGGCACCTTCGTCTTCCTTGACATCAATGCCAGCATCGGCACTGGTTTCCAAGAGACGCAGAAACTGATTCTCAACCGGAACAACTTGTTCCATCAATTTTTCAAGCGCGCCGAGGCGGCAATACGCCACTTCGTATTTCTTCGCGTTGAAGTTTCGTGAGATTAGCGGAATGCGCCTGTCCGTAGGATCGGCAGCGAGGATAATCAGCTTGTCTGTCTGGCGTTCATCGTACTTGAGAGGCAGCATCTTTGCTTCAAGCAGCATTGTTCGTGCAGATTCGGGCAGCGATTCGATGAGCTTTCGGATGAACTCGATTCTTGGCTTGTCGAGCAGTTCGTCTTCAAGAGAGATTTCCCTGAATGCATAAAGGTCGGCTACCTCCTTGAATACCGAATCGTGTTCAACGTTGAATTCATTGACAAGAATCTGACCCAGATTTCTCCGGTTCCGCTTGCTCTCGGCTTCCTTGACTTTCAGGGACTTTTCAAGAGTCTCGTAGTCAATGATGCCTTTCTTTAGAAGTGTGAAGCCAATCTTGTCAGTAATATCAACTGTTGCCATTGCTCTTCTCTTATGGGGAATCGAGAATCAACGATTCACGTCCTGCCGTGTTCTGAACAGTGCTGTACTACTACGCCCAATGCCGGGTTCTTCGGGCGCACCGTTGCCGTTTCGGACGAGACGATTGTCAGTGCCGTAAGAACGACCATGATGATCATCGAGATGATGACCTGGATGTAGTCGATGGCATTCCGCATTTTGTACGACGTCTCTTTCTCATAGTACTCCGCCAACTGCAACGCTGTATGTTTCACGGTACCGGTCTCTGCACCCGAATGGAACCGGGAAAGCGCAGTTTTGGTGAACACTCCGCTCGCCTCAAACGCTTCCATAATACCAGCTCCCTTCTGTGTCATCATCGGCAGAGCAACGGTTTTGATCTGATGTTCCATAAACTTGTTGCCGCATGCTTCCGCGGCCATGCGAATTACCTCGATGTTCTCGCCTGCCCCGCTGTACAACGCGTAGAACACGCGGCAGAATATCTCGATGCTGCTCTTGTGCATCAGCGAACCGATAATGGGCACTCTCCAGATATACTTATCGAGGATGAATCTCCCCTTCTCGGTCGAGAAATATTTCACTGCGACAACGCCCGGTATCAGCGTCCCGAGCGCGATGAGGCCCATGTTCTCCACCAGGAAGTCACTCATTGCCATCGTCGCGGCAGTCATGGGAGGCAGTTCAATGCCGAATTTCCGGAACAACCCTGCTGTTGCCGGAAAGATGTATCCGACGTAATACACCACTGCGCCAAAAAGAACCACCAGCGTAACAACCGGCATGATGAGCGCGCTTTTGAGATTTTTCTTGAACTCGGCCTGACGTTCGAGAAATTTTGCCGTACTCTCATAAATATCGGCCATGTTGCCGCTTTTTGAGGCAAGACCGAGCATGTGCGCCGTGAAACGGCCAAGAACGGCTTCGTGCTTGACGAACGCCCGCTCGCTGTCTTTCCCCTGCTTCAGTTCGGCATTGATATCCTTCAGCGTTTCGCGCAGCGTTTTGTTTTGGATATCGTTGACAAGCAGTTGCATGATTTCATTGAAGGGAAGCTTCTGCCTGATAAGGTCGGCGCTGACGCGCACGAATGTCACAATTTCCGTTGACGGGGGCTTTGGCCTGAAGTCGAACAAGCGTTTCTGAACTCGAATGACGCGGTACCCCATTTTTTGCAGGGCTTCTTCTACTTCTCCTTTTGTGAAGGCTTTTTGTTCTCCCGAGACGGGCTTCTCCGTTCCGCGTTGAACACGGTAGACCCATGTTGCGCGCGGAACCACATTCAGCAGCTTAAACTTGCGCTGCGAGGCCATGACCGCGGCCTTCTGTTTTGCGGCTTTGAGCGAGTCTGCTTCGAAAACCCCCTGAAGCGGCTTGCCGTCTGCGGTGACACCTTCTATTCTGAATTCAGGCATTGTATCTCTCATTCACTCAGGTTTGTTCATACGTTCAAAGGCAAGCTCTCCCGTCGTTTCCGTTGCAAGTCTTACTAAGTCCCCCACATAGCAAAACACAACCGGAATACGGAGAGAGCTGCCTACTTTACTCTGCGCTTTTGGCGCGCCCTGCATTTCTTTTTTCTTGCCAGCCAGACCGCACAAACACAGTCTGCACACCTAATTTAGAGTCTCTACAAACAAGCTGTCCGGCCAAATCTTAACCTGAACGACAACGGGCGTTGCCCCGTCATTGCCGGTGTTGAATCCTGTCCCTGTCAGCGTTACAAACGGATCGCTGCCGCTTGCAGGATCGGGCGAAAGCACGTACGTACCGTTGGAATTCGTTTCATTTTTTGTAATGTGTTTGAACGTCAATCCATTGAACGAATACGAGCCGCCGCCCAACACCAACGGCTTGCGATAGAACTTCTGTGCCCGCACTGCGAAGTTCGCCAAGTCATTGGAAATCGAATCCCGGTTCGTGGATGCGGCCTGGTCTTTGAACATGCTCATACCGACAGCAACCATGATCCCGATCAGGACCACCCCCACCACAATCAGTAATAGTTGCTGCGAACCCATTTCAAGCCTCTTCTACTCGTGTACTATCGAACGCCTTCGGCCAGTGTGAACTCACCTGTACGCCCGCATGAAACGTTACGTCTATTAAACAACCCGGGCTTCCATTGCTGGAAGCCCGCAGAATGTCAGGCGTTAGTTAGCCTGCGAAACATATGTGCTGTCGGGAAAAACACTCATCGTAATGCTGATGGGGTTGCCATCTGTTCCCTTCTCGACACCGGTACCCTGCAACACAACAGTGGCGGTTGTGCCGGCTGTGGTGATTGCGTATGAACCGTTTGCGTTTGCCGACTTCGAGGTCAGCTTTGCCAGACCTGCCGCATTGGCCGTCAGACCGACAAACGAGTTGCCGCCACCGCCAAGCGCCTGCGGGCGACGATAGAATTGCTGTGCTCGTGAAGCAAGGTTCACAAGGTCGTTCGTAACCGCATCGCGGTTAGCGGACACAGCGTTGTCCTGGAACATTGTGATACCGACTGCTACGGCGATACCGACGACGATCACGCCAAGGATGATCAGAAGAAGTTGTTGCTGGCCCATGGTATATCTCCCCTTTGATTGTTAGTTGTGGTTTGTGGTTGTTGGTTTGAAAATTTGCTTCTGGTTTTTTCTTTTCTGTTCTGTTGACTATGGTTCATTCAATGGCTATGCCAGGATTCCATCATGACAATTCGCCCCAAAACACTATGCAACGCCATCATCTCACAGCAGCATGAGGAAATTTTGACTTCTCTTGAGTCAGTTCTTCCATTACAAACTTTCAATCCCGCGTTGTTGCGCTTACAACTTCATCGATACTGCTCACGCCCTGTTTCGCCAGTGCTAATCCGGATTGCCGCAATGTTCGCATACCGTGTTTGATTGCAGCATGCTGAATTGCTTCCAAATCGATTTTTTCACCGCTGTCTATGATGATCTCCCGGATTTCCGGGGAGATATACAGGGTTTCGTGTATGGCTCTGCGTCCTTTGAATCCGCCAACGCACTGCGGGCAGCCGACCGGATCGTAGAATTCCAGATTCGGTATTTCCGCCTCATCAAATCCATACTTCACGAGCATACTGTGATTCAACTCGCGCTTGTTTACCGGGCGCTTGCATTTGTCGCATAGTTTTCGGACAAGGCGCTGCGCAACAACAATGTTCAGCGCTTGTGCAATCAAAAACGGTTCAACACCGATCTTGAATAGTCGAGAAACAACGCTGGCCGCATCGTTGGTGTGCAGTGTGGAAAAAGTCAGGTGGCCGGTATTTGCCAATTTGATGGCGATATCCGCCGTCGCACGATCGCGAATTTCACCCACCATGATGATATCGGGGTCGTGACGGAGAATGGCGCGAATGGCGTCGTCGAACGAAAGTTTGTGATTGAGCTTCACTTGGCGTGCGCCTTCAATCAAGTACTCTACCGGATCTTCCACCGTTATGGTGCAGACGGACGGATTCATCACGGACCGGAGAGCCGCGACAAGTGTCGTGCTTTTTCCGCTGCCCGTAGGCCCGGTGAGAATGACAATGCCGTGCGGCTTGTTGATTGCTTCGCGAAACATCTCGAGCGAGTACGGGTCTAACCCGATGGATTCAAGTGAAACCGAGGCATGAGCATCTCTCAGAATCCGGATAACAACAGATTCGAACTTCCCGGCCATTTCCTTGGAAATAATGGGAAGAACAGACATACGGAAGCGAATTAACTGATCGTCTACCACCTTTTGGGCCTGGCCGTCCTGGGCGGCCATTCTCTCAAAACGGTCAAGGCCGAGGCCGCGTCCCTTTACAACGGCAACAACTGCCTCTGCCCGGGTGTCCTCAATTGTGTACCATGTTGTAAGCTCCCCGTCGATGCGGAAGCTGATTTCGGTTTTGCGGGATCCCTTTGGCACAATATGAATGTCGCTCGCCCCGACACGTACGGCATCGGTGAATATGTTGTTCACCAGATTGATGAGTTGGCTGCTGTCGATTTCGCGTTCGAGGGCGCTATCGAGCTCCGAATCATTCTCCTCGAACATCCCGTTGCCGGCCGAGGTTGCTCCCGGCGATGTTGTGTTCTTTGAGTGTGATACTTGTTGCCAAAATTCATCCCAATCTACCTCCTTCATATAGCAGATTTCGTGCTTGGCGTACGGAAAAGCACGGGCAGCCTCGCTCACCTCCCTGTCTGTCGGATTGGGGGTCACTACCAACAGCTTGTCCGGCTGGCCTTCTGCTGTTTCGAAGGGAAGCACTTTGTGCCTCATAACAACACGATACGCTGGCGGCGCCAGGGCTTCAACCAGTTTCAGGATAGTCTGATTGTCGAGCCTTCGCAGACTTCTTTCTTTGCTGTCAATGATCCGGAACGAGTAGAACTGCGCAAGTTCCCGCGCCAACACATCCTTGGAAACCTCATACTCTTCCGCAAGAATATCAATTATGCGGCGTTTTTCGTTTCCTTTTTGTTCCTGGATGTGATCGGATACATCTCCCGCAATCTTCTCTGTAATGATCCGGTTCCGAACGAGATGCTCAAGAAACGCCGAGGCGTAGCGACGCTTGACAGGAGCAACACCGCCTGCACTATTCTCCTTATATGTGTTCTGATCCGGTAAGGCCATCAGTTTTCAACGTTAGTTATTGATGATTGGATCTGATCGAGCACCTCGATGACCTTGCTGATGGGCGTCAACTTGCTGATAAAGAAATCTATTGAGGAATCCTCTATCGCTTCCTGCGTATAGGGGTCGTCGTACCCTGACATGAAAATGAACGGGACTTTTCTATCTCCCATCAACTCCCGAACATAGCTGTGAAACCGTATTCCATCCAACGTCGGCATGAAGATATCGGAGATGATGACATCAACCGATTCTTCTTCAAGAAACTCACGCGCTTGCTTTCCGTCTCGTGCAATCAACAAGGTATGCCCTTGCCCCTTTATCAACTCCTCCATCACGAGCAGGAAATCATCGTTATCATCAGCAAGAAGTACTTTCATGGCTCCTTTGGGTTCATTCTGAGTTTTCATCCGGATGTAACAATTGGTTTTAGTTGAGACAAAGGTTACGCCAAAAAATCCCGAAGGCGAAAGGGCGTGGAAAACGGAATTGAGAATGAAAGGGAAGAAAAAACTACTGCACGTTTGAAAATCTTACAAAGGAAGGTGTGAGGGAAAAGGCGTCACCGACGACAGCATACATGATTCAGTGTACGCGGGAAGCAAAGAGGACTCATGCTTCCGGGGGTTGCGGCACAGCTGCACGGCGGAACGTTCTATGCTTCTTCTTTCGCCCGCTGCTCTGCCAGCAATTCGCGTATGTGCGGAAGGTTCTGTTTGTTGACGAGAACGAGAATAGTGTCCCCGGATTCCAGCACAGTGCCGCCGCTGGGAACCAGAAATTCTTCGTTGCGGATAATCAACACGATCAGACTGTCTTGCGGCATGCCCAGTTCAACGATAGTCTTTCCGACTGCTGATGCGTTGTACGGAACCATCAAATCAACCAGTTCAGTATTTGACTCTCGCGGGGCATCAAACTCAAGCGGGTAGTTCGGAGTTCTTTCAAGCGGGGCGTCCACGTTAAGGATGCGTGCAAGCAACGGAATTGACCATCCCTGAAACACTGTTGATGTAAGAACGATGAAGAAGACGAGATTGAACATGAGTTCCGCTCTCGGCAGACCCGCCAGCAGTGGAAACGTGGCAAGAATAATCGGCACGGCTCCGCGCAAACCAACCCATGAAACAAGTGCCTTTTCATTCCACCGGAACTTCGAGAATGCAAGAGAAAGGAACACGCTGACCGGCCGGGCAACAAACATCAGCACGGCGGAAACCAGCAATCCAATTCCCACCACACTTGCAACGTGAGACGGAAACACAAGCAAACCCAGCGTAACAAACATAACTACCTGGCTTAACCATGCAAACCCGTCAAAAAACCTGAGAAGACTTCTTTTTTGAATGATCTCGGAGTTACCGACAATAAGGCCGGCAACGTACACAGCAAGAAATCCGCTGCCGTTAATGACTGCCGTGATCCCGAAAATGAACACTGCAAACGCAAGTGCAAAAACAGGATAGAAGCCCTGGTAGGAGAACTTGAAGCGATTCAGCAGGAAGACCATTGCTTTGCCAAGTCCGAACCCCAGCACCGCGCCAAACCCCATTTGATAGATGAAGAGAATAATGAAGTCGGCAGCGGTTTCTATTTGAGATGTGAGAACCTGAATCAGCCCGAGCGTCAGGAACACTGCCATCGGGTCGTTGCTTCCCGACTCGAGCTCCAGCAGCGGTTTCAGGTTTCCGCGCAAGCTGACATTCCGCGATCGTAGCAAGGAAAAGACGGCGGCCGCATCGGTTGATGAGACAACGGCTCCGAACAGAAGCCCTTCAAGCAGGGAAAATCCGAACGCATACGAAACAAACACCCCGACCAGCAATGCCGTGGTAAACACTCCGGCTGTTGCAAGAATTCCCGCCTCCCGCAACACCGGGCGAACAGACGACCATTTCGTATCCAAACCGCCGGCGAACAAGATAAGAACCAATGCAATAGTACCTATCGAGCGCGCCAGGCCAACATCGCTGAACTCAATTCCACCCAACCCTTCGGAGCCGGCAAGCATCCCCACCACAAGAAAAAGCAACAGCGTCGGAACCCCGAAATTGTCGGAAATCTTGGCTATCGCCAGACTGATGAGTATCAGGCCCGAACTCACCAGAAGGATATATTCAAAACTGATCATGAAGGCTTGCCGAGTTACGGTTCAAATGCCAAGGAAGTGGTTCAGCTACCGGCATGCATGTTCAACGGATTGTACTGGTCACAGCTCACTTAGAATATATCAAGACATCAGTCAAAAACAACATACAATGCGACGAGGCTGCAGAAAACCTGTTGGTATTCTGATTCAGAAAAATTCTATATTGGACTCGTAACCAGAATACTCCCGTCCGAAGAGAAGACTACCATGCGCGATATTTCCCGAAAGACGACAACGCTCAGAACTGCCGTTGCTTCGGCACAATTGCATCTCAGCCACGGAACAATCGACCTCATTCGTCAAGGCAAAATCCCGAAAGGAAATCCCCTTGAAGTTGCAAAAGTTGCCGCAATCCAGGCGGCCAAACATACCAGCGATATTATCCCGTATTGTCATCCTCTTCCGGTTGATTTTGTTGGAGTTGAATATGTGCTCGGCGAAAACCGGATTGACGTCTCGGCCACGGTGAAAGCCATCTACAAAACCGGCGTTGAGATGGAGGCTCTTACGGCAGCGTCCGTTGCCGCACTGACGATCTACGATATGGTGAAGATGCTTGACGAGGAGATGTCGATCGGCGAGATTCGTCTTGTGAAGAAATCCGGTGGCAAGTCTGATTTCCAAACGCCTCAGGGAAGGATTCTCAAAGCGGCAGTCCTTGTGATGTCGGATTCGATTGCAAGCGGGAAGGGAGCTGATCGTTCGGGAAACGTGATAGTTGAACGGTTGAAGACCGAGGGATTCGAGATCGCCGATTATTCTGTGATTCCCGACGACAAGATAAGGATTGTTGAGAAGCTGAAACACTATGCCGACAACGTACAGGCCAACCTCGTTCTAACAACCGGCGGAACAGGACTCGGTCCGCGGGATGTTACGCCGGAGGCAATCCGGGAAGTGATTGACCGTGAAGCCCCCGGTGTCGAAGAGGCAATACGAATGTACGGACAAGCCCGGTTTCCGTTGGCGATGCTCTCGCGAGCGTGTTCGGGTCTGCGGGCCAACACACTGATTGTTTCCCTCCCCGGTTCGCCCGTCGCAGTATCTGATGGTCTCGATGCCCTCTTCCCGGCAATCCTGCACGCCTTCGCCATGATCGAGGGAAAGGGGCACTGAAAGGATGATCGATTTCGAGGAAGCGCAGGAACTTGTATTCTGCAATTGCCGGAAGCTTTCTGTCACGCAAATCCCCGTTTCGAAATCATTAGGATATGTTCTGGCGGAATCGATTCGGGCAAGCACACCCCTGCCCCGCTTCGACGCTTCGGCAGTTGACGGCTTTGCAGTACGCTCGTCCGATCTCGTAGAATCATCCCACAGCAACGAAACCTGCCTTCGACTCACCGGCACACTTGCAGCAGGCGACAAGCGCATTCTAAAACTGAATAAGGGAACAACCATCAGGATTCTCACCGGAGCGCAGATCCCCGCCGGAGCTGATGCAGTTGTCATGCAGGAACAAGTAAGAATCAGGAAGGATATTGTCTCTTTCTCAACACCTGCCAATGCAGGTGACAATATCAGATTTGCCGGGGAAGAGTTCAAGAAAGGCGAGATTGTCCTTGAAAGCGGAACGCTTATCACCCCGCCGGTTGTGGCAATGTTGGCAATAATCGGCAGACAACGCGTTCGTGTGCGCAGAAAGCCTCGCGTTGCGCTCATCGTCACGGGCAACGAACTCCAGCCTCCGGGAACGCGGCTGCGGCGCGGCAAAATCTACGACTCGAATACGCCGGCTCTTGTGGCCGCGCTTCAAGCAACAGGCATTGACTCCGTCCGGACATTTCGCACGCATGACACGCCTCGACAAATCGAGCAAGCCTTCCGCAAAGTACTCACGGATTCCGATGTTGTTCTTTCATCAGGAGGGGTTTCTGTCGGGTCAAGCGATTTCGTGAAAGATGTATTGGCTGAACTCAACGTGAAAAGCGTCTTCTGGAGAATCGCAATCAAACCTGGGAAGCCGATCTATTTCGGAACAAAGAAGAAGGTCTTGATATTCGGTTTGCCGGGAAATCCGGTTGCGGCGCAACTGGGCTTCCAGCTTCTGATCAAGCCGGCAATACTTCGCATGATGGGAATGAGCAGCGTTGCACCGCTGACGCTACCGGCAATTCTCACTCACGATCTACGAAAGAAGGCAGGCAGAATGGAATTTGTCAGGGGAATTCTCTCAACAGACGATGCGGGACAGATCACCGTTCGCCCTGCCCGCGGCCAGGATTCGCATATGGTTGGCGGTTTGGCAAAGGCAAATTGCCTGATTCATTTTCCCAAGGATCAGGAGAGAATTTCTGCAGGCAGTAAGGTGAGAATTTCTTTGTTGAATTGGGGCGTGCTTTGAAACAGAATTAAAGGATTTCCGTTCAATTGGCCGGGAAGAATTTTCAAGAGGATGTGGTACAACCCTTATTCGGATAAATGAGTCTGATAACAGTGAAGCGTCACATATCATCATCAATCACAGCAGGAGGTGTACTTAATGGACACATTCATCAACGTCCTTCATATTCTGGCCACCGCCGTGTGGATTGGCGGAGCCTCATTCGTGCATTTCATTCTTAAACCCGCCTCGCGCTCCATCGACCCGCAGCAGGCGGGGAAACTCTTCGGGTTGGTTGCAAAGCGATTTTCTAAAGTGGCTTGGGGGAGTATTATCGTTCTCCTTATTACAGGAGTCATGAAAACCCCCGAGGGAGAGATGTTTAACACATCCTCGGAATTGGGAATGATGCTGACGATCAAGCACATTCTCGTCATCGGTGTACTGATTGTCGGATTGACTATCGGATTATATGTTGTACCGAGGATGCACCAGGCAACTCCGAAACCGGGCGAAGCGCCGTCAGCGGACTTCGCAGAATATCAGAACAAGCTCAACATGCTGGCGTCGGTCAATCTTGTGCTTGGAGTGCTGGTTGTTGTTGTCGCTTCGATGTTGTGGTAGAATGAGATGTGAACGGAGTTCATTTCCTGTATTTGGATATGAACTCCTCCACTTCGGGGACACCCCCCTGGAAAATCAGGTAGCCGTTGCTTGGCTCTCGTTCGGTGATCTCGCCGGCAATGGGAGTCAGCATGATCTCTTTCACCTTTTCCAAATCACTTGTCTGTCCTAACGCCCAACCCAATTTCATGTACGCTACTTCCGGAAGCATGTTGGCAGTCGGTACAACACCAAGATCCATCATATCGCGGCCGGTATCGTACACATACATCTGCACGTACCCCCACAACGTCTGCACAGTCATGTACACGGCAATGTTTTTCTCCTGTGCCCGCTTCAGCGCGGGATATAGCGGCTTGTTGACGTGACCGAGCCCTGTTCCCGCAATAATAATTCCTTTGTAGTTATTGTCGATTAACGAGTCGAGAATGTCGGGCCGCATGTTGGGATAGTAGTACACGATGGCTACCATCTCTTCGAACGCTGCATTCAGAATAACATCAGTGTCTGAACGGCGACGTTTGTAATCCTGACGCAACGGTTTGATGAATTCTCTGCCGACCATCGCAATGGGAATATCGCCGATTGTCCGGAATGTCGAGCGGTAGCTGGAATGCATCTTGCGCACGCGAGTACCGCGGTGAAGCAACCCGTATTCATCGGACGTTGGGCCGAACATGCACACCATCACTTCCGCTATGTCGCTTTCCGCCGCTGTTTTCACGCTGTGCATAAGATTGAGCGCCGCGTCTGATGAAGGTCGGTCGCTTGAGCGCTGGGAGCCGACCATCACAATCGGCACGGGAGAATTCTGAACCATAAACGAAAGAATTGCCGCGGTGTGATGCATCGTATCCGTGCCGTGCCCGATCACAATGCCGTGCGCACCTTTCTTGATTTCCCGCGCAATCGCTTCGGCGGTTCCTTTCCATTGTTCGGGACCCATATTCTCGCTGAACACACCGTAGAGTTTCTCGGTTTCGAGATTGCAGATATCGGCAAGCTCCGGTACCGAGCCGTATAACTCGCCCGGTGAAAAGGCGGGGATCACGGCGCCCGTTCTGTAATCGAGCCGGCTTGCAATTGTTCCGCCCGTTCCCAACAATTTCACGTTCGGCTTCTTCGGATCGTAGGGAAATTCTTTTTCGGGAATCTTGTAGTGGGCCTCTTTGCGTCCTGAGATGGTGATGGAACGAATCCGCTTTGCCGCAATTCCAATATTGTACCCGACACGCAGTTTGAGAACAACATGGTGAGGATCTGCCGTTTCCGAACGGGGAAGAATGATCCCCTTAAACGTGCCCGTTTCAGTTGTTATCTCAACGTCACTCCAAATGGGCGCATCGAAGTTCTTCAGCGTGTCGAGCGCTTCGCCGCGGTAGCCTTTGTACAGGTCGTTCGAGCTCATACCAACACCTCCCGGTCGATGTGTTCGCGAACGGTAGTCGCGTCGACCCGCCCCCGCAACGCGTTCATGACAATACCCATGACAATCTCCCGCCGTTTGTCGTGATGATGGATGGTTACACCGTCAAGGCCGGCAACAGCTTTCTGAATCGTCTGCTGAAGTTCCGTTGTCGAACAAGGTGGCGGCAAGAGGTGATCGCCGTATGATCCATTGCGGACAGCCTTCTTCAGCAAAAAATACAACCCGTCCTTCGGAATCTTTCCTTCCTTGTACCCTCTCACGATGTTCATCATCATCTCATCCGAAATCAGCGGATCCAGACCTTCTCTCTTTAATCTCTTTGGATACTGAATGAGAAGGGTTGCGGCAAGCTTCGGCATAATCTGCAACCCGGCAATCAGCGTTTCAAACAGTGCTGCAAATCGGGAGACAGAAAGTGATTGAATAAGATCCTCAGGGACTCCGAGTTTGCGGTAGCGATCTCCCCTGTTCCAGTAATCAAGTGGCAGGGTCGCACGAATCCGATCGCGCCGTTCATCAGTAATCCGCTTCGGCGGAAGGTCGGTATCAGGATACATCCGGTCGGCGCCGGGAAGAATGCGCTCGAAGCCGTTCGTGCCGTCACGAAGCGCCTGCCGCGTTTCCGAAGGAATGCCGATCGTTGCCTCCTTTGCGCGAATAATGATTTCCTTGGCACCCATTACGGCATCCTGTTCGCTTCCCCAAACGAGAACAAGCGTATCGTCATCCGTTGCACTGACGGCCTTTTTGATCGACTGCCACTCGGCAGTTGAAACCGATTCGCTCGGACTGTCGGAGTGAAGAATATTGGGAAGCGTGGTGAGACACGCAATGACACGAACTCTGTCGGAGATTTCTTTTGAGAAGTATGTGTCGGTTTGCGTTTGCCAGCGCAGCAGGTCGCGGAAACCGCGGAGAACGACACAGTTGACAATCATGCCGCTTGCAAGGGCATTCTCCAATGGAAGGTACCTTGTTTTCCGCAGCAGCTTCGTAACGGATTCGGTCGAAGCCTGGAATGAATCCGCCGTAATGTCGCGCCGGTGAAGCTCGTCGCGCAGACGCAGCAGATTCCATTGACGCATTGCTTCGTTGTACGTGAGCAAAGGAATATGCGGAATGCGCGGCACGCCTTTGATTTCTACTCGGGTTCCTCCCGTTACACTCACATTCACATCTTGCCGCGCCGCGCCGATGCCCGTTCGAACCTTTCCGGTGCTGCGCGCCATCCAGCGGCACAACTCGGCTACTTCGGCAACTTCGTACGGCGTTTTCATGTCCGGCCCCGTTACTGTTTCAATCAGCGGCATGCCCAGCCGGTCCGTCAGATACACGCGTTGATGTCCGATATCGCTCACCTCGCGACACGAATCTTCTTCAATCGACATCTGCACGACACGTACGTCGCGGCCTTTGAAAGGGATTTTTCCGTCAAGAGAGAAGATAGCTGTCCGCTGAAAACCCGTCGGAATGCTTCCGTCAAGATACTGCTTGCGGGCGATATGGAGCTCATCAACCAGATCGCAGCCGTACATGATGCCGATGCCGAGTGCGATGTCGAGCGCTTCTTCATTGATCTCAAACGGCGGCGTGTCGTCCATCTCGTACGTGCAGACGGTATCACGGTTGATCCGGTAGATGATGTTCTTCTTTGTTTTGAATTCCATCAACGCCGTGCCGTCGTACTCGCCCAATTCCGACAGCGTCGGGCGCATGTGCCGCAGAATCTCTGCGTCGTAGCGGTCGCTGTAACGCCCCGCAGGGCAACGGCAAAATAACTTCTTCGATGTGAGAAGCTGCTGGTGGATTTCAAGACCGGAAGTAAATCCGACGGCGGCATAGTCGGATTCCGTCATGTCATGAAATGGCTTGAAGAGGAAATCGTGCATGTTCGTGAAGTGTTATGAGAATCAACGGGTTCAATGTGAAAGGGCGGCACACGGAAAAAACGGGGGGAAGCGTTGTTCGTTAACTTGTAAGCCCGATTGAATTCTACACACTTTTTGGTTGGAGTGCAACGCAGACAATCGGTGCGAAAAATACAAGAGATCCACCCCTCCAACACAAACCCTTTCCCCGCGCCTCACAATTGCATTCGACTCTTCGGAACATAAATCACAATTCTGTGTTCACGGGGGTTCAGCCGGTGACTTATTGTTATGAACATGAAGTTTCGCGAAATAACATCCGGACGAGGGAGCTTGGTGTATCGGTAAAGCGCGGTGAGGGTTTTACGTGAGACGGAATGCGCGGTGATTGCAGACGTTCTGCGGAGGCATCGAGGATACTTCATATCCTTTGATAATTTGACGAAACCACGCATGCGTAGTATGACAGGGGAAGAAAAAGACACTCTACATACAACACAACTGGTGGAGTAGAGATTAAATAGGCGAGCCGCATTTTATCGGACGACATCAACAATGATCTTGGGGACTGGTATTCTTGTGCGAAAGAACACAGAACGATCTCTGTAAATCACGGATATTGTCGTTGTTTTTGCGAATACAGGTTCTCAGGACTCGGTTGTGTGTGGTTGGACCTCCGTTCGCATCTGATCGAAACAGAACAGAAAATGCAAGGCAAGGAAATGATTGAACGAGATCGTGTGTTTCGGCTGATCTACGGTGTGATAGAACGACTGAACGAACAGCGCAAGCCTGATGAAAGAATCAAGGGGGATTCAGATAGTGTTTTGATGGGAAGTGGAGGGAGTCTCGACTCGCTTGGACTTGTCAATCTAATCGTGGCAACCGAAGAAGCAGTCGAACAGGAGTTTGGGACGCCCATAACACTCTCTGAAAACATGGAATACGGCGATGAACGAAGCCCGTTCCACACAATAAGTTCTTTGGCAGACCACATGATGTTACTTCTGGGGGAAAGTCGCAATGACGAGAACGAACCTTCACGGTTTATTGATTTCAGATTTCACAATAAAAACTCTGGCTAATTATCTTGACAACATCGATGAAATTCCCAAGCTCCACACACATGTTGTGCTGATCAGGCAACTGATCCAGATCCTCACTCCGCAGGACGCTCCGAGCCTGAGTTCCAAACCGGACTTCGCTGTGGTTTGGACGCGTCCGGATGTTTCCGTCCCGGCATTTTCCAAGATTCTGCATTTCCAGTCCGCACCCGTAGCGACTCTTATGTCAGAAGTGGACGCTTTCGCTGAGGCGGTGGCATTTTTGGGGGAACATACGAACGCGGTATTTGTCCCAAGTTGGACACTCCCTTCGTACATCAGGGGAAACGGCATGCTCGATATGAAGAATGCAGGAGGTGCTGCGAACGCGATCATGCGAATGAACCTCAGATTAACGGAACAACTCGAACCGCATTCCAATATTTTTGTTCTCAATGCCCAGCGGTGGATTGAGGTTGCAGGAAAACTCGCATGCAATCCAAAGCTCTGGTACATGGGAAAAATCGCGTTCTCCAACGACGTGTTTCGCGAGGCTGCACGCGATATCAAGGCCGGACTGCGAGGAATGCGCGGTCTGGCACGAAAACTCGTCATTGTTGACCTTGATGATACGTTGTGGGGCGGAATCGTGGGTGACGTCGGTTGGCAGCAATTGAATCTCGGGGGGCACAATCATATTGGTGAAGCCTATGTTGATTTTCAGCTATCGTTGAAAGATCTTACGCGGCGCGGCATCATCCTTGGCATTGTCAGCAAGAACGAAGAGTCGGTGGCCCTCGAGGCAATCAAGAATCATCCGGAAATGGTGCTACGTGTTGACGATTTCGCCGGTTGGAGGATCAATTGGGGAGACAAGGCCAACAACATCGTTCAGCTTACCGCGTCACTCAACCTGGGTTTGGAGTCCGTGGTCTTCATCGACGACAATCCCGTGGAACGTGCGCGTGTGCGTGAAGCACTACCCGAAGTGTTCGTTCCCGAGTGGCCAAAGGACAAGATGCTGTACCAAAGTACACTGCTTGACCTCAGATGCTTTGATGTGCCAGGCATCAGTTCCGAGGATCTTGAACGGACACAGATGTATCTTGCACAGAAAAGACGCGACCAATCGCAACGAAACATCACATCGATGGATGATTGGTTACGCACGCTTGAAACTACCGTGACGGTTGAAGAATTCAGCAAGACAAACGCCTTGCGTGTTGTACAGCTTCTCAACAAAACCAACCAGATGAATCACGCAACCCGCCGGATGACGCTTCAGGAACTCAATATCTGGATAGCGCACAAAAACCGCCATTTGTGGGCATTCCGCGTGGCCGACAAATTCGGCGACGCAGGCATCACCGGGATCATCAGCCTGAATCACGATGGTGAGGTCGGAACAATCACCGACCTCGTGTTGAGTTGCCGCGTCATGGGAAGGAGAATTGAAGAAACGATGCTCTTCGTTCTCATCAACTTCGCACGACGCGTCCCTCTCGTCTCACTGAAGGCGGAATTCGTTCCTACGGAAAAGAACAAGCCTTGTCTCGAATTCTGGAGGCGTTCCCCGTTTCAGGAGGAGCGCACAAATCTGTTCACATTTGACCTTTCCCTGCCGTACGAAGTACCTTCCTGCATCGTTCTGCAGGAAGGCACGGCAGTGCCATCCGGGAAGACGCTCACTCACCTGACCCATTGAAGGAAACGACTCTTGTCACAAGTTGTAAAGGCTAACGCCTCAATGTTCGAGGAGATTCATCAACTTCTTCTTGATTTCAACAATTCCGATATCACAAAGGATGATTGGAGAAATCTGTTTTCCCATTCTTGGAAGGGGGATGATGATCAGTGCGGCTATGTGTTGGTTGACGGGGGGAAGATTGTCGGATTTCTCGGAACCATATTCAGCGAACGCGAAGTCGACGGGACCATAAGAAGATTTTGCAACGCAACAAGCTGGATAGTAAAACCTGAATATAGAAATGAAAGCGCCCTTCTTGTTCTTGCTTTCTTGAGAACACGGAATTGCACGTTGACGAATCTCAGCCCGAATCCGATTGCGACAAACGTGTTTACACGGCTTGGATTCTCCGTCCTCAATGATGAGACTATCCTGAGGCTTCCTGTTCCGGGCTTCAGGGTAAACACCGGCTGCAGTGTAACGGCGGATATCTCTGAAATTGAGACTCAACTGCCCGATAAGCATCTCCGTCTCCTGCATGATCACAGGCGATACAAATGCCGGCATCTGCTGATGACCAGAAAAGACGGGAAACAATGCTACATCATCTCGACCCGCATCAAGAGGAAGCGCTTATGGTTCGCTCACGTACACTATATCAGCAATCTTGCCTTCTTTGTTGAATCAATTGGCCCTATCACCAAAGAACTCTGCAAACAACATCGAGCCGGCGCAATCATGATTGACAAACGATTTGATGAAACCGTAAGGATTTCTCTCGGTTTCACCTATCGGTTGCCAAATCCCATGCTGTTCAAATCTGAGGTACTCAAACCCTCCCAAATTGATAACCTTTACTCCGAATTAATTCTGCTGAACATCTAACAAGGCGCGGAGAACTGAACACGAACAACAAAGTTGTGGCGAGATCTTTCCGTCGCCGGCTCGACGGAAGGAGCGAAGGTGTATGTGACGTCGGGGTTTGGGTTCTAGAATTTTTTCTTCAACTCCGCCAGTTTCTGCAACGCCTCCAACGGCGTCATCTTCTCAACATCGATTTTCTTCAATTCCTCACGCAACGCGTCGTCTTTCATCTCAAACAACGTCATCTGCACTTCAGGCGTCACGCGGCCTCGTTTCTTCGGGTCCTCCGTCTTCAGTCCCCCGTCCGTGTGCACACTCAACTCCGACCCTTCCAAATTCTTTAGTATCTTCTTCGCCCGCTCCGTCACTTCCTCCGGTAATCCCGCCATTTGCGCGACTTGTATGCCGTACGAGTGATCGGCGAAGCCGGGGGTGACTTTGTGCAGGAAGACGACTTTGTCGCCGTATTCGCGGACTTCCACTTTGTAGTTCTTGATGCGGGGAAACAGATCGGCAAGCTCGTTCAGTTCATGGTAATGCGTTGCGAAAAGCGTGCGTGCGCCGACGCGCTGGTGCAGGTACTCAGTGAGCGACCACGCGATGCTGATGCCGTCGAACGTGCTTGTGCCGCGTCCGACTTCATCCAACAGAATCAGACTTCGCTTCGTCGCCGTGTTGACGATATGCGCCGCCTCGTGCATCTCCACAAGAAACGTACTTTCCCCTGATGCAATGTTGTCGCTTGCCCCCACGCGGGTGTAAATCTTATCCACCAACCCGACGACAGCCTTTTTTGCCGGAACGAAACTTCCGATCTGCGCCAGCAGCACAGTCAATCCCGTCATACGCAGATAACTTGACTTCCCGCTCATGTTCGGGCCGGTGATGATCAGAATCTGATTCGATTCAGTATCAAGCAAAACGTCATTCGGCGTGTACTTGTCCCCAGGCGGCAGCAGCCGCTCGATAACGGGATGCCGTCCGTCGGTAATATGCAGCATGGCGGAGTCGTTCACTTCCGGGCAGCAATACTCGTACTCCACCGCCGCCGAAGCGAGCGCAACAAAGCAATCCAGCGCCGCGATCATCTGTGCATTCGTCTGAATGGTTGTTGCATGCTCAGCGATAGTCAGACGGAGTTCGTTGAAGAGTTTTGTTTCAAGCGCGAGGATTTTCTCTTCGGCATGGAGAATCTTATCTTCATACTCCTTCAGTTCGGGCGTGATGAACCGCTCGCCTGTCGCAATCGTTTGCTTGCGGACATAGTTGGGGGGGACTTTATCCTTGTGCGTTTTGGTGATTTCAATATAGTAGCCGAACACATTGTTGAAGCCGACCTTCAGCGACGGGATGCCCGTTCGTTCACGCTCGGTTTTCTGCAACTCCGCAATCCACGTCTTGCCGCTGAACGCGAGATTGCGCAGTTCGTCCAATTCGCCATTGAAGCCTTTCCTGATCACGCCGCCGTCAACAAGCGCCATCGGCGGGTCGGGCTCGAGGCCGGTCTCAATCAGCGAGATGATGTCGGGGAGAGGCTGGAGACGGGAGTGTATCGCCGTCAGTGTTTCGGTAGAGGCAGAACTGATTACGGATTTCAGATTACTGATTTCAATCAGGATGAACTTCAGAGCAATCACATCCCGCGGCGTCGCGCGGCCCGTACAGATCTTTGTGTTCAGCCGTTCTAAATCCCCAATCCGTGACAGAATCTCCGACGTCTGACTTCTGACATCTGACTTCTTCACCAGTTCTTCCACCGCCCCCAACCTCTGCCGTATCGCCTCTAACTTGTTCAACGGCTGATTGATCCACCGCTTCAGCATTCTTCCACCCATCGGCGTTTGGGTTTTGTCGAGGACGGAGAAGAGCGTCCCTTCGTTCGAGCCGGCAATCGAGGAAGTGATTTCGAGGTTCCGCTTCGTCGACGGGTCGAGGATGATGTACTCGCCGACATCGTGACGGCGGATGGATTTGATGTGATGGAGATTGGCTTTTTGCGTCTCCTGCAAGTAGTTCATCACCGCGCCGGCGGCAACAACGCCCTGCTTCATCTCTTCAACACCAAATCCTTTCAGCGACTGCGTGTTGAACTGCGAGACGAGCTGTTCGTAACCGTAATCGAAATTGAAAATCCAATCTTCGATCTTCGTGAAGATTCCTTTGTAATGATCTTTCAGCATCTCTTGCAGCGAAGCGAGATCCCGTTTCTGCACAAGAATTTCCGAGGGAGAGACGGCGGCAATCTGCTCGACAAGTTGCTTTGGCGGAAACTCACTCACGTTGAACTCCGCCGTCGTCACGTCAACGAACGCAAAGCCGACGGTGTCCGTGCCGGTTGCGACAGCGGAAGGGAGTGAGATGGCGGCGAGATAATTGTTTTGTTTGAGTTCGAGAACTTTGTCGGAGTAGGCGACGCCGGGGGTGACGACCTCGATAACGTCACGCTTCACGATTCCTTTTGCGAACTTCGGATCCTCAAGCTGCTCGCAGACGGCAACGCGGTAGCCCGCCCGCAGCAGTTTCGGCATGTACGATTCGAGCGCGTGATGCGGAAACCCTGCAAGCGGGATTTCCCCCGCTGCGCCGTTTCCCCGCTTCGTCAGCGTAATGCCCAACACCTTTGAAGTGATCTTCGCATCCTCTTCGAACGTCTCGAAGAAATCCCCCATGCGAAAGAGAAGTATCGTGTCGGGATACTTCGCCTTCACCTGAGCGTATTGTTTCATGAGGGGGGTGGACATCGAACTAAGGCAAAAGGAAAAATGACCAGGAAAATGAGTCGTAACGTAGAAGGAATTAACCCAAAACGAGGCCGAAAATCAACGCGGCGCTCCGGTTGCCGCTCAAACCAACATTTGCTATAATGAATGCACCATGAAATCTCTCGGATACACAGACGACGTTGCGGAACACGCCCGCCCCTTCCTCGAACAGGGTTTCTCAATCGCCCGAGTCATCGAAGAAAACCGCGAAAGCTACGCAGTGAAAACCGCAACGCACGAAATGCCCGCTGAAATTTCCGGCAAGCTGCGGTTCACGGCAGAGAGCCGCGAGAATTTTCCTGCCGTCGGTGACTGGGTTGCAGTCAATACGTTTGACGGAGAAACGCAGGCGATCATTCATGCCGTTCTGCCCCGCACAACTCTCATCGCCCGCAAGTCGGCAGGCCAGCGGACGGAATTGCAGCCCATCGCCGCCAATGTGGATATCATCTTCATTGTGCAGGGACTCGATCACAACTTCAATCCCCGAAGACTTGAGCGATACCTTGTTGTTGCGCATGAAAGCGGAGCAACACCAGTTGTGCTTCTGAGCAAAGCCGATTTGCTTTCTCCGCAAGATCTGCAGACTTGTAAGGAGGAGGCGGCTGCTGTTTCCGCAGGCGCCCAGGTGATTGCATACAGTGCTGAAACTGAAGAAGGCGTAGCCCAAATCAAACAACTCATCGGCAACGGAGTAACGGTATGCCTCATCGGCTCGTCCGGCGTCGGGAAGTCGACGCTTATTAATACGCTGGCAGGGGAGACATTGTTGGAGACAGGCGGCGTGCGTGAAGCCGATTCACGCGGCAGGCACACAACGGCGCGCAGGCAAATCGTGTTCCTTCCCGGCGGCGGCATACTCATTGACACGCCGGGCATGCGCGAGCTCGGACTATGGCACGCAGAGTCGAGTCTTGACCTGACTTTTCCAGAAATCGCCGAACTCGCCGAAGGCTGCAAGTTCTCTGACTGCACACACACGCACGAGCCCGAATGCGCTGTGCGAGCTGCCGTCGAGAATGGGACGCTTGACTCCAACCGGTATGCGAGTTTCGCAAAGCTCCGCAAGGAAGCTGAGTGGATGAACGAACGCACAACCGTTGCCGGCATGCTCGAGCGAAAACGAAAAGGAAAAATCCTGGGCAGGGCAATCAAGCAAGTGATGAAGATGAAGCAGAAACGGTAATCCATTTCCCTCCCAATTCTTCTTGTCAGTCACAAGCTTCTTCCGTAAGTTGTATCATCACGCCACCATTATCAGAGAACATCATGCGTATTTTCACCGTCTTTGCAGCATCAATTTGTGTTCTTTCACTCTCGTCCGCACAACCATCCATTCTCTCCGGCCCGATGGTAGGTTACGGCGATATGATGGAGACGATGCTGTGGGTGCAGACAACGTCGGCCGCGACGATTCAGTATCGTTATTGGATTGAGGGAGAAAAGAAGAACGCTCTCCTCAGCAAGAAAGTCAATACAACAGAAGAAACTGACTTCATCGCAAAACATATTCTCACAAACCTCAAACCCGGAACGCGCTACGAATATGAAGTGATGCTCAACGGAAAAGTCGTTCCCCGCCCGTATCCGCTTACGTTCGTCACGCAAACAAACTGGCAATGGCGCAGCGATCCGCCCGACTTCACGGTGGCGTTCGGCTCCTGCGCGTTCATCAACGACCCGCCCTCGGACAGGCCGGGACAACCCTACGGCGGCGACTATCATATCTTCAACTCTATCGCAGGTAAGAAACCCGACTTGATGCTCTGGCTCGGAGACAATTGGTACTACCGCGAGGATGATTACTTTGCGCCGTCACGTATGCGCTATCGTGTGTCGCGTGACCGCGCCGTTTCCGAATTACAGCCGTTGCTCGGCTCAACACATCACTACGCCATTTGGGATGATCACGATTTCGGGCCGGACAATTCTGACAGAACATACGCGCAGCGAACGGAAGCGTTCAACATCTTCCGGCAATACTGGGCGAACCCGACGTACGGCACGCTCGAAACGCCGGGCGTATTCTTCCGATTCGGATGGGGGGATGTCGAGTTCTTCATGCTGGATGATCGCTTCTACCGCTCGCCGAACCGCATGCCTGCCGACCAGACAAAAACCATGCTTGGCAAGGAACAACTTCAATGGCTGAAAGAGAGTCTTGTCAGCAGCAATGCGACATTCCGCATAATTGTGAATGGCAACCAGATTCTGGCGGGGAAGGATATCGAAACACTCCGCAACTATCCCGCCGAGTTCGATGAGTTGATTGGCTGGATCAAGACGCAGAAAATTCCGGGCGTGCTGTTTCTTTCGGGCGACAGACATATCGCTGAGTTGAGCGTGCTGGAGGATTCCGCATTCTATCCGTTCTATGATTTTACATCATCACCTCTCACGGCAGGGATTTCCACGAGAAGAACCATAGGCCAGAATTCCTTGCTTGTGCCGGGCACGTTTGTAAACGACTCGCGCAACTTCGGCATGCTGCGGTTCGACGGGCAGCGGGATAGTCGCCGTCTCACAATGGAATTGTACGACACCAACGGCAAATTGCGCTGGTCACTTTCGGTGAAGGCAAGTGAACTCGTGCCGCCGCAATAAGCCACGTCACTACGCCGAGGGCATCGATGCCGCTAAGTGCAGATGAATTAAAGCGTTACGCCCGCCACCTTGTTCTTCCGGAGATCGGAACTGACGGACAAGAAAAGCTGATGTCCGCAAACGCACTGATTGTCGGAGCCGGCGGACTCGGTTCGCCTGCTGCACTCTATCTTGCTGCTGCCGGAGTCGGCAGAATCGGTATTGTGGATTTTGATGTTGTCGATGTGACAAATCTTCAACGGCAGATTCTGCATTCGACTCAGGATGTCGGCCGCCCGAAGGTTGAATCGGCAAAAGAGAAGATCCTCTCCATCAATCCCCATATCAAAGTCGAAACATTCGAAACAAAACTCTCGTCAGAGAATGCGCTGGAGATCTTGAAGGAGTATGATGTTGTTGTTGACGGAACAGACAACTTCCCCACGCGTTACCTCGTCAATGATGCATGCGTATTCTTGAAGAAACCGCTGGTGTACGGAAGCATCTTCCGGTTCGAAGGACAAGTCTCGGTATTTGACGCGCAGCATGGACCGTGCTATCGCTGCCTGTATCCTGCTCCACCACCCCCGGAGCTTGTGCAGAACTGCGCCGATGCGGGAGTAGTTGGCGTTCTTCCCGGCATCATCGGCAGCATTCAGGCAAACGAAGCACTCAAGCTGATTCTCGGCATCGGCAAGCCGCTCACAAGCAGACTGTTGATATTCGATGCGTTGGCAATGGAGTTCCGCACGTTGAAGATCACTAAAGACTCCGCGTGTCCGATCTGTAGCAGCAGCCCTACCATCACACGTCTCATCGACTATGAAGCGTTTTGCGGAGTCACGTCTTCCCGACTATCTCACACAGAACCGGCAACGATGACAGTACAGGAATTGAAAGCGAGAATCGATGCAGGCGATTCGCCCTTCTTACTCGATGTTCGTGAACCATACGAAGCGCAACTTGCGTCAATCGGCGGCACCCTTATTCCGCTTGGCACACTTTCAGGAAGATTGAGTGAACTGAACAAGGAACAGGAGATTGTTGTCTACTGCCATCACGGCATCCGCAGCGCGCATGCGGTAGGCCTGTTGCGTCGCGCCGGATTCACAAACGTGAAGAATCTCTCAGGCGGCATTGATGAATGGGCAAGGGTGGTTGATGGCGGGGTTCCAAGATATTAGAGCCTCAGTCGTCAGGCGGGACTTCAACCACATGTCGCCTGACGACTGAGTGATTGCGACAACTTACTTTGTCAACACCAACTTATTTATCTTCGAGAGCTTCACTGCGCCACTTGCATCTTTTGCCGTGAAGCGCGCAAAGTACACGCCGCTTGCCAGCACTTGTCCTGAGCTTGTCGAAGGATTCCATGTCGCAGAGTGATACCCTGCCTCTCGCACGTCGCTGACAAGTTCCGCAACCTGCCTCCCGAGTACATCATACACGATGAGTGATATGTACGACGCTTCGGGCAAATCGTAGGCAATCGTTGTAGCGGGGTTAAACGGGTTGGGATAGTTTTGCTGTACAGCAAATTGCGTTGGCAGCGCAGCCGACTCATTCTTGTTCACAGCTTTCGCCATGCTTGCATGTTGCACATTTATCTGCCTGTAGCCCCACTGGCGTTTTCCCTTGCCTGACAATCGGAAACTTAACACGTCACCATTCCTGAATTGTGGAAGACTCTGCGTCGTAAGTCTTGTCCAGCGGGAGGCGGGAATGGACCGGATGAGTACACCGTTTCTTGAGAGATCAACGCGCAATGGAATGGCAAGTGAGTCCGCTTGGTGCGCCAAATCGCCTCCTGCGGCAGAAGAGTAGAACTTCATCGCAACGAGCGTTTGATCCGTTTGCAGAGAGTCAATTGTTTCTGCTTTTGCGCCATCAAGATCCAGCATAGCCATGCCGCTTGTTGTGCCGTCGGAGTAGAAGGCAAGCGCGGCACTTCTCGCTTCAACATCTCCCCCTTCACCGGTAAATAGTTCGATTGTGGCAGGAGATGTGTTCGTCCGTATCGCCATGGTAGCCCGGTCGCCGGAGAAAACATGTTCGCGGGCAAATATCCCGGCAATGGAAGATCCCAAGTATTCCACACTCGGCGAACCGTTGGATTTGTACCACACTTCCTCTTCGGTGGATCTCAGGTTGATCTCCACAATCGCAGACCCGAAGCTTTGAACCTTTTCCGCCATCAGTGTAGGCTGACGCATATTCGTATACACAGTTGCAAGCGATGGTGCGCTGGAACCGTAGTATGTTGGCTTGGAGTAGTAATTCACGCAGAGCCGGTCGTTGTTGAATGCTTCGGCGACCAGACCGAAGCTTGCACTTGTTGGATTGACAGCGCCTTGAAGTGAGTAGTAAGTATAGTCGCCGTAGGCTGTCGGGAGAAGTAAGGATTGACCTGTTCCGTAGTCGTATTGTACGATGCGATTTCCCGACGCGTAGCCGAACCCCAAGTAATACACGTACGACTTGGCGGGGTACCCAAAGGCAGACGGATACCCTATGATCACCGGATATGCATCAGATGTATTTGATGACACATTGCGCGAGGAAAACGAAACGAGCGTGGCACCACTTGCAACATCGTCGTACATCGTGTTGGCACCGTTTCCTCGAAAAAGAATCTTTGCTGTTTTGATGCCTGAGTTGGCAACCTCCAACGCATATTGCACAAGAATATCATTACCGGATTGTTCCAACCGAAGAACGGGCCGGGTACCACTGCGAGCTATGCCGCCGAAGTTCGAAAGCAATCCGTAGCTTGTCGCAGCACGCTCGTACGAAGGGGAAACCCAGCCGTACATGGTGCCGTAGGTGCCCGGCGTGATTGTCTGTAGATATGCGACAGTCTGCCCCTCGCTTTGCTCCACCCAACACACAGTCACGCGCTCCGTCTGACCGTAGGTAGCGTATCGAAACATATTGCTCAGGGTAGGATTTGAAGCAGCGCCTTGGGTGAAGTTCAAACGCTGTTCGGAATACCAGGTTGCTCCGTTGTCATTTGACTGTGTGATCCAGATATCGCCGGCGCTTTCGTAGGCCATTACCCAGACGCCTGATTCATTAGAGACAACCCGGCGCTGATTCTTTGCATCGGAAAGGGATGGAACACTTGTTCTGAGATGAGCCTTCATCGTTGCTGTATGCGATACATTGTGGGACGTATAGAATGTCCTGGGATTTTGCACGCTTCCGTCCTCCCAGTACGAGAATACATACGTGATTTGCTGACCGTTCACGTTCACGGTCTTCGGTGGAACCGTGATTGATGTCCCGTGCAGGATCCTTCCGGAGTAGACATCCGGACTGACGGACCCTCCTTCCAACAAATTGTAATTCACCGTGATGTTGAAATCCCTGTTCAGCCATTCAACAATCTTGTTGCGAGTTACCTCGCTCAATTCGTGATGCTGGAGAGGCGTAGGCTGCACGACATAATCATCGAACTTTGAACGGTCGAAGGTAATAATGTCGCCTGTGAGATCATTAAATTCGGGGTTTACAAGATCCAATGCTGAGTACGTCGGCTCATAGGAAGGATTGAAGATGATCTCCAACTGATAGTAGATACTAAAGAAGGGGTTCGGGAAGAGGTCTCCAAACCGTCTCATTGTAATGTCACTGATTTTGCTACCCGTGCCACAATCCAACCTGACGGCTGGCACTTGATTGATCAGGTTATCATTGATCTTCAGCGTCATCAGGTGCCTTCCTTCTGATCCGTATCCGGGGGTGGCGATGAAGTTGCCGTTGCTGACTGCAACGTTATAGCTTTGGTGTGGATACCCATCCCCGTTGCGAGCGTTTAAGTCGTCGTAGAACTCGTCGTGCATGATACGCTGTCGGTCATACGTGTTGTATATCAACATTTGTTTGGCAGCTACGGACTGCAAGCCGGTCTGCATTTTAGCAACTGCGCCTATGTTGGGATCGAGTGTGTATATCCAATCTTGCATATTGGGGCTCACGTGCACGCTATTCACCTTCCCTTGAGGGGAATCATACGACAAGAATAATCCAACCTCGTGAGTCCCGCCCAGCCCTTCTCTCTTCGCTAACGCGTACCGTGCAATGGGACCGCCCATCGACAAGCCAGCGAGTGCAATTTTGTAGTTCGGGCATATCTCATGGACTTTTTCCAATGCTTTCAGTATCACCTCGGCATTGAGCCGCAAGTCCCTGCCGCCATCATGAAAGTTGAGGATGAAAACTTCATAACCATTCGGAATAAGATCAGTATTGACAAGCTCCCATGTCAGGTTGTAATATTCTTCCGGAAACTTCTCGTTTAAGGGATCAAACCCTTCTACCATGAGAACCGGTATCTTCGCAGTGGCATCTTCGTTTCGGAGTTGAATGAATGAATTGTTATTAGAATCCTTATAGACTCTCGGTTTGGCAAAAACTGTGTAGGAAGCATCACCCGACTTGGTTGGGAGGGGATCTCCATTTATATCCACATAATCGACTTGGATGTTAATTGTATGATTGGCAGAAATACCGCTGGGATTAGGGAAATTATATGATATTGTTATCTCATCAGCCGTTGTCCAGTCTCGAACCGTGTTGCCATCAATAGAAACCTTGCTTCGGCGAGCAATCCAATAAACCCCGGTATTCAAATCAAACAGGTTCAAGTCACGTTTCCTAAAATGCAGTTTGAGAAGGGGAAAGTCACTGTTGCTGATAATAACGGGGTTGAAGTTGTTGGGGTCGCTAGGAACCCAAAGTGTATGCACCCCCTGAATATCAAAATTATCATCTCTGACAAATGCGGTTTGGGACCTGCCGGAATGGGAAGCCATCAAGGAACAAATCAATATTCCGCAAAAGAGCGTCTCGACCCTTTGTGCAGCGAATTGCATGACGACCTCCTTGGTAGTGAAAATTCACATTGCTTCTTGGGATAGAACCTCTACGGATTTCTTGTCACTATGAATCGAAGAAGCCCGGAAACATCTGTTCCTCCTCTTAGGTCTCTCACTGCACATTCAAGACCGAATGTATCCTGGGGCGCTACGACATACTGGCTGTCAGGGGCATAAAAGATCCGGGAGTTTTCTGGAGTATTATACAACACAAAGTACCCAGGAGGCGCGCCTTTGATCCTCACTCTGGGGCCGGATAGTGAATACCAGTCATACACCAGTGTATCCCCGTCTAGGTCAACTGCGTTACAAATGACAATGAGCGAATCAGATGGCGCAACGACTTGCGGGAATATAGTCACAGATAATATCCTAGGATTGCGGTTTTGAGTTTTCCCGCTATCGGCGGGATTGTCACCACAGCTACCTATGAAGACGAAGATGCAAGTCACGAAGGCTCTGAATATACTTGATGGTCTCATTTCTGCTCCTCCAAAGATAATGTGAAACGTTTGATATCCCTCTGTCTGGTTGTCTTGCTTTTTTATCTTGACCGGGCATCTTGATCCGGCATCTCCACGGTCACGGTCTGCGCTGATCGTAGTTCCTCGCAGTTCACTTTCATGAACTCCAGTGGCGTGCAGCCATACTTCGCCTTGAAATCTCTCCAGAACAGCTCTTCTGTGTACCCAACGCAGGAAGCGAGCAAGGAGATAGTCACTTTTTTCCTCCTCATGACGTATTCGGCAGCATCCAATCGTCTGCTTGCGATGTAGCGGCGTATGTCCGTTTCAAGCTCTTGCTTGAAGAATGTAACGATATTGTTGTTCTTGCAACAACACGCTTCCTTGATCTCCCCCACCGTAAGCGACTTTCGAAACAGGTGCAGGTGAACATACTTCATCATCTCCACCACCCGCGTATCATGCCCGTCAATGCGATGACACAGGGTGACTCGAAAGGTTTCGAGCAACTCTCTTATCGTATTCCTCTGAGCACTCAAAGTGCTGAAATCGAAGTCTCTCTGCATATTCCTCTCCCGCAGGCAAATTGTGTGATCATGTCAGGGCATCCTCTCTTATTGCCTCTCGTAAGTGTGTTGCTTGTAGCACGGGATATTTCCGTGGGCGTCACCCTGAGCCAGGCTTCGGTGCAACTGGCATCAATGGCCGTAAGCGAGAGTGTCGGCTCGGGGGACCACCGGCGGATCTTTCTTGCAACTGAAACAAATCGCAAAACAAAACAAGATCAAGATGCTCCTGTTCATCGTCATGTTCTCACCTCCTTCCAAGAAGCACTGTCGCTCTGCTGTTGCTGTGGAATCCGACCGTGACAAGAAGAGTACCCTTGATGGTGACTGCTTGGTACCGCCCCAAGAAATAGGGCAACTCCGATCCTGAGTATTCGTGCCATGATATTCCATTCCAATGGAGAACCAGTCCATAAGCCCCGGTAACGATGATGTCGTTGAGGCCGTTTCCTTTGAGAGCATCCTGATATATCGGCGGCACACCATTCCGAAGTTCCCTCCAAGAGGATCTCGGTTCGTGTGTCATGTAGAGGCCATCCGTCGGGATTGAGGGAGAGAGGGGAGGTCAATCCTTGCCGGGATAAAATGCCCGTGGGTTAATGCTTCCCTCCCACCGTTGTCATACACGAGGTGCAGCACTCCCCAACTGAATTGGTCGAAGAGTGACTCGCTCCACATCCGCTCTTTCTTCCATTCCATTCTCGCGACATTGGCTGCAACCGCCGCTCGCCAGCGAGCTCGAGCAGCCCGTTGCCCAGATTTCTCCAGACTTGCACGTTGCCGTTGGTGCAGTACGCAAGATCGAGCAACGGATCGGTGTCAAAAAGTCCAAGGGTAACATTTGGAGGGTGGGGATACACGGGCTGGCCGTGCTGAACGGTGACGCCGAAAGATTGCAATGTTCGCGCCCGCTCACCAGCGCGTAGCGGCGCAAGGGCCGCAAGCATTACTGCAAATGCAAATACCAACCCGCAGAGTTTTCTTTGCTTAGTGATACCTCACCCCTTGATATAAACTGAGCGGTAAAATGGTTGTACGATGAAGTCGAGACCAGGGAGGTCGGGCAGCGGGGATAAGCGTAACAGGATTGTGGTAGGCATGAGAACTCCTGTTTTCAGCATTCAGTATACCCGCACCGTTGTTTGAGCGAGGGGGGCGGTTCAGCAACTGGTATGAATATAACCAAAACAAAAAAAACGAAAGTCAAGGAAAATCGGCGAATCGCCAGTCAGAACGAGAACTTATGCAACGCGCGGCGTTGCACAGCGGCCCCAACGCGTGGGCGTTGTCGGTTTGGCACTGTTCAACAGGGGAAGGAAATAAGCTTGATCCCGGAAGATTCTGGTTCTACAACCGCGACTCCCAATAAATACTCTTGCGCAACGACTCGAGCCATGCGGCATAATCCTTCTGCCGCTTGTAGTTGCTTGCAACAATCTCGATGCGCTTGTAGTCCTGATCGAGGTTGGCTTTGTGTTCGGGGGTTCGTTCTCTGACCCACACAATACTGTAGCCGTACTGCGTTCCGACGGGAATCCGTACCGGCTCGCTGATCTCGCCGCTCTTCAATGGTGAGACAACGGGATAGAGTTCTTTCGGAAGTTGCTCAAGCTCGAACGTGCCGAGGTTTCCGCCGATGCTTGCTGTCTCTTTATCTTCGGAATGCTTTCGTGCAAGATCGGCAAAACTCTCGCCCGCAAGAATGCGTGTACGCAGTCCATTCAGGAACGTCTTCGCGGAATCATCGCCTGCTTCTGTTCGCTCGATTCTCATCAGAATGTGGCGTGCATGAACCGCATCGCCTCTTCGTTCCAAAAGCTGAATGATGTGGAGCCCGAATTCCGTTTCAACAATCCCCGAAACTTCCTGTTCCTTCAAAGCGAATACCGCAGTCTCAAAATCCTTCACAAACAATCCGCGACGCACAAACCCCAATTCTCCCCCCTGCGCTGCGGAACCGGGATCCTGCGAATGCCGTCGCGCAAGTTCTTCGAACGGAACTCCCGCCTTGATGCTGTCGAGGAGCAATTTCATCTTTCCGTAGGATTCTGCTTTCTCTGACTCGCCGAATTTCGGTCGAACGAAGATGTGAGCCAATTCGACCTCTTCGGGAACCTCTCCCAAGCTGTCTTTGTAGGTGCGGAAAAACTCCTCTACTTCGAGTCTGCTGATCTGCGAGCCGCCGAATCGTTGCTGCTGCAACCGCTGGGAGAGAAGATTCTTTTTCATCTCATCCCGATATTCGCGCTTGATGCGGGAAATGGGCATACCGTAGAGTTCTTCAAGGCGTTGCTCCGAGCCCGCCGCCTGTACGCGCTGCCGCACAATAGCGTCGAGCTGTTGCGTCACTTCATCTTCCGAGACGGTAACGCTGTCCTCGATCGCTTTGGCGAGGATCAGTTTTTCGTTGATCATGGATTGGAGAACTTGCTCACGCAAACCCGGCGTATTCGGATCGAGTTTGTTGGTGGTGATGAAGAACTGTGTTTGAGCATTCAATTCCGATTCAAGAATCATCTCCTTGTCGATAACGGCAACGATGCGGTCCAGCACCTGTGCCTCCGCAACACCAAGCGTGCATGCAAGAAGCACAACCGGCAACCACGTTTTCATAAGCAAACTCCTCTTCCCATCATTCTTCATTGGTGTTTCCTTTTGTTGTATCGCCGGCCGCGAACCGGACATCGACATCATACTTTGCGCGCAGTTGGTCAAGCAATCTTGCGTACTTCTCATTCCGCCGTTTGATTGCGAGTCGCTGGCGGATTTCCTCTTTGATATACTCAAACTGTGGCACCTCGCCTTGTCTCTTTACGTCATGCACAAGTGCAACACAATAGCCCGCATTCGTCCGCACCACGTAGGAGATATCTTCCTTACTCAACGTACGGGCTATCTTCCAGAGTTCCTCGGGATATAATACTGCCTGCGTAAAGTACTCGCCGGTGGCGACACGCAGCAGATGGCGGCTCTGAGCGTCGTCGTTGCGGACGGATTGTACGGCATCCGCCCATTGCGTGCCGCGAAGGACTTTCGATCGGAACGCATTCGCTTCATCCCGTTCGTCAAACATCGCGAAACTCATCTTGACAACGTCGTTGGGCAGACGGTACGATTCGGCGTTGGAGTTGAACTCGTTTTGCAGATCGCTGTCGCGAATCGCCGACGGATCGTCGCTGTAAATCTCCTGCTCGAGATAGGCAGTGATGGCAAACTGCCTCTTCGCCTCCTCCGCCTGCCGCACCACTGCATCCGATGCGGCGAACCCTCTTCGTTGCGCCTCCTGAAAGAGAATCTCCGACATCACCCAGTTGCTGACGTACTGCCGCACGAGATGTTCCGGCTGCCCGGCCGCATGCTCATCGAGCGTGTGTTGTGAGAGAGTTGCCCGGCCGACGCGGGCAACATACTCATCGTTGGACCGCTGTTCCGAGCAGGAACACAACACAGCGGCAAGCAACAGCATGGCAACCCTATGGCTGGACCCGTACAAACGCGTTCTGCAATGCTTGTTTGTTTTCGACAACCGGATATTTCTTGCGAAGTCCGTCAAGCCATTCTTTTTCCAAACGCTTCGATTCATATTCCTGGAACGAACTCGATACCTCCGTGCCGGCTTCTTCATACGTTTTCTGCCGGGCGGGTTCTTTCTTGTTCAAACGGACAATGGTGAAGTTTCCGCGATAGCTGAACGGCTCTGAGTATGCGCCTTCTGCAAGAGAATCTGCCTTCATCGTCCGCTCATCCGTCCGTGTCGCCTGAACCTGATGGTCGATGCCTCCAACGATCCACGGGCGGCGGTTGATGATGTCGATACTGACTGTTGTCACTGCACGGTTCTTGTCGGTTGGGTCGGTAATATGATCCGCCAATGGCCGCACCCAGGTCTGGATCCGTTCCGCATCAACGCCCAGCTTTCGTGTGAACTGATTCTTGACTGCTTCGAGACGTTGGTTGGCAAGCTTCTCCTCCTGCGCCTTTCGTTTTGACGTATCCGGCTGCGCGGCAAGGGAGAGAGTCAGTCCGGCGTCGTTCTTGAGTTCGGCGGCCACAGCGACCAGCGTTTTGAGCGCAGACGGTGTAAGAGCCGCCGATCCCTTTGCAAACGATACCCTGAAGGAAGTCGGCATCTTCATCCGTGCGGAATCTTCGGAGAATATCTGCTCGAGCGTTTTTCCGGCTTTCAGCTTTTCGTGAATCAGATTGGCGAGCGAGTCGCTGTACGTCGATACGGATGTGAAGTCAACGCGATCGGGCCACACGAAGTTGTCGCGGTTGGCGTTGAAGTAGCTCTGAAGAACCGTGTCGTTCACCGTAACTTTCCCCCACACCCTGTCCTGCTCGATCTGATACAACAGAATGCCGTCCGTGTATTCTTTCATGATGGAGGCGAATTCCGGATATGTCTGTTCGATGGTTTCGCCCTTTACCTGAAACACAAGTTGTTCCGCGATCTTCTCGACTTGCTGACGCAACGAATGCGAATTCAGCGGCACGCTTGTCATATCGGGCCGCAGAATCATGATGGATACGATGCTGTCGCACGAAACAACCCGCGGGCCGAACCGGATGAGAGGCCGCTTGCCTAATTCCGGCTCAAGCGTGCTGTGCCATGCGCTGTCGCGAGTTGTCTTGAGTGAATCGAACGACACAACGAACAGGTTCAGTACGGTTTCATCCATGCTGAATTGTGTTTCCGCCTTCAGCTTGCTCAGAAACTTCTGATAGTCGGGCTGGAAACGTGTTTGCTGATACACTTGCTGCAATTCTTTCTTTGCCTCGGCATACGGCTTGGTCTGTCGCTTCTCGTAGGATTTGATGAGATGATATCCGTAGATCGTCCGGACGATTCCCGAAATCTCGCCCGGCTTCAGCTTGAATGCCTCCTCGTCGAAGGGCTGAATCCAGCGTGCACGCCCGAACCAACCCAAATCGCCTCCGCGCGGCGCAGAGCCGGGATCTTCGGAATTGCGTGTTGCGAGTTCTGCAAAATCGAACCTTGCCAGCAAGCTGTCACGAATCTGGCTGATCTTCTTGTACGCTTCGAGTGTGTCTTCAGGAGAGGGTTCCTGACTGTTGAAGCGGATCATGATGTGGCTTGCTTTGATTTCGCCGGAAGCCGGCTGCCGGCCGGTGCATTTGATAATGTGCACGCCGTACTGCGTGCGGACGGGCTTCTGCGTGAGCTCTCCCACCTTGAGGGCAAACACCGCCTCTTCAAACTCCGGAACCATTCTTCCCGCCGTGAAGAAATACAAATCGCCCTTGTTCTGATTAACGGAAGGATCATTCGAGTTGGCCACAGCGAGTGATTCGAACGACGCCCCGGCATTCAGCAGCGCGATCAGTTCGTAGGCTTTCTTGTACACAGCTTCCGAATCGCTCGGCGCGGCGCCGGGCGCGAGAGAAAGGAGAATATGGCTTGCCCGGACTTCAGTCTGCCTCGCTTCGTGCAGCTTCTTGATTCCCGGCGCGGTGACCTCCCGCTCAGTGAGGTACGATGCGACGAGACTTCCCTTGTACTGGTTGATTTCGCTCCGGATTTCCGGCTGCTTGTCCAAACCCTGATCGTACGCGTCGGCAAGCTTCAGCTTGAACTTCGTCATGAGATCGAGAAAGTTCTCACGCTCCTCCTGTGTTGACGCAGAGGCTTGGTCGAGACTGCCGCTGCTTTTCAAATACAGTTCTTCGTATTCTTTGAGTAAGATCGGTTTGTTGCCCACTTTTGCGACAACAAGTTCCCCCGGTTTTGGTGAGCATCCGAACGACACCAACATACCAGCCACGACACAGCCCACAATTGCGAGCTTGTTGAAGAATTGCATAGCCACTGAAACTCCGTAATTAGTTGAAAATGAAAGGACTTCTGATGGTTTTAGGCCTACTATGGTAACCAAAAGAGGGGTGATTTTCAAGGAAATCCGGCCTGTTTTGAGTTGCAGATTTTGAGACAATCGGGTAGATTGCAGACTCGATTCAGCCATATCGGAGGTACAATGGACGACAAGCGTCGATGCCAGAGCTGCGGCATGCCGCTCTCCATGGAGTTCAGAAATTTCGGAACGAACGCGGACGGCTCGTCGACACGTGAGTATTGCCACATCTGCTACAAGGACGGCGCATTCACGATGCCCGGTCTGACAATGGAGGGAATGATACACCTTTCCGTTGACTACATGACAAAGCAGATGAACATGCGGGCAGAGAAAGCTGCCGCGATGGCGAACGAGTACATTCCGAACTTGAGACGGTGGAAGAAGTGATATGCTGGCGGACGATTTGCTTTTCTGCTTGCCGTCAGTATATTGAGCCTACCAACCCGTCAGTTCAACTGATCACATTTAACGCATGAACATCGCCATCGCCGCATCCGAATGTGTTCCCTTTGCCAAAGCTGGTGGACTTGCCGACGTTGCCGGCGCGCTGCCCAAGTACCTGCGCACACTCGGCTGTGATGTCAAAGTGTTCCTTCCGAAGTACAACACCATCGACGAATCGAAATACGATTTGCATTACGAGTACGCCATCGGCGAGATACCGGTGCGCGTCGCGGGTGCTGCGTGGCCTGTGCACGTATCACGGGCGAACCTTCCCGGCTCCGATGTCCCCGTTTATTTTATCGACTGTCCGCACTTCTTTCATCGGGGAAGAATCTACACCAACGACTTCGATGAAGACGGGCGGTTCATTCTTTTCTCGAAAGCCGTCATCGAAACTCTTCAGCGACTTCAGTGGGTTCCCGATGTAATTCACTGCAACGATTGGCAAACAGGCTTGCTGCCGCTTCTGCTCAAGGACAATTACAGTTGGGATAGAATGTTTGACGGAACGGCGACGCTGTATTCGATTCACAACATCGGCTATCAAGGGCTATTCGGCAAATCGGTAATGGATATTGCGGAAATTCGTCCCGACCGGTTCAGCGCGCTGGAGATGCACGGCGGCGTTTCGATGATGAAGGGGGGAATTCTGTCAGCAGAGATCATCACTACGGTCAGCGAGACGTACGCGCAGGAGATTCTTACCCCGGAGTACGGCGCGGGAATGGAGAGTTATCTCTTGATGCGGCGCGACGATCTGCACGGCGTTCTGAACGGAATCGACACTGAAGTCTGGAATCCCGAAACCGACCCGCATCTTCCGCATCATTACTCTAAAGAAAATCCCGGCGGGAAATATCTCAACAAAAAAAATCTGCTTGAGAAAGTCGGCATGCCCTACGACGCCGCCCGCCCGCTCATCGGCATTGTGTCGCGGCTTGTTGCGCAGAAGGGATTCGACCTGATTGCAGAAACCTTCAACAGCTTGATGGAATTGGATGCGCAATGGGTGATTCTCGGTTCGGGCGAAGATCGGTACGAGCGGATGTTCACGGCAATCCACCACGCCCTGCCGCACAAAGTCTGGACCTACATCGGCTTCAACAACGAGCTTGCCCACCTCATCGAAGCCGCCTCCGATATGTTCCTGATGCCTTCGCGCTACGAGCCGTGCGGCTTGAACCAGATGTACAGTCTGCGTTACGGCACCATCCCCATCGTCCGCAAAACCGGCGGACTGGCGGACACGGTGCACGACTGGCACGAGTTCCAGTCATTCGGCAGCGACGAAGTCAACGGCTTCTCGTTCAACGATGCGGCCGGCTATGCACTTGCCGATGCAGTCGGGCGTGCCGTGGAGATGTACGATTCAAATAAACCCGCATGGCATCAGATGATGATGAACGGCATGAACGCCGACCTTTCGTGGGATGCTTCGGCAAAGAAGTATGTGAAGTTGTATGAGATGGCGGCAGGGAAGAGAGGAACGTAGCTGTGGCGAGAGGTTGTTGTCTCTCAGCAGGATTCTCAGTAAGTTCTTTCAGAAACGTCCGCTACTCCGGTGAATAAGACCGAACATATTACATTCTGGATTGAACAAGCAGAACATGATTGGGGGATTGCCGAGTCGCTATTTGCCTCACGGAAGTTCGACGCGTCGCTGTTTTTCGGCCATCTTGCCCTTGAAAAACTCTTGAAAGCAGCCTGGGTTCGTGACAACGTGCAAGACGTACCTCCCAAGACACACAACCTTGTGTTCCTGCTTGAACAGACCCGGGTACCTGCGAACGCCGACGCTCTGAAGCTGCTGCGAAAAGTGAACGAATTCAACATTGAGGCCTGATACCCCGATTACAAGTTGTCGTTTTACAAGCTTTGTACGCAAGAATTCGCTTCAACGTACCTCGACAAAATCAAGGCAACGTACACATGGCTGACAAGCGAACTGAAACGATAGACATTGTTGTTGAGCCTGCGGTCCATGCATTGCGCGAAGCGTTGGACAACGCCGGAATTACAGTTGACAAGATCATTCTCTTCGGGTCGTTCGCACACGGTAACGAAACGGAAGCAAGCGACATTGATCTAGCGGTTTTTTCTTCTGCGTTTACCGGCATTCGGTTCCACGACGTATCGCGTATTGTTGACTCCGTTGAACCCATCAACTCGCGACTTGAGATTCACCCCTTTCGGCCTGAAGATCTTTCCGGCTGTGACCCGTTTGCTTCAGAGATCCTCCGCACGGGCATCATCATCTACGACAGAAAATTGATGTTACACGCCTGATTCACGTCTCGCACCACATGATAATGAACGGCATGAACGCCGACCTGTCGTGGGATGCCTCGGCAAAGAAGTATGTGAGGTTGTATGAGATGGCGGCGAGGAAGAGAAACATGAGCTGAACTCCCACTCGACCATCCCCGCCTTGATATGCAACGTTTGCTGTAACCTCAGAGATGTGAGAGATATTGTTGAATATTGCTACACGCGTTGCCAGAGCAACATGTTCAATGGGATGAAGCGTACCAGCAGAGCGGACTACTGACGCAGGAAGATATCGGGAGAATTCTCCAGGTCAGCGAGCGAACGATCCGGAGCGACATCAAAGCCCTGGTGCGCGACGGCAACACGGTGCACACACGCG
>CAADGV010000004.1 GCA_900696645.1 uncultured Chlorobiota bacterium | reverse complement strand
CAGGCTGATACCGGTTGAACGCATGCGTCACGGGGCTGAACGGCGCCACCGTCGATGAACGCCAGCCGCTGTCGCCTGCTGCAATATACGTCGACCAACCTGCCGGCGGGAAGACGCCGCTCTCGAAGTTCTCGAAGAGAAGCGGACCGGGGGGCAGGGCAGTGTACTCATCTGCACCGCGATCAGGAGTTGTCGCACTTCGTGTGTCACCGTCGAAATCATCAAGAACTTCAGCGATCGGTGTTCCATTATTGCTTGGGAGTTGTGATGCCGGATCAATATGAAGGTCGGTATTGCTGATGAAACCGGGATCTCCTTCAACCGTCATGGCATCACCCGTTGATGTTGCCTGCCATTGAGCCAGAGTTTGGTCGTCTGTTCCCCACAGGCCGATTGTAGCTGCACTGGCGCTGTTAAAGACGTTGTAGTCGGATGTTGTGGACAACCACATTGAATCCGGGCGTGTACCCTGGTTGCCGATGGCATAGTGTTTTCCCGAACCTCCTGTGCGGGTGTTCACGAAGATATTGTTGCGCAGAGTCCAGTTCGTGAAAACCGATGTTGCGGTGTGGTTTCCACGGAGGAACGACCATGACCCGAGCGAACCACCCGATGCAGCGCCTGCGACAAGACCGGAATTGTGGTACAGGAACCCGGTGTTAAGAGTTCCGGAGCCATTCCAAAATGCCGAGAACACCGTATTCGAACTTTGATCGCTGCCAATAGATACCATGTTGTTGGCAATGAGAGAGGCGCTTTGCGCTCGCATGTAGATACCTGTTGCCGTCGGCGGCGCAGTGGCCGTTGTCCCCGTCGAGGCATTCCGTACGTCGTAGATCAGGTTCCGGGTTACGGATGCCGTGTTGTTGGTCACGAGTATTCCCATTGCATTCGAGGCAACTGTACCGGAGTCGCGGGCGCTGATTGCATACACCACATTACCGGTTGCTCCGTTGCCGGGTCCGGTAAAGCTGGCCGGGAACCATGTGATTCCTCCTGCCGCAGGTGTAGTCAATGTGCCTGTAGTGTACGAATCAATGTCATGAACAACGTTGTTGGCAACTGTCGTCCTTGAAGCTGCAGTGCCTCCATTGTTGATGCCGCGTGCGCCGCTTGTTGAACCAATCCACGTGTTCAACATGTGCGATACTTCATTGTGCCTGATTGCCACGACGCCGGCTGCTTGATTCTGGATTCCGGTTGTGACGCCGGTTCCGCCATTAATGATGCTCCAAGGACCGTTCACAACAAACGGGACTGTAGGAACTGACGGACCGTCATTTGTGTAACCTTCTTCAGGCGATGCGGAAGCAAACGTGTGTTCTGACGGAATGTCGAACTCAACTCCCGCTGCCATAGTGCCAGACCTGTTCAACTCGGTGTTTGTGGCAGGCCTGATTGCCGGAATCGGCACAACAACCGGTTGCGACAGCACAATCTGACCACCAATCGTATTACTGTCAACAATCGCCGAGCCATTGATCAGCGCGATCGGGAATACACCTCCCGCTCCGGTTCCGGCCTTGACGATGTTTCTGACAGTGTTCTTTCTGATTATAGTAGATTGAGATGTTGTATCTACCGTAACGAAGATACCCGCGATCTGGACGTTTCCGTTGTTTGTCCAAGGCGAGCCACCTGCCATCGGCGCAGAACCGCCAACATAGTTACCGTAGATCCAGTGATTGCCCGCAAGGAGGCCCGGGTTGAAGTTCAATGCCGTCTGGGCAGCAGTAGGAATAGTATCGCTGTTGTAATAGAAGCTATTGCCCGAAACCACCCAGCCGGGGCCGTTGCCCGTGGCGCTGACGTTGACTCCGTTCGTGACGAAGTTAAAGATATTGTTGTTCGAAATTGTATTGTTGCGGTTGCGGGCCGTAGCAGTACCGTTCGACGAAATACCTGCCGAGGGCCGGCTACCCGTCGTGGAGACATCACGAATGTTATTGTTGGAGATCGTATTGTTACTGTTGCCGATGGTATCGGTTGCGGACGTACTGAAAGCAATAACTCCGCCTGTCAATACCGATGTTCCGGCTCCCTCCAAAATGCAATTCATGATGCTGTTATTGTTTGCATTATTGATCATGCGAACGACCGCTGCCGTTGTGCCCGACGTGGTATTGCGGAGTGTCAGGCTCTTGACGCTACCGATATCTCCGTTAAACACCACGTTTGCTGCGCCGTCCAGATCAACGAGCGGACCTGCGATACCGCCTGAAACCGTCCGGGCTCCGCCCGAAGGCCGGATCGTGATCGTCCACGGGCCGCCGTTGACATAGTGAACTGCATTCAACACGGCCGTTGCAGTTTCTGTCACATCGCTGATAATGTTGCCCGTTATATTGCCGGCAACAGAGTCGGCGTTGATGGCATCAAAGAAGGCCTTCAGATTTGCATAATTTCCGCCTGTTCCAATCGTGTACGTTCCGGCAAGACCCGGCGTCGAGGAGGTGAAGTCTGTCAAGTATCGGGGCTGAGTCTGGTAACCGTTGTTGTACACGCTCGTCGCAGACGAGAACTGACTGACAACACCCGTTACGTTTGTCGGGTATGCCGGCTCGGGCGTGCCCGGAAGTTGCGTATCACTGTCGATACGCATGATGATAGTATCGGTAACGACACCCTGGTACATCACGATGTTTGCACTTCCACCGGCGGCCGGCCAGGGTGGGGTGGCATCGCGACGGTTCAGGCTTGTCATGCGCAACAACCGTGATTCGTACAGTTCAGGGTTTGCTTGAAAGTCGGGAACAGTAACCGTAATTGGCGTAACTGTACGACCCGTTGCAACAACCTGAATGTCCACGGATTGCGTGTCGGGAATGATTTCCGTCAAGCCGCGGAACTGTGCAATCCTTCCGGTGACAATAATCGAGTCGCCAAGATTTAGCGGCGGAATAAGAATCCCGAATCCGAACAACTGAATGCCGCCCTGTGCATCCTGGAAGTGATAGCCGAGATTCGTTGTCTGGAAGTTCGGGCCGTTAACCGTACCCGTGACCCGTGCGTAGTAGAGGCTATCCATCACTCTGCCGTTTGGATGCATTCTCCTCGGACCCGTCAGTGAAAGTGTGCTAATGCCCGCGTAGTAGCTGCGTGCAGCAGCAATCGGCGTTGTTGTTGTCAGCGAGCTTGAGCTGTTCGCTTCAATCTGAAGCTCGATGCGGTTGCCATCCTGATTTGCGCTTCCCGGAACCACTCCGCGGTACGTGCCATTCAGCGGTGTGCCGCCTGTCAGTGCCATCGGAACCGAGTTCGGCGCGCCATTGACGTTGTAGATCAGGTTCGCCGATGCGATTCCAACAACATCGGTAATGGTACACGTCACTACAACTGTATCGCCTGCAGCGGGTACTCGCGTCGACCTCGCAATGCTGCTCACCACGGGAGGCGTGGGAGCAACGTATGTGAACTCGTCGGCGCCAATGTCGGGATGCGTTGCGTTGCGCAACTGCCCATCGAAATCATTGGTGATGCCAGCGATGGGAGTTGCTGCGCTGTCGACAGGCGACGGGGCTGTCGTAACGATATGAAGATCTGTCGGAGCGACGAAGTTCACATTGCTATTAATCGAGTTCGCATCACCTCCCGACGCAGCCGCCCAAGTAGCAAGCGTGGTGTAGTCAGACGTACCGATCTTTCCGATGATATTCAGCGTGGGTGCAGCAGCGTCGGTGACGTAATTGTTGTAATTGATTGCCGAGAACTGCGCATTACTCGTTACGGCATAAATGCCGGTCGCACCGTACCCGGTGGCTGCAAGAAGACCCAGCTTGTTAACGATGATATTGTTTCTGATGTCTGCCACGCTGCCCGCGCCGAGGTAGATACCCATGGACAGTGCGCCAGTCTGATTCAGCCTGTTTCCAAACAGGTGAATCGAGTTATAATATGCACCGAGAGCTGTTTGGGTTCCCGTAAACACGATACCGATGGTGTTATCTGTCGGTATGGATGTGTGGCTCCAGCCATCACCTGCCAAATTGGAGATCATGTTGTTAATAACGGCGACATTAGCCGGCGACAGACCGGTCGAGACGTAAATGCCGTGGCCGCCGTATCCGCCGGTGCCGTAGTAGACAAGGTCACGAATGGTGTTCCGCTCCACAACCGCATTGGTCGTGCCGCTTGCCAGCCACATGCCCTTGTCATCCTCGTTGGACACTCCGCTGAAACTACTCATCAGGTTGCCCCGGACGGTGGCGCCATTTACGCCTTGCATGTAGAGACCCACATAACGGATTGAGTCAGTCTCCGTGGCAGCAAGCGAGTTGTTCTCGTAGGTAAGGTTTGTGCCACCCTGCGGTGCCGTACCTCCGTTGGAGTACACGCCGATGTAAGCCTTCCTGATATGGTTGTTCTGAACAAGCATGTTGTTGAAATAGCCCGGATTTCCGGCGGTTGCGCCATCCGAGATCACAACTGCGCTGGAAGTCACCACACCATTAATAATAACCGTGTTCTTCAGTGTTCCGTTGGTGATCGGGGTTGTTCCGACCGACGCAAACAAGACCACCTGAGGAGTCGTTATGCTGGTGTTTTCTATCGTCAGATTGCGTGTTGTGCCACCAACGGTGTTCGACCCATCAATCGTGATGTAGTTTGTTCCGAGTATTCTGAAGATCGGACCGGCTGCAGACGCTCCGGACACAGTTGCATTCACGCCCGTTGAGGGTTTGATTGTCACTGTTTTCGACGCTGTCGGCACACTGTCACTGACTACACTAATGGTAATCGGGAACGTCTCTGTCGGGTATGCAGCGTCAACCAACAAGAAACGGATTGAGCCACTGACGCCTCTGAGGTTAAGGTCGTTTACCGCAGCCGTGATTGTGGGATAGACCGCCAGCACTTCTGCCGACAATCCAAGTCCCGCTCTCTGGGCATTATCGAGCAATACTCTCGTCGGACCGGCATACGGCAGTCCATTTTCCATCAAAACAGAGTAAGTTTCTTCAACCTCGCGAAGTTCTGTTTGCGTGTATGGAGTCATTAAACTTGTCTGCTCATTTCCTCCGTTTGCCTTATGGTCAATTTCAGGACCAACAGGCACTTCCCTCATGACACGTCTCGTGAATGTCTCCGTTGTAAATTTCTTGCCGACAGCTTTCTCGAAGAGCGTCAGACCAACTGTGTAGTCTCCCGCTGCCAGCGGCGGCTGGACAATGAGATAGCTGCTTGGATTTGTCGGCGGGGTTGCCGCTGCCGGTGGATTGGCCGTGAAGCCTCCCGCACCTGCAGACGGAAATGCACCAACGTTGGGCGTTGTAGCGTTGTCTTGAGCCACAACGTAGTAACGGACGGTGTCACCCTGCGCCACGCCGCCGCCGAAACTGAATTGATACTGATTACTGCCGAGCGAGGTAGCTGTTGCCGCTGCATAGCTTCCTGAATTGATTCGCCAATAGAGAACCGGAAGCCCGATACCCGCAGTCGGCACACCCGACACGTCAGTGATTGTGGCAGTAAGCGTCCGTGCTGTCAGACTGCTTGTATTGAGCAGAGGTGAGTATGCAATAGCCGGCGGCGAAAGATCGATACCAATACCGGCAAATTCGTCCGCACCGATATCAGGAGTCGTGACGTTTCGCGTGTCGCCGTCGAAGTCATCGGTGATGCCTGCAACCGGGATACCGCCGCTTTCAATTTGAGTGGGGATTGTTGTATTCATGTGCAGGAATGTCGCATCCGCACCCGTTGTGCTGAGAAATGCCGGGTTTTCAGAGACGGAGGCCGCTTCTTTCGGGGCGACTCTTGTCTTGAAATCAGCAAGAGTCTGATCCGCGTTCGTGCCGTCAAAGAAAATCAGGTTTGCCGCTCCGGGTGTTCCCGCATAGAACAGGTTGTTGTTTGAAGCATCGGTGTAGTTGGCAAGTGCCGTGCTTGATCGTTGGTATGCCGAAGTAAATCCTGTCCCGGCAGGTGTCGAAGTGTTGACGAAGATATTATTGCGAAGCGTCAGGGCCGCCGAAGTTGCAGTGGCCGATGTGGTAGCCCAGAGAGCGGTCGTTCCGAAATTTGTTCCCGTAGAGGATCCGTTCAGATACACCGTGTTATACGAGATTTCCACCGTTGACGTGGCGGTTGTTGAAGTAATGTTGATACCACGAAGTGTCGGTGCAGTTGCAGCAGAGGTGCTGGCGTTTGGTGCCTTCAGGTCGCCGATCAAATTATTGTAGATCTTTGCAGAACCGGCAGTACCCACGCTCGTGAGGCCGATACCTGCAACGGTAGGCGCGCCCGTGGAATTGCTTTGGAGGTTGTAAATCTTATTCTTGAAAATAGAAGGCGAGCTGCTTGACTGGTTGATGCCTGCGATTGTCGTTCCGCCTGTGCTGAGTGTGTGTACGAGATTATTGGAAACAGTTCTCACGCCGGTGGTCGTGAACGCGTAGATGCCGTACGTCGTTCCTGTTCCGCTGTGAGTGATGTTGTACACCTGGTTGTAGTTGTAGTTCTCGTTCGTAGGAGATGCAATATTGTAGATGCCGTACAAAGCACTGGTGCCGGTCGTCTTGATGACATTCAGGTTGGTGACAATATTGCTGTCCACAACGATAGTGCCCGTCGAAGTCTGAATACCGTACATCGTGCTTGTCGTGCCGGTCCCATCAATGCTCAGGTTGTTCACGGTGTTCTGCTTGACGGTCTGATTTGCGCCGTTACTCGCATAAATACCGATTGTCGTACCTCCCGTGGTGCCCAAGCGAGCTATGTTGCTCACCGTATTGCCGCGAATATTGACGTTGGTCGCTGCGCCGGAGTTGAAAATACCATACACGACACCGGTTCCCGTTAGAGCAAGCCCGCTGTAGTTGATTCCGGTAACCGTGTTGTTCTGGATATTCACTGTGGCAGGTGTAGCACTGTTGAAAATGCCATACAGCAAACCTGTCGTGGCAGTCAGATAGTCGCCGGTGATAGTATTGTTGTTGATGGTAATCGTATTGCCGGCTGCAGTCGAGCCTGCAACGTTCTCTATAGCCGTCCAAGCGGTGGTTGTCCCGCCTCCTTTGAGAGTTATTGCATTATTGTTGATTGTACCGCTTGCGCTCGTTGCTGTATTGGTATAGATACCGCGCAACGTGGTTGCATGATTGACGCCGGCACCATCATTATTGTTGATGGTGTTGTACGAAATATTCACTCCGTACTGGGCCAGCGTACGCACCGCAGCTGCCGGGCTTGTTGTTCCGCCGCCGCCGTAGTTCCTGATTGTGTTACCTGTTGCAAGCGAGGCGCCGCCCACATCATTACCCTGATCTGCAAAGGTAAACGGCGTGACGTCGGCAAAGCCAATCAACGCAACACCAATATTGCAGTTCTGGATTGTGTTTGAGTAGAATTTGTTGTTGGAGTTGGAGCCGGCGGCGTCTGTAATGGTGAGATTCGTCGTGGCTGCCGTGGGAATTGCATTGACAACGTTGATACCCCGTGAACCGTCAACGGCCGGACCTGAACCTAAGATATTGTTCACCCGGTTCAGCGTGATCGTACAGTTCCTAATCGTAACATTCTGGGAGCCATTCGTTTCGCTCGCCTTGTAGAGGGCGTAGCCGAATTCCATCGTTTCAGGATTCGCGACGTTTGCCGGGTTGTCCTGCAAGTCAATCCCGTCTATCGTTACATAGTCGGATCCCACTAACTGCCAGATACCGTCCTGCACTGCGGTAGCAGGTGTTCCGGTGCCCCCGGTATATGCAGTAATCAAGGGGTTTGCGCCGCCACCGCTCTTCTGAAACGTAATGGGGTTTGCCGCCGTTCCTGTTGCGGTGAGCGAAAGGGTAGCTGTTATTGTTTCAGTATACCCGGATGCAACATTAAACGTGACGCCGCCCGAACCCACACCATTGGTGTTCAGATCCGCGATGGCTGCCGCGATAGTCGCGTAGTCGCCGGGAATGGTTTTTGTCCCTGTCAGCTGGGCAAACGATGTTGCGGTTGCAACAAGGAGCGCAACTGCGAGCAACAAAATAGTTGAAGGTCGCCGCATGATTCCTCCTAAAGGAAGGGTGATTGGATTGTGTTGTGAGAGTGTATTACTAAATAAACAGGTCAGTTTTAGTTGATCGTTACTGCTTGATTGGAACAAAGACAATACGGTGTTTCTGAATGCATTATTCATTCATCATCGCACGAACCAACTTGACAGAGAACGTAGAGTAGAAAAACTCTTGGAAAGAATCCCCCCGGGCGAGGTAGAAGAAATTTCTCGCTTGAGTAACCACTTGAACTTAATCATCGGACAACACAATGTCAAGTCAATTTCCGTAAAGATTTGGTGGTTGGAAGAGGTTGGATCAGGTCTGGAACGGGGTTGTAGCTGTATGCGAATTGTGCATGAGAGCGAGCAAACAGCCCGGACAATCTCAAAAAAACCGGAAGGCCCGCTCCTTCTCAGGAACGGGCCTTCGGTAAATCAAACAACGAACAGAACGAACTCTCGTTGATTCGAGAATTACTTGAGGAGAATCAGCTTCTTCATGTTCGTGAAGTTCGCTCCGGAAACGCCTGTTGCTTCAATGCGGTAGAAATACATGCCGCTTGCAACTTGTGCGCCGGTGCTGTTGCGTCCATTCCACACAACCTCATGGAATGCGGCGGACCTATCACCTTCAGCCAATGTCGCCACTTCCTGTCCGAGCATGTTGAAGATCTTCAAGCTGACCGTTGCCTGCTCAGGCAATGAGAAGCGAATTGTTGTCGAAGGATTGAATGGATTCGGGAAGTTCTGATCCAACGCATATACCGTCGGAACGGCAGCGGGTCCGTTCGCTACTTCGGTGACAGTTCTCCTGTACCGGACAATTGTTCCGGTGGCTCCCGCCGCCCAGCCATAGGTACCACCCGCTGCGCTTGTGATGTCTAATGCCCACAATGCAGCTGTTCCCGGATATCCGTTCTTGGCTGCATTCGACCATGTAACACCGCCATTTGTGGTATAGTAGACGCTGGTGCCAACAGTTGCCCAGAATTCGGATCCGTTCACACCTGATACGCCACTACCTTGTCCTGTGCCAGCTGCACCACCCGCCGCCCACGATGTACCACCATTAGTGGAGTAGTTTGTCGCACCAGCAGAGCCTACTAATGCTCCGTTCGTGACGTCGTTAAAGTGCAGGCCGTAACTGTTCAGCGTGGTTGTCGCAGAAGAAGTCCAGGTTAAGCCGACGTCTGTTGTACGATAGACCTTCGTGCTATTCGTCCCAAACCACGCGTTGTTTCCAGCGATCACAAAGGAGTTGTTCCATCCGGCCTCGGTGCCGACTTGATTGGGCTCTGTCGGCATTCTTGCCCACGTTGCTCCGCCATCGGTCGTAGCGAGGACTGTCCACTTTCCTCCAACAGGATCTCCGACTGCGAAGCCGGTAGTTGGACTCACCATGATCATGCCGTTGATGAATCCGCCAGCTAGTGTGTAAACTTGCGTCCAGCTTGCGCCGCCGTTGGTTGTTCTATAAATGAACGTCGCAGAGGGTGATGTGGTGACGAAGGCAGTGTTTGCGTCAAGTGCTTCAATCGAGTAGATATCGGCAGTTCCAATTGCTCCGCCGCCAACAGGTGTCCAGTTGGCTCCGGCATTTGTTGTGCGCAGAACAACGCCTCCTATTCCGGCAACCCAGGCAACATTGTTGTTGATTGCTTTTACAGCATAGAACGTTGATGTCGAGCCGCTGGGCTGTACAACCCAGCTTGTGTCACCGGGTACCGGTGCTGTCTGGATCGTAAACGCCGCATCGCTGGTGTCGCCCGGCGTTCCGGTTGATTTTCTTACGATACGAACGAAGCAGTTTGTTGATGGCGTATTCGGAATTGTCCAAGCGAAGGTTCCGAGCGGATCATCAAACTCACCGCCCGCCATCGGCCGTGCGAATGATTTTGGATGTTTCCACATATCAGGACGTGCAGGTACAGAGGCGATAGTGGTATACGTTCCGGTCCGGCCTGTGGTGGAGTAGGAGATGGTTACCGAATCAACGCCGTTCTGGTTCCACGTGACGCTGTAGGCCTGTCCGATATTCCATTGCTCGCCGCCGTTCGGGGAGGTAACCGTAATGCTGGTTGCTCCTCCGGTTACCGTCAATCGTACCGGCACGTTCTTCGGATTGTTGCTGAAGTCGTTACTGGTGATCGAAAGGATGGCGCGATACAATCCCGCCGTCAAACCTGTGGTATTGTATGTCAACACAACCTTTGCGCTGTCGCCCGGATTGATGGCTCCACTGGTGGGTGATTCCTCCAGCCAGGAAACTCCTCGTGAGAAGAGAATAGCGAGGTTGTTGTGCATGTAGCCGGGGGGAGCTGCATTAAACAACACACCCAAACCGACCGTACCGTTGGCATTTTCAATACCGATAGATGCCGAGTTCAGAACACCGCCGCTTATTGACATTGCGAGATATTGTGTCAGAATCTCGCCAGTCGGCGAAAGAATGACTTGGAAGGTGTAGTTCGGCACCGTGCCTGCAAAGCGCGCCATTCCTTGATACTGAACGACGAACTTCCCGGCGCTTGCGCCATAATACACACGGGCACCGGCACGCACTTCCAGATCATCCCAGAAGACTCCGATGTGATTATCAATCGGGCCGCCGGCCGTCGGGAAGATGGCGTTTGTGAAGATGTCCGCCGTCGGGCGCTGGAACATCACGTTTCCGTTCGTTCCGATGAAGAGTGTATCGTATGCCACCCCGTAATAGTTGAAGGAGAATGGCATTCGTACAGCAAAGTAACCCTCATCGCCCTTCCGGTTTGTGCCGGTCGGGACCCAGTCGCTCGCCGAGTCAAGCGAAGCACCTGTCGTGGAAATATCAATCCAGCTGAACGTCGGTCCTCCCGGTGAATCGCTGTCAATCCAACGATAGCCAAACGCATCCGGGCCGCCCGATGTATCAGGGCTGTCGGTCATGGGGAAGTCCACGCCCTTCGGAACAGGAGGCAATGCCGCATGGTATTTCTTTATGGCGTTGCTCATATCAGCCGGCTCACCCGGTGCTTCGGACATAGACCAGTTGAGTGCCGAGACACCTGTATTGCGAATGGTCAGCGTGTCGGTTCCGCTTGCACCTGCGGCAAGCGTGCGAACCACTGAATCAGGCCTGACGCTGATCACCGGTCCACCGATAACCCGCAACGTCGCTACAACAATCTTCAGCGGGTTTGCCGGATCGTTGCTCGCAATGCGGATGTTTGTGGTATAGGTGCCAACAGTAAGGCCCGTTGCATTGAAAGCAGTGGCATAGTTCTTCGTCTGGCTTCCTGCAAGAGTATCGAGCGCCGGTGTCACATTGACCCACGCTCCGCTATCGGTAATGCTGACATACAACGGAGAAACGGGCGGAGCTGTGGAGTTGGTAATCGTGAACTGCTTGGTGTTTGTCTGCCCGACTTGAAGCGTATCTGCAATTGTGGTAACACTCACGACGATTGACGGAGCGCCGATACCTGATCCGCTCAGCATTACATCGCGTCGCGGTGTGCCTTGCGAGTTGCTCAGAATGATCACGCGACCCGTATCAGTGCCAACTGCAATTGGCGTGTACGTAACCCGGATCTTTACCGAATCGCCCGGAGAAACGTTCGCGCTTGCCGGCGTTACCACGTAGCGGGCACTGTTGCTGGTGATGGAACTGATGACCAGTGGGAGCGCACCGCCATTGCGTGCATAGAGACTGTCCGCACGGCTGGTGTTCACCTGCGTTGCAGGATAGGTGATGCTGGTTTTGCTGAGGTTCATCACTGCAGAATCTGCCGCGTTCACCTTCAGACTTGCAGGAACAACGAACGGCACCGCCACGTCGGGATGTGTTGCCTCGACAAAAATGTTCGCGTTATAGAGCGTTCCTGCAAGAAGCCCTGTCGCATTGAACGCACATTGAATTATCTGGTTACTGTTCGGTGGAATAGCGCCAAATGACGGGTTCTCACTAATCCAGGGAGCATCAGGCAGGTAAATACGAATCGCCAGATTGTTGTGCACATACGCTGCGTTGTTGACAACCTGCAGCGCAACGGTTCCTGATGAATTCTCGACGCCGATTGTTCCTGAATTTAGTACAGTTCCGACGACGCGGAGGAATTGAATCAATACTTCGCCGCTCGGCTTCATGATAATCTGGAATGTCAGCGTATCAACAGAGGCTGAGCCAAACCGTGGTGCCTTATCATATTGAACTATGAAGCGACCGGTTGCGACATCATGATAGTACAGGAGCTTACCGCTCGTGCGGAAATCAAGGTCATCCCAGAAGCCGTAGATCGCGTTGTTGGGTGCGGCTACCGAGGGGATGGCTCCGTTGGAAAGCGATGTCGATCCGGTTCCGAAGTTCACGAAACCGTTCGTGCCGACGTTAATTGAAGAATACGTGTTGCCATACAGAGGGAATGATGCCGGGAACGGAATGGTCGCAAAACCATCATCCAATGTTCCCGAAGTCATTACCGTGATTTGCGTGCCGATTGTCGAAATATCGAACCAGTCGAAAACCGGACCATCCGGCTCATCGGAATCAACCCACTGATATCCGAAAGCATCCGGTCCACCGCGGCCATCGGGAGAATCGGTTACCGGAGAAATCGGATCAGCCTGACCTTTTGGCGTAACCGAAGTGTTCTGCAGTTCCATACTCCGTTTCACTGACGGCAAGCTGTAGTCGATTGTCCGGGTTTGAATGCGCAATGCGTTGTCGTCGGTAATTCGATACTGTACGGTATCGGGTGTCGTATTCGCAATTGTCAAATTCTTGACTCGGGAGCCGCCAACGGGGAGTGTATCGCGAACCGCCGTAGGCGTAAACTCGAACACTGCTCGTGTAAGGGCGTCCACGTTCGTTGTCGCGCCTTGTGTTATTGCAACACTCGGGAAGTTGAGAGTACGGTACGGAGGCGGAGCGTCCACCTTGACGCTGTACGTTCCCGTCGGGAGAGTTGTCGAGAACAATCCGGTTGTTGCGTTTGTCGAATCGCTTGCAACAACAAGTGCCCCGAACTTCACTTCCACGTATGAACGAAGATTTCCGCCGGGGTGGCGCGAGTGCACACTCAGCGTTCCGCTCGGTGCGGGACGCATCGAGAAGTTGCGTGTCAACGTGTCGAATCGTGTAAGCGTTACAGCGACTGTGGTGTCAACAAACCCGAACTTGCGTCCCCGTAGGGTCAGGTTTGCCGTTGTTCCTGGAGTATCAACTTGCGCCCCCGCAAGATATGAGCCGTTTGCGGCAGTTGTTGCTCCTTGCTGCAAAACGTTCTGTACAAAATCAATGGCTACTCCTTGCAACGGAGTGCCGCCGCTAAGGTTCGATACAGTTCCGCGAACCCATCCGAAGTTCTCGGCGTAGGTGACGATGCCGACATAGGCTCTATTGAATGTTCCTGAGGCACCAAGGCGCCGGTCGGTCCATGTTGCCCAGGCTTTACCGTTCATTGCAACAGTTTCGTAGTAGTCGCCATTGTACGTTGTGTTTGTACTGGGCGTTCCTTGGGGTGCCCACAAGGCACGCACATCACTGATGACGAAATTATCCCACGTGTCGCCGCCATCGACTGAGTATGCCATATAGCGGTTTGTCATAAAATTGCTGCCCGTGGAATCCATGCTGTAGTAGCTGATGGAAATGCCGCCTGTTGTCGGGTCAACTGCAATGGATGGCATGAATTGCCATTTGCCCGCCTGCACGTCGGGTCCGTTGACCTTCATGCGCGAACTCCATGTTGTTCCGCCATTGGTTGAGCGGTAGAAATAGATGTCCGCCTGCCCGGTGTTTGCAACATCAAGTTCCGGCACAACAACATACACCCATCCGCGACGGGCGCCGTTGGAGCGATCGACATCATGATACGGGAAGCTTGCTGTACGCACGTTATTGATTGCAGCGATACCGCCGTTCGAAATTCTCACGCCATTAATCGGGAAGGCGATTGCGGGCGTCGTGAACGTTGCGCCGCCATCGGTGGATTTTGCCCAGCCGATACCGACTTCGGCGGTGCCGGTTGTGTAGTGAGCCCACATTACATACACTTCACCATTCGGGCCGGTCGCAATATGTACGCCCTGTCCGCGGTTCGAGCCAATAGGAAGCGCAACTCGCGGTAACCATGACGTACCCTGATTAGTTGAACGCGCAAATTGGATAGGCGTACCGGTCACGTTGAAATCCGTCCACGCGGTATACACGTTGTTCGGGAATGTGCCGGAGAAATCTGCCGTCGCATGTTGCTTGTCGTCGCCGGTGCTGTTAAGGTTGTCAGCATTCGAGCGGGCGCTCCAAGTGGCGCCGAAGTTTGTCGTGGTCACGAAATAGATTCCGCTGGGTGACCCGAGAGTGGAGTAATATGCCCTGCCACTTACGTCGAAGTATGCGACCGGATCGCCGAAACAATCGACAATGCCCGGCGGTATGCTCTCGCTCTGCATTGATGCAGGCCATGTTACACCGCCATCGGTACTGAACGCCCACGGCTGTTGAACAACCGGATTCGAGCCCGGAATCTGGCCATTGGTCGAAACCATCAACTGGTTCGGATTCGAGTAGTTAATGCCGATGGAATTTTCGCTCTGCCAGAAGTTCGATGGATTGAACACCTGGATGTCCGGCGTGTTCGGCGGACTGAGCGGGTTCATTGTTGCCTGTCCCTCGGACTGAATCGGACGGGCTGGTGATGCATCAAGACCGAGTTTCGCTCGCTTTGCATTATTCCACATTGCGGAATAATCCTGCGCGAACGATGTTCCCAGTACAACAAAGCTGAGAACGATGCACCAAGAAAATAGCAACCTACGAGACATGAAGCCTCCTTAGATTTGGTGAATGGTTAGGGTGATTGTGAGAGTGAAGATGAAATGATGATTCCGTAGCAGGCAAAGTGTGGGTTGCACACGTTGCTCTTCTGTTGCGCAAAGTTCCACGCTGATGGAATACTCAAGGATGTTGTGATAATGACCCGAGTGGAGAAACCAGACCGATGTCCCCAAGGCGACTACGCGGCTATCCGATAGAGGCAGAGGATACTACATGAATATGCACATTGCAGACTGCAATGTCAACTTCTTATTTCAGCAATTGCATTTTTCTTGCAAGCCTTATTCCGTCAGCCTCCAATCGGTAGAAATACACGCCTGATCCGATTCGTTCCGCGTTCCATGAAACTGTATAGGTTCCTGCTGCCCTCGTTTCATGAACCAATACCGCCACTTCTTTTCCAAGAATGTCGAAAACACTCAATCGAACACTGCCCGCTACAGGCACAGTAAACGTGATTACCGTTGCGGGATTGAAGGGATTGGGATAATTTTGTTCAAGCCGCCACGTTCCCGGGCTGTTCAGTTCTTCAACATACTGGCCGGGGATTTCTGTCAGGGCAAGGACTTGATTGGCACCGACATTTCGCAGAACAGTTCCGGTTTGTTGCCGGTTCGGCCATCGTACAACGATGGAATCAACGAGCGTATTGCCTGCAAGTCCGAAGTGGGCTGTCAACATATTCTGTGAACGATATCCGATTGCCGTGTTCACTTCACGCATCATACGAAGCGAGCCGGCATACACTTCAATCCGGGCTCCAACGCCAAACCTGTTGGCGATGGATCCGACGAGATTCACCTTGAGCCATTTGTTTGTCGTGTCTGAATTATTTCTGAAGAGATGGTTGCCCGCCGAGGCTGCACCCGATGTGTACAAGTCCATATCGCCGTCATTATCATAATCGCCCCACGCTGCGCTGAGTTGGGCAAATGCAGGAAGTCCGGCTTGCGATGTAACATTCGTGAACGTGCCGTCGCCGTTGTTCTTGTAAAGGAGGCACGATGTACTTTGACCCGATACGGCAACAAAGAAATCTTCATACCCGTCATTATTGAAATCGGCCCATGTCACTCCCCAGGAGATGACTGCGTCTGTAATGCCGGCTTGCGCGGCAACATCCGTGAATGTTCCGTTGCCGTTGTTGCGGTACAGTTTAACGGGAACTGCATTCGTGCCGCCCGCATATCCTGCAACTGAATAATCCCACAAGCCATCATTATTGTAATCAACCCACTGCGAGCCCCGTGCCGCGCCTTGAAAACCGAGCGAAGCAGCAATTTCCGTGAATGTGCCGTCGCCATTGTTATGATGAAAGAAGCTGGGTCCGCCCGTCTGGAGGTTTCCGATGAACAAATCGGGGTAGCCGTCCTTATTGTAATCTCCCCAATGGACTGCCTGCTCGAGGATTCCGGAAACCTGGTGATTGACTCCTGCGCTGTCGGCCATATTCGTGAATGTGGCGTTGCCGTTGTTCCGATACAACGCATCTGATGAGACCGAGGAGTTTGAGATGGAAGAATACACATCAAGAAATCCATCCAAGTTGTAATCAGTCCATGCAGGCATTTGTGCCCCGGTCATTGCAATACCGGAACTTGCCGTAATGTTGGTGAATGAAGTGTCCCCGCCGGGAAAGAAATTGTTCCGCCATAATACGGTTGCCGCTGCCGTTGCGGTTGTGATCAAATCAAGGTCGCCGTCATTATCAAAATCAGCCCACGAACAGGTGATGGTGTTTACCATATCGTTCAGACCGAGAGCGGCGGCGATTTCCGAGAACGTGCCGTCGCCGTTGTTTTTGTAGACTTTGTTCGGAACGTTTCCCGCTGTCGGGATGAACAGGTCGAGCAGGCCGTCATTGTCAAAATCCACCCAACTGAATCCGCGTGCAGTGCCATCCCCCAAGCCGGTTCCCGCAGTTGTGGTCACATCCGTGAATGTTGTTTGACTGTACGCAGACAGACAAACGACAAGAAGAAGAGTCGTCAAAGCAAAGGAGCATGTACGCATAGTAAACCTCCATTGATAAACGTAGGGGCGAAAGAAGATGTGTATGAGAAAAAGCAGTAGAATTGGTTAGAAGAAGGGGTGTCCCGTCCGAAAACGGGACACCTCGTCAGAAGGTTATTTCACGACCATGAGTTTCTTAACAGCAATGTTGCTGCCGGACTGTAGCTTGTAGAAGTATGTGCCTGTGGAAAAATTGCTCGCATCGAGTGTAAGCTGGTGATTTCCCGCCTGCATGTCATTGTTCAGAAGCGTGGCAACTTCACGACCAAGCACATCAAACACTTTCAGCGTTGTGAAGCCGTTTGCAGGAAGCGTGAAGCGGATTGTTGTTGTCGGGTTGAACGGATTCGGATAATTTTGTTCCAGCATGAAGCCCTCCGGTTGCGCTTCCCGGTTGTCGACACTTGTCAGCGGCAGGGCATTGATTGCAGCAACCGCATTGACAATCCCCCAGCCCATCAGATTGTTGGGAGATGAAGCATTGCTTGCCGTCGAACGCATTGCGTCGCCAATTTGTACCGGCGTAGCGTTCGGGCGGGCCTTTACGATCAGGGCAGCAACACCGGCCGCGAGCGGGCAGGAGAAGGATGTTCCTGATGAACTTCCGTACCCCGTCGTATTCGTTGCGCTTGCAACCCGGACGCTCGACCCTTGAGCCATCACATCGGGCTTGATGCGCGGCGGTACACTCGTCGTCGGCCCCACCGAACTGAAGCTCGACCTGATTCCGCTCGCTGTCACCGCGCCGATTGCAAGAACGCTGTCGCCATCCGCCGGGGCGCCAAGCGTGTTGACGCTTGAGCTGCTGGAGTTACCGGCGGAGTTCAGCACGACAATTCCTTTGCTGACTGCCATATCCGCGGCGCGGGTAATAACGGTTGTGTTGCCGTTCATATCCTGCCATGTCCAACTGGGGTATGGCGCATCGTAAGTGTTGTAACCGAGTGACGTGCTGGTGACTTCAACGCCGAGGCTATCCGCCCATTCTATTGCGGCAGCCCAGTTGTCCTCTTCAAACGGAGTTTCGCTGCTGTCATTTTCTGTTCTGGCAAGAATATACGTTGCTCCGAACGCCGGGCCAATAAGTTGCCCTTCTCTGAATCCGCCTATTGTTGAGAGTGTGTTGACGCCATGTCCGCCGAAGTTCGATCTTGGATCATTGGGGACAACGCTGACTTTCTTGTCGACGTAATCGTATGTTGCGATGATACGCGGGCGCAGCGTGTCGAACGCCTGATGCGTGAGCAACCGGAATCCGTTATCAAACACTCCGACGATCACACCCTGGGCAAAATTCCCCAAGTCATGCAAAGCAGGGACATTAATTTGCTGATTCTGGTTGAGGGACGTTCCATAGTTGAAGCTGTAAATCTGATTTCCGCCTCCACCGCCATGACCTTCTGGCGAATCGGTATCGGGGATTTCCTGCTCGAGTTCACGGTTGGTTTTTGCGCGGTACAGCAATTCGAGGCTGCTGACGAAGGGAAGTGTTTCAACGGTTCTGAGTTGTGCCTTTGTTGCAAGCACGCTCACGCCATTGAACCACTTTGATTGCTGCCGGACCAGAAGTACATGTTGAGCTATCTGCTCAACGTATTGCCGCTCAACGGGAAGATCCGTGTAATCCACCACGTTGTTCGCAGCCCTGACTTTCAGGCGACGCTGAATTGAACGGGCCGAGACAACATCGAGCGGCACGGCTGACCGGAGATGTTCCCGCGATCCCTTATCCGTAAAAAACACCCAGGCAAGAACCTGATCGTTATCATTAAGGGCGGTGAATGCCGCCGTGAGCTTCGGGCCCGTTTTGTCCGCAGAAAACCCTGGCAGGGAGAACAACACGACACACACAAAAGATGCTAATAGGCGAGCAACCTTCATCATTGCTCCTTTCCTGTTTTGTAAATGGATGAGAGAGTTTTGAATGCGTTGAGTATACTCAAGCTATAATTGAGAATCAAGGAAGCAGCGTTGCTGAATTGCTGAAAAAATCATCTGAGCAAAACAAGGTTACGTGTTTCAACGTAGGTTCTTCCTGAAGGCGAAGTTGCCGTGAGCCTGTAGAAGTACGTTCCGGTTGCTGCGGTAATACCGTTATTGTTTGTTCCGTCCCAGAACGCCGCCTTCACGCCTTCCGTTTGAGTGTTGTTTACCAGGGATTTGATCTGCTGACCGAGAAGGTTGTACACGGTCAGCGTGACGCGGCTCGATTCTCCCACTTCATACTTGATTGTTGTTCCCGAATTGAACGGATTGGGATAGTTCTGATACAACGCAAACGTTCCGGGCACGTTGCCGGAACCACTGACGCCGGTGACTGCCCGAAGGGCATTCAGAATTCCCCAGCCCATCTCATTGTTCGGGGAGCTTGCGTTGCTGGCGGTTTCCTTCATTGCGTTCATGATTTCGAGCGGGCCTGCAGTCGGCTTTGCACGAATCAACAGCGCGGCGACGCCGGCTGCAAGCGGACACGAGAGCGAAGTGCCGCCTGAGTAAATATATGTAGTCGGGTCGGTGGCGCTGGCGCATCGCACGTTGGAGCCCTGCGCCATGACATCAGGTTTGATGCGGGGAGGATTGCTGGTCGTCGGCCCGACGGAGCTAAAGCTCGTGCGGCTTCCGTCGGAGTTTACTGCTCCAATCGAAAGCACGCTGTCGCCATCTGCGGGGGCGTTCAACGTATTGCGCGATGCATTGAATCCGTTGTTTCCCGCCGAGTTGCACACGACGATGCCCTTGCTCACAGCCATGTCGGCGGCACGAGTAATCACCGTCGTGTTGCCATCCATATCTTCCCACGTCCAGCTTGTATAGGGCGGATCGTAAGTGAGATATCCGAGCGAAGTCGATGTGACGTCCACGCCGATACTATCCGCCCACTCGATTGCGGCAACCCAGTAGTCTTCTTCGATCGGCGTTTCGCTGCTGTCGTTTTCCGTGCGGGCGAGAATGAAGCTTGCCCCGAACGCTGGCCCGATCAACTCGCCCGGTTTGAACCCGGCAAGTGCCGAAAGTGTCACAATGCCGTGAGAGCCGAATGACGGATCGGGATTGTTCGGAACGACACTCTCTTTATTGTCAACAAAATCGTAGGTGGCGACTATGCGTGTGCGCAGCGTATCGAACGCCTCGTGATTCAAAAGACGGAACCCGTTGTCGAACGAACCGATGATGACTCCCTGCCCGTAGTTACCCATGTTGTGAACAGCCGGGACATTAATCTGATTCAACTGGCCGAACGACAATCCGTAGTCAAAATTCGTTACCGAACCCAACGCTGATTTTTGGGTTGATAGTGGAGTTGATATTTCCGGCTGTTCTTCAATGCGATCCCTTTTGAACCGTGCAAGCAGCTCTATACTCCGAACGAAGGGAAGAGTTTCAATTTGGGCAAGCTGTTCCTTCGTTGCTCGTACGCTTGCGCCGTTGAACCACTTTGAGGTCTGACGAATTGAAATGACATGAGAAGCCAGTTGTTCAACATAGCGCTGCTCGACCGGAAGGTCTGTGTAGTCAACTGCCGATTCTGCCGGGCGGGCCTTCAATCTTCTCAAAAAGGATCGGGGAGAAACAACCGAACGGGGAACAGCGGATTTGTAAGTTTCCTGTGAACCTTTGTCCGTGAAGAAAACCCACGCAACAATCGGTTCGTTTGGTTGAAGAAATTGAAGAACTTCTGCAAGGCGGGCGTCAGTTTTGCTGCCCGCCAAAAGGCTTGATGAGGAGAGAAGGAGAACGGATGTCAAGAACCGTTTCATAATCAAAATTACAGAGGACAAAAGAGAGATGCAATAATAACCTTTGCGGCTTGGTTACCTGCTGAAGAGCCGCTCAAACACACCGCGTTGTACAACCCTGTAGGCCGGGTGATTTGCCTCCTTGTATGCCTCGCTGTGATGGACGGGGACGATCCCCTTTCCCTCGATCAGGCGGTTGAATTCATTCACCTCGTTCATCGGAAAGTGGAGGAAACCGTATCGCACAAGGTCAACGAACATATTCCATTCCCGCCCAAACTGGAATGTATCGGGTTTCGTTTCAGCCGCTGAAGCAAACATTGCCTGCAAGAGCGCTTCAGGGTCGAGATTCTGCGCTTTGAAGGGGCGGAGATTGATGCGCACCATTGTGTTGGTCGTCGAGATCCGTTCAACAAGGGGCTCGTTCTCCGGCGTTGCAGGCATTGAGGCCAATTCCCGCAGAAGGTACGAACGGACGCCTGCCGTATCCGTGAGAAGATGCTCGACTCCGAAGTGTGCATGATAGAGCATCTTGTACACATCCTGAACGGCGAGATTCTTTTTGGTTGCGATGTGATGTTCGACGAGTTGCTTTACGCTCCACTGCCTGTCGATTGACGATGTAAACTCTTGAGCATTTCCTGATCTTCCGAAGGAGCAGATGAGGAGCGCACTCGCGAAGAATCTCTTCAATTGAAACATAGATGATGGATGGAAGAAAGAGGTGACAAGTCATGCCTCAAATTCTGCCGACGGAACCTGCGATTGCCTGATAATCGACCGCAAGGTCCCAAATTTGAGTTCTTTATGATTGGGGACAGGCACTGCTATCGTTGAGGCAGGTGTCTTCTTCTGCATGATAATATGGCTTCCTCGTTGTCTCACGTTCTCAAAGCCGTGTCGGGCCAATATCATGCAAACATCTTGCCCGACAATCTATGCAGCCTACCCAACGACGACCTCAAGACGAGTGACGAAAACCTCGTCGTGCAGACGTTCCCGGATTTCCTCCCGGGATGCCGTCTCAAAAAACAACTCAATAGCCTCTTTAAGGTTGCCGCGGGCCTCTTCTACTGTATCCCCCTGACTGGCGATGTCAAGTTCCGGGCAGAGTGCAACGTACATGTTGTCTTCCCGCTCGATAACAGCAGTGAATTGATGGATCTTCTGCATTTTGGCTTCCTTCCGGATGTTTGCGCTAAAGGTTACCCATTTTTGAATTCGAAAACAATTCACTTCCACACCTTCGGCCTTTCATTCTTTCCAAAGAATTCCTTTCCGTACTAAATACCACACGGCCGTTCCCATGACAAGCCCGATCACATATCCGTGCGGCAAGCCGAAAGCTGCAAGAGCCACGAGCAGACCAATAAAGAGGTCGGATTTCGAGGCCGCTATATCCTTCATCAATACCATCAATGAGAGACTTTCAAACAGAAGAATTACACCGAGAATTGGTAGCGGAAACGCTTTCAGCACTTCGGTAAAACTATCGCTGAAGAAAAGTCCGAGAACAAGATACAGCGAACCGTAGATGATCACCGAGCCGCCTGTTCTCGCGCCGAATGTATAGTGGCCTGCCAATCCGCCGGCGCCGTGACAGTTCGGGATACCGCCGAAGAAGGGGAGAACGAGATTCATCGTCGAATACGTCAAACCGATTTTCTTGATGGTCAGCGGCCGTTCAGGAAAGAAATCGGCAACGGTTTGCCGTGTTGCTATGACGGAATTCGAAAGTGAAAGCGGAAGTTGCGGAAGCGCAAGCAACAGAAATCCTTGAAGAATGTCACTCATTGTCGGAGTATGTATTTCCGGCAATGCAAGCCCGATGCCACCGGCAATAGCCGGGAAGTCGATGGTGAAGAAGAACGCGTACGCAAAGCCCATCAAAATGATGAACAACGCAGCCGGATATTTTCTGTTTCCGATCAAGAAGAGAGAAATGATGAAGCCGACCGCCGCCAGGATGTAGCCTGCTGTGGCATCCGCAACGATGTAATTCTTAAGGGCAAGCGAAGCGAGAGACAGGCCGAGGCCGAATTGAATACCCCGAACAACGGTTTTGGGAATCAACTTCGCCAGCCATTCCAAAAGGCCTGTCACAGTCAACAACATCATCATAATACCGATGGCAAGTCCGCCGCCGTACAGAATACTGCCATCCAACTTCTGGGCGATCATCAACACTGCCATTGCCTTCAGCGGTTGCACGGGCATCGGCAGTCCGTAGAGAAGCCCTGTGGCAATTTGCATTACGCCGAACATCACCAGTGTGCTGGCTGTATCGAGTCCGCAGGCGATGATCATTCCCGCAATGAGCGGAAAGTCCGTTCCGATATCGCCGAAGCTTCCCGAGAGTTCGTTGCGATCGAAGCGCAATGAACGTGTCGAGTTGTTGAAGGGGTTCTTCATGCTTTTAGAGAAGATTGTCAAGTCGGTTTATCGATCAATTCCGTCGCCATCTTCCATATCGTCTCAACATTCCCGGGATCGTGTGCGTACTTCGGCACATATCCGAACGTTATGAATTCACGGATTTTGTCGGAAGCGCTTTGCTGTCGGGCTGGAGGGAGGATGCTGTTCTTCTTGCCGATTGCCTGTCCGGTAACAGAGCGGAACCCGTCATCTGTGCAGATATGAACATAGTTGTTTGCCATAACTTTAACCGGCAGCCAGAACGGGTTCATTATAGTGGCGATAAAACGGTAGCGGAAGCTGAGTTTCTTTCGTGTTTCCGTCGAGAGTTTCACGCCGGGAATGATAATTGCGTTGATTTTGATCCCGTCGGTACGGTATTCCTCGGCCAGTTTGAATGTCAGCAGCAGCAGGGCCATTTTCGAATCGCCGTACATTTTATAGACACTGTACGGTCTGTTGTCTCTATGTTCGCCCCTGAGATTGTCGAACTCGATCTTCCGCTTCGGATCGAGAAAGTGCATCACGTTATCTGTGCAGGCGTTCAGGATTCTCGCGTCATCCGATTTCTTCAGACTATCTCTCAGAAGATGCGTCATCAGAAACGGGCCGAATGCGTTGGTTGCGAATGTCAGTTCGATGCCGTCCGGGCTGAGTTGATATTCTTTCTTTCCGTACTCAAAATACGCTGCGTTGTGAATCAGGATATCCAGCCTGGCATGCTTCTCCCGAAACTCCGGACAGAACCGGCGAATGGAAGCAAATGAAGAAACATCCACTTGCATCAGTTCGACTTGATCGGACTCTGTCTGTAGGCGGATGTCGTCCAGCGCCTTCCGGCTTCGTTCAAGATTGCGGCACGCCATAACAACGTGATGACCCTCGGCTGCGAACTTTGTCGCCGCTACTTTGCCGATTCCCGAGTTCGCCCCGGTGATGATGACGATGCGTTGGTTCATGTCTTCTTCTCATCCGTACCTTTTCGATTGCCTCCCTTGCGTATCTTTTCCCCGAAATCACGCAGTGCTTCAATCACGGGAATAGTCTGCTGCCCTTTCGCGGTAATCGAATACTCAACGGCGGGAGGAACAGTCGGAAACACTTTCCTCTTGATGAACCCTTCCTTCTCCAATTCCTGCAATTGCTGCGCAAGCATCTTGTGGGAAGTCCGCGGCAGAGATCGCTTGATCTCCCCGTAGCGTTTCGGTTTCTCTTTGATCCGCCAGAGAATCGGCATTTTCCACTTTCCACCAATAAGATCAAGGGCAAGTTCAACACCGTTGTTGTATGATTTTCCGTTGTGTTTGAACTCCGGCATGTTGGATTCGGGTTGATTTTTTTGAGATGAGTTTCGGACTTTTTGCGCCGCACACCGCAATACTCACCTGCAGGGAAGTATCTGACTAAACCGTGCGTTCTTGTGCTGCGCGATGCAACTGCATAAATTTAGACAAAACTGAATCAACTCTCAATATAAATACAGGAGGTATCATGAGAACGTTCATCGTTGCGTTCCTTATTTCTCTCACAACATTCCTGGCCGAAGCCCAACACGGCGGAGCGTCGAACGGAAAGATCCTGATGATTGCCGCCAATCCGTCGGTGTCGGAAACCACCGGTTGGCCTATCGGCTGTTGGGCGGCGGAACTGACGCACCCGTATTGGGAGTTCACGCACGCCGGTTACGAAGTTGAGATCGTGAGTCCCGACGGCGGTAAGCTCGAATTCGACGGATACAGCAATCCCACCGACCCGAGCGGCTACTCTGCAGACGACTTGCTCTCGCTTGGCTGGCTGAACTCAATAAAGCATATGGAAATGATTGCCAGCACGAGAAAGCTCGCTGATGTCAATCCGGCTGAATACAAGGCAATATTTCTCGTCGGCGGACAGAGCCCGATGTACACATTCCGGGGCAACAAACAACTGATGGATTTTGTCGTGAATTTCTATCTCACGGGGAAACCGACGGCGTTGGTGTGTCACTCGACCTGCATCTTGCTGGATGCGAAGCTGCCCAACGGCAAATATCTTGTTGAAGGAAAGAAGTGGACTGGTTTTGCCGATGCAGAAGAGCAGTTCGCGGATAACTTTGTCGGCAAGCGCATTCAGCCGTTTTGGATAGAAGAGGAAGCGCGTAAGATGAAGAAGACGAATTTTCTCGTGAAGCCGGCGTTCACCCCGTTTGCTATTGCAGATGGAAATCTGATTACGGGGCAGCAGCAGAATTCCGGCACCGAAGCAGCAAGACTTGTGCTGAAGGCGCTGACAAAGAACTGATTCACGAAGTATACGCGAAGGAATACGTATGAACATTGCAGTTGTTGGTGCAGGGAACATCGGCGGCAGGCTGGCCCGCGTGTGGGCGGCGAAGGGGCATCGCATTCTCGTCGGGACAAGGAATCCGGCAGAGGAGAAAATTGTCGCACTAATGCGTACTTCTCCTGAGCGCATAACAGCACACTCGCCTCGGGAGGCGGCGCAACACGCCGAGGCAATTCTCATTTCGGTGCCGGCTTCCGCTGCATTCAACGCGGTGCAGGAACTTGGCGATATCAAGGGAAGAATCATCATTGATGCAATGAACGCCGTTTTCCGTAAGCCGGAGCCTTACACGAGAACGAGCGAAGCAATTGTTGCCGCCTCCGGTAACGATCATATTGTAAAGTGCTTCAATTGGATCGGTGCCGAGAACATCGAGAACCCAATGTACGGCAACGTCGCGGCGGATATGATTCTTTGCGGCAACTACGCCGCGGACAAATCCGTCACACAACGTCTTGCCGAAGAATGCGGCTTTGTAGTATATGATATCGGCGGGATGGACAAGGAACAGCTTATTGAGAACGCCGCTGCTTTGTGGAGTAGTCTCGCCTATGGTACAGGATTAGGTCGGGGAATCGCGTTCAAAGTGCTAAGGAGGTAGGGAAAGAATGTTCATCCACTAAGGGCACGGAGGCCACGAAGAGTTCTCCGTTTTCTCATTCGTGTTCTTCGTGCCCTTAGTGGATAATAAGACGAAAATCAGGCAACAACAATCGTTGCTCTTGTTCCCATCTGCCGGAGTTGCCCCGCAATCTCCTCTTGGTAAATCGAGTTCATGACGATGACGACGTCGGGTTTGTATTCAATCAGGAAGTCCGGCGCAACAATGCGCTGGCCTGTTCCGGCGACGAACATTCCCTGCTTGCGCGTATTCACATCAACAACATATTCAGCGTCGGGATGCAGCACGTTGAGGAACGTAACGCCTTTCGAACCGCTGCCCCAAACAACGATGCGTTTTTGTTTCCATTCCTGTATGCGCTGCGACCATTCTTGAATCTTTCTTTTGTAGTTATCGGAGAAGGATGTTACGAGCTGAGAGAGCGTTGCGGTATCTCTTGAGTTGGCGAATCGGGAGATCCGCCTTACAGCTTTGGCCTCGATGCCGAGGAATTGTCGGTTGTATTTCTCTTCCAATCTCATTACTTCGAAACCACACGAGGTAAAGAGGTATTCCAGCGATTGCGGCGTGAAGTACGAACAGTGTTCGTAGATCAAATCCCAAATGGAGAGATCTTTCAGGGTGAAGAGCGTATTCGGGACTTCAAAGTAGAGCGAGCATTCGGGCGGTATCAGCTTGTGAATATTTTTCAGAAACGCTGCTGGCAACGGAATGTGTTCAAGTACGTGACGGCAGCAGACAAAATCCGGTTTGTACTTGAGATATTTGTCGGAATAGAAGTCCTGAATGACAGTGACAAGTTCACTTTTCTCTTCAATCAAATCCGGCTGGAAACTCTCGTCAAATCCGATGCCTTGGTTGCCGCCAATCTCACACATCATCTTCAAGAAATCTCCCTTGCCGCAACCGATCTCGATGATTGTTTTGTTGTGCAAATTGTATCTGTCGATCAGATCGTTTGACAACTCTTCCGCGTAACGTTGGAAACGGGGGGAGAAGTGGAGGGAGTTTTCGTATGCCTGAGTGTAGGTAACGAGTGACTTCTCAAAAGCATAGTTGTAGATGTGTCCACACACCCTGCAGAACCCGAGTTGCAGATCGCCTTTGCGAATGCCTGTTGCAGACTCCCGTGAGTTGTGCAAGACATTGCAGTGGACGGGAATGTTCTGCATTTCAAAGAACATCTCAATGCTGTTCTCTCCGCACACAGGGCAGGCGTTCAGGGAAGGTGTCATCGCGGTTCTTTGATGGCTGCAGCCGATTTCACGCTGTAGAGTTTTGAACTGAGTGTAATGAGGAGAGTCCCGAATATCAACGCAAGCCCGATTGCAAGATTCGCCCAACTGATTTCTCTCCCAACCATATAACAAAGCATCCGCTCAAGCAAGTACGGCGGCACGGCAATGCCGATGCAGGCAACGAGGGCCCGGAAAACGACTCCCCGTTGTATCTCGTTCACAAGCAACGCAAGCAGGTATCCGAGGGGAACAAACACCACGACGGCAAAAAGTACCCGGTGAAAATTTTTCATCGGTGAGGTAATGGAGAGCTTGCCGTTGTTCGGGAAGAACTTGTTGAGCATTGCAAAGCCGGGACCGAGCTCGATTGCGTAGGCATTCTCAAGGCTGTCAACGAACACTCGAACCTGAGCTGGGCTGACAGATACGACAATGCGGTGCGTCATCGTATCTGCAAATACGCCATTAACCATGAATTGTGGATTTGTGCCGTTGACGCCTGTAGTCATTGAACGGAAGCGTATGCCAAGATCATCGCGAATCTGCACGATGGAAAAATTCTGCCGGTACGGATCGGATGCGACGGCAATCATGCGCGCAATATGCTGATGCTTCGCATCCTTGCTCGAAACCGTGAAGCAAACCGTGTAACGAAGCGTCCGCATTATTGAATAAGAAAGCGCAGATGCGGCATCGTTCGTCTGTAGCCATCTGTCGGGTACAATTCGGGCGTTTTCCTCCGGGTCTGTAGCTTCGGAGAGGCTGCCTTTCCATTCCAACGGCGGGTTGAGATTCAATTTGTCGTGATACGGCGCGTTGCCCTCGAAGGTGTAGTGAGCAATTACATCCTTCCGATCATCTGTATTTAATTCACGTCCGGCCAGATACTCCTCCACACCCTGAACGGAGAACGGGTATTTCGCAACAAGCAACTCGTTGATCGAGCCATTCCACGGACACGTACCGCTGGGCTCGTTACCGACAAGCAACGGGAATGAAGGATTAAATTCGGCAATGAACGATGAGACCTGCAACGGCCACGATCCCAAAAGCAAACAGGCAACATACAGGAGGTACATTGCGGCCAACCAACCGACTTTGTGTCCTTTATTGATTTTTTCAATTGCTGAAGTGAGGGAGCGGTAGGCAGTTCGCGCAACAATCTTGTAGCCAATGTACCCGAAGGCCGAGCCCGCAGCATTGGCAGTGATATCTAGTATTGACGAAAAGCGAAACGGAAGAAACAATTGCAATAATTCAACGGTGAGGGACAGTAATCCTCCGGCAACTGTCACTCCGAACAATCCCCGAAGGAAACCCGCCATCGTGCGCGTTGCGAGAATCCCGAAGCTGAAACCGATAGGAAGGAAGAGAATGATGTTTGTGATGATATCATTTCTGTGGCCGCGAACATACCTGTAATCCTGGTTGAGAAAATGTTCGAGCCGTTCCTGGAATTCATCAAAGGTAAAATCAAAGGGATACAATGTTGTTCCCAGCACGACAAACACGCTGGCAATAATGAACACGTTGGCAAGATGTCTTACCTTTAGTTCGGAGAGCAGCCGATTCTCCGGAGCCTGAGGCAAGATGACGGGACTACGATTCACATTGTCACCAATTCAGAACGGACGCCGAGCGTGTCGAGTGTTTCCCGAATTTCGTCTTTGTAGATCGGGTTCATGATGATAATCGTGTCGGGTTGGTATTCTCTCAAAAATTCCGGCGCTACAATTTGCTGGCCGGTACCCGCCATGAATGTTCCACGTTTGTACGGATTGACATCAACCGCGTATGGCATTGTTTCGAACTGCACGTTGAGTTTTGTCAGAAATGAAACACCTTTCGATCCGGCTCCCCAAATGACAGACTTCTTTCGCGAATCGACAATCTCCTGCAACATCCCGTTCCAGACTTTCAAACGCTTCGGGTATTCAGTGGTAAAGCGCTGAAGGAGACTGCGCATTTCGTCAAGATCGTTTTCTTCCGGAAGCGCAGATTGGACCCTGCCTGCGGATGGTTTTGCCTCGATGGTAAGATACTGATCGTTATATGCTGTTGAAAGTGAGAGAATATCAAACCCGCATCGTCGCAACAGCCGGGTAACGGAACCCGCGCTGAAATATGAGCAATGCTCGTAGTAAATATCCCAGAAGGCAACGTCACGGAGAACATACGCAACGTTGGGAATCTGAAAGAAGACAACGGCATCCTTCTGCGTTCCGATGGATCTTCGAATCATGCCGACGAATTCGTTCACGGAATGAATGTGTTCGAGCGTCATTTTGCAGATGAAGAAATCACCGTTCAAATATGTGTACTTCTCGGAATACAAATCGTTGATGAACGTAACACGATCCTTTGCCGGGCTTGAATTCCGCTCCGGAACATAAGCAGGGTCAACGCCAACGCCGCGGTTGTTTCCCATCTCGCACAGCATCATCAAGAACTCGCCCTTGCCGCAGCCGATCTCGATAATAATCTTCCCGTGCAGGTTGTATGTGTTAATGAGTCGTTGAGCCAACGACGTATGAAATTCGTTGAAGGTGGGAGAGTAGCTTTGAGTTTCTTCATACTGTGAGGAATATTCATGCAGCGAGGCATCGAAGGATGTGTTGGAAATGAACCCGCACGAATTGCAGAAGCCGAGCCGTATCGTACCTTTCGGATAGGCGAGAGCCTCCTCACGCGACCGCATTAGAAGTACGCTGTGAACCGGTACGTTTGCCGCTTCGTAGAAGACTTGCATTCCGTTTGCGAAGCAAGCCGGACATTGGCAGGGCGCTATGGTGTCTTCCGTGTGCATGAATTCGTGCCCGAATATAGTGATTTTGGCGAAGAATGCACGGTAGTTTCCGTCACAAAAAGAAAACGACAGGCTCGCCTGCCGTTTGTGATCTTTAGGTTGAAGAAACTACTTCACGACCATCATCCGCCGGGAGATGGATGAACGCGATGTTGTGAGGCGGCAGATGTACACGCCGGTTGTTAAAGAAGATGCGTCGAACGTTGTTGTGTGGCGACCCTTGGAAACCGTGTCATCAACAAGTAATGCGATATGCTGTCCGAGAGTGTTGAATACATCCAGTCGTACGCGACTATCCGCTGGAACATCATACATAATGATAGTAGATGGATTGAACGGATTCGGATAATTCTGATGCAAAGCGAATTCTCCTGGGTTGCGTGATTCATCAACTCCCGTTGTTACGCTGATGTGAACAGGATCGGTGAAATGAAACGTCCCGTCAAGATCGATTTGTTTGAGACGATAGCTCCAATCACCGGCAGCAGTAGAGGAGTCAACGAAGCTGTAGTAGCGAGGCTCGAGTGTGGTTCCGTGGCCGGGAATGAAGCTGTTCGGCAGTGTTGCGAACGGAGTTCCGTTGCCGGATTTCTGCACTTCAAAGCCGTAGTTGTTTGTTTCGGAGATCGTTGACCAATTCAGTCGAACAGTATTTCCTTCCTGCAATGTTGCTGTGAAGCTTGATAGTTGCACCGGAACAGGGTCGGGTACCGGCGTGATTACAACATTGCCGAATCGTGCATCGACGTGATGCGAGAGAAGAAGGACGCTTCCTTTTTGCGGGTCGCTTAAGGATTGTTGTCCTTCCAACCTCCATTCGAAAGGTTCCGCATCTCCGACCTGCCACACCTTCAGTCTGTAGCGGCCACCGACGTTCGGAATTGTCTCAACCCTCATCTTGAAATAATACGACACACCAAATGTGAGATGGAAACCGCTATAGTCTGTTTGCAGAACGTGAAGGTTGTTCCCAACAATATTCAGTCTGACATTTGCGGGGTTCATATACTCCCAACTGTACCAGCCAATGGCGCCGAGGGGGAGATAGCCGGATTTCGGCTGCATTCCCGAAATCGGATAGTCGGTATGTCCTGTCCACCTGAAAAGCAACCCGACTCCCGGTGTTTGACTCACATTGTTGAAGCCGGATGAGTCGAGGCTGCAGATTGTGATCGGAACGGTCACTTCATAGTCTGTCCACGCTGTGTCGCCGATTGCTACCAGCCGGTCGTAGCCCAAGTACGTGCTGTAGATTCTTCCGCTGTCAAGAGTCCAATGCCCGTCAACGATTTGCGCGACGTTTTCGATTGACCCTGCTGTGTTCCAGTCGATGGTGTAGGGTAGCGGCCATGTCTGGCCTGGTGTGTATTGGACGTTTACCGTTTCGGTTGAGAGTTGATCGAGGCCGTTACGAGCAGTAATGACAATAGTGTTTGAGCCGGCGTTCAACAGGCTTATGTTGATGTCGATATTGAAGTCGCCGGCGGCGAGAAGCCTTCGCGTATCCGGCCCTTGTGAGAGCTGAACAGATGATCCGCCATTCAGTGTGTAGGAGAGATCCGTTACACCATTCGCGTCGGTGACATTTCCGAGTATGTTTATGGCGGCTTGCGGATTTCCGATCTGCCCGAATGATTGATTCAGTCCCGACCAAATTGTGATTGTCGGACCCGATGCAGATGCGATGCCTGTCGCAAACAAAAGGCATGAGGCGGCAAGAATTCCTTTCATGTACGATCTCGTCTTCAGAAAATCAATCATCGCAGAGCAATTTCTTCGGGTCCCGTGTCGAGTCCAAAAAAGCAGGCTGCCCCGTTGAGTGAACGGGGCAAGCCGCAAATGAATCTACGCGAGCAGGACAAATGTCCTTATTTCAACAAAACCATTTTCCTCACGATAGAGGAGTTTCCTGCCGTGAGCTTGTACATATACACGCCGCTTGTCAGTTGCGTGGCGCCGAACTCAAGCGAGTAGAAACCCGCCGGCTTCACTTCATCGAGGACGGTTGCTACCTTCTGACCGATCAGGTTGAACACTTCAAGTGTAACACGACCCTCCTGCGGCACTTCATAGGCTATTGCCGTTGACGGGTTGAACGGGTTCGGATAGTTCTGCCCGAGCGCAAGTCGTGTCGGCTGGAGCTGAGGCTCGCCGACGCCTGTCAGCAGATTTGTGTGAACCGGTTCCGAATAATGGATCGTTCCGTTCAAGTCGATTTGTTGCAACCTGTAGTACCAGTTACCTGCGGATACGCCCCTGTCGGTGTACGTGTAGTGTCGCGGTTCAAGCGTTGTACCATGACCCGGCACGAAGCTGTTCGGCACTGTTTGGAAACCTGTCGGGGCGTCGAGAGCCTTCTGAACATTGAATCCGTAGTTATTCGTTTCGGAAATCGTCATCCAGTTGAGGACGACATTATCAAGGCCCTGAGCTGTAGCCGTGAAGCTTGCCAATTGAACGGGAAGAATGGGGACAAATCTCAAATAGTCGACGAATCCTTCGAATGCCGGGGCGTGAATGTCGGGGTCGCGAGGCACTTGAACAGAGTCGGAACTTGCAGCATACACAGCAATCGAATCGACGTTGATTGTGTGCATAACCGAATCGACTCGAATCCAACTTCCGCCACCATCGGTGGAGTAGTATTGCGTGAAGATATTCTCCCAGCGATCGAGGCGGAGAAGGAGAGGAACACAACCGCTCGGAAGATCGGGCAACAAATGCCTTTTTTGTGCAACGTACTGACCGTCGTTATCAAACGTGAAGAGTAATGCGTTGATGCCGGAAGTGTCGCTAAAGAACTCGGACCGGACATAATTGTATTCGTCCTGAATCGCAAGGATGCCTTGAATCTGGTATTGACGAGTTTGAACGCCATCAAACTTTGCGATGAGCCCGAAATCGCCTACATCCGAACCGGGAGGCCCGACCCGTTGGACAAGCCTGGGAGCCCTGTTTCCTCCTTGACCATAAGAGACGGGATCTCGTGAAAGCCCTGCAGGGATGCTGATGTTCGCATGTGTTCCGGTCATCGTCAGTGTACAGCCACCCCGCGGATCGACGAATGTCCAGAATGTGTCCGGAACGGCTCCGTCAAACTCGCTCGATCGAATTCCCTGTCCCTGTGCCGGGTGAGTGAATGCCATCACAAGCACAGCAAGTAACGCCAACGACAGAAGTACTCCTTGTTTCATATATTGTCCCCCAGGTTACGAATTAGATGTAAATGTGGTGGTTTCCAAGTACCCCCCCCTATGTTCGGTTATCGGCCAGTAATGCAAAATCCTTAGTCATCTCATCATACTCAACTACGGTCGGTTCGGGAAGGGGAATGATGAACTTTCCGCCTTGTTCTGCATACTTGCGCAGTTGCTGCATGATCTCTCTTCCGAAATTCCATGCCAGAATAAGAACGTAGTCCGGCATTCTTTCCATGATCTCCGATGGCGGCACAATCGGAATCCTGTTCCCGCCCATGTACTTGAAGTGCTTGGCAGGGCTCAGGTCGGCAATGAAATCGAGATGTGACCTGTCAATGCCTACGTAAGCCATCATGGTAGTCGCTTTTGCGGCGGCCCCGTATCCTGCTATACTGTGTCCGGCAGACTTGAGTGTTGTAAGCATTTCCCGGAGTTCGTCACGGACATTCTGCACCTTTGCCGCGAAATCCTGATAGAACTCAATACCGCTCACTTTTCGCTCACGCTCGGACGCAAGCACATCGGAAACCGATGGGCCTACATTCTCCCGCAATTCTACAAAAAGCCTCAACGAGCCGCCATGAATTGTCGTGCGCTCTACGTGATTGAGGAAAAGCGAATGGCGCCGGAACAGGTTGTCGAGCGCCGTTACCGAAAAATAGCAGAGATGTTGATGGTAGATTGTATCGAATTCCACATGATCAACGAGATCGACAACGTAGGGGACTTCGATCACCGCAATTCCTGTATCCTTAAGAACGATCCGAATTCCCTCAACGAAATCATTCAACTCCGGGACATGTGCCAGAACGTTATTTGCCAGAAAGACATCCGCACGCTTGCCGTATCGAGCAAATTCTTGTGCAAGAGCGCGGCAGAAGAACGTGTTGAGTGTATAAATGCCTCTACGTTGGGCTATTGTTGCAGGACCTTCCGCAGGGTCGATACCGATTACCTGAATTCCGGCATCCGAAAATGTCCTTAGCATGTATCCGTCGTTGCTGGCTGCTTCGATGACGAGGCTGTTTGAATTGAGATTGCGTGATGCAATGATGCGGTATGCGCTATCTCGAAAATGCTTCATCAACGATGGGGAAACCGACGAGTAGTAAGGATAATCTCGACAAAAAAGAACTTCAGGCGAGACTACCTGGTTTATCTGGACGAGGGAACATGCCGGGCAAAACACAAGCTCAAGTTTCGCCAAAATTTCCTGCTTATCCAGATCTTCCTCGCGTATCAGAGCATCGGCCAGCGGGGTTTCGCCAAAGTTGATGATCGGTTGCAGATTTCCATGGCCGCACGAAAGACAGCCTGTTAAGTCGTGTATCATCATCTCAGATTGTGACAAGCTGTTCATGATTCCATCTCAGCGTTTCGTCCAACATCCCTGTTTTGATGAGATAATGAATATGATCGATTCGCTTGAATCTCGGGCCTTCAAAATCCTCAAGTTCCAATCCTATGTTCTTGTATGTGCTGTAAAGTTGTTCAACGCCTTTGCGTGCATCCCATAATGGAGTGAATGCGGGAATTGCATTCTTGATCTTGGTTCCGTCAACGCGGTAGTTGCGTAAGTCCGGCCCGCCACCCGACGCATATTCAATCTCACAGTTCGGAACAATCTCACGTACAATCTCAGCCAGCTCGCTTACATGGTAATTCTCTTCAGTACAGCAGATATTAAACGCCTGATTGTGAACAACATCCGCAGGGGCTTGCAACACGGCGACAAATGCTCTTGCAATATCCTCAACGTGAATGATCGGGCGCCACGGTGTGCCATCGCTTTTGATGAGGACTTTTCCGGTTGTGAATGCCCAGGCAACAAGGTTGTTCAGAACGAGATCAAACCGCAGGCGGGGCGAGATTCCGTAGGCTGTTGCATTGCGGAGAAACGTCGGGCTGAATGCGGCGTCGGCAAGTTGAGAGACATCATGCTCGACGAGAACCTTCGAACGGCCGTAGGGAGTAACAGGATTTGCGGGAGATGTCTCGTCGAGCAAATGCCCGTCGCTTGCTCCGTAGTTGCTGCACGATGATGAGAAGATGAAACGCTTCACGCCAGCTTCTTTTGCCATCTCTGCAAGACGAACCGAAGCCCGATAATTAATGTCGAGCGTCAGTTCGGGATTCAAATCTCCCAACGGATCGTTCGAGAGAGCTGCAAGATGTATGACTGCATCAAATCCGTCGAGATTTTCCGGTTGAATATCTCGCACATCCTTCAGCAATTCCGGAATGTCACGAATTCCCTCACAGAACGTGCAACGCCTGAACAGGTTGCTGTCAAGGCCGACAACTTCATGTCCCTGCTCAAGGAGCTTCGGAACGAGTACTGTTCCGATGTAACCGAGATGTCCTGTTACTAATACCCGCATCAACAGTGCCCTCTAATCATTCCAGATCTTCCATGGGGCTTGGTTACGGCGCCAGAGTTCATCCAGCATTCGCTTGTCGCGCAGTGTATCCATGCACTGCCAGAACGATTCGTGTTTGTAGGCCATGAGTTGCCCGTCGGCAGCGAGGCGTTTCATCGGTTCGCCTTCCCATTGAGTATCGTCTCCGTCAATATAGTCGAAGATGCCGGGCTCAAGGACGAAGAAGGCGCCGTTGATCCAACCTTCGGATGTTTGCGGCTTTTCCTCGAACGAGGAAACCCGGTTGCCCTCGAACTGAAGATGGCCAAACCGCGCAGGGGGTCGGACGGCAGTCAGCGTTGCGAGTTTTCCGTGACTCTTGTGAAAATCGATGAGCTTGTTCAGATTCACGTCGGAGACTCCATCGCCCCACGTCAGCATGAATGTTTCGTTGTCGAAGTACGGTGCCAGACGTTTAATCCGTCCGCCGGTCAGCGTAGCGATTCCTGTGTCAACGAGGTCGACGTTCCAGTCGGGCCGATACCCCCCGCTCGTCTCAACGTGCCGTGTTCGGACACTCACTTTCAAGTTTCCGGTGAGAGATGAGTAGTCAACAACATATTTCTTGATCTGCTCGCCTTTGTAACCGACAGCAATGACGAAGTCATTGAAACCGTAGTACGAGTAATGCATCATGATGTGCCACAGAATCGGCCTGCCGCCAATTTCCACCATCGGTTTGGGCTTTATTTCGGTTTCTTCGGCAAGCCTGCTCCCGACTCCGCCTGCGAGGATTCCCACTTTCAATAGATTTCCTCTTTTTCATGCACGGTTTTTGCGGGATTGTGCTGCAGATATGTTGCAAGGGAGAATTTTGCATTCTCTTGTCTCACGATCCGGCCCCACCGGGCAGGTTGTGTGTAAGTCCGTGCATAAAACAGAATCAGATACGCAAGGCACACAAACCGTTCCCCGATTGAAAGCGGTACTCGATAGAGGGACCGGATGTACTCGCGGAATCGACGCAGCCTTGTGAACCGTCCTTTAGATTCGGGGTCAAACCACGCGGCAATTTCCTTTTTTGATTTGCAGGCAAAAGTCGAGACATCCGAATGATAGCGCCGGAGGAAGAGCCGTTCGGGTACTTCTGCAATCTCGCCCAACAATGCGAGTTCGCCTAACAACACCCGGTCCGACGATTCGTACGGGCCGATGCCCGGAGTTTTTCTCAGGGCGCTCAACCGCATAACCCCGAACACGGGATTGCAATCCAACGGAGTTTTCGTAAATGCTTTGTAGCGTCGCGAGGCTCTCTTCCAGCGAAGATTGTATAGATCTTCAAATCGATCATTAATCACTTTACCGGATTCATCGATGATGGTCGTTTTCGCATACGCCAGCACTACTTCGGGATGTGTTTCGAGAAGGTCAACACACCGTTGAATGAGCGTTGGCTTGCAGAGATCGTCGTGCGCCGCCCACTTGAAGTACGTTCCCGTTGCGCGCTCGATTGTTGCGTTGTAGTTTCTCGCCGCGCCGACGTTTGTTTTGTTCCGAACATAGTGTACGCGGTTATCCAAAGCTGCAAATGCCCTGCAAATTGCCTGCGTACCATCCGTCGACGCATTGTCGGAGATAATCAATTCAAGGTGGGAATAGGTTTGGGAGAGAATAGACTCGATAGCGGATGCAAGAAACCGCTCCCCGTTATGCACCGGCAGTCCGATACTGACTAATGGCAGGGGAGATTGAATATTCATGTCCTTTGTTTCGCGATTACGTGATGAGACGAGCCCCTATCATCAATATATCGGCAAAAACCATAGCATTACTTGACATGCATCAAGTGAGAGTGAGCGGACATCGTATACAGGTGGTGAGATCTGTGATTATTTTGGCGGAAGAACTTCTTGGAAGCGGGTATGAAATGGGTCGGGAGAATACAAACTTGCCTTCTTGCGGAGGATCGTCGAAACTCGTGTTGCGCGCGGCGAAGCACAGAAGGAAACTTGCATTCTCCCTATTTTAAAGAACCTGAAGTCTTTTTTTTTGCCGGAACGGCTCTCTCTGTGTTCAGCAGAAATCGAAGGCCTGCATTGAACCTTTGTACAACGAGGGATGAAAGAGTCAGACCAAACGTACGAAATCCACAAACGATGTTCGTGACGTATGCCACGCAAAACACAATTTTCTTCTTGAAACGAGCCTCCCAATTGAGTAGATTTGGTTCAGATTTTTGGAGAGCTGGCAGAACGGCTATTGCACCAGTCTTGAAAACTGGCGCCCGCAAGGGCTTCGAGGTTCGAATCCTCGGCTCTCCGCACCTTCCAGATAAGTTTATAGAATTTTCCCCACCACAGGTTCGAGGTTCTGAGCCGGAGGCTCATCCGCTCGACGAGTCGAGTCGTCGACCTTTGGCGGAGAATCCTCGGGCTCTTCGCATCAGTCAATGGAGTTGCCCCGATCAATCTCCCCTTCCTCCCCAATCAGGTTTTTCTTACCTTTCTTTAAGAGATGAATCAATCCCGCATTCTGATAACAAAAAAAAACACAGTTTCTTATGTCACGCTCGCTACTGTTCTGGATCATATCGTTAGTCATAACCCTCGCGGCCGCATACTACCAGCGGACAACCGGCCCGACGTATCCACTTTCGGGAAAGGTTGTTATTGACGGCCGCACAGTTACATACGACTTGCTACGGAGTCACGGCGGGGATGGCAACGCCCTCGTGAGTATCCCTGTGCCGGATGAATCAATAGCCGGAGTGTTGCAGTGGAAGCGGTTCAAAACGAAGGACGAATGGACCGAGGTGCCGATGACAAGAACGGCGAATGAACTCGTGGCAGAACTTCCGCACCAGCCTCCGGCAGGCAAACTCGAATACAAGCTGCATCTGACGAAGGGTTCGGCACACGCACAGATCCCCTCGTCCGGCACTGTAATAATTCGCTTCAAGGGGGATGTGCCGGGGGGTGCGCTCATTCCTCACGTGATAGCAATGTTTGCAGCGATGCTGTTTTCAAACCGGGCAGGCATTGAATTCTTCAGCAGCAAGCCAAGCCTGAAGGGACTTACGTTCTGGACGCTCGGCCTGATGACGGTCGGGGGGATGATACTCGGCCCGATTGTTCAGAAGTACGCTTTCGGCGAATATTGGACGGGCATTCCCTTCGGGACTGATCTGACCGACAACAAGACTCTGATTGCTTTTGTTGCGTGGATTGTTGCTGCAATTGCGCTCTTCAAATCCAAACAACCAAAGACATGGGTGTTTGCGGCGGCGATGATAACGTTGATTGTCTTTCTGATACCGCACAGCCTCTTCGGCTCGGAGTTGGACTACGGAGAGTTACCCGAGTAAGTTAGTGTCCGATTGCCTGAACGACGATTGTTCGCTCCCGCGGCCTGTTGTCGTGATCGATGAGAACAATTTGCTGCCACGTTCCGAGCATCAGTGTTCCATTCACAAAAGGGATGGTGATCGAGCAGCCCATCATTGCAGCACGAACATGCGAATGCCCGTTGCCGTCGTGCCACGTATCATCGTGATGGTAGCGGTGGTTCTTGGGCGCAAGCTTGTCGAGGGCTTCGGGAATGTCTTTTCTCAAGCCGGGCTCGAATTCCGTTGTCGTAATCGAGGCCGTCGATCCGACAACGAAAACCGTGACATTTCCTTCCTGCATCTTGTGCCGGAGGAGTATCTTCCCGACGTGTTGCGTTATGTCGAGCACTTCCGAGCCGCCTTTCGTGGAGACGGAGAATTGTTCGGTTCTGATTTCCATTCTTATCCTCTGAACTGTTCGTTTTCCTTTGTCAAGATAGAACAGAATTGCCGACTTTTCAATCCTGTTTCTTGCAATTCAAACCGGTTAGCAATTAATTGGTGTAGCTATCATCTCTCCTTGGGGGGATTCATCTGTTTCACACAACATGGTCTATTTTGCTGAGGCATAGGTCTGCAAACGAAGCCCTGCGGCCGTATGATGGTCGCGTATACAGGCCGAAGAGGCACAAAGGTATCTTGCTTGCTGCTGTTCTCTTGAATCTTGTCTTGCCGAGCCTTTCCTTCCCGCAACAGCTTGCTCTCAGAACATACAACAGAGCAACTGGTCTTGCCAGCAACTACATCTTCTCGATGTATCAGGATCGTGACGGGTTCATGTGGTTCGGCACTGATCGCGGCGTTTCGGTGTACGACGGACATCATTTCAAGAACTACTCCACGTTCGACGGACTGTCGGCAAATCTGATATACAGCATTTTTCAATCTTCCGACGGAACGATGTGGTTCGGCACCTACAAGGGAGGGGCTTGCAGTTTCGACGGAAGGCAATTCAGAACGTATTCCACACAACATGGTCTCCCTGATTCTGTTGTTTCCAGAATTACAGAAGACAAGTTCGGGAGAATTTATCTTCAGAGTCAAAGCGGCGTGAGCGTTCTCTTTGGAGACAGTGTCTCAGTGGACAGTACAGGTTCATCGGGCGATGCCGGGCTTCTTTTTCTGCACAATGGCGTGATCTACTATGTCGGTGAAGGAAAGTTGACCCGCATTACACCGACCAACAATCATCACATTGAATCCCACTCAATTGAAGTCCCCCCGCAAGCTTCCCACCATTTTAGTCGAAACACCTCAAGTGTTCTGGTTCGGGAAGGCGGCGAGGTATGGTTGGGCGGACTCAATTCCATAGGCGTGATTGAGATAGAAGGCAAAGGGGCTTCCGTCAGATTGAAAAAGACCATCTCTCTTCCCGGCTCACTGCCAACTGTGTACGGCATGTCCGAAGAAAATGACTCGACAATCTGGGCTGCAACGCGGATCGGGCTTTTCCGAATCTCCGGCGATTCGATGCGTTTGTACAAGAAAGAAGAGGGAATTGTCCCGGAATTCCTGCAGGCAATGCTTCGTGATCATGAAGGTTCGTTGTGGCTTGGAACCTTCGGCGGTGGCGCAAAAAGGCTTTCACACGATCATATCAGTTTCTTCACAATTGAATCGGGACTTCCCACCGCAAACATCTCCGCTGTGTTTTGTGATTCCAAACAGAACGTCTGGCTTGGCGGCAACAGCTTTCTGGGAATGCTGGATCGCGAGGGACGGCTTTCGTTGCGCAACAGTTCGTTCGCCGAAGTCCGGGCCATTGCCGAAAACCCGCAAGGCAAAATTCTGGTGGGGACTTTTGAGTTTCTCTACGGGCCTTATGAGCGTGATGTGTTTCGAAGAATTCTTCGACGCGAGGACGGGCTAAGGGTCGGCGGCGGAGTTTCTGCTATTTGCTTCGACTCAGCCGGCGTGCGCTGGAGCGGTTCGTATGGGTCGGGTACGTATCGCATGACCAATGGCCGGACGCGTCGTCTCGACGTAGCTGATGGGATGCCATCGCAGATGATCGAGGGAATTGTTCAGGGCTACAACTCGCTTTGGTTTCTTTCTCGCGACAATGGCGCTTCGCGTCTGCGGGATGGGGTGTTTGAGAAGTTCTCCGTGGAACAGGGACTTCCATCCCACGAGATCTACTCGGTGTTGGAGGAGGAGGAAACAATCTGGTTCGGTACAGGCAAAGGATTGGCACGAATGCACAAAGGAAGAGTTGCTGTGATTAACGAAAAATCCGGGCTGCAGGGCAACTCCGTGTTGTGGATGGGAAAGGTCAAAGGGTTGAACGATGCGCTCTGGATACTGACGGAAAGCTCGCTTCACCAACTCCGCGAAGGCGAGTTGATATCCTTCGGTTCGTCAATGCTGCGGCCCACTCCTGCCGCCAGCATTACGCAAGCCGACTATCGTTCCTCGGACAATTCGCTGTGGATCGCAACGACGGGAGGTGTTTCTAAAATCGACCTTGACCAACTCGAGCAGAACACGATTCCGCCCCGTGTCCGAATCACAGGATTACTGAATGACACGTTGCGGGTATTTTCTCATATGCTCACTCGGACACTTCCGCATCCTCAGCCGATACATCTCGAACATTACCAGAACAACATCAGCGTCAGTTTCGCCGGGTTGAGCTATCTGGATGAGGAAGATGTTCGCTATCGTTTCAGGCTTGAACCGCTCGAAGAGGATTGGTCGCGGCTAACAAAAGACCGGGAGGTTCGTTACCGCAACTTGAATGACGGCGAGTATACATTCTCCGTTCTGGCAATCAACGGCAACAATGTTATCTCGGCTTCTCCGGCGACTATTTCGTTCACTATTCTGCCTCCTTTCTGGAAGCGGTGGTGGTTTATTGGTTCAATGGTTCTTCTCGCGGCCGGAACATTTGGAGGGATTGTCCGGTATGTTTCGGTCAGAAAATTGAGGAAGAAGGTGGAGGAATTGGAACGTGAGCGGGCAATTCAGGAAGAACGCGAGAGAATTTCCAGAGACCTGCATGATCATGTCGGGGCTCAGCTTGTGAATATTATTTCAGGACTTGATCTTGTGGGAAAATACTCGCCCCCCACGGAAACCCGTGCACAGCGTCTGCTGAAAGCTCTGCAACAGGATGCCCGATCAAGTATGCTGCAACTCCGCGAAACAATCTGGGCAATGAAAACCCAGTCAATGACTCTCGACCGGTTTGCTTCCGAAGTCGAAGCATACTCACGCAGGCAAATGGAATTGCAGGATGCGACAGAACTGAATTTTGAATTCTCGAGCAATCCAGCGATTGAACTGAGCCCGACACAGGCTCTCAATTGTTTCCGCTTTGTGCAGGAAGCACTGACGAACTGCATGAAGCATGCGCGTGCATCGTACATATCCGTGACATTGAATTCCTCAAGTCCCGACAGATTCTGTATTTCAGTGAAGGATAATGGTACCGGCATGCAACGGACGACAGGTGGTTCACTCGAAGGGAACGGCGTAACCAATATGCGCAGGCGGGCGGAAGAATTGGGTGGCTCGTTTTCGGTTGAGTCAAGCGGACGAGGCACGGAGGCGAAATTCGAAATCCCCGTTCGTGTTCCCGACGAAGGCGTTGCGAGGTGAGCAAGTCGTACCGGAAATACCGCCTTTGGGGTATTGAAGGTTTTTTGATGAATCAGCAACTTCAATCACTATGAATATCATAAAAGTTGCATTTGTTGAGGATAATTCATCATTGCGGAAACGCTTCGAAGAACAGTTCGAGTTCTTCGAAGACATCAAGCTTGTTGCGACTTACGCGTCAGGGGAGGGGGCGCTCTCAGGATTGCGCAAACTGCCTCCCAGCCAGATTCCCGACATCGTTCTTATGGACATCGAGCTTCCGGGAATGAGCGGCATCGAAACCACAATAGCCGCCAAAGAGTTATTCCCCGAAGCAGAGATCATGATGTTTACCGTATTTGAAGACGAAGTAAAAATCTTCCATGCAATCCAGGCCGGTGCCGCCGGTTATTTGTTGAAAGACGACCCGATTGAGAAGGTTGTTGATGCCATCAGGGAATTGCATGCAGGCGGCGCGCCCATGTCGCAATCAATTGCCCGTACAGTATTGTCGTTTCTTCGCGAGAAATCTGTAGGCAATTCAAAAGTAAGCATTCCCGCGCCCGCGCCGGTTGAGTTCGACCTATCCGAACGTGAACTTGAATTGTTGCAGGGACTCGTTCACGGCGAAACCTATCAAACTCTTGCAAAGAAGCTCTTCATCTCACCTCATACCGTCAAGACTCACATCAAGAATATCTACAAGAAGCTGCACGTACATTCGCGCGCGCTTGCAGTTCGAGTGGCGCTCGACCGGGGGTTGGTGTAGCGCCGGATCAAGGAAACAGAGTATTCGCCTTCATTTTTGAATGACGGTGAGGACTATCATCGCGCTTTTCAGATTCCAATACTGTCTTCGACGGCGCATCGTTCTGAGTAGTTGTTCCCGAGACTCGTGTCGAAAAAATGGCAAGCAAGAGAATTGTGCAGAGAAGCGCAAGAAGTGCTTTTTCACTACGTTTCATTTAGTGGTTTCCTCCTGAGTGTTCCCGACCATCGACTACTCCCACACCGTGCCATTGTTTTGCTTTCAAGAATATGTCGCTTTTGGCAAGCCTTGGTTCTGACCGGGTAAATCTGACCTTGCTGAGGGAAAAAGTGACCCCAAGATGTGAATCCTCATCGTTACCGGGGGATTCTGCCGAGAAGGCAGTTCTTGCATTTGCTCGCTTCTCTCCCTACTTTAGCTCCGCACTTTCCACCTTTTACCCAACTCAACTCGGATTCGGAGCGCATGGCGCTGGCACTGGTTGCACGGGCGAGTCTGCTTGTTGGCGTTCTCTTTACGCGTCAAGAAACATTAGCCCAATTCAACATTCGCGACCACCGAATCCAAACCTACTCCGTCGAAGACGGCCTCTCGCAAAGCTCCATCTGGTGCATCATGCAGGATAGTCAAGGGTTCATGTGGTTCGGTACTGCCGACGGGCTGAACCGGTTTGACGGATACACATTCAAAGTCTACCGGCACGATGCGAGCGATTCCACGTCACTGAGAAGCAATACTGTCTGGTCATTGCTTGAAGATCGACACGGAACGATCTGGGTCGGTACGCTGGAGGGACTTCACCGCTTTGACCGTCGGACGGAAACGTTCACGTACCTCCCCGACGATCCCTCCTATCGTTCAGCCCGTCTCAATACCCTCATCTATTCTCTTGCTGAAGATGGCGACGGCAAGATCTGGGTAACTTCAAGCAGGAGATTGACAGTGCTCAATCCATCGACGGACACATTTCGTGAATACCGTGCTGCTGATTTCGGGCGGAAGGACGAGGGCCTGGCGTTGCGGGCACATTGTGCAGATGAAGCTGGAAATGTGTGGCTTACCTGTTCCGATCTGCTGATGCAATACGAGTATTCAACAAAACGTTTTGTGAAGATTCCTTTTCCTGAGAGGTACCCTACAGCATCACCAACTCTCTATGTCGATGGCTCCGGCGTAGTCTGGCTGGGAAGTGCTGCTGCGGCAACGGGCCTGTATGCGTACTCAAAGGCCAACAATTCGTGGCGGCGATGGATGCACGATCCGAAGAATCCCCGTTCTGTAAGCAGCGATTTCATAAAAACGTTGTGTGCTGACGAAGAAGGCAGATTGTGGGTTGGTACAACTTCTGGCGGACTGAATGTTTTTGACGAGAAAAGAGATGAGTTCACGCGGGTTGTTCCGCATTCTCCAACAAATACGTTCTATGACAAAGTTGCTTCGATCTACCGCGATCGTTCCGGTTTGATTTGGGTTGGATATGACGGGGCCGGGGTTGTCAAGATTGATCCTCACCGCAACAAGTTCAAACACATTCTTCTCCCTCCATCACGAAGGAAGGATACGGGAGACAACTTCTTCAAAGCTCTGATGGTCGACCGGAACAATCGTGTGTGGCTCGGAATGTACAATCAGGGTGTTGCTGTTCTTGACCGAAGAAACGGAAACGTCAAACGGTTCTACGACGAATTCTCAGGTTCAGGAGAAGGTAGCGCCAATAGTGTCTTCGCGCTGTTTGAAGACAGTCGCGGGTTCGTGTGGATCGGAACGATGAAAGGGCTGTATCGTTCTGACGCTTCAACGAATCGGTTCAGAAAGTATGAGTTTCGCGGCATTACTCGCGATGATACAAGAGGCCGGATTATCACTGCCTTCTGTGAAGATTCGTCGGGAGATGTGTGGATTGGCTCGGCCACCAGCGTGCTTCGCTATGATCGCAAACGCGATGTTGTCGAAAACGTGCTTACACTCGATCGTATAGATACATCCTACGTTGCGCCGAGCGCGCTGTGTTTTGCCGCCGACCGGAACGGCATTTGGTGCGGGTCGCTGGGAATCGGACTGTTGAGGTTTTCCCCGGAGGGACACCTTGTCAAGCAGTACAAATCTCATCCCCGCAATGCAAATTCCATCTCACACAATTCCGTGAAAACGATCTGCATTGACCCTGATGGTATTCTTTGGATCGGGACGGAAGATGGGTTGAACCGGTTTGACCCCATCAAGGAATCATGGCGACGGTACGGGAGTGCGGACGGATTGCCGAATGATTTTGTTTATGGTGTGTTGATGGACCATCACCGGAATTTGTGGATCAGCACAAATCGAGGCCTCTCCAGGATGGCAGCCGCTGATCCTGAAAACCCCCGGTTCCGCAACTATGCTGTGCATGACGGGTTACAATCCTCCGAATTCAATACCAACACTTTTTTTCAGACTCCGGAAGGAGAGATGTTCTTCGGCGGCGTGAATGGCTTCAATGCGTTCTTTCCTGATAGTGTAAGGGATAATCCTGTTCTGCCGAAAGTCGTGCTTACACGCTTCAAGAAATTCGACCAGCCCGCACACCTCGATGAGGATATCTCGGTAGCCGAAGACGTCAGTTTGTCGTACGACGAATCGGTTTTCTCGTTCGAGTTTGCCGGGCTCGAGTTTACCAATCCGCAGGAGAACCGGTACGCGTACATGATGGAAGGGTTCGACAAGGGATGGGTGTTCTGCGGAAAACGGAGGGAGGCGCGTTACACAAATCTCGACCCGGGTGAGTATGTGTTTCGGGTGAAGGTGTGTAACAACGATGGTGTATGGAATGAGGCAGCAACATCGATCAATGTCACGATTGTCCCCCCGTTTTGGCGAACCGGTTGGTTTATTGGATTGATGGCCGGTTTGGGCGTCGTCACGTTTGGCGGAACAGTTCGCTTCATCTCGACGCAGAAGCTGAAAAAACGAATCCGCCAGCTTGAGCGGGAGAAGGAGATCCAGGAAGAACGCCTGCGGACACGTGAGCGTATTGCCCGCGATTTACATGATGATCTTGCCTCCACTGTCGGTAGCGCCGGTTTCTTTATTGAATCGGTAAAGGGGCAACTCAAGGATATTCCGGCACAATCGAAAGAATTTCTCGACAAAACGAGTTCTCTTCTGACGGAAGCGGAGGAAGCAATGAGCGACATCGTGTGGTCGGTTTCGCCGAAGCACGACACACTTGAAAGTCTGCTTGCCCGCATACGTCTGACCACCGCCGATCTCTGCAGGACAAACCAAATCAAATATGAGGTTGCTCTTGCCGAAAACGTAGAAAGCTTCACACTGGCCGAAGATGTTCGGCGGAACATCTATCTCATCTTCAAAGAAGCGTTGTCGAATGCCGTGCGACATGCCGGCGCCTCAGCTATCCGCGTTGAATTTGCTGTGACCGACAGTTGTTACGAACTGGCCATTGCTGACAATGGAAAGGGAATGCCTTCGCCTGAAGAATCTTTAACTCTGACAAAACGCGGGCACGGCTTGCGCAATATGACGAAAAGGGCGGATGAAGTTCACGCAGAACTTTTCTTCGAACAGGCAAACCCGTCGGGAACGATTGTGAGGCTGAAGGGGTGCCTGCCCGCTCAACGAGCCGGGTCAACGACAGGCAAGAAGGAATGACTCAAACGGGTCATTGAATGCGCGCTCACGTTTTGCGAATTTCTATCCAACCATCATGACGCCGATCAGGGTAGCAATCATAGAGGATCATGACGATTTCCGCGAGGGACTCGTTCACGTTCTCAATTTCACTGAGGGATTCACATGTGCAGGGTCGTTTTCCAGCGTCGAAGAAGCGGCTGCGGATTTGCCCGGAGCGGATGTACTTCTGCTGGATATTCATTTGCCGGGGAGGTCGGGCACAGAGGGCATCGCGGAATTGAAGCATCTCATGCCTTCCGCCTACATCATCATGCTCACGGTGTTTGATGATGACGAAAATGTGTTTCGTGCAATCGTGAACGGCGCCGACGGCTACATTCTGAAAAAGACTCCGCCAACTCAGGTTTTGAGCGCAATTCAGGATGCTGCTGCAGGCGGGACTCCGATGACGCCCTACATTGCGCGCCGTGTTATCGAACTGTTCAAGCACTTTGCGCCAAGCGGTAAGGAGAATTACTCGCTGACGAAGCGGGAATCGGAAATCCTTCAGCAGCTTGTTCTTGGTTTAGACAGCCGCGAGATTGGCGACAAGCTGTTCATCAGCCCCGAAACCGTCCGCAATCACATCAAGCACATCTACGAAAAGCTTCACGTTCACTCGAAGTCGCAAGCTGTCGCCAAGGCGATTAAGCAGGGCCTTGTGTAGCGCGAGACTCCGTCTCGCCATCCTTGTCTGAACGAATTGGAGATTCGTTCTACAAATTACCCTCCGTCAAATTCCACAATGCAAGAATGACTCACTTGAGTCATTGAACCAACCCTCCGTTTCGTAATACATTTCTTCCAATCAGAATCCCATCCCTTCATTCACATTTAAGGAGTATCACATGTCGAAGCATTCTGCAATACGCGCTGCGTTGCTGTTTGCATTCTCTCTCCTCGTCAAATCAGCCGGGGCGCAATGGGTTCAAACCTCCGGCCCCGAAGGAGGCTACCCGATGTCGTTCGTTTCTGTCGGCTCGACAATTTATGCTGGATCCTTTGCAGGTGGAGTATTCAAGTCAACGAACAACGGCGATAATTGGGTATGGTCGGGATCGGGTTTGCCGATGGGCACACAAGTGCGGTCATTGGCCACCGACGGAGCGAATCTTTACGCAGGTACATCTTCGCGCGTCTACAAATCAACAAATGACGGAAATTCGTGGTCATTATCCGCAACCGGAATGGTGAACAGCTCCGTGCCCGCAGTTTTCGTGTTTAATGGGTCAGTGTTTGCCGGTACCGGCTTCGGACTTTACCGTTCGACGGATGCAGGGACGGGCTGGCAGCTTGACACCGCGGGTTTGGGGAACAACGCTTTCGGTATTTCATCATTCGCGTCCATCGGATCCATCCTCTTCGCTGGAACGAGTTCGGGAGGAGTTTATCGATCAACAAACAACGGCACCACATGGACGCAGTCGAATGCCGGTTTAACAAGTCCGCTTATCAATACTCTTGCCGTTGTAAACGGGGTTCTCCTTGCAGGCACTCAAGGTGGCGGCGTATTCCGTTCGACGAACGATGGGGCGAATTGGAGCGGAGGAGGAATTGACATTACTCTTGCTCTTGCTGTCATCGGCACCGATGCATTTCAAGCGACACTCGGCGGCGTAATGCGTTCAACTGATGCGGGCTTAACGTGGAACAGCGCGAATGCCGGCATCCCGCCAACAAACAACACGCGCTCGCTTGGTGTTCTTGGAACAACTCTTGTTGTGGGGATGGGAAACAACGGAGACAAAGCCGGCATCTATCGTTCGACTGATCTCGGTGCAAATTGGGTTGAGAGGAACGATGGTTATATCAATACATTTGTAAATGCATTTCTTGTAAACGGGCCAAACCTCTTTGCTGGCAATTCGGACGGGGCGTTATATCGAACCACGAACAACGGAACAATGTGGCTTCCGGTGAAGAATTTTGGAGGAGGAGTCTTTTCCTTGGCGCAAAACGGGACCGACATGCTTCTCGGAACTGTTACATCGGCAGGAGGTGTGCATCGCTCGACCGATGGTGGCGCAACGTGGAGCTTCTCGGGAACAGGCCTTGCATTTTCAGGAGACGTACGAGCATTGGCGGTAACGGGCACGACGATCATTGCCGGGATCAGTCAGAGTAGCGGCATTTACCGTTCAACGAACGGCGGAGCAAACTGGGCTGCATCGAATTCGGGTTTGACGAACGCGACTGTCAGCGCATTGCTTCTTGCCGGTTCGAACGTTCTTGCGGGAACAAACGGAGGAATCTTCATTTCATCAAACACCGGTCAGAACTGGGCTGTCTCGAATACCGGATTGACATCGTTAGTTGTGCAGACTCTTGCATCAAACGGCACGGCAATCTTTGCGGGAACTTCGAATGGCGGAGTCTTCATTTCCACAAACAGCGGAACAAACTGGGCTTCATCAAATTCAGGACTGACGGGAACAAATGTCCGGACTCTTTTGGCATCGGGCTCAACAATTGTTGCGGGCACGTCGCTCGGTGTTTTCGTTTCCACAAATACGGGGGCAAACTGGGCTCCTGCAAACACCGGACTTACTAACACGTCAATTCAATCGCTTATAATCAGCGGAAGCGATTTGATGACAGGGACGAACGGCAACGGGGCATGGCGAAGGCCCTTTTCGCAATTGACATCAGTCAAAGAAATGGGAGTAAACGTTCCCGGCCGTTTTGCGGTTGAGCAGAACTATCCCAATCCGTTCAATCCGACTACGACGATCAGATTCTTTGTTGAGATGCGTGGCTATACATCCCTGCGGGTGTACAATCTGCTCGGCAGCGAAGTTGCCACGTTGGTGGACGAAATGCTGCCGGCCGGCCGATACGAAGCAGTCTTCAATGCCACGGGTCTGGCAAGCGGCGTGTACTACTATACTCTCGACGCGGCCGGGCGCCGGCAGACCAAAACGATGATCTTGTTGAAATAGCGGATTCCGGCGGCAAGTCAGAGAAAAAAATGAACTTGCCGCTTGACATTTGTCCGGCCGTTTTTATATTAACGGCAGCATGTAGTTCTGACATTGTCCACGACCTGCGAACTTGTCAACATGTTGCCGTTCTTCACATTCTTCAGATGTTCTCTACTCGATGGCGATGCGCCTTCTGATCGAGCCTTTCTTCTTTCTTCCTTTTCACAACTCACGTTTGTCAATCAATTGTCGTTTGCCCGGGGTAGCTGAACCCGCTGCATCCATACATTCTGTTTGCTGTTAAGCTGTTTGTCAGGCGATCAGAGTCGTTCAAGCTGGCGGCGTAATGCGCCTTCACGTTCTGGATTCTCTTGACAATCAGATTGCATTCGATCTTATACCACAACGGTTCCACTACAATCCACTATTTCTCACAAATCTTCACGGAGGGTATATGCAAAAGATCGCTTGGGCCACACTTGCTTTATTGTTGGGGATGGGATTGGCAAGGGGACAAACGCCGTTCACCGCAACATACAATCTTGCGGGCGACGGAAACAATGTAACCTCGTTTGCCTACAACGGGACTTCGTATGCAGGCATTTCGGCGGGAAGTCTTGTAAAGGAAGGCATATCAAGTTCCTCCAGCTCCGGGAACTTCAGAGGAAGTAACTGGCCGACAGGTGCAACAAACGGCAGTGATCTCTTTACAGGCTCTGTTGACCTTGCCAAGTACATCGGCGTAACCGTAACGGCAGTCCCGGGATACAAGTTTACCGTCACATCGATTTCATTTGGAATTGGCCGCAGCGCAACCGGCCCGAGACAATGGCAATGGCGGGGAAGCGATGACGGGTACACCAATCCACTTACCAACTTCACAGTGTTGAATGCAGGGCTGACACATTCATCCGGAATTCTGACCACACCTGACACAGATGTCAATTGGACGGGCAATGTTCTCGGACTCGGTGTCGAGTACGAGGAACTCACCGGCACTGCCGAATTCAGGCTGTACGGATTCAACGCCGAAGGAACGGGAGGTACCGGAGGGTTGCAGGGAAACATTACAATCATCGGAACGTTTGAGTTGACCGGTGGTGCAACCATTCTTTTAAACACATCATCGTTCAGTGGAAGTTTCGGCAGCGCATCGGTTGGCGGGTCATCTCCCTCATCGAGTTTTGTTGTTAGCGGAACTGAACTGATAGATGATATTACGATAACGCCGTCCGCCGGATTTGAAATCCGAACCGGCGTTGATCCATTCTCGTCAAGCCCGATTGTTCTTGCGCGCTCGGGGGTTGTTGTCAGCGCAACAGCAATCGAGGTGCGCTTCTCGCCTGCACTCGAAGGTCCGTTCTCCGGCAACATCTCGTGTGCAAGCACAGGCGCGGCAACACAGAACATTCCTGTTAGCGGGACAGGCGTGATGCCTATTCCCTTCCAAGTTGTATTTCATGAAACGATGGGGAGTGTATCGGCAAACACTTCGATAGCCGCGCATGTCTCTGCGGGTGGTTTTGATAACGACAACCTCTCATTCAGCGGTACGTCAGACCTTCGGATTTCCTCTTTCTCGACGGGCTATTCAGGAGCATCGGGAGGCGCAAATGTGTTTTTCGCCTCAGGTGCCAACGCGTCGTTTGAGATTTCCGGAATCAATACTGTAGGGTTGAATGATCTCGAACTCTCTTTCGGAATTCGAAAAGACGCCCTTTCGTTGGACGGCTCGGACTTCATTGCGGAAGTAAGCACCGATGGCTTGAGCTATTCAGGATTGACATTCACCGGACTACCAACTGTGTCCGGTTCAACCGGGTGGTACTACAGAACGGCAAGCGGCACAATTCCTGCTGCTTCCAATCTGAGAATCAGATTCCGAAGTTCTGCCAGCGGTGCATACCGGCTCGACGATGTACTGCTGAGAAACAATGCCGCAAGTCCGACAATTACCGCAAGCGGCTCGACTACACTCTGTGAAGGTGGAGTTGTAACGCTTACATCGAGCTCGGCTGCAACTTATTTGTGGTCAACCGGCGCGACAACACAATCAATTGCCGTCTCCGGAGATGGAAGTTACTCCGTGACTGTGACAGACGCTAAAGGAAACAGCGCAGCCTCCGGCACGCTGGCTGTGACAGTCATTCCCAACGTAGCTGCGGCAGGCTCCATCTCCGGTCCGACAACTGTAACATCGGGACAACTTGGCCTCGGCTACTCGATTGCCGATGTGGCAGGCGCGCAAGAATATGAGTGGACTATCCCGTTGGGAGCGAGCATTGCATCAGGACAAGGAACAACATCGATCACAGTTAATTGGGGTGCTGTTTCAGGAGATGTCAGCGTCACGCCTCGCAACAACTGCTTCACCGGAGCTTCGAGCAGTCTTGCAGTTTCGATCGCGTCTGTTCCGAACGGGACGATTTCAGGTGTCATCAGCAAATCGACCGGCGGAGGTATGGCGAATGTAACCGTGAAACTGCTCGATGCTGACGGTGCCTCGATTGAGGATTTCCCCGCTGTGATGTCGGATGCTTCGGGAGGATATGCGTTCACAGATGTACCTTCCGGTATCGACTACCAAGTGATAATCATCGAGCCGCTCGGCTATGCGGTCGATGCAAATCCGCAAGCGTTTTCGCTTCCTGCCGGAGGTTCCGTCACAGTTAACTTCACGTTGACTGCAGCCGTCATCGCAAACCGGGCACGAAGTGTCGGGTATTGGAAGCATCAGTTCGATGAGCATCGCTGCCGTCGCCATCGATGGGATGAGACGCTCATTCAATTGAATTCCTACATAGCAGCTGTACACCAGCACTACACTCCGCATTTCGATGTGTTTGCAAACCTGTTGGCAATAGATGATTGGGATGATGTGTTGAGTCTTCGCCGACATCCGTCGATGCTCGACAAGGCGAAGAAGCAGCTTGCAGCCCTTGTAATGAACTTTGTTTCGTTGAAAATCGGGCAGCATACAATCGTAACGAAAGACAATCGGACGGCGGGTGATGTTTTGACGTATATTTCGATTCTTGTCACCGACGGCATAGCATCCAATGATGCTCTTGCCCGTGACCTCGCAATGAAGGTGAACAACAAAGTCAAGATCAATTCGGGCATCATTCCGCCCGGTAACATCTTGTACAAGGGAGAAAGCATGGCCATCAGTTGGGGATTTGATGTTCCTGAGGAATTTTCCCTCATGCAGAATTATCCCAATCCGTTCAATCCTACAACAACGATAACGTTTTCACTTCCGGTTGCGGGTCACACACGACTGTCAGTGTACGACATTCTCGGCAGGGAAGTGCAGACGCTGGTGGACGGGCACTTGAATGCCGGCAGATATGAAACCGTTCTTGACGCCAGGAATTTGGCCAGCGGAGTCTATTTCTACAGACTTCACTCAGGAAGTCTGGTTCAAACAAGAAAACTGACGCTAATACGCTAAGCTGATTCACTTCCTGAGAAATCCCGCCTTGCAAAAGGGCGGGATTTCTTCTTGTCGGGATTTCCTGCACACACCGCTTGCCGTTTTGTGTTGCAACTGACTTCATGATTTGCTATTCTCAGAGCAGGGTTTCCCTGTATCTCTTTCCGGTTCTGCAAACAATTCATTCAACATTACAACAGGAGTCGGCCGTGAATCATAGAATCGTTTCCTTATCAATCGCCGGTATGATGCTTTGTATGCTCATCCTTTCTTCCTGCTCAGATTCGGAAACACTGAGGGATGAAATGGAAACGAAGGGCTTTGTCACCCTCCAGATCAATTTTGAAACTGCCAAAGCAGATATCAAGCCCGAATCGCAGTACATTATTGATCAGGTGGTTGAGCTGTTAAACGATGACGAAACTTTGAACGTCAGCATCGAAGGCCATACCGACAATGTCGGATCAGCCGCGTCCAACAAAACCCTCTCCGAAAATCGCGCCAAATCGGTGATGAATGCTATCATCGCCAAAGGGATTGACAAGTCACGGCTCTCGGCAAAAGGCTGGGGACAGGAAAAGCCCATTGCTGACAACAAGTCTGAAGAGGGGCGGGCAAAGAACAGACGCGTCGAGATTGTCAAGAAATAAACACATTTCGTACTCGCGGCTTAGCCTTTCCGTTTTGAGATAAGAAAATCGGGACGCCAACAATAGCGTCCCGTTTTGACCCGTCAGACTAACTTTCCTTCGTTCGTGGATTCTCAAACCCGGCAGTTTCGTTGACTTTCAAGCCCGCTTTGGGTATATTTTTGCCACTTTGTTCCCCGAAAGTTACGTCATTTCTCTCCTGTAATGGTGATTTCTCCCATAAGCAATCGAACAGGAGACAATTTGGGGATTCGTTCTTATACCAATCTTCAGTGATATCAAGAAGGGAACCGCAATTCCCTTTTTTGTTGTGTACGAGTAGGGCGATTTGTCAAATCGCTTCCCTGATTAGAGGAACTTATGGCAGAAAAATCATTTGATGTTGTTGTTCTAGGAGGAGGACCCGGCGGGTACACGGCGGCAATTCGTGCCGCGCAACTCGGATTCAACACCGGCATTATTGAGGCAGAGAAACTCGGCGGCATCTGCCTCAACTGGGGATGTATTCCCACGAAAGCGTTGTTGAAGAATGCAGAGATTCTTCATCAGTTCAAGAAGGCGAGCGAGTGGGGGATTTCGTATGACAATTTGAAGTTTGATTTCGGGAAGATCATCCAGCGCAGCCGCGGCATCTCGGACAAAATCTCCAAAGGCGTTGAGTTCTTGATGAAGAAGAACAAGATTGATTACATGTCCGGGTACGGAACGTTGGCAGGCAGCAGCGGAATTCAGGTGAAGCCCAAAGAAGGGGCGGCATTCAAGGTCAGTTCAAGGCATATCATCGTGGCGACTGGAGCCCGTGCCCGCTCGATTCCCGGCGTGACAATCGACCGCAAACGCATCATCACGAGTACCGAAGCGATGTCGCTCAGCGAGCAGCCGGGAAGCATGATCGTGGTCGGCGCCGGAGCCATCGGGATTGAGTTTGCCTACTTCTACAATGCCCTCGGCACAAAAGTCACCGTTGTTGAGATGATGCCCGGCATTCTTCCGATTGAAGATCGAGAATTGACGAAGGAGATGGAGCGGAGTTTCAAAAAACAGGGCATCGAAATCCTGACCGACACCAAAGTCGAAAGCGTGAAGAATTCTCCCACCGACGTAACAGTTGTGGTGAACACTCCGGAAGGGAAGAAAGAGTTGAAGGGAGATGTTGCGTTGATGGCTATCGGCGTGCAGGGCAACGTTGAGGGATTTGGGTTGGAAAAAGTCGGCGTTGCTGTTGAACGCAATCACATCAAAGTCGATCAACACTACCGCACAAACGTGCCCGGCGTGTACGCCGTCGGCGATGTGATCGGCGCGCCGTGGCTTGCGCATGTTGCGAGTGCGGAGGGCATTCACTGCGTGGAAGCAATCAAGGGAATGAACCCCGAGCCGATTGATTACTCAGCGATTCCCGGTTGTACCTATTGTCAACCGCAAATCGCGAGCGTCGGCATGACTGAAGAAAAGGCAAGGGCCGAGGGCTACGAAGTGAAGATTGGCAAATTTCCGTTCCGCCCGCTCGGCAAGGCAATTGCCATCGGCGAGACAGAAGGAATGGTGAAGCTGATTTTCGACGCGAAATACGGCGAGCTTCTCGGCGCACACATCATGGGCAGCGAAGCCACCGAGATGATTGCGGAGCTGGCGCTTGCAAAGAAGCTCGAAGCAACAGGAAAATCCATCTTCCATACCATTCATGCCCATCCGACGTTGAGCGAAGCCGTGATGGAAGCGGCGGCGGCGGCGTATGGGGAAGCGATTAATATCTGAATGCCGTTCGGAAGAGAATCCTAATATTCAAATGTGAGGAAGCGATTCGTGTCAACCATCAAGAATGTTAAGACTGAAACAACGCCCAAGGGCTCAAACGGCTCCCGTCCGGCAGTTGTCGCGGGCAACGCGCTGGCGAGCTTGACAAACGACCAACTTACCAACACGTACAAGAACTGTGTTGCTGCGCGTTTGCTTGACAACAAAATTCTTGTTTTGCTGAAGCAGGGCAAAGTATTCTTCCACATCGGCGGATCGGGGCATGAGGTTGCGCAGACGGCGACGGCGCTTGCAATGAAGCCCGGTTATGACTGGGCGTATCCGTACTATCGCGATCTTGCGTTCTCGTTGCAGTTTGGTTACACGATCGAAGAGATTATGCTTGAGGCGCTGCACCGCAAAGGCGGGCCGAGCAGCAATGGTTTTGCCATGCCGTTCCACTACGGACACAAGAAGCAACGTATCATTGCGCAATCATCGCCGACAGGCACGCAATTTCTCGAAGCAGTTGGAACAGCGATGGGTGCCGTAAAAGATGGAAAGGATGAAGTCGTTTACGTTTCATCAGGCGAAGGGACCACGAGTCAGGGTGAGTTTCACGAAGCGGTGAACTGGGCTGCACGGGGGAAGTTCCCTGTTATCTTTCTCATTCAGAATAACAAGTTTGCCATCTCAGTCCCTATAAAGGATCAGATGGCGGGCGAATCCGTGTACGGCCTGGTTGCCGGATACAAAGGACTGAACCGCTATCGCGTCGACGGATGCGATTTCAAAGAGATGTATGAAGTCGCTGCAGACGCAGTTTCGAAGGCGCGCAACGGGCAAGGCCCCAGCGTCATTGAGGCCGACACGGTCCGCCTTCTTGCCCATTCTTCATCAGACGATCAGAAGAAATACCGGAGCAACGAGGAGTTGGAGGAAGATCGCAAGAAAGACCCGATTCCGAGGTTCGAGAAATTGTTGGCGGAGATGAAGATTCTGAAGGATTCGGATTTCGAACGAATCAAAAAGGAAATTCAGGAACGAATTGACAAGGCAGCAGAATCGGCAGAAGAACAACCGCTCCCCGACGTGAACGATTTGGAGAAGTACGTGTACTCGCCCCGCGTCGTCGTTCCGAAAGACGGCTTTACAGAACCTGAGCACAAAGGCAACAAGATTGTGTTGGTCGACGCCATCAACCACGCTCTCGCAGAGGAACTCGCATTCAATCCTAAGATGGTGATTTACGGAGAGGATGTTGCAGGGAACAAAGGCGGTGTCTTCACGGCCACAAAAGGACTGACGGCGAAGTTTGGCGAGGATCGCGTCTTCAACTCTCCGCTGGCCGAGGCAAGCATTGTCGGCACGGCGTTCGGCCTGGCGATTCGTGGCGATTTCAAGCCCGTTGTTGAAATCCAGTTCGGCGACTACATCTGGCCGGCGTTCATGCAAATTCGCGACGAAGTGGCGATGTTGCGTTTCCGTTCCTATAACGAGTGGGCATGCCCGATGGTGATTCGCGTTGCTGTGGGTGGCTACATTCATGGCGGGTTATATCACAGCCAATCCATTGACGGATTCTTCACACACATTCCCGGAGTCCACGTTGTGTTCCCATCAAACGCTGCAGATGCGAAAGGATTGCTGAAGACAGCATGTCGTGAAGATAATCCTGTCATTTTCTGTGAGCATAAAGGGCTGTATCGTCAAGGGTTTGCATCATCGCCGGAACCCGATGCGGATTACCTGATTCCGTTCGGCCTTGCAAAAGTGAAACGTGCTGGCGACGATATCACAATTATCACGTGGGGGATGTTGGTGCAGCGTTCACTCGATGCGGCGAACAAGATTCAGGAAAAGACAGGCGCAAGTGTTGAAGTAATTGACTTGAGAACCCTCATTCCTCTTGACAAAGAAACGATCCTGAATTCGGTTCGAAAGACCGGCAAGGTTCTCATTGTTCACGAGGACACGCTTACGAGCGGCTTCGGTGCCGAGATTGCCGCCATCATCGCGAACGAAGCTTTTGAGCGACTTGATGCACCGATTCAGCGTGTTGCGGCGAAGGATTCTCCCGTCCCGTACGGACCCGAACTGGAAAACGCAATGCTGCCGCAAGAGGCGGATATTGTGAAGGCGCTGGAAGAGTTAGTTAAGTACTAGATTTGAAACTCCAATATTCAAGCTCTAAGAATCCAAAGAAGCTCCAAATGCCAAAATTCAATTTTCCGGGAGGAGGATTATTTGGAATTTTGATTTTGAAATTTCCTTGGAGCTTGGAAATTGCGATTCGGAGCTTACTTCGCAATGAATGCTGAAAACAGAATACGCCTCTACCGCTATCTTCTTCTCTCCCGCGAAGTAGACAACGCCATCATCAAACTCTACAAACAGGGGAAGATGGTCGGCGGCGCGTTCACCGGATACGGAAACGAGGCGACGGCGGTCGGCAGCGCGTTCGCGCTTGAAGAGCAGGATTACCTCTTTCCGATGCATCGTGATTTGGGGGCGCATCTTGTGAAGGGACAAACGTTACGCAACATCTTCCTGATGCAACTTGGAAGAGGAGAGGGGCTTGCTCGTGGTCGTGACGGCACTGGACATTATGCCGATCCGTCGAGAAGAATCTACGGCAACGTGAGCCACCTTGCCGCAATGATCCCGATGGCGTGCGGTGTTGCGCTTGCGTCGAAGATGCGAAAGGAAAACGCTGTTGTGATCAACTACATCGGCGACGGCGGCTGCAACCTCGGCGAGTTTCATGACGGGATGAATATGGCCTCGGTGATGAAACTTCCGTTCATCATGATCATCGAGAATAATCAGTTTGCGTATTCCACCCCCAATCACAAACAGTTTGCGGCGAAGAAACTTTCTGACCGTGCAGTCGGGTACGGAATTCCCGGCTTCACGATTGACGGCACAGATGTCGAACTTGTGTACGCAACGTGCCAGCAAGCTGTTGAACGGGCGCGCAAGGGTGAAGGCCCGACCCTTATCGAGACGGTAACGATGCGGATGCACGGTCACTCGCTTTCCGACGACGCGTCATACGTTCCGAAAGGGATGGTCGAAGAATGGAGGAAGAAAGATCCCGTTGAGTTGTATGAGAAGAAATTGAAGTCAGCCAGCGTCCTCTCCGATTCACTCAAGAAAGAAATGCAAGAGAAGATTCTTGCGGAGATTCAGGAGGCGGTTGACTATGCGGTGGCGCAACCGTATCCGCCGGGAGAGCAGGCGGTGGAGGGGGTGTTTGCGGAGTGATGTGGCAATGTGAGTGTTGCTTTTCAGTGCAGAAGAATCAAATTTCGTAATTGGATACTGACGCTGAATTCTGACACTTACATGCATCCGGCTATCCCAATCTTGAGCGTCAAGTTGAAATGGGCAGTGAGAGAAGGCTAACAAAGAGCCAGATGCGGGGGATAATTAGGAAATGGCAAAATCGAATATAGTAAAGGAGGCGATCATGCTTTCGGTAAGAGGAATTTATGATGGCGAACGCGTTCGCTTACTCGAAAAACTTCCCGGGAAAAAGAAGTACAGAGTCGTCATCACATTCTTGGAAGAAATCGAGGACGATGAGGATATGCGGACGTTCACATCCCAGAGTGAGGCATTCTCTTTCTGGAATGATGAACGCGAGGACATTTATCAGGACCTTTTGGCAAGAAAGTCTTGAAGACTGGTGACATCATCATAGTCCCGTTTCCGTTCGCGGATGTGCCGGTGCGGAAAGTACGTCCTGCTGTTGTCGTTGGACTCACACAGGATCGTTATCACGATGTGATTGTATGCGCGGTGAGTTCAGTGATCGAAACGAGGTTATCCGAGAACGAATTCATACTTAAGCCAACTCGGGCGAATGGACTTCGTGTCCCATCAGTCGTGAAGGTGGATCGGATTGCAACGCTTCGACAAAGCACGGTTATTACCTCACTTGGAAGACTATCGAAATCGGAACTTCGCAAGTTCAGAAGCATTTTCAGAGCAATCATTAAATGAGATGCCAACCCTGACCTACATCGAAGCCCTCTCCAGAGGCATGTGGGAGGAGATGGAACGTGACGAGTCCGTCTTCCTGATTGGCGAGGACATTGGGGCCTACGGCGGCGCGTTCAAGGCAACGAAGGGATTTCAAAAGCATTTTGGCGAAGAACGGGTGATTGATTCCGTTCTTTCGGAGGCCGCAATCATCGGCGCTGCGGCGGGTGCGGCAGTTGTTGGCATGCGACCGATTGTTGAGATTCAATTTGCAGATTTCGTCTCGTGCGGCTTCAATCAAATTATCACCAACTGCGCGAAGATTCACTATCGCTGGAATCTTCCTGCACCGATGGTGATTCGTCTGCCGAACGGCGGTTACATACGCGGCGGGCCGTATCATTCGTCAAGCACGGAGGCGTGGTTTCATCATTTCCCCGGACTGAAAATCGTTGCGCCGTCAACTCCTGCTGATGCAAAAGGACTGATGAAGGCGGCCGTGCGGGACAATAATCCCGTGCTTTATCTGGAGTCGAAGTATCTCTACCGCCGCATCAAAGGAGAAGTTCCCGAAGGCGATCATATCGTTGAGATTGGCAAAGCAGATGTGAAACGCAATGGCAGCGACATTGCCATCATTACATATGGTTCTACTGTGCATCAATCACTTGAGGCCGCCGAAACTCTCGCCAAAGAGGATGGTATTGATGTGATGGTATTGGATTTGCGAACGCTCGCCCCGCTTGACAAGGAGGCAATCTTCGCAGCCGTGAAAGCGACCGGCAAAGTGTTGATTGTTCATGAGGACAACGTGACCGGTGGAATCGGCGCTGAGGTTGCTGCACTGATTGCAGATAATGTGTTCCAATATCTCGACGCACCGATCAAGCGGTTGGGTGCGTTGGATGTTCCGGTTCCGTTTGCGCCGACGCTGGAGGATTTTGTTTTGCCGAATACACAGAAGGTAGTAACGGTTTTGAGAGAGTTGGCAAATTTTTAGAAAGAAAACCGCGAAGACGCTAAGACTCGAAGTTTCCCTTCGTGAACCTTTGTGTGCCTTTGCGTCTTCGTGTTGAAAAATCATGTGAATCAAGGAATGTTATTATGGCACGTGTAGAAGTCGTCATGCCCCAGATGGGCGAGAACTTCGAGAGAGAAAACTGATTCGTATAGTGCAAACGGTGCGCGATGCCTAATGTGTTCATCAGCTATTGTCATCAAGACAAGGAATGGCTTGAGCGCCTTCAAAAGACGCTGAAGCCGCTTCTGCGCAATAATCTCATCTCCGCGTGGGATGATACTAAGATTCACGTTGGGGCGAAATGGAAAGAGGAAATCGAAAAGGAGCTCAACAAAGCCGATATTGCAGTGATGCTCGTGAGCCAGAATTTTCTTGCGTCGGAGTTTGTCACTGCCCAAGAGATTCCGCAATTACTCAAAGCCGCTGAAAGTCGAGGGCTGAAAATTATTTGGGTCCCGATTTCCTATTGCATGTTCGATGAAACCGAGCTAACTGATTATCAGGCAACACATGATCCGCAAAATCCGCTCGAGAGCATGGAAAAATGGCAACAGGATAAAGCGCTCTTCGAGATATGCAACCAGATTAAGATGGCGCTCCGGACTGAGCAGCCGCCTCGCATTGTTGTACCAGAAGTTGGGCTGCTGCCCGGCCAGTCAAAAGAATTTTCTTGGAAGAATGTTCTACTTGTGTTGACGATTATTGTGCTCGCGAGTATGACTGTGTTCGTGGTGGTGTGGATTATTCACAAAATGTCTATCCAAGATGAAGGTGTAAAGCCGTCTGTCAAAATCTTTGCAGACAATGCTTATGTTCCTTATAATGGAGTTACGACCATTCGCTGGTCATCCAGCAATGCCATTTCCTGTTCTAGCTACGGTGGATCGAATGGTTGGACTGGCAGTCGTGCCCTGTCCGGATCTTTCTCCACTGGAAACTTAACTCATACCGCCACTTACAATATTATTTGTAGCAACACTACTGGAAGCGCATCTGATGCGGTAACCGTTACGGTTGGTGCGCAAGTGCTAAATCCCTCTCCGACAGAAGAGCCGGGCCACGACAAGAAACCCTAAAGGGTGCCGACGTAGGCGGAAGGGAAATATGCCGCACGCGGCGGAAACGAGAGAATCGGATACAAGTAGTAAAAGGAAAAGAATAAAAGGAAGTAACTATGGCACGTGTAGAAGTCGTCATGCCCCAGATGGGCGAGAGCATCGCCGAAGGTACCATTGTGAAATGGCACAAGAAGGTCGGCGACAAAGTGAAGAAAGACGAGACGATTTTGGAAATCTCCACCGACAAAGTGGATTCCGAAATTCCCTCGCCGGCATCAGGAACGCTTACGGAAATCGTTGTCCAGGAACAAACCACAGTTCCGGTGAGAACGGTGATTGCGTTTCTTGATACAGAAGGCGGAGCGGTTGCTGTTACGGAAGAACCGAAGCCCGCTGCTCCTGCACCACAAGCTGTTGCGTCAACACCCGCGCCTGCAGTTGCTGCTGCACCAGCCGCTCAGACCCTGTCAGCGCCAGCATCGGGAAGATTTTATTCTCCGCTCGTGTTGAACATTGCGCGTGAAGAAGGAATTGCGATGCAGGAATTGGAGTTGATCCCGGGTACGGGCGACGGAGGACGTGTCTCAAAGAAAGATATTCTTACTTACGTTAATGCAAAAAAAAGCGGCGCGCTCACAACGCCGAAGCCCACTTCTGCAAAGACAGCGCCCACCGCACCGTCAATGGCGATTGCAGGCAAGACAGTTGATGTGCCTGAACTGCGGGCTAAGTATCCGGCTCCGCAACACGACATTATTCAGATGAGTAATGTTCTGCAGAAAATGGCGGAGCACATGGTCAAGAGTGTGCATACCTCTCCGCATGTCGCTGCCATTCACGAAGTGGATATGACGGAGGTTGTGAAACATCGTGCAGCCCACGCGGCCTCATTTGAGACAAAGGAAGGCTTCAAGCTCACATACACTCCGTACATTGTGCAGGCGGTAGTGAATGCATTGAAAAAGTATCCTCTCGTCAACACGTCGATTGAAGGGGATAAGATTATCAAGAAGAACTTCATCAATCTCGGCCTCGCTGTTGCGGCTGAGAACGGACTGATCGTTCCCGTCATCAAGAATGCCGAAGAGAAGAATTTTCTCGGTTTTGCCCGCGCCGTCAACGATCTTGCTACACGCACTCGCAACAAGAAGCTGACACCCGACGATATTCAAGGCGGCACATTCACAATCTCCAACTTCGGAGTGTTCGGAACACTCATCGGCACACCGATCATCAGCCAGCCGCAAGTGGCGATTCTCGGAACAGGCGCCATCAAGAAACGTGTGATGGTTGTTGATGATATGATTGCGATTCGCTCGATGGCGTTCTTCACGCTATCCTTCGACCATCGTATCGTTGATGGGGCGCTCGGAGGGATGTTTCTCGAAGAGATTGTGAAGGGGTTGGAGAATTTCGACACGAGTCTTTCATTCTGAATATGATCATTCAAGAAATACCGGCACAGGAACAGCAGCAACGGCCCTCACGTCCGGATTGGTTGAAGATCAAGATTCCTTCCGGCGAGGAATACGCACGTCTCAAGAATCTGATTACTGGCCACAATCTTCACACGGTGTGCGAAGAAGCCCGCTGTCCAAACATGTCGGAATGTTGGAACGCAGGAACCGCTACCTTTATGATTTTGGGAGACGTGTGTACACGTTCGTGCGGGTTCTGTAATGTGAAGACGGGTCGGCCAACGTGGCTGGACAAGGATGAACCTGCCCGTGTTGCTGATGCGATCCGCATTATGGGCGTCAAGCACGCTGTCATCACTTCAGTCAATCGTGATGAACTCTCCGATGGTGGCGCGGAGATTTTTGCAGAAACAATCCGGCAAGCGCGAGCTGTCAATCCCGAAATCACGATTGAAGTGCTGATTCCTGATTTTCAGGGAGAGAAATGGGCGCTCGATATTGTACTTGCCGGGAAGCCCGACATTCTCAATCATAATACCGAAACGGTTCCGCGACTGTACAGAAAGGTTCGCCCTCAAGCGAAGTATGAACGGTCGCTTCAAGTAATCAAATGGTCGAAGGAAGCAGGAATGGTGACGAAGAGCGGCATTATGGTGGGACTTGGCGAAACTGCCGATGAAGTTCTTCAGGTGATGTCGGATTTGCATTCATGGGGCTGCGACATCATGACAATCGGGCAATACCTGCAGCCGACAAAACAACATCTTCCGGTTGACCGCTTCGTGACTCTCAATGAGTTTGCGATGTACAGGACACGAGGAAAGGCGATGGGCTTTAAGCATGTGGAATCCGGGCCGCTTGTTCGGAGTTCCTATCATGCTGAAAAGCACGTTGATTAAGCACCTTTAATCAATAGCTTCATTGACTCTCTGCTCCATTTTGCCTAAATTGAACAACTTTTGAACCCAGCTTCTCACCGCATTTCATCAGGAGTTACTCCAAGTGGAAAAGGCAACAAAGTTCTTCAAAACGTCGGACACGACGCAGAAATGGCATCTCGTTGATGCAAACGGACAGACCCTCGGTCGAGTGGCTACGCAGGTTGCGAAGCTTCTTCGCGGCAAGCACAAGCCGATGTTCACGCCGAACGCCGATTTGGGCGACTTCGTTGTGGTGGTCAACGCGGCGAATGTAAAGCTCACCGGAAAACGAAGCGAGTTGAAAGAGTACTTCCACTACACGGGCTACCCTGGTGGAGCAACATTCGAGAAGTTCCAGGATTTGATTCGCAAGCATCCGGAGCGCGTGTTCGAGCATGCAGTGAAGGGCATGTTGCCGCACAACCGGCTCGGACGGAAGATCATCAAGAAAATGAAAGTGTATGCAGGCGCCGAGCACCCGCATCTCGCCCAACGCCCCGAAGCATACAAGCTCAACTAATCTCAGGAGTGTAGAAAAAGAATGCAACACGCACACGCAACAAACGCAGTTGGTCGCAGAAAAACAGCCGTAGCGCGGGCCATTTTGCTGCCCGGTTCGGGGAAAATTACCATTAACAGAAAACCTGTTGAGCAATACTTCCCCCTCGAGACGCTTCGGGCTGATGTGATGAAGCCCTTTGAAGCAACGCAAACCACCGGAAAATACGATGCAAAAGTGAATGTTGAAGGCGGAGGTTCGACAGGGCAGGCCGGAGCTGTCAAGCTTGCTATCGCCCGTGCGCTTGTTGAAATGAGTGAGGACAATCGTGCATCATTGCGAACTGCCCGCTTGCTTACGCGTGACCCGCGCATGGTCGAACGCAAGAAGTACGGTCAGAAGAAAGCACGCAAACGCTTCCAGTTCTCGAAGCGCTAATCTGATTCAGAGATTCACCGTTGTTGTTGTAAATAAACATGCCTTTTGATTTTGTTGGGAGTGTCCCGCTCCGATACGGAGCGTGATCCCAATGAAAGACGACAAGGGCAGAAGAAAAACACAAAATAAGGAATACCACATGCCTCGCGTAGAAGTTGCCGAGTTGTTGGCAGCAGGGTGTCACTTCGGACACCTCACCCGCCGTTGGAATCCCAAGATGAAGCCGTACATATTCATGGAACGGAACGGGATTCATATTATTGACCTCATGAAATCCCGCGACCTTCTTGAAGAAGCGTGCAACGCCATCGCCAGAGTTGTTGCCGAAGGGAAGCGTGTGTTGTTTGTCGGGACGAAGAAGCAGGCAAGCGAAATCATCAGAGCAGAAGCGGTCCGTTGCGGCCAGTTTTACGTGGACGAGCGTTGGCTCGGCGGTTCACTGACCAACTTCACGACGATTCGCAAAAGCGTGAAACGTCTCACCAACATCGAAAAAATGGAAAGTGACGGCACTTTTGACAAAATCACAAAGAAGGAAGGCCTCTTCCTCACGCGTGAAAAGGAAAAGCTGAACAGTGTTCTCTCAGGCGTTGTTGAAATGACGCGTTTACCCGGCGCATTGTTTGTCGTCGATGTGAAGAAAGAAGCGATTAGTGTGAAGGAAGCAAACCGGCTTGGCATTCCGGTTTTTGCAATCGTTGATACCAATTGCGATCCGGACAATATTGATTATGTGATTCCAGCGAACGACGATGCGATGAAGTCAATTCAAGTCATCACCAAGGCATTTGCCGACGCAATTCTCGAGGGCAAGGAACGGGCTGCTGCGCGACAAATGGAGATGGCAGTAGAAGCGGAAGCAAAGAGCAAAGAAGCGGAAGAAAAAGCGTCGCTTAACTGATTTTGATTTATCAAAAGGAAAGCTGAACGGTAGTTATGGAAATCACCAGTGAAATGATCAAGAATCTCCGCGAGAAAACCGGTGCAGGAATGATGGACTGCAAACGGGCGCTTGAGGCATCGAGCGGGGACATGAATGCAGCCATCGAGTACCTTCGTAAGAAAGGGGCCGCGTCAGGAGCAAAGCGTGCAGACAGAGCCGCCAAAGAAGGCATGATTGTTACACGCGTTGCAGCAAACGGAAAAAGCGGCGTCATTGTAGAAGTCAATTGCGAAACCGACTTTGTTGGCCGTAGTGATGACTTTGCGGCCTTTGCACATGCAATTGCCGAAGCAGTCGAGACACATCGTCCCGCTTCGGTTGAAGCGTTGATGCATGTGACCGTAAAAGGCAAGACGGTTACAGAGTTGTACAACGACTTGCTGGCCAAGGTGGGGGAGAAGGTTGAAATCCGGCGGTTCAACGTTGTGGATTCTTCCGAAGGAAGCGTGAGCGCTTACACTCACCTCGGAAATAAAATCGGCGTGCTGGTTGAAATGACGGGCATAGGAACTGATGCAGCGGCAACCGGTGCCGGACGTGACGTCGCAATGCAAGTAGCGGCAATGAACCCGCTCGTCATCTCTCGCGATCAGATTGAAAGATCAGTGATTGAACGCGAACTTGATATCTACAAGACACAAGCCGCCAACGAAGGGAAACCGGCGCAAATCGTCGAGAAGATTGCTCTCGGTCGCCTTGAAAAGTATTATCAGGAAGTAGCGCTGATGGAGCAAACGTTCATCAAGGATTCCGGAAAGACCATCAAGGATTTCCTTGCCGAGGCAAGCAAATCGTCGGGTCAGCCGATTACGATCAAGCGCTTCCGGCGCTATCACCTTGGCGAAGAAACGAAGTAATGTGAGTGTCCCCTTCAAGGGGACATTTTTGTATGACATCAATTGAACACTCCACATGAGTAAACTCAAATACAAACGTATCCTGTTGAAGTTGAGTGGCGAGGCATTGATGGGAGACAAGCAGTTCGGCATCGATTCGGCTGTGCTGAAACAGTATGCTCTCGAAATCAAATCCGTGTACGACCTCGGCGCTCAAGTAGGAATTGTGATTGGTGGAGGAAATATTTACCGGGGTGTTTCAAACTCCTCGGACAATATTGACAAGGTAACCGGGGATCATATGGGGATGCTTGCGACACTTATTAACGCGCTGGCGTTGCAGAGTGCCCTTGAGCATCAGGATTTGGTTACCCGACTCATCTCTGCAATCAGAATGGAGGTGATTGCGGAACCGTTTATTCGCCGGCGAGCAGTGAGACATCTTGAGAAAAACAGAATTGTCATTTTCGGAGCGGGAACAGGAAATCCGTATTTCACCACCGATACAGCGGCAGCATTGCGTGCCGTGGAAATCGAGGCTGATGTTATTATTAAGGGAACCCGCGTAGACGGCGTCTATGATTCCGATCCCGAAAAAAATCCCGGCGCCATCAAGTTCCCCGAAATCTCCTACATCGATGTCCTGAAGAGAAACCTCAACGTGATGGATATGACCGCAATTACACTGTGCCGGGAAAACAAATTGCCTATACTTGTCTTCAACATGAACAAGCCCGGCAATCTGCAGCGCTTGATGACGGGAGAGGAGATCGGAACGAGAGTTCATGAACTTGCTTCATCGTAGAACAACAACGAAGGCTACACCATGATTAAAGAGATCCTTAAAGATACCGAAACACGAATGGCGAAAGCCACAGACGTTGTGCGCCAGGAACTCATCAGAATTCGAACCGGCAAGGCAACGACAACACTTCTCGACTCCATCAAAGTTGACTACTACGGAACGTTGACACCTCTCAATCAAGTGGGCAATGTCAGCGTTGCTGATATCCACACCCTTACCGTTACCCCGTGGGACAAGAGCATGCTCGATCCGATTGTGAAGGCAATTCAAGCTGCAAACATTGGATTGAATCCCGTGAAAGATGCAGACTTGATACGCGTTCCGATTCCTCCGCTTAATGAAGAGCGCCGTCGTGAGCTTGTAAAATTGGCAAAGAAATTTGGTGAGGAGGGAAAGGTCGCGATTCGCAACATTCGCAGGGATGCGATTGAACATCTCAAGAAGTCGGAGAAATCTGAGCATTTGTCGGAAGATGACCGCAAGCGGGGCGAGCAGGAAACCCAGAAACTGACAGACAAATTTGTCAAGGATATCGACACACTTCTGGCGCACAAAGAGAAAGAAATCATGGAAGTGTAACGCCTTGTCGTAGTTTGTCATCCTTTATCAAAAGCCGGTCGATGGACCGGCTTTTCTGTTTCCGGATGCAACTTGCCAATCGGCATTGCGTACCACAACGTAGAAATCACCATACAACAGGAGGCAGACCATGTCAGAATCAACCGGTGTAAAGCGATTATATAAATCCCGATCAGACCGAATGATCGACGGTGTGTGCGGCGGATTGGCGAAATACTTCAACCTCGATCCGACCCTCGTTCGTATTGCATGGGTTCTGCTTACGCTCATGGGCGGCTCAGGCATCGTGTTGTATATTGCGGCAATGATTGTGGTTCCCAAAGAGCCGTTTACGATGGCGGCCTTCTCGAACACAGACCCGGCAACCACCTCGTCAACGCCGGGCGCAGACACGTCATCGTCGAAAAAGAACAGCCTCTTTTGGGGCATCTTGTTGATGGCGATTGGGATTGTACTCTTCCTTCACAACATGGGGTTCTCATTCTGGCAAAACTGGTGGTGGTTTGGCCCCGATTTGCTTGTTCCCGTTTTGTTGATACTTGCCGGGGTTGCATTTTTGTGGGGAGGCAGGAACTCACTTACCAAGTCGTCAACTGTTGCGCCCGACCAGGCAACCGGTGACGCTGTACCATCATTTTCTGAGGAGCAGTCTCAACAGCCTCGTCGTCTTTATCGATCCTTCAAAGACAGCAAGTTGTTTGGTGTGTGCGGAGGGTTGGGCGAGTACTTCGGGATTGACTCTACCATCATCAGAATCCTGTTTCTTATCGGTGCCTTTGCGTCCGGCGGAATTGTATTGCTCGGTTACATCCTGATGGCAATTATTCTGCCGAAAGAGATTCCCTCGTACAAGATATCCTGAGACTCTTCTCCACTGTCAAAAAACCAAACGTCCCGACGCACAGAGTAGCGCCGGGACGTTCTTTTGCTTGTCTATATCCTGCTGATTATCCTGCAGCTCCGTTGGAATCAACCAGGGCAACCTTCTGCACGTGAATGTGACTGCCGCTAAGTTGGAATTCGATGAGCAGTTTCAGGCTGCTTGATGTACCATCAACTGCATATTCTTTGGAGAAGAATGTCACCTCTTCCAGCGACTCGAAGTAATCCGTTGTTTCCGATTGAATCTTCTTGACTTCCCCGTTTGCGTTCTTTTCCGTTAACGTAGCGTCAATGGAGAGTTCAAGAATGCTTTTTCCACCGTCTTCAGTCACAAGCGAGTACCGAATCGATCCCGCAAGGTCATAAACGATCTCATGGACGTTACCGTAACCCGAACTCACTTCGGCGTTCAGAATAAGCAAACTTCCGGGAACGGATGCACCTTTTACAAATGTCGGAGTCGTTGATGCGTGTTCAGGCGCAATCGGACTGTTGCTGTCCTGACATCCTAAGAAAGCCGCAGCAACGACAAACGCTATAAGATACGAAAGTGTTCTCACGTTATTACCTTTCTGTATTAATGATGGTTGAATCTGATTGATAGAATCCTGTTTTGATGTTCTCTCTCCAACCAACGGTGTGCCATTTCCGGGAAGCGGATATGACAACTGAAGGCATGATTTTCGTCTCGGTGAGGCTGATGCAGGCCGCGGTTTGTAGAACTGCAATCAGCACGTTGTCTGATCTTCCTGTATTCGACGAACGATGAGTGGACAAAAGGCGGGATGTGTTATGGGTTGTATTTATCAAACAGGGGTGGGGAGATGAAAGCAAAGGCGTTTCCCAGTATTTCCGGTTCCGGGAAACGCCTCTAACAAAGGAGAGAGTGTGGAGATGTTTACATGTTTGAAATGATTGCCTTTCCGAATTCGGAACATTTCACCTCTCTTGCATTATCCATCAGCCGGGCGAAATCGTAAGTGACGACTTTCGACTGGATGGTTTTTTCGAGGGCGGTTACAATCAAATCAGCGGCCTTCGTCCAACCGAAGTAACGGAACATCATTTCGCCGCTAAGAATCACCGAGCCGGGATTGACCTTGTCCAGCCCCGCATACTTCGGTGCCGTACCATGTGTAGCTTCGAACACGGCATAACCATTCTCGTAGTTGATGTTTCCACCGGGAGCAATTCCAATCCCGCCAACCTGGGCGGCAAGAGCATCGGAGATATAGTCTCCGTTGAGATTAAGCGTCGCAATGACATCGTATTCCGCCGGACGAGTCAGAATCTGCTGCAAGAACGCGTCGGCGATCACATCCTTGATAAGGATTTTTCCTGCGGGCGGATTCCCGCCGCAATCGTCCCACGAGACAGTCGTATCGCCAAACTCGCGCTTTGCAAGCTCGTATCCCCAATCTCTGAAGCTGCCTTCCGTGAACTTCATGATATTGCCTTTATGAACAAACGTAACCGACTTGCGCTTGTTGTTTACCGCATACTGTATTGCGGCTCGCACGAGGCGCTCGGTTCCTTGCTGTGAGACAGGTTTCACTCCGATGCTTGATGTTTCCGGAAATCTGATTTTCGTTACTCCCATCTCTGTTTGAAGCCACTTCACAACTTTTTGTGCTTCAGGTGTTCCTGCCTTCCACTCAATACCGGCGTAAATATCCTCGGTATTCTCCCGGAAGATTACCATGTTGATCAGTTCGGGTTGTTTGACGGGTGAAGGTACACCTTTGAAGTACTGAACCGGCCGCAAACACACGTACAAATCAAGCAACTGGCGCAATGCTACGTTGATAGAACGGATTCCGCCACCCACCGGTGTTGTCAACGGGCCCTTGATTCCCACGGTATATTCCTTGATTGCTTCAAGCGTGTCTTCGGGGAGCCATGTATTTTCTCCGTACACAACGTTGGATTTTTCGCCGGCATACACTTCGAACCACACAATCTTCTTTTTGCCTCCGTATGCTTTCGAGACGGCAGCGTCAAACACAATCTGCGAAGCTCGCCAGATATCAGGCCCTGTTCCGTCTCCTTCAATAAAGGGGACAATAGGATCGTCTGGAACATTGAGCTTTCCGTTGACTATTGAGATTTTTTGCCCGCTCGTCGGCGGCGTCAGTTTCTTGTATGTTGCCATTGCTCGTTTCTCCTGTTGTGGGTTAGCCGGAATTAGTTGGTGATGTGTCGTCGAATTTTCTCCGCATAAGTTGCCATTGCATTGCCGTCGTATGTCTTTAACGTGAGCACAAACTTGATGTCGTCATCGGGATAACGTGGCGTTACGTGCATGTGGAAATGAAACACCGATTGTCCTGCTGCTTTACCGTTGTTCGAGAAAATATTGAAGCCCTCAAGTTCTAATGATTCCACCATGGCCCTTGCCACAATTTGAGTTACGTGAAGCACATCGTGAAGGTCTACTTCCCGCACATGCAGGAAATCTGTGCAATGTGTCTTGGGAATCACGAGGGCATGTCCGTAATGTATGGGGTTGATATCGAGAATCGCAACTACATTCTCGGTCTCATACAGAATCTCAGCCGGGAGTTGATGCGCGGCAATTTTACAAAACACACAATCCACAATTCGATCACACTGTAAATGTCAGATTAAGCGGTAAGGCCGAAAACCGGGGCATCACATCTCAATACGAAAAGAACAAACGGAGGAAGGAAGGTCTCACTCAAGGATGTTGTAGAGGTAACCCTGCCTTGCATTCAAATCCAACACATATCTGAAAAAACTTAACCAAAAGGTGAAGGAAAGTCAACGAACCGTTCCTTGTTTTTCAGGTGGTGTTTGGGTATATTTTTGCGTCACGTTGCCTGCCAACATTACACATCTACATTACTTTTTAGTAGGAGATATCATGAAACAACTAACTCCCCTGGTCGCTCTTGTGCTTGCTGTGGTGTACGTAAGCGTAACCGGTTTTCAATGCGGTTCCGCTGAAATCACAACTGCCAAGCTTGCCATGCAACAAAGGGATTGGAAAAAGGCTGAAGAGAGCCTGATGAAGGAAGTTGCAAAGAACGACAAGAACGAAGAAGCGTGGTACATGCTCGGACAGGTTCGATCCGAACTCAAAGATCACATCGGGATGGATGAAGCCTTTACTAAGGCCCTTGCGGCCGGAAACTCACACAAGACCGAGATCGATCGGTACAGACTTGCGGCGTGGGCAAGCAACTACAATGAAGGAATTGCAGCATACAACGAAGGCAGAGACGATCCTGCCAAATATGACAAAGCAGTGAGCCTGTTCAAGACTGCCATTGTAATGGCGCCGGATAGCGCAAGTACTTATTACGTTGCAGGGTTGGCTTCTTATGCGAAGAAGGATAATAACCAGGCGATCTCTTTTCTGAAAACATGCTTGCAGAAAGACCCGCGCCGGACGGAAGCCGCACGTGTTCTCGGCGACTTGCACATGAATCAAGGAAACGCCAAGGCTGATGCAAAGGATGAAAGCGGTGCCATTGCCGAATATCGTCTGGCAGCTGATGCCCTGCTCAAAGCATATGAAGCGGATCCCAAGGATCCGGAGAACATTAGAAGTCTCATTACCGCGTATGAACTTTCAAAGCAGGATGACAAGATTCTTGAATTGACCTCGGATTGCATCAAACAGGATAAGTTCAACAGGCTTTGCCGCTATGCATACGGCCTGTACCTGATCAAGAAAGATCGTTTTGAAGATGGCATTACTCAATTCCAGAAAATGATCGAGATCGAGCCTGACAACAAGGATGATATGTACCAAGATGGCGTGTACAATGTCGGGGTTGCATATCAAAACTGGGGCGTTGCATTGAAGGCGGAATCGGACAAGAAAGTGGAAGACAGCAAAGGGAAGGAGAAAGCCGACCTAAGGTACAAAGATAAGTTCAAGTCAGCTGTCACATATTTTGAGAAGGTGACGGAGTTCAAGAAAGACGACCCGACAATTTATCAGGCACTTGGCAGGCTGTACGCAAATCTGAACATGACAAAAGAAGCGAAGGCTGCTTTCGACACAGCCGACAAATTGCTTAAGGGAGAGTAACCCGCAGAAGATGCGGCTCACCACACAAGAAAGAAAATCTATGAATGATCCACAGCAACCCGGCGGACAGCAAATAAACATTGAGTTGGGTGAAAAAGAGGCGGAGGGAATCTACTCGAACCTTGCCATAATTACCCACTCACCGGCAGAATTTGTTATTGACTTTACGAGAGTACTGCCCGGGGTTCCCAAAGCAAAGGTGTTGGCTCGTCTCATCATGACTGCCCAACACGCCAAATTGCTCATGCATGCCCTCGAGGATAACATCGGCAAGTTCGAAAGCAAGTTTGGCGAGATAAAGATCCATGGTGACGCGCCGGGAGGATTCGGATTTCAGCCCGTTGTCAAGGACGAGAAAGTGCACTGATCGGTTTTTGTCCTATGCTGCTGTAGTGCCCGCCCGATTCTCACGACGAGAATCGGGCGTCTTCATTTCTGCCTGCATGTTGTGAAGAGCAGTATGAGTGTTCTTCTGCATACACATCACCCAATTCTTGCGGCTTTTTGAATTCGTCAATCTCCATGCGTTTGAAGAATCGATGCCACTGATGAACTACATATCAGCATCACCTGTCTCCATTCTGTGTATTCAACTTCACTGAATCGGCTGATTTAAGTTGTTTCGCGACGAATTGTGACGGGCGTGCAAGAGGTATCATGTTGGCATCTGTCTTGCAATTCCCAAGATGTATGAAATTTCTATTTGTTGCTCATCTTCGGGGGAGACATGAAATACGTGCCGAGAATTCTTCTAATTTTCACAGCAGTTGTTTCGCTGAATTGTTTCAAGGAACCGCTGTCACCTATCTTACCGACATGGGATGCAACCGCGACATTTCCGCTCAGCAGCCGCACCTACACCCTCGGTGATCTGATTTCGAAGGATACGTCGCTGCTGAAGAGAGGCGAGGGCAGCCAGATCTCTGTATCAAAGTCGGCTTCGGTACCTCCGACGTTTGTCAGTGATTTCCTCACTCTGAGTCCGAAAGACACCTCTGTTCAGATGCAGTTGGGTGCGTTTTCTGTTTCCTCGCCCGACCAGACAATTCCTCTGGAGATTCCCTGGCTTCCGCAAGGCTACACCATTCCGATTCCTGATACGGTGTTGCACTTTGCCGATATGCGTTCAAGACTCGATGCCTTCGAAACAATCACTCTGAAGAGCGGTACCATCTCGCTAAGAGTGGATAACAATCTCCCGGTGCCACTGGAGGTACTTTCACCAATACAGTTAACAGACCTGAGCGGTACCATTATTGCGATATTCCATTTCACGGATGTCATCCCGGCACACAGCTATCGTATCGCATCGGATGATCTTGGATCAAAGAGTTTCTCGAGCGACTACCGGATGACGGGATTAAACTTCCACACTCCTGGCAGTGTAGTGCCGGTAATGATTCCTGCCGGTGAGTTGCTCACCGCAACAATCTCAACAAGCAACCTCAAGGCACGACAGGCCACCCTCGCTCATATTCCCCAGCAAAGACTTGCGGACAATGATAGTGCCCGACTTCGAATGGACGATTCAACGCTCGTCAAAGAAGTACATATTAAAAGTGGGAGTCTGAATTTTGCAATCAGGAACGAAGTTGCTGTTCCGATGGTGTTCACATTCCGGTTTGATCAGTTGTATCGGAGAATCGGATCGGCGTATGTTCAATACGAGGATAGTCTATTCCTTCCTGCGAGTGGAAACGGCTCAATGAATCTTGACCTCGCAAATACGAGAATCAAGTCTGCCGATAATTCGTTGATCAGTTCTCTCGATATCGGGGGGTCGGTATCAATCACGCCAAATCAGGGCCAACCTGTTACCATTTCGGAAACGGACAAGATTCATATATCGGTAACCAACACTTCCATCGTTGTCGTTGACTCGGCGGTCGGCGTTGTGAAACCGACGTGGGTCGATATCGACACAAAAATGGTCCTGAACTTCGGAACAGCAGCACAGAAGTTCTCCGGACAGCTGATTCTTCCGTCGGCACAATTTCGCCTTGTCACGTCATCCTCAGTCGGATTTCCGGCAGATGCTTACTTCCGTGTTGGAGCGCGAAAGGTATCGGGCGATTCCGTTTTTCTTGCCGTTCCGGCTTCGCAACGGCGAATTACACCGGGCGGAGACGAAATTGTATTCAATGGAGCGGAGGTGGGGCAGTTCCTGAGCCAGTTGTCTGCTAGGTTCCCGGATTCTCTTCGAGTGTATGGCAGATTTCTGGTCAATCCACACGATGTGTATGTCCCAACCATCGCGGGAGTCGCGGCGGTTGGGAGCAAGAGTGCGCTCGCAGGCTCTGCAAATGTGGATGTGCCGCTCAATATCGGGATTGTGGGAGGAACCGTTCGTGATACGCTTGTTATCGGCGACACTTCCGGCAACGGAAGGAGAGGCGTAACGTTCGATCAATCTTTCTTGGATCGCTATAATAAGGGTAACGTGTACATTGAGTTGGAAAACGGGACTCCTGCTGAGCTTACGTTCAAGACATCACTGCTTAACCTGTCGTTACAGAATCTGCTTACACTTCCGCATCAAGGACACTTAGTCCACTTAAACGCAGCGCAAGTAAATGGCGGCGGCGATGTTGTTGCACCGAGTAGAAGCACAACAGTTATTGAGTTGAGCGCCAACGATCTATCTCAATTCAATCCGGCTGAGTTTGTCGCATATACCGTCGGCCTGAACACAGCGGGAGGGAGTTCCACTGTTCAATTCAAGACACATCATCAGGTAAAGGTGCGAGTGTGGACAACAGTTTCGGGGAGGGTAGGAAAGTGAGAGCACGAATCGTATATGCAGCCGTTACTCTCTTAGTGATCGGAGCAGGTAGTTCGTTTGCAGGCGGAGATAGGGCAAATGTTAGAGGAATGGGTATGGCCCGCAGTTATGTTGCTGCTTCAAGAGGAATGGATGCGGTGAGCATCAATCCGGCTCTTCTTGCTATGAAGGAAGATATGCTGACGCTGAGCTTTGCACCGTTTGGGATTCACGCGGGGAGTGACTTCATGACTCTGGGATTGTACAGAGACTATTTTGTCGGAGTAGAAACCGGTGAGGGTCGTGTCGGTAAACATCTGCAAGAAGCGGACAAACAACGCATCCTCGACGCTTTCCGCAACGATGTCGGCGAGGTGACCGTAGATGCCAGCGTGCGTCTCGCGGGTGTTTCTTACCAGATCCCATCAGTAGGCGGGTTTGCGGTGACGATCACGGACCAAATCGCAGGTCTTGTGAGCGTGCCAAGTGACTACGTCAGATTCGGGCTCTATGGGAACACGCCCGGCTCAGCGTATGACTTCAGTCAGACGGGAGCCAGAGTATCGTGGCTGCGCGAATACGCCCTTTCGTTCGGAGGAACGATCCCACATCCTGAGTTTATGCAATGGCTCTCCGTCGGTGCCGCTGCAAAGATTGTTCAGGGCTACGGATACTACGAGATACAGAAATTCAACACATCTCTTGCTACATCCGACAACGGAACTCTAACAGGCCGGATCGGCTACCATTCGCGCCTTGTCGGCGTTGACCCGACTGCACGCAACAGTGGTTTTACAGTGCTGCCCTTCGGAATGCCGGTGTATGGAAACGGCACCGGGTTCGATTTCGGAATCGCAGGCGGCATCGGCAACTTCATGACCGTTGGTATGAGTATTACCGATATCGGGAAAGTAAATTGGGAAGGAAAGATCGAGGAAACATACGCCGACACGAGTCTGAGTATCAACGATCCGCGTGAAGTAGCGAACGGAAATATTATCGAGAACGCCCTCAAGGGACATAAACGTGAGGGGAAGCCGTTCTCATCGCATCTGCCGACAACATTCCGGGTCGGAGTGGCAATGCAGATGGATAAGATCTCAACCTGGATACCGGGAGAGTTGTTGTTAGCGACTGATTACAACCAAGGACTGGTTGATGCTCCGGGCACAACACTCCACAGCCGGTTCTCGATTGGCTTTGAATGGAAGCTGCTGAAGTTTCTACCGTTGCGAAGCGGAGTATCATTTGGAGGTACGGACCGACTGAACTATGCGTTAGGTTTCGGATTCAATCTTGGCTTCTTCGATCTGGATGTTGCGACAGAAAATATGGAATTGCTTTGGGGAGGTGACGGCGTGACTCATGGCTCAGTTGCCGTGGGCACGCGCTTCAGATTCTAATCTCCGTCCTCATAACATCAGTTTTCTATAGGCGCTTTAGCTGTATTGTGAAGCGCCTTCGTATTTGTCGAGGGCGGAACCTATTGCTGGATTGAATGGTCGGTTCGGGTGAATTCAGCAGGAAAGTAAGGCGGAAGGAACAAGAGATGGGCTACAGAATTTATGTTCTGTAGCCCTTTGAACAGAGCAGATCAAAAATCGAATTTGAAGCCTGCAGTCGCGTACAGGTAGCTCTTGTGTTCCCAGGGCCGCCTGTTGCGGAACGCCGGGGCAGAGTATTTAACTTCAACGTAGATGAACGGAGGCACAATCTCAGCCCAACCGACAAGCATCAAAAGATTGCTGTACTGTGCTGTAACCCTGAATCGATCGAGACGGGCATACCTGTACTCAATACGAACATACGGATCGATAAACGTTTCAGGGGGTCCGGCTTCGAACACAACCATTTTATCTTCTACTCCACCGACAGGCAGTGCTTTGCCCAAATTCACTTTGTGATAGCTGACGCCGAGATGCACATTGAGATTCTGCTGTTTCTCATCAAACAGAACATCAAACGCGTAATAGGCTTGGGCAGATACAGAGATGTATCTCAAGCTGTCACGATTTGGAGTATAGAATGTTTCGCGTCTTCCCGGCAACGTTCCGAAGCCGAATTTCCCTCCTATTGCAGCGTAGGGGAAAAAGTCCGATTTGATTCTGATCAAATTCCACTCAAACTCGAATTCCCCGACGACACCGAACGTTCCATTAAGCAAACGGGATGAACTCTCTTCTTGACTAACTTCATCCTTGTCGTCTCTGTGCAGCCCGCCGTTGATGGGAACCCATGCACCCAATTTGAGTGATTTGTAGGAGAGCATGACTCTCATATTCCCGACCGACCAGAAGGTGTACCCCAATTCATCCTCCCCGATTCGTGCTGCGATCCCCCAATTGTTTCCAAAACGCAAAGAGCCTCCGAAGAGTGAGAATTCGGCAGCAACCCAGTCGGGCTTGCTTGGGCGGGCGAGCGGGTTGGAGACTTCCTCATAGAGATCCAGGAAGCCGTACGGGGGTTCGCTATGCGCCGCTTGACTCAACAAATCGGATTTGAGATCACGGGCAAGAAGAGTCTGAATGTAGATCTTTCCATACGAAACATCCCCGATCTTTATCTCGGAAATGGATTGTGAATCGGGATTGGCGATGACGGTGATGGCATCCTCCGTCGAGAATCTCAATCCCCTGTTCCGAAAGGCTGCATAGACGCGCAGCTTCAGGTTTGGCTCATCCACTTGCCAACGCGGGAACGAAGGGGCGTACGCGCTGTCAACCATGTTCAACTCACCGAGAATGCGCTCCAGTGATTGTTGATTGAGGCGTGCGTTTTCGATATCACTGATGAGTTTCATCTCAGGAGTTGGCTCTCCGTTCGATTGTGCCAGAGCCCCGGTGGATACTCCGCAGCAGACAAATGCTGATAGAACGAATACGTGTTTTATGATCGCTTTCCTCATGGTTTCAAATCTCCCCGTTACAGGCTAAACGTGTATGGTATTGAGAACGCGAATATATACGGGATCTCCCAGCTATCGCGGCTGCTGGCGACATTAGTTGAGTATTTGAGCTCAACACGAAGTTGTTCCGGCAGAATCTCCATCCAAAGTGTTGCGAAGATGCGCTCACGGAAATAGTGTGCCCCTCCTCCGAAACGCCTGTCGAACTGCTGGTTCATATAGTCAACTCTGAAGAACGGGCTCCAGACGAACCTGTCTTCCACAGCTCGTACCTCCCTGATAGCCCCGCCGGGCGTTCTCCGCAGAAAATCAATTCCGATTTGCTCAATCCCTGCTCCCGTCTTGATACGGAATAGATTTGCTTTATTATTGGTATTGAAGGTAAACGAATACCATACGGTGCCGGCAACCTGAAGTGAGTACACCGTATCTCTGTTCGTCGAATACGTGCCGTTAACATCGGTTCGTGGAAACCCGATCAGGAACGACCCTCCGGCGAACGCCCAGTCGAATTCACCCGAAACGCCAACCGTTCCGTTCAGGACCCGTGGCTTCAGGAAGGAGGTCAGGCCTGTCGTTCCGGGTGCGCCCCATTTGAACGGGATGTGAACACCGACCTTAACCTGATTGTAGATTGCAAGCAATGCAACATTTCCGGAACTCCAGAATGGTAAACCATACTCATCATTGCCCAGCTTGACTTCAGCCCCCCATAAATTCCCGAACCTCACGCGGATGTTGTCGGGTATCCGAATAGTCAGAATAGTTTCAGTTCGATGGTCGACGCTGACATAGCTGTACCGATCAAACGGAACAATCACACTGTCTGCCTCTTTGATCAGATGCGGCCCGTCGTTCTCAACAATGCGGAAATTCCTGTCAATCAGTTCCTTGTCTTCACTGTACTCGCGGCTTTCAAGGATCTGACTGTACATCTGCCGTTCCTTCTTCTTCTCGAGCGCTTCACGCAGGCGTTGTCCCTTCATTTCTTTTCCGTTGCCGGAGAAATACATGGCCACGAGGTCTGTTGAGGGTTCGGGAGTTGCGATTACCTGAATATCGCCGCGGCTTTCGATGAAGCTTGAATCGTTATCAAGCACTTCAAAAAAGTACTGTGCAATCGAGTCGTTCAGAACATCTGCAAGCGGAATACTCCACGAGCGAAGCCGCGTGAAGTAGTACGATTGCGGTCCGAAGGTTACTTTGTCGAGCACACTTTGGAGTCGCTCGATCCGATTCATGGTAGCCTTTAGCGAATCGTGAAGTGGAGATCGTCCGGACGATTGTTGCACCGGAAGTTCAGTCAACGTGGCAGCGATAAAGTTGCCGGAAGCGAGAGATACTGACCGGTTGATGTCATTGGACTGCACACTATCCATCTCCCAAGCGCCCAATCCCGCAACTGGCGCAACAATAAGCCACACAAACACAAGTGTTTTCATTTCTCTTCTACAATAGTTGTCAATAGAGTATTGCCTGGGTTACCTGATCTGTCCGTGAACCACCGATGCCGGTCACGGTAACCTTGAGTTTGATAGCGCTCGGACGTGTCGCCTGCAAGTTCTGAACGGTCAGGGTAAACTGTTTGCCACGGCGAGAATCAAGTCTCGACACGATTCCCTCCGGTTGGATGACGGTGCAGTTGTCAACTACAACATCGCCATTGCCCACATCGATGCTGGAGAACTTGATAACGTATTCGTTTCCTTGCCAGGTTGATCCGACCCATTTGATCTGTGGCGGGATTGGCTTCTTCACCGGGATTTCTTTTCTCAGCATCTCGGTATTTACAACAGACAGGACGCGGAATGTCAAGCTTGTCCAGGTACGCTCAGGCTTGAAAACAACCGGAAACTCGATTGCCGATATGCGCCTGAGCGGTGTCGTGCCGTTAGCCAGGATCTCAACGGTGAACTTGCTGGCGTCAAGGCCGCGAACACCGCTCGCAAATGTGAATGGTACCTCCCAATATGCTTCAATTGGCGGCTCAGGATCCCATCGGGGTGGGGCAACCGATAAGGTGAAACTCGTCGTGGCATTCTCCAGATCAGGGGCCGCTCCGCGGTTTGCGCGTGCGGAAACGGTCACATTAATCGGGCTGTTTGTCACAATAGGATTGTTCCACTCAAGACGTATGCGGCCGATATCCCGCACAATTGTGAACCTCGGATCAGACACCGAGAAGCTAACGATGCGTGGATCCGGTCCGCCAACATAGATGCTCTTTGCATACGGCGACCCGACAATCCATCTTTCGTCTTTCGGAGGCTCTACCGTGAGTGTCAGCTTCGGCGGAGCTGCCAATTCAGGCTCCACTCTCAAGGTGAAGGTGGCGGGATTACTCTTGAGCGGAATTTCATTTCCGATTTGTCGCTTGATGAGATCGAGAACGGATTCCGGGAGATCATTTGGCAACTCGCGGCTGACTTCGGCTGATGCTTGAAGTGTGTAGGTCCCCTTTTCGGGCATTGTCCCCATGATAATTCCGTTTCCGTCAGAATCTTTGATGATCATGGGTGAGAGGCCGGCCGGAAATCCACCGTTGAGGGATTTCAGTTCGTAGAGGATGCTTGCTTTCTCGGCTTCCGAAACGAGTCCGCGAACCCTGATCAGCGATCGACTGCTGTCTTTCGCAAACCAGATGAGCGTGTCCGGGACTTGCAAATCGGGCGCCGTCGAAATTCTGCGGACAAGGATTTCTGCAATTTCCCGCTGTGCTTCATCGCGTTCGGAGATGACATCCAACAAGCTCACAAGCGCGACGAGGTACAACACGAAATAGAATGATGTTTTCTGTTTCATCGGATCTTTTCCCCGGTATCAGTATACTTCACAAGACTACGCAACCTTGTTGCGATGCGACTCAAGCGACTTATGCACTTCCTGTCGCACCATTGATGTGAAGACATCCTGAACTTTCTCTTGCACAACCCGTTCTATTTCCCGTTCCACAATCTTGTTGATGTTGGATTCAATCTGCTGCAGTACCCGGAGAGATTCGGCCTCGCTGTTCAGCAAATCTTCGCGCAATGAAGTGTACATCTCCCGCTGACCCGCGAGTATTTCATGGCGGAGGACACTGACTATTTCCCGTTGATTTCCCGACATCTCCCGCTGCACACGAATCATCTCGTTTTCTCCGGGGATGACATCTTTCTTCAAGAGGTTGAGAATTTCTTTCTCGCCGGAAAGGATCTGGGTTTCTGTGGATGGAGCGGCGCCACCTTTATCTTCAGGTGTCAGGTAGTACACGGCGGCAATCATGAGGAGGAGGCACGCCTCCAGGAGAAGGGCACCAATCACCAACCACGTGGGAATATTGCGTCCATAAATGGACCGGAGTCCGATAATGACAACCAGTGCTGCTGCGCCTCCGTACGCCAGTCCCTGAACCCTGTTCGAGAATCTGGCGATTCCGTTCGGTTCAGAGCGTACGTTGTGGACTGGTGGCGCGTATTGTACCCCAGACACAGTCTTGTGTGTCTCCATGATTCTCCCCTGTATGAAAGTTTTCTTGGTGCAGAGTCGCCGACGTTCTGATTCGACAGCGATAACTCATGTCAATATATTGAATTCACAACTATTTTCAAGTAATATGTTTTCCGTGTGAGATGCGTCAAATCCTCCTGCTCCCGCTCTTCTCCACCTTCGATTTCCGCATGGAATGAGGGGGTCGTCCGCGGCAGGTTGAACCTTCTTGAAAGATACAATGGCCGTTTCGTCAGAGAATATACCGGCTCAAATCCCGATTCTTGGCAATACTCATGAGCTTCGATTGCACAAGCTCACGATTGATGAGAATCTTCTTCTCCCGAAGGTCATCCGGCGCGTCGAAGAGGATATCGTCGAGAAGTGACGTCATGATGGTGTGGAGCCTGCGCGCGCCAATATTCTCGACGTTCTCATTCACTTCGCTTGCGATCCTTGCAATTTCCCTGATTCCGTCGTCGGAAAACTCTACTTCCACTCCCTCCGTTTCGATCAGCGCCGCGTATTGTTTGATTAAGGCATTTTGAGGTATGGTGAGAATTTTGACGAAATCGTCTTCGGTGAGACTGCTTAACTCAACACGAATCGGAAATCGTCCCTGAAGTTCAGGAATGAGATCAGAGGGCTTCGACATATGAAACGCCCCCGACGCAATAAACAGAATATGGTCGGTACGAACCATTCCATACTTTGTCATGACATTCGAGCCTTCGACAACAGGCAACAAGTCGCGCTGAACACCTTCGCGTGACACATCGGGCCCGGATGTTGATTTTGACCCGGCAATCTTGTCAATCTCGTCCAGAAACACGATGCCTGAGTTTTCTACCCTGAGAAGCGCCTGCTTGATGGCAGCATCTTGGTCAATGAGTTTCTTTGCTTCTTCATTTGCGAGAATAACCCGGGCCTCAGCCACACTGACTTTGCGCTTCTTCATCTTCTTCGGCATCAGCCCGCCGAACATTTCTTGCAGGTTCACGCCCATCTCTTCAAGGTTCATCGGGCCGATAACCTGCATCAGGGGGGCATCGTTGGATGCGGAAACATCAAGCTCAATGATCTTGTCTTCGAGTTTGCCATCACGGAGCTTCTGCCGGAATTTTTCACGGGTTGCTTTGTTATCCTCCTGCTCGTCGGCATTGACGAGCGGCGCCTCCGCCGGAACAGCGTGACGCTTCCGTGAAGGAGGGATGAGAATATCGAGGATGCGTTCCTCGCTCATCTCCTTTGCCTTGTCGTTCACCTCGGCGCGCTTCTCGGCTTTGACCATGTTGACTGCGTATTCGGTAAGGTCGCGAATAATTGATTCGACATCGCGGCCAACGTAGCCTACCTCCGTGAATTTCGACGCTTCCACCTTGATGAACGGTGCGTCCGAGAGTTTTGCCAGCCTGCGGGCGATTTCCGTTTTACCGACACCTGTCGGGCCGATCAAAATAATGTTGTTGGGCATGATCTCCTCGCGCAGCCCGGAGCGGACCTGCAATCGCCGCCACCGGTTGCGCAATGCAATTGCCACGGATTTTTTTGCGTTTTGTTGACCGATAATGTATTTGTCCAACTCGCGTACAATTTCACGCGGAGTTAATTCCCGTGCACGCTGTTCAGATGCAGGCTGTGGTTTGTCGTTCATTCCTTCAGAGTTCTTCAAGTGTCAGATTGGTGTTTGTGTAGATGCAGATGCTGCCCGCAGTACGCAGGGATTCTTCGACAACTTCACGGGCAGAGAGATGCGAGTGCTTCACAAGCATTCTCGCGGCCGCGAGTGCATAGCTTCCCCCCGAACCGATTGCAACAATGCCATCGTCAGGCTCGATGAGTTCACCGGTGCCGGAGATGACAAGGGATTTTTCGTTGTTCAGCACCGCGAGAAGTGCTTCAAGATGGCGAAGGTATTTGTCAGTCCGCCACTCCTTGGCCAATTCCACCGCCGACCGTTCAAGATTGCCGCGGTGTTTTTCAAGATAATCTTCGAATTTGGTGAAGAGGGTGAACGCATCGGCTGCCGCGCCCGCAAAGCCTGCAAGAACGGTGTTATTGTACAGCTTCCTGACTTTCTTCGCGCTATGCTTCATCACGGCATTGCCGACGGTTACCTGTCCGTCAGAGCCCATGACGCTCTTTCCCTGCCATGTTAAGCCGATGACAGTCGTGGAACGAATTATATGAGACATGGAGGAATACTCCGCAGAAAATGAAGGTGAGGTATCTATGTGAGCCGCCGTCGGAGTCGTGCCACTGGAATCAGCATTGCTTCACGGTATTTTGCAACCGTCCGGCGGGCTATGTTCAGGCCTTGATCATTCAGAAGTTTTGCCAGCTTATCGTCGCTGAGGGGCTTGAGCGGATCCTCCGCGTCGATCAATTCCCGCAATTTCTTTTTTACTTCTTTATTGGAGATTTCTTCGCCATCGGTGGTGCTGATGGAGTCGCTGAAAAAATGACGCAGCGAAAACACACCGTAGTCCGTCTGCACAAACTTGCTGTTGACGACGCGGCTGATTGTGGAAATATCCATTTGAATAACTTCAGAAATATCCTTGTAAATCATCGGCTTCAGCCCTTCTCCGGTCTCGAAAAACTCCCGTTGTTTTTCCACGATTGTGCGCATCACCTTCAGCATAGTTTCGCGCCGTTGGTGAATGGAACTGATAAACCACTTCGCCGCCTCAAATCGCTGCCGGATAAAATCCTTTGCTTCCGTCGGCACGCCGTCTTTCTTCCTCTTCGACATCAAATTCTTGTACTGCTTGTTGATGCGAAGAGGGGGGATGTTTCTGTCGTTCAGAGTGATCACAAAATCGTCATCGGATTGGGTGACGATGAAATCGGGAACAACATAGTTCTCGTGTGCGGTGAACTCACCTTCACCCGGTTTCGGGTTGAGATGTTGGATAACGTCAATAACCCGCTTCAAATCGTCGAGGGTGATATTCAGCTTTTTTGCAAGATCCTCGAAGTGCCGCATAGTGAAGTCTTCATAAAACTCTTTCAACACCTGCAGCGTGAGCAGCTTGAGGTAGTGATCATCCATCTCCTTCATTTCGACTTGGACGATCAAACACTCCTGCAACGTGCGTGCCCCGACACCGACCGGATCGAGGCGTTGAATTTTACACAACACGCTTTCGGCCTTTTTGAGTTCGATATTGGTTCCGTGTGACAGGTTCAGGTCTTGAACTATAGAACTCAAAGCCCGCCGCAAATACCCGTCTTCATCTAAATTGCCGATTATCTCCGGTCCGACGAGAGCTTCTTCGTCATCCAATTCGAGCAACGTGAACTGTTCGAGCAGACGATGGTATAGTGGCACGGAATCAGCGAGCGGCATTTCTTCTTTCTCTTCAGCGTCGAACGGCTCGGCTGCTTTGTGTCCGGTGTATTCATCTTTAAGATAATCGTCGAGCGTGTACTCTTCTTCTTTTGTTGCTTTGGCTGCCTCTTCCGCCTTGACAGCCTCTTCAGCAACTTCCTCTGAAGCGGATTCTACTTTTTCTTGTTCCAGCTGATCTTCGGTGACTTCTACTTCGTCCTCAATCCCTTCCTCGAGAAGCGGATTCATCTCCAACTCGGCCTTTATCTTCTGTTCGAGGGCCAATGTCGGAAGCTGCAGCATCTTCAGGTATTGTACCTGTTGAGGCGACAGCTTCATCATCATTTTATGTTGGAGTGAAAGATTCAGCATCGAGTTGACAAAACAGAAATCCTACTTATGGTTTGGATGTAACAAGCTTGCGATACCACGCTTCCCCGTATTTGCGTACGAGAGGCTCCTTCAAAAAATCAACCAGGGCTACCTGTTCTTTACTGCCGCGCAAACGGCCCGGCGCGCATTCTTCTATTTGTTCATACCTGAGGAGCTTGCCTCCGTCGCTGCGAACCCTGATCGGAAACAGGTGGCACGAAACCGGTTTGCGCCAATCAATCTCTCCGTTCAGGAATGCCTTCTCGAAACTGCAACGGGCGATGCCTTCATCATAATACACAAAGACACATGCCCGACGTTCTATACAGGTAGTTGAGAAATCACCTTTCGTTCCCTCGTACAGACCCCTCGCAGCGATTGTCCGGATGTTCTCCTCGTCGAGGTATTTCTTGACGATGGGGTAGGCCTTCTCAATTTCCAGCGCTTCGTCGTCCTCCAACGGAGCCCCTCGACCACCCTCCAACGTACAGCACGCCCCTTTGCATTGCTTCAGGTCGCAGCAGAAATCCGTTCCAGTAACAGCATCATCCACCACAACTTCGCCGATTATGAGCATACATCCTTTCCGCCATTGCTGTAACTGCAATCAAAATAGCCAAATTCAAGCAAAGAGAAAAGTGCTTTTAGCTTCTGGCCCTCTTTTTGTGAGCTACGTCAGTACGAGAAACAGCTTACGAGATGCGGACGAACATCTTCCCCCGTTGTTGCCTCACAACACCTTTGAACTCCAGAGAAAGAAGATGAACAAGTGTATCGGAAGTAGAGAATCCTGCGCGTCCGGCGAGGGCGTCAATGTGTATCGGCTGTTCACCGATAGCGTCAATGAGTTTCTGTTCGAATACGGTGAGCTCGGGTAGCGGAGTGTGTTTTGCGGATGTGACCTTTCCAATCACGGGTTTAAGTTGCGCCGCCAGAATAGCTATGACATCATCAACAGTTTCGACAAGCGATGCCTTTCCCTGTTTGATAAGTAGATGCGTTCCGCATTTTCGCTTATCCTGTATTGCCGCCGGAATAGCAAACACTTCCCGATTCTGATCGAAAGCAAGTGAGGCAGTAAGCATAGCGCCGCCCTCGATTCCTGTTTCGACAATGACCGTACCGAGCGAAATGCCGCTGATGATGCGGTTGCGTCGGGGAAAATTCTGGGCGTCAGGCTTTGCGCCCATGAGGAACTCGGAGATTAACGCGCCTGAGCGGGCAATTCGGCTGGCGAGTTCTTTGTTTTCCGAAGGATAGATGGAATCCACACCTGAGCCCAAAACGGCAATCGTCCTGCCCCGTTCCTTAAGCGTTGACGAATGGGCAACGGTGTCAATGCCCCGGGCCAGTCCGCTGATTGTTGTAATACCGAGTGAAGCAAATCCCTCGGCGAATTTTTCCGCCATGCGAATTCCGTACGGTGTCGCGCTGCGTGTGCCGACTAAAGCTACGGAATACTTGTCTTCGTCCAGAATTTTTCCCCGCACGAAAACAAATGCGGGAGGGTCGAAGATGTTTTTAAGGTTGGCAGGATATTCCTTGTCCCAAAACGTCACGATGCGTGCTTCCGCTTTGTTGAGACGGGAAAGCTGGTCGTCGACATACCGCTGTGCATGTGCGGCACCCGAATCGCGGAAGAAATTTACAACGGAGAGGGCCGTCTTCTTTTCAATTCCCTGAACACGCACGAGATCTTTTGCGGAGGCAGTAACAACACGATGCGAATCGTTGAAGTGGGAGAGGAGATTGATGAGCCGGGTCGAGCCGACACCGGGAATGATGGAGAGGGTAAGGAGTTCCCGAAGATCGATCCGCATCTTTACTTACTCCACAACATCCAGTCCGTCAACAACGGCAACCACAATGCTGTGAACCGGCACGTCGGTACGCTTGAGTATTTGCGCGGCTGCGGCGCCTTCCTGCACCACAAGCACGGTGTCTCCGACTCCCGCATCGACACTGTCGAGGGCGAGAACGTCGCGTCCGATTGCTTTCCCGTCGAGCGAGATCGGTTGGCACAGCAGAATCTTCTTGTCTCTAAGCTGCTCTTTCTTCTGTGTCGCGACAATCGTGCCGGTGACTTTGCAGAGTGTCATGTTGGTTCCGATTCGAAGTGGGTGTGAGTCACGTAGAACTGACGCTAAGATACAAGATTTGATGCGAGGAACAAAGCCTACAGATTTTCCATTTCCTCCCGCAAATCGGGGCCAAGGTATTTGGGTTTGCTGAAGTACCACCAATGTCTGGCCGGAATCCAATTTTGTTCCTGTGCGATGTGTTCGCCGGGCAGGGCTTGCTGCGTTGACTCAACAAGGGTTCTCATGATGGCATCAATGCGTCCGAGCTTCCTGATGAGTGACTTGTGGGCTGCTGTGGTTGCGAGCGGTTTCACTTCTTCGAGAAGCTGACGCGTGTCCATATCGCCCAGATAATCTTCAAATGTCAGATCGTACCCGTGGGAGATTTCCGTTACAATGGTTTCCCACATTTCGACCAAACCCTGCAAGCCGCCTTTCACAATGTGTTCGGCGCATCCTTTGTTCTTCAGATATTCTCGAATTGCATCCTTCATATCAATAGTGTTACAATCGTATGTTGAGTTATCGGATGTACTCTCTCACAACTTTCGCTGTGGCAATGATTGCGCCAATGTGGCGCTGCACGTGTTCGGCGCCGTGGCAGAGCAGGCCCAACCGTGTAGAGGGAATGCCTGCGCGCCCGACCGGACATATGTCATCAAGAGTGTCGATGTTTGTCGCACGAATCTGTTGCAGCGCTTTTTCGATTTGCGCCGTTGCCGATGCGAGAAGTTCTTCAACATTACGGCTATCGGGCTCTTTCTCTGAGCGAAGCGCGGCTTGTTGAGTTTCGCTGAGTTTCTCGCCTCGCGCATAAGCGTACAACCTGTCAAGACTTCCTGCGAGATGTTTGAGATGAAATCCGATCGAAGCTGCCCCGCCCGGAGTCGCCCAAAGTTGTTCGTCTGACAGACCACGAACAATGCGGGGAAGATCTTCCCGGGCCTGTATAAGAGAATGTGCAGTTGGTTGCAGAAATGTACTAATGCCTGCAACCGGCCCGCGCAGCCAGGGTTCAAGTTCTGCCATTGTTATAAAAAGCTGTTATTGCTGAGAATGTGTTTGCGCGTGACTATTTGCGGACAACGGGAGCCACACTCTATAGAAAGTACCCTCTGCTCCGGCTGATGAGAATGGGCTGAGCATGAGCACGATCGCATCGGGACGATCCGGTTTTGCGTTGGCATAATAACGATTTGTCAGCAATTTGTAAACAGGCTGGCGGTCGATGTCAACTGACCCGTGTAAAGGTTCAACAAACGGGGGAAATCCGTGAACATTCGTAGGATTTGAAAGTGTTGGCGGCGAATTGAACTTCTCGTCGATTGCCAGAACTTGCGGGCCTCGGACAATTGCCGCGGTAGTCGGGTTAAGCAGATTTCTCTCAAGATAAGTCGGGATTTTCAGACGTAGCCGAATATCCACAACTCCATTCTCGTCCGAACTGAACCGCAAATATTCTCCGGATTGGGACGGCTTATCTTCCTGTTGAGACCATGATGGAATACGAACGTAAACCGCAAAATCGATCGGCTTTGATGCCTTTGCAGCAAGTCGAATATCTCCGCTCTCCGGATAGTCTGTCGTTTGATTGATTGTCACAGATTCTCCCGAACGGAGGGTTGTTGTTGCTTTGCCGGTTGAGAAGAAATTAACAACAATACCATCATGCGCCTGCATGTACGTGTACATCGGCAGGGAAGCCCATCCTCTCGGGCCGCTTGAAGAACAGCAGGTTTGTTTTGGTGAATAGGATTTTTTCCCTTGCAAATTTGTGAAGTACGACCATGCAGAGCCATCAGGCTTCTGGGCGGAAGCAAGATGATTGTAGAGGGATCGTTCCAATTCATCCGCGTAGCGAACATCGCCGGTCAGTCTGAGCAGTTGCTGGTTCAATTGCATCCACGTGACGGTAACACATACTTCGCCCAATCCGTCGCACGCGTCACCGCATGCGTCACTCTCTTTCAGCCAAAACTCGCCACGGCTTCCGCTGCCGGTCGGAAGAAGTTGATGCTGTTTGATGTCCTGCCAAGCGTTCAGGACGGGATTGAGGTACGTCGAATCTCCGGTCGCTCTGAACAACTCACACAGCCCGACGAGGCAGGAAAGCATCTCGTACGCTTTGCCATTTGCCGCATTGCGAACGGAGATGCCTTGAGAGAGAGAACTGATGAGCCTGTTTCCGTTCGGCAATTCCCATTGTTCAGCAATATGGAAAGCGAACTGGAGATAGCGCGGATCGGATGTTGCGCGATAAAGGAGGAGAACAGGTTCAAGAATGCTGCCGGATACCATGCCGCTGTGCGGCCCTTGTTTGTTGAGGCTTAATTTCCCTCGCGGCCCGAATGTGAAAATCAACAGATCGCCTATTCGCTTGGCTGCCTTCATTGCTTCTTCGGATCTGGTAAACTCTGCATACGTCAGCAATCCGATAAGATTGTACTTGTGAACCCACACGTCCCATTTGTATTCATTCCTCCTGCTCCAATGGAAACCAATCGGGTAGGTGCCGAGGTAACCGTCATCAAGTTGTGTTGAGAGAAGTGTTGCCACAACACGATTGAGTTTGTTACGCAATTCGGCATTGCGGGTAGTAGCCCATGCAAGCGTTGCCGCGTGAATCCACTTGCCGACATGCTCACCCTGCCATGCATAGGCGCCCGGACGCCGTGTATAGCACGAAAGCAATGTATCTTCGCTTTTTGCAAGAAGCCAGTTGCTGATATTCGCCTTGTATCTTCTTTCCAGAAATCCGTCGAATTCAACTGTAGATCGTGAAAGGGGAGTGAAGACGTCAGCGACGGGGTGATTTGAAGATAGTCGGAAGCGGCTTCCCACCTGTTGGGTTGTCAAAGGGTTGGCAAGCCAGGCGGCGAGTCCGGCTGAGAGTGCAGCAAGAAGAGCTTTTGCAGGCGCGTTCACGTCAGAACTTGTTGCTTGAACTGCTGAACAATCTCCGCGGCCTGTTTCATTGTTCGTGCCTCGGCAATCACGCGTACAATCGGCTCGGTGTTGGATTTGCGAAGATGAACCCAGTAGTCAGGAAAATCAATGCGCAGACCGTCATCGGTGTTGACGCGTGCATCAACGCCAACCGACCGCCGGATTCTCTCCAGTGCCTCGTCGGGTGAGATTTTGCCCAACTCAATCTTGCCTTTTGCTATTTGATATTGAGGCAGACTCGATTTGAGTTCGGAAACAGTTCCGCCGAACTCGGCGAGCAATTGCAGAATCAATCCAATTCCAACAATGGCGTCCCGACCCGTATGTACAGCAGGGAAGATAACGCCGCCGCTTCCCTCGCCTCCGATAATTGAGCCGATGTTCTTCATCTGTTTGGCGACGTTGATTTCGCCAACGGGCGTACGGTGGACTTGCGCGCCACACTGCGCAGCGATATCATCAATGGCGCGAGTGGTTGAGAGATTGACAACAACAGATTGTGTGTATGTACGACCCGCCTGCTTTTCCTTTTCCAATACGAACTTGACTGCCGAGGCAATTGTATATTCCTCGCCGAATGGTTCGCCTTTTTCAGTAATGAGAACAAGCCGGTCAACATCAGGGTCAACCGCAATGCCGATATCTGCCTTCTCCGTCTTGACCCGATCGCACAAATCGGTGAGGTTTTCGGGAATCGGCTCCGGCGTGTGGGCGAATACGCCGCTCACGTCGCAGTTCATTTCGATGACTTCGCAACCAAGTTCCCGCAGAAGAATAGGCGTGATGATGCCGCCCGCAGAATTGACTGCATCCAGCACAACTTTCAGCCTTCGTTTTCTGATCTTTTTTATATCGAGATAAGGGAGAGCAAGCACCGCATCAAGATGTTTGCGAATCCACGAATCATCGGCCGTATGCGTGCCGATCTTCTCCCACGAAGCAAATGTTGCCGCATTGTTGTCGGCAATCTTCCAGACTCCCTTATTTTCCTCCGCATCAAGAAACAATCCTGTTGAAGCGAAGAATTTCAGTCCGTTCCACTGCATCGGATTGTGGCTGGCGGTAACGGAGATTCCGCCGGTTGCTCCGAGTTTCTCGACGGCGAGGGCGACCGTCGGCGTCGGGCAAATGCCGATGGCACGAACATTCACGCCGGTGGATAGGAGGGTGGAAGAGACGATGTTTGCGATGATTTTGCCTGTGATTCTTCCATCCCGCCCCAGCACAACTTCGGGGCTTTTGGGATTGACTCTCTTGCAATACTCGCCAAATGCTGCCGCGTATTTCACAACCACTTCGGGCGTAAGACTTTCCCCGACAATCCCGCGGATGCCGGAGATGGAGATCATGAGAGACATAAAGAGGTTTTGGGATTCGAGTTTTGGGATTTGGAATTTGGTTGTGGGAGTTTGGAATTTGCCCTGTATTGTTGGATTTCAATTTAGGGAAGCAAGCGAAGAGATGCAATGAGTCAGAATACAACAAACAAGGCATGCTGTTGAGGCATGCCTTGTTCTGTGTACAGCGGAGTTGCGGGATAACCGTTCCCGTTACTTCATCATCAGCATTTTCCGGACGTTACTGAACGTACTTCCATCCGACCCTCTTGCGACAACTCTGCAGAAGTACAAGCCACTGGCAATATTCGATGCATCGAATTGAACCTCATACGTTCCGGGCTTCACCGTTCCGTTCATCAATTCTGCAACTTGTTGGCCAAGAGTGTTGAATACTACAAGGCTCACACTTCCGTCAACAGGCACAGCAAATCTGATAATCGTCGTCGGGTTGAACGGGTTCGGGTAGTTCTGCTCGAGAGCATACTCCCTTGGAACGTCAAAGCCCCAGTTGATCTGTCGATAGCCGTTTCCTCCTTTGTAGAGAATCGATCCATCAGGCACGATTCCGGAAGCAATTTTATCTCCATCATTGACTTTTTTCGCCAGTTGACGGGCGAGGTTATCATCATTCGGGTTGCTGTTGGTGACGAGTTGGGACACGTACGTCAAGACATCACCTGCTGTTTTATTGTCTCTGGTGACGATAGTGTTTTGCCCGATCTTCAACGAAACGAAGTTCATCACGAGTGCGGCTAGTTGCTTGATTGCCTTCTTTCGCATCGGGTGATTGCTGCGCATCGTGAAGAGATCTTCCCAATCATCCTTGTCCGTCAGGTTCGCAAATATCGGGAAGTGAGGGGTGTAGTACTGGTGCACGGCTGCAATGTAGCCGTTAAGTTTTTCCAGGGTTTCCTGCCAATTGTGCCTGCGACATCTGTGCGTTTCGAATTGATGCTTCCAATAAGAGAAATCCCTTGCCCTGTTGCACAAGACGACATTTGTGAGAAGGAAATTCACCGTTTTAGTCTCTGCGGGCGTTAGGGCTATGTTCTGATAGTTCGGATCAATGGCGTAGCCGAGCGGCTTGACGATGAGAACTTGATAGTTGTCCGGATTGACGGTGTTGAAACAGTAGTACCCGGCAGTATTGGTGTAAAGCCAGTCTACCAATTCGCCATTCCCGTCGCGAAGCTCGACCTTTACATTCTCCAGCGGAACTGTGCCTTCTTTCACTGTACCACAAACGCTTCCGGGAAGAGCCGTGAACGTTGCCTTAACAGTGGCATCGCCTGAGGTCAACGTTACGGTTGTGTTTGGCTGTAACGCATCAGCGATGGTTGCCGCACCTGTTTCAACTGTCCACCCATTGAACGTGTAACCTGACACAGGCGTTACTGTTATCGGTGTAGGGACGCCGTGTTCCACGGTTGCCGGTAATGATGCAGGTGTTGTAATGGAACCGCCCAGCGCTGATATGACCGTCAGTTCATACGTATTGAGAGCAAAGTTTGCAGTCACGGTGAGATCTGCTGTGACGTTTGCATCCGTTCGCGATGCGGTCAGCATAGCGTCGCTCCAGTCAACGAAGTGATGGCCTGCATCAGGCGTGGCCGTTACTTCAGTCCCGCTTTCGTTGTAGTTCACCGTTTGCGGTGATGTGCCTGTGATTGTGCCGCCTGTGCCCGCGTTGTATGTCAGGGTGTAGGTGTTGATGGCGAAGGTGGCTGCAACAGTCACATCTGTTGTCACGTTCAGTTCGGTGCGGGACGCGGTCAAGACACCGTCGCTCCAACTAACGAAGTGATAACCTACATTCGGCGTTGCCGTTACTTCTGTTCCATTTCCTCCTGAATTCACTGTCTGCGGGGTCGTACCGGTGATTGTACCGCCCGAACCTGCGAGATACATCAATGTGTAAGAGGTGACGGCGCTTCCCCAAGGAATAGTCTTTGTCTGTCCGGCAACAACGGTAACCTCCTCCGGCGTACCTCCTGCTGGAGCCGGATTGTATTGAATTGAGTACGTTCCGGGCAACATCTCCACACCTGTACCGGGGGTCGGCCATAAATATTGCCAACCGCCAATGAGGCCAGATCTGATTGTTCCTACGTAAACATTGTCGCGCTTAACTAGGCCGGTTTGATAGACTACAGGCATGGGCTGGTTTTCAAGGGTCAAAGCAGTATGGTTAACTGTTGCCTTAAATTTATAGTTTTGGGGTAAGAACATCTGCAGCATGAGTTTGCCGTCAGTGCCAGTATAGCCATGATCATACCAGTACCCGCCCCCTTGACTAACAAGTGCTCCGGAAATTGGATTGCCAAGGTGATCAATAACTTGAACGAACGTCTCGCTGGTTTGAAAACCGTAGTTTGGATTCGTTTGGATGTTCTGAATCAACTCCCGACTTGCTTGGTTGTACGCTATCCTGATCTTCACATTAGTATAGTTTGCATCAAGCCCGAGTGTTGTACACCCGTCCGGACCCGTGGTTCCGAATGTGTACCACGTGCCTCCGGGCGCATATTCAATAGTTGCTCCCTGCAAACCGGTTGTTCCATCGCTTGCTTTGAGGCAAACCGTAACGGAAATCGTTTGTGCGAAAGTCCCGCATATTGTAGTAAGCAGCAGGAGAAACATGGCAAAGGTAGCGAGAGCGTAGTTGTTTCTTTTCATGATGATACTCCCCTCGAATGTAATGTGGAGGTTTGATTTTTTAAGCAAGCTCACGAGACAAAAGAAGAAATGTTGAAGAGATCTCGCCCCGCTGCAACTGGATTGAACGGGATGTTTGCATCCTTTGAAGGGTGACCAAAAGCTGTGCCGCTAACTCAATAAGTAATTAGCGCCATTTGATTGAGCTTTTTGCCGCCTTGAATACGAACAGAGAAACCAGAGTTTCTTACCTGAGAACTGGAGTTTCCTGCTCACTGTCTCAGAAAACAGCGTAGGGCACTCCTTGTATGGAGTGCCCTACGTTTTTTCTTGCCGGATCGGATGCTTATGACACACCGCGTCAGTCGGCATGCCCGAGCGTTACTTCATCAACAACATTTTCTGGACGCTGTTGAATTCCTTGCCGACAATTCCTTGGGCAGCGATTCTGTAGATGTACAGTCCGCTTGCGAGGTTGCTGGCATCAAACGTAACATCATGATACCCGGCTGCTACGGTTCCGCTCATCAACTCCGCCACTTTTTGGCCGAGCGTGTTGTACACAACGAGGCTCACGCTTGCGTCAACCGGAAGTGCTACCCGAATTGTAGTGGAAGGGTTGAAAGGATTTGGATAATTCGGATACAGGGCAAACTCAGTTGGAATTGCAGCAGTGCCGTCTTGTCCTGGTTTTGGCAATGGACACGTAAGGTTGGTGACTGCGCCCGCGACGATGGTTCCGGATTGAGATGGGGACTTGAAGGGATATGTCCCAGGCATCAATTCCATCCCATTGGTAAATGTTCTCCAAGCCCCTGTCGAGTATTCGGTGATGCAAGATCCGAATACCTGTCCGGTCTGGAAGTAGTAGTTCTCTACGCCGGCATTTGCTACCACGACTGGAAACTTGGTCTCTGAAGTGTATTTGTAGGTGACCTCGAATTTGTAAGTGCTTGGAAACAGCTGGATGTCCCGATAGCCAGAGGCATTCAGACTGCCCCAGTCGTACCAATATCCTCCACCTTGACGAAGAGTTCCCCCTGAGGTTATAGCGTTGCCGCTATGATCTTTCAACCAGATACGGAGGATTTGTGTTTTCCAAGTGTAGTTGGAAGCGGTCAATTGGGCGAGTGACTGTTCGACGGTTCCTTGGTTAACAGTCATGCTAATCTTTGTGAAACCGGGGGGAATTGGTGAAAAGAGGTTTCCATTTGCATCCGTTTGACCTGCGAGGGTCGTGCCCCACACGCCAGCGTATGCAGGTGTAGCCTTACCACCTTGGACGCCCTTGTTAGCCTCATCTAACACCTTCAGAGACACATAAGAATTTGTGACTGTGCCGCAAGCAGTTGGGGTCAGATTGATCGGACCAGTTCGTCCGCCCCCATTAGAGAAATACAATGGATGATTAACCGGAAGCAGGTACATGGGATTCGTATAGTAGTTGCCCCAGCTGCCGAAGTTCATTTCAATCAACCCATTGTAGTTTATTTGGACGAGCGAAGTTGGGAAATCTGCATTGCCGCCACCAGCGGGGATAGTAAAGAATGCTTCTTGAGAGGCTTGGTGATACTTCATTCGGAATTTGTAAGTGCGGTCGCTGAAAACTTCCCAATCTACATGACCCAAGGCCCCCGTATTACCAATTGTCTCCCAATAGCCCCCTCCCTGAGAAACCGTGCCGCCAACAGGCTCTGAAATGACTGTTGAACAATCGTTCTTCAGGAGTCTGATTCTTGCGAGGACTGTTTGCCACGTATAGCTTTCAGCTATGCACTGGGCCTTCGATTTCTCAACAGTCCCTTGATGATAGGTCACTGCGATTTTTCCCCAGTTTGGGTTCGGGATGTTGAATGATAGTGTTCCATCCATACCAGTGATTCCCACACCATGCCAAGAGCCATCTGCCCATCTGACAGAAGCTCCGAAGATGCCAGCGCCGTTGTGATCATTGACGGTAACTGTGACTGTGGCCCAAGCAACGCCGATCCCCCAGAGTGCTTCACCTGTGATCTCATTGTTTTCAACGTCTCCTGACCAGTTCTTCCACCCTCCTGTACCAAGCTGAGTACCAATCATATAGTCAGCCGCGCCTTGGATGTTCGTGAGAAATGCTGTACGATTCACCTGATTTAGTGCGAGGATCGAGTAAGCAGTCTCTTGAATAGTCTCATCTCCCGAACTCATGTAGTTCGAGTTCCAAGTAAATCCACCCCCGCTGATTTGGTAGCTGGCGAGGGTTGCAGCGAGATCTGAAATGCTGTTTGCCGCAGCATGCTGTCCCGAAGTGGGATCGAATTCCTCGTTAACGTACGCCAGCCCGTAAAGTGCACCGGCTAGGCCAATTACGTCGTAATAATCGTTTCCATTCAACTCGTCTATTTCCGCTTTTGTTCCGCCAACCCAGTCTACCGTGGGTGCACCGCACGCTGCCGCTCCCACGAGACCCATCCCAATATCCCATGCAGCCAGGTTTGGTATTGATTGATTGGCCCTGGCAGTTCTGATCGATTGAACATAACTTGCAGTGTTGAACAGGATTCCTGCTCCGTTTCGGTTATATGTTCCCGCGGCGAGTTTATTATAAAAATTGTTCCTGACATGATTTGTGTATGTCGTTCCACCAAAGATTTTATCCAACTTTGTTGCAAGGTAGCCATCCGAAGGCGAGAAGTTGTTTGTTTTTGCGAGAAGGTACATCCCCGCTTTTGCCAGACCGTTTTTCTGCGATGTGCTTCCTGTATATTCGTACGCATGAGCCATCCCCATGGCGATTGGACCCACCGTGTTCAGCGCGCTCCCGCCTGTCAGCGGCCAACCCCAACCCCCGTCGGCGTTCTGAGTTGCCACGAGCCTATTCCCTCCATTCAAGAGTGACGAAGAGAGAGTCAACATGGAGTTTGGCATTGGTTGAACTACTTGTTTGCCCGTATTGGACCCTGAAAAAATCGGCATTGTGATGTCCGGTGCCGCAATGGCGGGGCGTTGGTGATTCGGGCCCATCGGTTGTCCTGTCGCCGGTGTAGTTTCAGCAAGGACTATGAGGGCAACGACAAAACACAAAAAGAAGATTCTCATAGCTATGTTTCCTGAATTATGAATAGTATGTTGAGTCTCTCTCTCGTTAGTGAGACGGGGGATCTCAACCGAAGAATTAGGTTTACGTGTCATACAAAGTGCGTCAATACCCCCTTTCTAAGCGTTGAACAAATTAGTTGAGCAATAGATATTCCCGCTGCAAACCCTTGGGAGTTATGAAGGTTTTGGATCACTCCCGTTTCTTACCAACTGCGTTCCGCAAGCCGGACAGTATCGGGCCGTTGGATAGATGATCGGCTCCCGACATTGCTTGCATTCTTCAAGCAACTTGACGCCACAAACAATACAGAATATATGTTCCGCCGAGAACTCGGAGAAATTGCCGCAGTGCGGACAGAGCTTGTACCGGCTTCGTACAACAACATCCCGATCCTTATTGGCCGCGCTATGAATCACCGCTCTTCTTGGGGAAAGAGACATGCAAAATGTGGAATCAGGTTAGCTCCCGCTAACGACGTGCCAGTGATATGCGGCGAAAATGGTGTTGTTTTGAATGCAGAAGGGGATAGAAGTGGGTGGTGAAGAAACTCAGGTTACTTTCTTGGCAACATAAGTTTCCGCAGAGCGCCGGATGGTGGAAATCAGTGCTTGTCCAAACTCAAGGCTTTGAGTGCTTTACGAAGTCCTTGGGGTGTCATCCCGGCCGTCTTCGCTGCAAGCGGGATGTTATTTCCGACATGCTCCATCAGAACCGATAAATAGGCCCGTTTGAATTGTGTCTCAGCTTGAGAATACCTCGTGAAGTTGGCAAACTGTGTCCCGAGGCAGACGCGGCACGTTGTGCCTGCGGGGGCACTTTCAAGCGGGAACGGAAGATCAGACACATTCAGCATGTTGTTGCTTGACTTTGCAAGTATCTGTTTCACGCAATTCTCAAGCTCGCGAACATTACCGGGCCACCGGTAGCGTCGCAAAGCATCAAGGAGTTCGTCAGAAACGGAGAAGGACACTGCAGTTGTCGGGGGTGTGTATTTGCTCAGAAAGTAACTGAAGAGAGGCTTGATATCGTCGACCCGTTCGCGAAGCGACGGAATCATAATCTTCACGCCGCTTATTCGATAGTAGAAATCGTCACGAATATGTCCTTTCTCCACCTCATCTTCCATGCGTTTGTTTGTGGCAAACACCAACCGGACATCGAGCGGAACTTCCGGCTTTCTGGGATCCTGTCCGACACGCGTGATGGTTTTGTACTGCAGAAAATGAAGAAGCTTCAACTGCAGCGACTCGGTGAGTGTGGAGATTTCCGGTATGTAGAGTGTTCCCTGATTTGCGGCTTCCAGCTTTCCGATTTTCATACTGTCGGCTCCGGAAAAGGCGCCTCTTTCGTGACCGAATAGTTCGGATTCAATCAACGTCTCGCTCAACGACCGCATGGGAAGCGTGATAAACGGCTTTGCTGCGCGGCCGCTGCGACGATGTAGCTCAAACGCCAGCAAGTCCTTTCCGACTCCGGTTTCTCCGCACAGGAGCACGTCAAAATTCTGCTCTGCAAGTCGCGTGATTTCAAAATGGATTTTCTTCATGGCATCACTTGCAAACACAAATCGATCATGCTTCTCGGCAGCATTCGCATGAAGGAGCTGTACATGTATCTCCGATTCCCGGAAGCGGAGGGCGCCGGCGATTTTCTCGAAGAGCAGTTCGGGATTGAGTCCCTTGAGTGTGAAATCGTAGGCTCCGCTTCGCATCGCCGTGATTGCCTGATCGAGATTGCCTTGCTCACACAGAACAATCACGGGAATATGGGGGTCGAATTCTTTCTTGATGCGGGCGATGAGGTTCACGTCTCCTATTAGGAAGGAGAGTTCAATCAGCACAACACCGATTTTGCGTGTTGTAAGGGCTTCGAGAGCGGCATTGATGCTGTCAGAGCAGATGACAGAAAAGTGCGCAGCCCAACAGGAAGTTGCACGTTCCTGAAACGATTTGTCGCGGTCGACGAGAAGCAGGGTATCCATATTCCCTCCGGATAGTGGTTTCCGCAGATGCATGCGGAAGGTTCACACCGGCGTCCGGAATCGTGAACGTGCCGGCGGATATTCAAAGCAAAGTAGCACTATATCGTTCTGCATTCTATTGCTCCCGTTGCTTAGATAATTGTCCCGGTTGCAATGAATTGCAGAATTCTTTGTGCAGAAAGCACGCAGTCATGAACTAAGTTGCTTTCATCTGCACAACGCGCCGGCCGTCTTCCATCGAGTTCCTGGTTCTCGATCGAATCGTGCCGGAATTACCGTGCGTAGCTGGATGCCCTGATGATCCTGCTGAGGCGGTAAGTCTGTTGGTTCAATGATATGAGAATGAACTTGAACCGGATTAATGAGGTGGGTAACGTTCACACGAAATATACGTTTGTCGTTCTCCAAAGTCAAAGAAGAATCAGTGAAAAGAGAAATCCATTCGTGAGTTTCTTCAGATATTTCCGAGCTCATCATCAGGTCTGTTTGCTTGAAACTCGCGCCGTTTTTGGTTAGGTTTTCTTTGTTGAAAGCGTCTTCTTCCGGGAAAAACGGGACAAAGGGCCATGTTATCGCAGGAAGAGAAGCAGGTATTATTGGCTGTTGCGCGGAAGGCCATAGTGTGCGCGTTGAAGCAGCAGGAGTTTCATTTTCCGGTTTCAGCTACCGGGGGTCTGAAACAGCCGGCCGGAGCATTTGTGACAATACGGATTGATCACAAATTGCGCGGGTGCATCGGACAAATCGAATCGGAAAAGCCTGTCATTGAGGTCGTGGCCGAAGTTGCCGTCAAAGCGGCTCTTGACGATCCTCGTTTTCCAGCAATGACACTAACGGAAGTGGAAGAGGCAACGCTCGAGATTTCGGTTCTCTCTCCGCTTCGCCGCATCAACGGCCCCGAAGAAATTGAACTCGGCACACACGGATTGGTAGTTGCTTTGGGCAAACAACGCGGGTTGCTTCTTCCACAGGTTGCAGCAGAATACACGCTCGACCGCGAGACATTCCTCAAAGCAGCAATGCAAAAAGCCGGACTTCCCCCGTATGCCTGGCGATTTCCGGAAGTGGAACTGTTTGTTTTCGAAGCAGAGATTGCCCGGGAAGCTGGTGTGCTTCATTAGGAGTTGAACATGAGCACGGCACGCACAATACGCTTTCCCGTCGTTGCCGGAATGTTCTATCCCTCCGATCCGGCGGAATTGGCGGAAGAAATCGACAGCTTGTTTGAACAAGCGGAGAAGAAAAGCGTTGCCGGCAGAATTCGCGGCATCATTGCTCCGCATGCCGGGTATATATATTCGGGCTTGACGGCTGCACATGCATACGCAATGCTTCGGGGTGAGTCGTTCGACACTGTTGTTGTTGTTTCACCCAGTCATCGGGAGTTTTTCAGAGGGGCATCCGTGTATTCGGGTGATATGTACGTGACGCCGCTCGGTGCAATTGAAGTGAACACGGCCTTGCGCGAGCGGTTGCTTGAAGCAAGCGAGCATATTCATGCTTCGGAGGATGGGCATCGGGGTGAGCATGCACTTGAAGTGCAACTGCCGTTCCTGCAAAAGGCGTTGCCGTCATTCAAGTTGCTGCCGATTGTAGCGGGAGATCAGACGGCGGAATTCTGTTTCGAGCTCGGCGTAGCACTCGCTAATGCAGTCCGTGACGAAAATGTGCTGTTTGTTGCCAGCACGGACTTGTCGCATTTCTATTCATCCGATGTTGCGAAGCATCTTGATGATGTAATGATCAGAGATATTGAGCATTTCGATTATGAACAACTGATGCGCGATCTGGAGTCACGGCGAACCGAAGCCTGCGGCGGCGGACCAACTGTTGCAGTACTCTCTGCGCTCGATCGTCTTGGCGTGAAGAATATTAAAGTGCTGCACTACGCCACCTCCGGCGATACGACCGGGGATTACAGCAGTGTTGTAGGTTATGTATCCGCAGTTGCCTATGAGAGCCCTGTGCCCGATGTCCCGGCATAGATGTACCACCAACCGAATGAAAGGTCTCAACGAGTGAACATTGCAATTGTCGGCGCCGGCAAGGTCGGCTCGGTGCTGGGGAAAGTGTTGTCCGTAAACGGAGAGAAGATTGTTGCTGTTGTGTCGCGGAGCAACCGTTCGGCTGCGAAGACGGGGAAATATGTACGATGCCGGAACATCTCGACGTCTTTGGCGGCAATTCCGCCGCGAACGAATCTCGTGATGATTACAACACCACACAGGGCTGTTGAAGAAGTTGCACATAAACTGGCTGCGGTTGCGCATCTCGATTTCAAGAAACTCTCGGTCTGTCATGCGTCGGGCATTCAAAATGCCGATGTGCTTGAACCGCTTGCGGCCAAAGGCGCTACAGTCTTTTCGTTTCATCCGCTGCAGACATTCCCGCGTGACTTTGAGCCGAAGGATATTTTGCCCACGGTACGCGGAATTTACTACGGTGTTGACGGAAATGCCGCGGCAATGCGAAAAGCGAAACAACTCGCGGCAAAGCTGAAAGGCAAAACAATCTATATCAAACCGGAGATGCGAACGTTCTATCATGCGGCATGCGTTGTTGCTTCGAATCACGTGACAACCCTGTTGTGGATTCTCGAGCAAATGTTCGCAGCGCTAAAGACGAGTGAGAAAAAATTCTATCCCGTCTTCGAGCCGATCATCATGGCTGCGTTGCAGAATGCGGCCCGGACGTCTCCTGCACAATCGCTCAGCGGACCGATTGCACGCGGCGGAGTCGAAACGGTGTCGCATCACTTCGAAGCCTTGCAACGGTTTGCGTCGAATCTTGTTCCGTACTACGGTTCAATGTCGGCGGAAACAACGAGGCTTGCCGAAATGAAGGGTTCCATTGACCACGAGCAGGCAAGAATGATGTACAATCTGATCTTCTCCAACATGAGGATATGACTTCGTGAAAGCACTGATTGCAAGCGGCGGACGCGGTACCCGCCTTCGTCCGATTACGCATACACAGAACAAACATCTTATTCCCATCGCCAACAAGCCGATTTTGTATTACGCAATTGAAGCAGCGGCGGAAGCGGGCATCAAGGAAATCGGCATTGTGCACAACGCCGACAGCTTTGAAGTGCCGGATTATGTCGGCGACGGATCAAAATGGGGCGTGAAAATCACCTACATACCGCAGGAGGTTCCGGGCGGGCTCGCACAAGTTGTCATGCTTGCCGAGAAATTCGTCGGCAACGATAAGTTCATTTTCTACCTCGGCGATAATATGGTTGTTGGAGGTATAAAGCGATTCATTGACGAGTTCGAAAAGAGCGGCTGCAATTGCTTTCTCACTCTGTCGAAAGTCAAAGACCCTGAGCGGTTCGGTGTTCCCGAAATCAAGAACGGGAAAATTGTCAGCGTCGAAGAGAAACCCGCCCACCCGAAAAGTCAGTACGCCGTTGCAGGAATTTATCTGTATGACAGTCATATCTTCGAGGCGGTCAAGGCATTGAAACCGAGTTCTCGCGGCGAGCTTGAAATCTCCGACGCCCATCAATTTCTTATTGACAAGAAATTCAAAGTCGGATATACGGAAATTACCGGATGGTGGAAGGACACCGGCAAACCCGTCGATTTGCTTGAAGCAAACCGGCTGATTCTCGATTCGATTACGCCGCGCATCGACGGAGAAGTTGATGCACAATCCGATGTTGCAGGGAAGGTCATCATCGAAGGCGGAGCCCGCATTCTCAACAGTAAAGTACGCGGCCCCGTCATTATCGGCAAGAATTGCATTATCGAGAACAGCTACATCGGGCCGTTCGCCTCAATCGGTGACCGGACTGTTGTTCGGAACAGCGAAGTGGAATACAGTATTGTGCTGCGCGACTGCAAGATTGTGGATGTCGGGTTGCGGCTTGAAGGCAGCATTCTCGGCAACGATGTTGAGATTGTTGAAGCAACGGGAAAGCCGCGAGTTCACCGATTCATGATCGGCGATCAGAGCAGGGTGGAAGTGGCGTAAGGCGGAGGTCAGAAGTCAGAAGTCAGTAATCAACAATCAAATAATCAATAATCAGAACATGCATCTTCAAACATTATTGTTCAACATAAACAACGGAATTGCCACTGTCACCATCAATCGTCCCGACAAACTGAACGCGCTGAATGCGCAGGCAAAGTCGGAATTGCGGGACGTGTTCACGCAAATCAAAACTGACAGCAATGTGAACGTCGTGATTTTGACGGGGGCAGGGGAGAAGGCGTTTGTTGCAGGAACTGATATCAAAGAGTTGACATTGCTGAATTCGGAAACGGGCAAGGAATTCTCTGCGAAGGGGCAGGAAGTATTTGACTTGATCGAGAACCTCGGCAAGCCGATGATTGCTGCAGTCAACGGCTACGCGCTGGGCGGAGGTTGCGAACTTGCGCTGGCCTGTCACGTCCGCATTGCGTCGGAGAATGCAAAGTTCGGTCAGCCCGAAGTGAACCTCGGCATCATTCCCGGCTATGGTGGTACGCAACGGCTTGCCCGTTTAATTGGACGAGGCCGGGCGATGGAACTCATCCTTACCGGAAATCAAATCGACGCACAGGAGGCGCTGCGAGTCGGGCTTGTCAACAAAGTCGTGCCGCAAGCCGATTTAATGGGTGCCGCGATTGCGATGGCGGAGCAGATCGCAAGTAAAGGACAAATTGCCATCCGAATGGCGCTCAAAGCTGTAAACATGACGCAAGAAACTACGCTCAGTGACGGACAACAGCTCGAAGCATCATTGTTCGGTGTCTGTTGCGACAGCGAGGATTTCAAAGAAGGAACGGCGGCTTTTCTCGAGAAAAGAAAGCCCGCCTTCAAAAGTAAATGAGAGGAAAGAATCGGAAAGCGAAGAACAAAGTTCTTCTGCTGGCATTTGTCGGAGTGTTGACAGCCTCGGTGTCGGTCGGGATAATTCTGTACGAATCCTCGAAACAGGAAGTCTCGCCAACGGCGGCTGCACCGGATCTTCAGACGGCTGTCCGGCAATCGTTGCTGAAGCACGGCATTGACCTCAAGTCCGTGCGAACCCGGCAAGTGAAAAGCAGCGAGGGAACGTTTTCCCGAACCGAATTGCGGGTTACGGTTCCTGCGACATTCAGCACACTGAGTTTCAACTACGACTTGAGTCGGGAAGTTGCGCTGTTAGGGGCGACGGTTGTAGCGACGGAGAAGTCTGAAGATAAGTCGGTGACAATGCACGTCAGGAAAGATGGAGTGATTCATCAGAGTGTTGTATTCACAATCAAGAAAGAAACAAACTAACGGAGTCCGGGAACGGTTATCCTTATAGTGGGCGAAAGGAGTTGACACCTATCAGTTCAGAACCAAAACAACAGAAAGCGGCGAATCAGAACACAGCCGGGGTAATGGATAAGATCGTCTCGTTGGCAAAGAGACGCGGATTTGTATTTCAGTCGAGCGAAATCTACGGTGGCCTAAACGGCTGCTGGGATTACGGCCCGCTGGGCGTCGAATTGCTGCGCAACATCAAGGATGCGTGGTGGCAGTCGATGACGTACCGGGAAGACATCGAAGGGATTGATGCAGCTATCTTGATGCATCCGCGCGTGTGGGAAGCATCGGGTCACGTTTCCAACTTCACGGATCCGATGGTGGATTGCAAAGAATGCAAAGCTCGCTTCCGCGCCGATCAGGTCGACGAAGCTATGTGCGGAAGTCCCGCGTACAAAGGGCGTAAAGCCGCAAAGTGTCAGGCGGAAGGGAAGTTTACGGAAGCCCGCCAATTCAATCTTATGTTCAAAACATTCGTCGGACCTGTAGAAGACGAGGGCGCTGTAGTGTACCTTCGGCCCGAAACGGCGCAGGGCATTTTCGTCAATTTCCTGAATGTCGCGTCCGGTTCACGACAGAAACCGCCGTTCGGCATTGCGCAAATCGGCAAGGCATTTCGCAACGAAATCAACACGAAGAATTTTCTGTTTAGAACGCGTGAGTTCGAGCAGATGGAGATGCAATTCTTCGTCAAGCCCGGAACCGATGTTGAATGGTTCGAGAAGTGGCGGGCCGAACGGATGCAATGGTTCATCGATCTCGGCATGACAAAAGAGAAGTTGCAATGGCATCAGCATGAACCGGACAAGCTCGCTCACTATGCAAAAGATGCGTACGACATTGAATATCAGTTCCCGTTCGGGTGGGGCGAGATAGAAGGAATTCACAACCGTTCCGACTTCGATCTCTCCCAACACGAAAAGTATTCGGGTAAATCGATGCAGTATTTCGATCAGGAATCGAAAGAAAAATACACTCCCTATATCATCGAAACCTCGGCCGGGGCGAGCCGTTCGTTCATGGCGTTCCTGGTTGATGCGTACAACGAAGAGGAGGCGCCGACGGCAGATGGCAAGTCTGAAATCAGAACGGTGTTGAAATTTCATCCCCGTCTCGCTCCGACGAAGGCGGCTGTGTTTCCGCTGGTCAATCGTGACGGAATGCCCGAAATAGCGCGCAACCTCGAGGCGGACCTTCGCCCGCATATGCGTGTGTTCTACGATGACGGCGGCGCGGTAGGCCGGCGCTACCGGCGGCAGGATGAAGTTGGTACGCCGTTCTGCATTACGATTGATTCCGAAACGCTGACGAATCAAACAGTGACAGTGCGTGAACGTGATTCGATGAACCAAGAAAGAGTTGCAATTTCTCAGGTACGGAATTATCTTAGTGTCAGCATCAGGTCGTAGGTTGCATATTCACTACTGAACAATAAGGAGAAAAACAATGTATACATCGTGGAAGTCGGCAATCGCTGTTCTGGTCCTTGCAGCACTCGTCATGTCGGGATGCAGCGCCAGTAAAACGGTAAAGGGTGGAGTGATTGGCGCCGCTGCCGGCGGTGCTGTCGGTGCGGTAATCGGAAAGGCAGCAGGCAACACTGCGCTCGGTGCAATTATCGGTGCCGCCGTCGGCGGTACAGCCGGAGCGTTAATCGGGCGATATATGGATAAGCAAGCCGAAGAAATCCAGAAGGATATCGAAGGCGCAAAAGTCGAACGTGTTGGTGAAGGAATAAAAATTACGTTCGATTCCGGCATTCTGTTCGAAACCGGTAAGTCAACTCTGCAGCCTGTAGCCCAATCCAATATCGCAAAGCTCGCGGTGATATTGAACAAGTACGAAGACACGAACGTACTCATCGAGGGGCACACGGATTCTGATGGGTCGGAAGAGTTCAACCAGAAGCTTTCCGAGTCACGAGCAAGCTCTGTTGCAAATTATGCCAAAGGTCAGGGCGTGGCGGGCACGCGGATTACAACAGTGGGTTATGGCGAATTGCAGCCGATTGCAGGTAACGAAACCGCGGACGGGAAACGGCAAAACCGCCGCGTGGAAATTGCTATCTTTGCCAATGACGATCTGAAAGAGGCTGCAGAAAAGAACCAGCTTCGTTACTGAGCGCACAACGTACAAGCGTAAGCCAGGACTTTCCGGCTTGAGGGTGGGAGTAAATGCCCACCCTTTTTGTGTACACGGGATGATACGTATGAATGTGAAATACATATTCAAAAACCAATTCGATGAGCTTCGGGCAGGTTGGCAGATAGCCCTCTTTCTGATTGTGCTGGGGGCCGCAACGGCGGCCTTGACCCTTCCTCTCATTGTTTTCTTAAAGATTCAAGACACCTTTACTCTCGCGGCGGCATCTCTCGTCGCAGCAGTGATCACAACATTTCTCGTCACGAAATTTGTCAATCGCAAACCGCTGACCGCCGTTGGACTTGCAATCAACGCACACACGATGCGTGAACTCGGCATCGGATGCCTTATCGGTTGGTTGATGATGACGGCCATCTTCGGAATTCAGTACCTGTCGGGATACGTGAAGGTGGTTGCCGTTGAGGTGACGTGGACTGAAGGACTTACAATGTTCGGAATTGCCATCGTCTTTTTTGCTGTCGCGGCAATGTTCGAAGAGGTTTTATTCCGCGGCTACCTTTTTCAAACTCTCGTGCGCGGTATACGGTTCATTCCGGCCGCAGTACTTGTTGGTGTGTTGTTTGGCTTTGCCCACATTCGCAATCCCAACGCCGGTGCATTTGGAGTTGTCAACACGGTTCTCGTTTCAATTGTTTTCTGTATTGCCTACTGGCGGACACGGGGAGTGTGGCTGCCGTTCGGTATTCACTTTGCGTGGAACTTTTCGCAAACTACGCTCTTCGGGTACCCGACGAGTGGCATGCATTTTACATCGTACGAACTAACACGGCTTACACAATTCGGCCCCGAGTGGATGACCGGCGGCGCGTACGGTCCCGAAGGCGGCGCGCTTGCAACGCTTGTGATTCTTCTGTGCGGTGTCTATCTGGTTCTGTCACGGAGCCTGCATCCGTTTGAGGGGATAGTCACGCTTGAACGCAAGGACGAAAATCTGACCGTTGATTTCCTGGAGAGGAGAAAAGCGGCGTGATCCGTTGGTTTTGGTTGACACTTTTCTGTCTGCTTGTTTCCGCTCCGCTTGCGGCGCAAAGCGATGAGGACTTCGATGCAAAGACGTTTAGAGGAATCGAATACGTTTATAATCTTGAATTCGAAAATGCCGACAACGAATTCAACGAACTTGTCAGAATGCGCCCGAATCATCCTGCGGGATACTTCTTTCGGGCAATGGTGACGTGGTGGAGAATTCTTATTGACATGGAAAACGAGCAGTATGACGACCGGTTCTACGACGAACTTTCCACTGTCGTCGAACTGTGCGACAAGATGCTCGACAAGAATGAGAACGATGTTACGGCTCTCTTCTTCAAAGGCGGCGCAATTGGATTCCGCGGACGGTTGAAGGCCCATCGCAGTTCTTGGTTCGATGCTGCAAATGCCGGACGGAGGGCCTTGCCGATTGTGCAGGAGGCGTCATCCCTCGATCCGAATAACTACGACATCCTGCTCGGTTCGGGAATCTATAACTATTATGCAGAAGTCATTCCCAACGAATACCCCTTTGTAAAACCGCTTCTCCTGTTCGTTCCTCGCGGCGACAAAGAGAAGGGCATTAAGCAGATCAGGGCCGCAGCGGAGAAGGGTAAGTATGCCAGTATTGAGTCTTCCTACTTCCTGATGCAGTTGTATTATCAGTTTGAGAAGGACTATCCGCAGGCGTTGGCGTTGGCGATGAAACTCCACACCCGCTTTCCAAATAACATGCTGTTCCACAAATACCTTGGACGATGCTATGTCGTGACCGCAAATTGGGAGAAAGTGAAGGAGATATTCGGCGTTATTGCAGAACGATGTCGGAAGAACCAGCGCGGATACGGCGCAAGCACTGAGCGTGAGGCAGAATACTATCTCGGCATGTATGAATTGACCGCGGGAAATCCCGAGGCCGGACTGAAGCATTTCTATCGCTGCGACGAACTCAGCAGAAAACTCGATGTCGACGGTCCTTCCGGCTTCATGGTGCTGGCCAACCTGAAGGCAGGTAACATTCACGACGTGTTATCGAAACGTGACCTTGCAATGTTGCAATACCGCAAAGTGTTGGGGATGAAAGAGTATCGCGACTCGCACAGTCAGGCACGTCAGTTCATCAAAACTCCCTACACAAAATGAACCCGATGGCCTTCACGATCATCATATATGGACTTATTGCCGCGCTGGCCGAAATTCTCGGCGGCGCATTGGTTGTTCTCCGTAAAGAATGGCCAACGAAGATTCAGGAATACTTGCTCGCCCTGAGCGCCGGCTTCATTCTTGCCCTTGTATTCTTGGAGTTGATTCCGGAAGGAATTCACGCCGTGGGTTTCGAGGCTCCGTTGTATATGCTGGCGGGATATTCGGTGCTTCATTTCTTTGAACATACAATTGTCGGGCACCTGCACTTCGGCGAAGAAACGCATCGCGATGTGATGGTGTCGAAGATTGCAAGTATATCGACGTTTGCCGGACTTTTCATTCACGCGTTCTTCGACGGATTCGCGATCTCGGCTGGTATGCAGTTCGATTTCTCGCTCGGACTTCTCATCTTCATAGCGGTTCTTCTGCACAAGATTCCGGAAGGATTGACCATTGCTTCGGTGATGCTCGCTGCTGAACATCGGAGGCGAACCGCTTTTCTCGCATCGGCGGCGATCGGGGTTGCAACAATGCTGGGCATTGTGAGTGTGTTCTTCCTGGCGAGCGTGAATGAAGAAATTGTTGGAAAAGCCTTTGCCTTCTCGGCAGGAATTGCAACCTACGTAGGTGCAAGCGATCTGATTCCTGAAATCAATCATTCCAAGAATCGGATAATCCCTGTACTTGTGTTTGGCGGAATGGCGCTTTTTTACGTTGGGCAGATGCTGGTGTCTGCCTATTTTCATCACGCTCATTGAACAATCCCGGGCAAAAAAATAGCCGTCGCTCTTGATGAGCAGCGACGGCTGTCCGTTGTCCTGACTGTTGGAAGTTAGAAAATCGCCCCTATTGTAATACGATGCAAAGCTCCGATTGAGCCGAGCGACGAAAGGGCATAATCAACTTTGTATTCCTTGACCGTAATTCCTATTCCTCCCGAAAATCCTGCAAGCCCTGCCGAAGCCCCGGTCTTCAACTCCTGCCGTTGTTCATTGCTGTAACCTACCCGCGCCTGTAACACGCGGCTTAATGTGAATTCTCCGCCGATGGAAAACGCTTTGAACCTGTCACCGAACGTTTTTGCTTCTTCATTCAACTTGTGAAAATTCAGATTGAGAAGGAGGGGAATTCCTTTCGGCACAACAGAGGCTCCCACGACAAAATCAACAGGGAGATTCTCTTTTGTTGAGAGGTATGAGGTCAACTGTGTTCCCAGGTTTCTGAGGCTTGCGCCCAGCGTAACGTTGCTCTCTGGTATGGTGTACAGAATTCCGAGATCGGCTGCAAGTCCCGTTGACTTCTCTCCGGCAATTGACGAATAGATGAACTTTGCATTCGCTCCCCAATAGAGATTTTCATCAATCGTATTGGAATATCCCAAGCTGAATGCGAGATCGCTTGCGCTGAATGTATTTCCTGTTTTGTTGCCGAAATCATCCGTCTCATCAAACGAACCATAGTTTACATACAACACCCCCACGCCGAAATGCCCGAGGTCGGAGATCGGCTGTGAGTACGTTGCATATCCTGAATTGATATCAAGAAGATGTTTGAAGAAACCGAGCGAGCCCATTGGCTCTTCCAACGTGCCGAGTCCGGCCGGATTGTAAAAAATCGTTGCGGGATCGTTAGTGATGGTGACGAAGCTTCCCGCCAACGCGCCGGCGCGTGCGCCGACATCTGTTCTCAGGAAATCGTACGTCGAATTACTGCCGCTTATTGCAAGGGTGAGCGGAAGTGATGCGAGGACAACTGCCAGCGCAAACAGCCGTGTGTGTTTCATCGGGAATCTCCTTCACAAGTGAACTGCGTGTTTCCAATCTATCAATTCAATATCGGAATATCAAGGAAATCGGCCGGAAAAGTCTGTTTGCGTCTCTCCGACGTTTTGTGTATCTTTTTATAGTTAATTCAAAAGAGATCATTGTTTTTGCAGAAAGGAATGGGGCGGAATGAGACCCGGCATTCATCCAATGTACAAGAAAGCTACCGTCACATGTGTGTGCGGAAATACGTTCGAAACCCGTACAACCATTGGTGATTTGAAACTTGAAATTTGCTCAGCCTGCCATCCATTTTTCACGGGGCGCCAGAAGTTGGTTGACTCGGCAGGGCGTGTTGAGAAATACAACCGGAAATACGCAAAGAAGGCCGAAGCTCCTGCGGCATAGAGCAGGACTGCTGTAAGCTGAAACATTCTTGTGGCGCCTTGTGCATGCCGGTCGGCAGTCAGGCGCCACAGTTGTCTTGTAAAGTTGTCCTTTATTTGAGCGCGCCTCATGCACCTTGGATGTATTAACCACTTCTTGTTCGGTATTCCTCATCGCATCACCGGCGTGTGCCACGCACTCCAATCGCACCATGATAAATCAAACTCATAACAATACTGCTGTTGAACACAAGCGCAACCTCTATGACGGGGTTCGCGGCACTGCCGTGAAAATTCTGAACCGTGTGGAGCGGACGGACGCGTATCTCGACAAGCTGCTGGACAACGAACTTCGCTCCGGCGACCTGCCCGATGTTGACAAAGGATTGTTGACGGAATTGGTTCACGGGGTTCTGCGCTGGCAGAACAAACTCGACTGGGTGTTGAACGGCTTCTCGCACGGCAATTTTGCCAAGTCGGAAATCAACGTGAAGAACGCCCTTCGGGTGGGGTTGTATCAGATTCTCTTTCTGGAACGCATTCCGCACGCGGCGGCGGTAAATGAAGCGGTCGAGTTTATCAAACGGATTCGCGGCGACAAACCGGCCGGGCTGGTGAACGCTGTTCTCCGCAACATCATACGGAACCTCGAAAGCATCCGCTATCCCGATCCGGCGAATGACGAGGTGCAGTACCTCTCCGTTATGTTCTCCCATCCGCATTGGATGGTGAAGCGTTGGGTGGGAAGATTCGGCGGCGAAGAAACCCAGAAGCTGCTCAGCGTCAACAACGAGCGTCCGCCGCTTACTCTTAGGATCAATAAACTCAAAACCGAGCCGGCAACGTTGCTGCGGCAGCTTGAGGCCCAGCAAATCCAGTATCAAGGCTCGAACCATATCAACTATTTCATCAGAGTAAAGAGCTTTCCGCGTATCGGACAAAATGAAATGTTCCGGAGTGGAATGTTTACGATTCAGGACGAAAGCGCCGCATTGCCCTGCCTTCTTCTCGGTGCCCAACCCGGCGAGCGTGTGATGGATATGTGTGCAGCTCCCGGCGGCAAGACGACTCACATTGCGGAAATTCTGAAGAATCAAGGCGAAGTCCTCGCAATCGACAAGTATGAAGTGAAACTGAGTTTCATCAGGGCAGCGTGTGATCGATTGGGATTGAAGAATGTGAAGCTTGTTGTTGCCGATGCGTCGTCGTTCGAGCATGAACCTGTTGACCGTGTGCTGCTCGACGCGCCGTGTTCCGGACTCGGCGTGCTGACCAAGAAACCTGACCTGAAATGGAAGCGGGACATCTCGGATATCATCAAGCTCGGCAAGATTCAAGCAGAGTTGCTGGAGAATGCCTCACGGCTTGTCAAGCCGGGGGGCGTGGTAGTATACAGTACCTGTTCGACTGAGCCGGAAGAGAATCAGGAAGTGGTAAAGAAATTTCTTGCAATGCATCCGGAATTTGAATTGGAACATGCCGGCAAATTCGTCAACAGCGATCTCGTCAATGCAGAGGGGTTCGTCGAGACGTTTCCTCACAAGCACGGAATGGACGGCTCGTTCGCCGCACGACTTGTGAAGAAGGTGGCGTAAGGGTTCCATCACCTACCAACATCAAAAGAGAATACACTATGGCAAATTATCTGGAACTCGTTTCACAAGAGCTTCAGCAACTTGAAGAAACGAAGACATTCAAGTACGAAGTCCCCCTCGAAGGTCCGCAGGATGGCGTCGTCCGCGTTAATGGCAAAAAAGTAGTAATGCTTGCGTCAAATAATTACGTCGGGCTTTCCAATCATCCTGCAGTCAGGAGGGCGGCGATCAAGGGCATCAAGGAATACGGGTACGGCGTTGCATCCGTCCGGTTCATTTGCGGCACGCAAGACATCCATTTCGATCTCGAAAAGAAAATCTCCAAGTTCCTCGGAACGGAAGACACCATTCTCTTTTCCTCTTGTTGGGCGGCAAACGAAGCATTCTTTGCGTCGCTAACGAATGAGAAGTTGGGATATGAGACGTACAAAGATGTTATCTACTCCGATCGCCTCAATCACGCCAGTATCATCGACGGGCAGCGGTTGTGTAAAGCGGAGACAACGGACAAAAAAATCTACAAACATAACGATGTTGATGATCTTATCCGCCAGCTTGAGGAGGATAAGAACACCGACTACCGCTTGCGCATTATTGCAACCGACGGCGTGTTCAGTATGGAAGGCGATCTTGCCCATCTCGACAAGCTGGTTGATATTGCAAAGAACTATAACGCAATTCTTTTTGTTGATGATTCACACGCAGTCGGAGTCTGTGGCAAGCGCGGGCGCGGAACACCGGAAGCAAAAGGCGTTCATGGTAAAATCGACGTTCTCACCGGAACGCTCGGTAAAGCAATTGGCGGAGCTGCGGGCGGCTATATCAGCGGGAAGAAAGAACTGATTTCGTACATGCGGCAGAAGGCTCGCACGTACATCTTCTCGAACTCCCTTCCGGCGCCAATCGTGTACGGCGCAACAGCGGCGTTCGATTTGCTGATGAAGGATAAATCAATTGTAACGCGTTTGCACAAGAACACAGCCTACTTCCGTAAAGAGATCGTGAAGCTCGGATTCACCATTCTCGAAGGCGACCATCCCATTGTGCCGATCATGTTAGGTGAAGCGGCAGTTGCGCAAGATATGAGCAAGGAGTTGCTGAAGGCTGGTGTGTACATCAAAGGCTTGTGGTTCCCCGTTGTGCCGAAAGGGGAAGCGCGGTTGCGTGCACAGATTTCTGCCGCATTACGAACGAAAGATATTGATCGGGCTCTCGAAGCCTTCGAAAAAGTCGGCAAGAGAATGAAAGTAATCTGAGAGGTAGAGCGAGACTCCTGTCTCGTTCAATTGATAGAACCACAGGGAGTGTTCCATGAAGCAATTGACCGAAGCCAACGTCCTCGAAGCGTTGAAAGTCGTAAAAGATCCCGACCTTCACCGCGACATCGTCGCATTGAATTTCGTGAGGAATGTGAAAATCGATGGTCGCAATCTCAGCTTCGACATTGAACTCACGACGCCTGCCTGTCCCGTTCGCGACGAGCTGAAAGCCCAGTCCGAGCGGGCGATTCGAAGTACGATAGATGTCGGTGAGGTGAATATCGAGATGACATCCAACGTTACGCGACACACGAACCAGCAGAAGGAAGCGGTGTTGCCCGGCGTTCGCAACACAATTGCGGTGGCGTCAGGCAAGGGCGGTGTCGGCAAATCGACTGTTGCTGTCAATCTCGCCGTTGCGTTGGCAAAAGACGGGGCAAAGGTCGGGCTGGTGGATGCCGATGTGTACGGGCCGAGCATCCCGCTGATGATGGGCCTGACCGGTCGTCCGATGGTGAAAAATCAACGCCTTCAACCAATGGAAAAATACGGTGTGAAGGTAATGTCGATCGGTTTTCTTGTCGATCCGATGCAAGCCGTTATCTGGCGCGGGCCGATGGCGAGCGGCGCGGTGAAGCAGTTTATGTCGGATGTGGATTGGGGAGAGTTGGATTATCTTGTCTTTGATCTTCCTCCCGGTACGGGTGATATTCAGTTGACGCTTGTGCAGACGATTCCTCTGACGGGCGCTGTGATTGTCACGACGCCACAAGATATTTCGCTTGCCGACGCACGCAAAGGCTTTGTGATGTTCCAGAAAGTGAACGTGCCGGTATTCGGCATCGTCGAGAACATGAGCTACTATGCCTGTACGCATTGCGGACATCGTGAAGAGATTTTTGATAACGGAGGCGGCAAGCGTGCAGCTGAAGAACTTGCTGTCCCGTTCCTCGGCGAGATTCCGATTTTTACCTCCATCAGGGTTGGCGGCGACACGGGAAAACCCATTGTGCTGGATGAGCGGTACACAGCACAAGGCGATATCATTCAAACCATCGCACGCAATCTTGCTGCGCAGATCAGCATTCGCAACGCTCAGCAGGAAGCTGCACCGGCAATCGATATTCAGTTGATGCAATAAGAAAGAAAGACGCCACAGAGTCACGGAGACACAGAGAGAGATGTAGAGATTGTCTCTGTGTCTCGGGGTCTCCGTGGCCGACAATGTTATGCAATGGAAATCTCGGAACGCATAGAACTCGCCCTCCAAATCTGCCGACCCTACCTTCAGGCGGATGGCGGCGATGTGAAGTTCCTCAGGTTTAAGCCCGAATCGGGCGTCGTGGAATTGAAGTGGGAGGGGACTTGCCTGATTTGTCCGCTCTCGGCTTTAACTCTCCGTGCAGGAGTTGAGCGGGCTGTGATGAAGGCCGTCCCCGAGGTGAAAAGGGTGGAGGCGGTGGCGGGGTGACGAGAGAGTTCACCGCAGAGACGCCGAGGTCGCTGAGTGAGGTTCTGAGCTTCCCTCCGCGTTCTCTGCGCCTCAGCGGTGAGATAATCCACGAAGAACACGAAGGTCACGAATAAACTCTAACTTGGGAAACTCTCTCTATGCAGCCTCGGTTGCCACAGGAAGCAGTCGGTCGAGACTGACCATTTTTGATGCATCCAGAATTTCGATCCCGATAATCTTATCCCCATCTCCGATATCGAGGACGATCTCATCGGATACTCGCTTGTTCACGGCTTGCTGCTTCCGTTCATCGAACCTGAGATACAGTAAATCCGTTTTGGAGTCGTACTCTATTTTCATCCTTTTTTCTCCCATCGTCCGGTAAGCATCAAGCACTAAAAATCCTTCACCTCAATCAACTTCCCGTCACGAATCTCAATAACTCTTGCGTTCATTCGTTTCACCAGCTCATGGTTGTGCGTTGCCATTATTATGGCAGTGCCGCGGGTGTTGATAGCCTTGAGAAGCTGCAAGATGTCCCATGATGTTGTGGGGTCGAGGTTTCCGGTCGGTTCGTCGGCGAGAAGGAAGAGAGGGTCGTTCACAAGCGCCCGCGCAATCACCACGCGCTGCTGCTCGCCTCCTGAAAGTTCAAGCGCCATTTTGTTGCGCTGGTGACTCAATCCCACATCCGCAAGCGCCCGCAGCACGCTTTTCTTGATCTCTTTTCTCGGCGTTCCTGTTACGTGCAGCGTGAAAGCGACGTTTTCGTACACGCTTCTGTCTTCCATCAGCCGGAAATCCTGAAACACAATGCCAAGCGTCCGCCGCAAGTAGGGCTTCTCATTTGTTTGAATGGTTTGCGAGTTGTACTTGCCGACGATAACGGCTCCCTTTTCCGGCATCACATCCATATACATCAGGCGAAGCAGTGTACTCTTGCCGCTGCCCGTTTGCCCGACAACAAAGACGAACTCTCCGGGATTGATTTGAACGGACACATCTTCAAGAACATTGTGCCCGTCGAACGCCGCCGTGACGTTGGAAAACTGAATCATGTTCTTCCTGCTTTCTGAGCGAGTCTTCTGTTCCGTACAACTTGTGCTGCAAGCGTGATTGCCTCAATCATGCTGCCGGGATTAGCTATGGCTTTTCCTGCGATGTCGAATGCCGTGCCGTGATCGGGCGACGTGCGGACGATATTGAGTCCAACGGAGATGTTAACCCCCTTGCCGAACGACGACATCTTGAGCGGAATCAATCCCTGATCGTGATACATTGCAACAATTGCGTCGAACATTCCCGGCTTGTATGTTCCGAAAAATGCATCGGCAGGGAAAGGGCCCTCGATTTTCATTCCCTCCCTCTGAAACTCGTGCACAACCGGTTGGACAATCTTCACATCTTCAGTCCCGATATCACCGCCTTCACTTGCGTGAGGATTGAGTCCGAGCACGGCAAGTGTCGGCTTGCGAATTCTCCAATCCGTCTTCAACGCCGAATGAATGATACCGATTCTTTCCCGAAGAAGCTGCGTTGTCAGCATCTTTGCGACTTTGCTGAGAGGAATGTGAATGGTAACAAGCCCCACGCGCATCGTTCGCGACACGAGCATCATGGCAACCTTCGGCGAATGCGACAGTTGCTGCACCATTTCCGTTTGTCCCGGAAAATCAACGCCCGCAAGATGTAACGCCTGCTTTGAAACCGGCGCGGTAACGATTGCATCAGCAATACCGACTTGAACAGCTCTGGCGGCGGCTTCGATGGCGAACGCCGCAGTGGCGCCTGCTTGCTTCGAGAGTTTTCCGGGGGAGATATTTGTTCGGGAAATGGCGGGTGTCTCAATGAGCGAGAATCCGGGCGGAGGATCAAACCATGATTTGCCGGAGTAATACGAGTACACTTCTCGCGGCCCGATGAGGACAATGCGACAAGCACTTCGGAGAGCGGGATGCCGGAGGCTTTTGAGCGTCACCTCCGGCCCAATGCCGTTGAAATCACCGACCGTAATTGCTATGACGGGCTTGTTGCTTGTGCGCATCAGAGATTTTGCGTTGCCACCAATGTGTAGTTGCCGGACCGTGCTTGATCACGAAAGACGAACCTTCGGGCTTGCTTCTCATACAGCCACACTTCTTGAAAGCCTGCGTTCGGGTCAAGCGAACGCTCTGTTTTTGTCGGCGGGCCGTAGAGAATATAGATTTTGCCACGATCTGTTTTGTATCCGTCGCCTCCTTTCATTGAACTGAATGCCCGCATTGTGTAATCCACACGCCGGTAGTATTCAACCATCACTTCGTTGTAGTCGGTGTCGGGCGTGCGATCTTTCCGTTTCCAGAATTCTTCGAGGTTCCGAAGTCGCGCATCCCGTGAACCTCGCAGCAACGAATCATACTCGGACTCGCGAGTGATATGTCGCAGCGCCTCCAACGCAAAATCGACGTCGCGCAATGATGACGGCATTTCGGGCCACACCATCAGGAACGGTTTCTTCACGGTTGCGGATAGCGTTCCCTGCATGATTCTCATCTCCAGCTCAAACGGGCGAAGAGGGAGTTTTTCCGCGCCTAATGAAATGAGGATGGCAGCCGTATTCTTTGCATTCTCATCGGGCGTTGGTACATAAGACGGCGCCGCATTCCCGGCACTGACGACTTCAGGCCTGGTGTGCAACATAAGCGGAAGCTGATTGATCGTGTCGGACACCATCACTTTCGGATCCTGAAACATGAACGGCTGGGTTGAAATCGTGTATTCGACACGAACCGGCTCCGCCACCAATGCATCGGAGTAGAGTTGCAGATAGAGGGATGCTGTACTGCCAAAACCTATATTGCCGCCGAAGTTCTGCAACGCGAGAGTGTCATTCCGTACAGTCTGAACAAATATGGGAGTTGAGGTACGCAACGAGGACCCGGAGAAATGCACCGCCCCGATCTTCTTGTTGCGCTCAAGAAATTTGCGCTCGGATTCTAAATCGTCAATTTCAAAGACGATCGTGTACTCGCCGGGTACCACGGAAAACGACGCGATGCCGTGATACCAGTTCTTCTCCTCAGGAACGGATTCTGTACTAAAAGCGGGAATCGTGAAGCGGTTAATGTCGCGGGCCTTTGAAATACCGTTCTTGTCCAGCAACTCGATCAAAACTTCGCCCCGCCGCATGAATGGCGATTGGAGGGAAGGCTCAGTATTCTTTACAGCAATAAAGAAATTGTTGTCGACCCGATACGGAATATCGATGCGTGATTGTGTCGAGTCCTGATCCACAAGATTGATTGCTTCGTAGAACATGAACTGCGGAGTTTCGGCTTGACCAGTGGGCTGCAATGCCCCTTGTTGTTGCGCCCGGACTGAGCTTATCAGCAACACACCAGCCAACACAACGATCATGCGTATCATTCTACCCTCCTCATAAATCCTGTGACAACTTACCTCTTGAAATGACGGAGAAAATCAACCAGCAAGCGTACCCCGACACCCGATCCGCCTTTGGGAATATAATCCGACGGCTCCGCGAGAATTGCCGTCCCCGCAATGTCGAGGTGAACCCACTTGTATTCTCCGATAAATTGTTTGAGGAAGAATGCTGCTGTAATGGTTCCGGCAGCCCGGCCTCCTGAATTCTTAACATCGGCAACGTCGCTTTTGTTCAATTTCTCGTACTCATCAAACATCGGCAATTGCCAGACGCGTTCGTACGTGCGTTCGCCGGCCTCGTTCAACTTGTTTATTGTTGCCTGGTCGTTGCCCAGCATTCCCGTTGCGAAGTGGCCGAGAGTCACAACAACGTGACCCGTCAGAGTTGCCAGGTCGATGACTATCTCGGGTTTGTAACGCGAAGCGTACGACAGTGCATCTGCGAGAATCAGCCGTCCTTCGGCGTCGGTATTATCCACTTCGGATGTTTTGCCATTTAGATGCGTGATGATGTCTCCGGGTTTCATCGCCCGGCCGGAAAGCAGGTTTTCGACCGCAGGGACCAATCCCACAACATGAAGCGGAAGTTTGAGCTTTGCCACTGCCTGCATTGTTGCAATAACAGCAGCAGCTCCCGCCATATCCATTTTCATTTCGCTCATTCCTGCGGCGGGCTTGATGGAAATGCCGCCCGAGTCGAACGTGACGCCTTTTCCGACAAGCACGATAGTTGAAGTGTTACGCTTCTTGTTGTATTCCATGATGATGAACCGCGGCGGTTTCTCGCTTCCCTTGGCAACAGCAAGCACGCCGCCCATCTTCAGGCGTTGGATTCTCTTCTCATCCAGGATAGTAACAGAAATCCTGTTCTTCCTTCCTGCCTGCTTTGCATTTTGCGCGAGAGTTTCGGGGTATATCTCATTTGGCGGGGCATTGGCAAGATCGCGGGCGAAACACGTGGCTTCAATGACAGTAGCTGCAAATGCGACAGCATTCTTGACATCCCTCAACCCGTCGGCTCTACCGGCAACAAGAATGATCTGCTTGATCGAAATCTTTCCGCCGTTCTCTCCGGTCAGATATTTATTGAATTTGTAAAGACTGAGACCCGACCCTTCAGCAAGCGCAACACTGATGGTATATACATCACTCTCGAAACATTCTGATGAAATTGTTGCCGGGTCAGGCACGATGAGGGCAAGCGATTTACCCATCAGGGAGTTTGCTGTCTTTGCTGCGGTTGCTGCGGCTTTCCGGATTCTTTCAATCGACAGCTTCTCACTCTTGCCTAATCCGACAAGAAGCAGAGTGAACGTCCTTTCAGAAGGAAAAAGGGTGATGGTTTCCTGAAACTTCCCGGTGAACGTTCCCGCATTGAAGGCCGGCAACAGACTCGGAAAATGCTGCTTGAGCGAAGCGATTTGTTGCTTGTAGTTGCGTTCATCTTCAGAAATAAAGCAAGTGACAACATCGGCCTGTATCCGTGTTACACTTGCGTGTTCAGTGCGAAATGAGATCATGCAGGAAATCCCCCGTTGGTGATGTATTTGGATGCCGCTTTCAAAACTACTTCCTTTATGTCGGCGAGTGAGCAATTATACAGTCTGGCCCCTGCTGCGTTTTTGTGTCCGTTGCCGCCGAATTCCTTTGCAAGCTCGTTGATGGGAATATCGCCCTTCGAACGGAAACTCATTTTGATACCGTCTTTCAATTCGAGAAACAGTATTCCCGCTACAACTCCCGCTACTTGCATCGGGTAGATCGTGAAATTGTCCGTGTCGACTTCTGTTGTACCGGTTTGCTTCAGATCATTCTGCGTGATAGTAATGTGGGCGAGACGGCCGTTGTATTCTGTTCGCAGACTCGCCAGAGCGTCGCCGAGTAATTGCACACGCCCTGCAGTCCATTGTTCGTACACTTCGTGATAAATCTGCACGGGGTCGGCGCCGCATTCTATCAGGCGGGCGATAATCCTGTGAATCTCCGCATCGACACGAGGAAAGCGAAACGAGCCGGTGTCCGTCATGATTGCACAGTATAAAGCCTGCGAGATGAGAGGGGAGAGGCTGTTTTCGTTCAGGTGAACCAGCAAGCGGTACACAATTTCGCCCGTTGAAGTTGCATCATCATCGATAAGATAATGATCAGCAAAATCCTCCGGATCGAGATGATGGTCGATGCACACTTTGATTGCCTTGCTGCTGAGAAGATGTGCTTGCATCGAACGAACCCTGTCCGTGTGGTTCGTATCCAACACGACAATGACATCAGCGTCGGCGAGTGTGCGGGCATCGGTCGCTTCGTTGAACTGCTTGATGCGATTGTTCGGGTCGAGAAAGGAATAGAAATCGGGCGTGGCGCTGTGGTTGAGTATATGAACCTGCTTGCCTTGAGTGATGAGCCATTCTGCAAGCGCCACTTCCGAGCCCAGCCCGTCGCCGTCGGGATTGACGTGTGTCGTGAGAACAAAAGTCCTGTATTTCTTAAGTACGTCGGCGACCGCCTGTATTCTGTGGTTCATCAATAAAACGGGGAAATCCTGTTGAATGTTCACTCAATATACTCAATCGGCTAACAACAAAAAAGGCAAAGCAGTTGCATGTCTCGGAAGTCATGCATAGATTCGAGTTACGAGAAGATGGACTTCTTTGTGAGAAAGGAGTGTGCGTATGAGAAAGTTCTGCTTTTCAGTCTTGCTTGCAATCCCCTTCTGCATATCTGCCTGCAATGACACGACACCCGTCGATGCCGCAGGATTCTCCGTATCTGAAATCAGCGCCGGTCAGGTTCCGCAATTCGGCTCGACCTCGTTCGTCTACTTCTACAACTCAACTCTTCTGAATCCTGAAGCCCTTCTTTCGGAGATGATATCGGCAGGACTTCCGGTTGTTCAGGCGTGGCAGCCGATTGACAATCGTTGTGCGGATCCCATCGGCGCACGATTTACCGTCGAGCTATTCGAGCCTGATGCGAGGATTGAGAACTACGGTTTTACAAGAGGGGCAGGGCGGTTGGAGTGTGCAACGAAATTGAAACACTACGTAATAAAAGGGTAGTTGACTAAATGAAAAAGGGAGGCACAGAGCCTCCCTTTTTGTTGAGCATTCAGAAATGGGCTACTGAATCACCCACGTTTCATCGCCATCCAACAACTTCTGCAAATCGCCTTCGCCTTTTTTGGATTTCATTCTTGCAATTTGATCCTCAACCTGATGTTCGTACGTCGGGCGATCCTGCGACAGGAACACGCCCATCGGTCGCGGCAACTCGGGGTTGTGAATCATATTGGCGAGAATGAACGCAAGCGTTGAATCATGTTCGTTGTGAACGAGAAGATCGGTAACGGAGTACTTACCTTCCGTGATGTTTACAGCTTCGGGAGTGAAGCCGTTGAGTCGGATTCCTTTTTCCTTTTGCTTGCCGAATACAAGCGGTTTACCATGCTCGAGGTAGACAATCGTATTGTCACGAGTTTCCTTCTCCGTGAACTGGAAGAACGCCCCGTCGTTGAACACATTGCAGTTCTGATAAATCTCAACGAATGCAGAACCCTGATGTTTTTCCGCTCTGCGAACCATTTCCTGTAAATGTTTCGGGTCACGGTCCATCGTGCGGGCAACGAACGTTGCGCTCGCTCCGAGTGCCAGCGAAACAGGAACGAACGGATAATCGATGACACCGATCGGAGTGGATTTCGTTACCTGACCCAACAACGAAGTGGGCGAGTACTGCCCCTTCGTGAGTCCGTATATCTGGTTGTTGAAGAGAAGGATTTTGATGTTCAGATTGCGGCGCAGCATGTGAATCATGTGATTGCCGCCGATGCTCAGGCCGTCGCCGTCGCCGGTTGCCACCCACACGTCGAGCTTCGGATTCGCAATCTTCACCCCTGACGCTATTGCAGTCGCCCTGCCGTGAATGCCGTGAATGCCGTAGATATCCATGTAGTAGGGAAAGCGGCTCGAGCATCCGATGCCGGAGACTGCAACGAAATTCTCCTTCGCATGAGGAAACTCCGGGAATACTCGCTGCACCTGGGCAAGAATCGAGTAATCGCCGCACCCCGGACACCAGCGGACATCCTGATCGGATTGGAAGTCCTTGATCGTCAACTTGACGGGCGTTGTTTTGTCTTGTGTGATTGTATCAGCCATTCTTAACTCCAAGTATATCGTAAATTTTCTGTTCGATTTCTTCTGACCGAAGCGGCAACCCTCTGACCATATTAAAGCCGATAGCCGGAACAAGATACTTCGACCTGATGAGCTTGATAAGCTGGCCGTTGTTGATCTCGGGAATCAACACAGTCTTGAATTTGTAGAGAATCTCGCCGAGATTTTTCGGGAACGGATTGAGATAGCGAAGATGGGCGTGTGAAACAGAATATCCTGCTTCGCGTACTTCCGCAATCGCCGACTTGATGGAACCGTAGGTGCTACCCCAGCCGAGAACGAGCAGATCGCCTTCGCTGTCGCCCTCCACCGTTTGCAGCGGGATATCATCAGCGATGCGTTCGATTTTTTCTCCACGGAGTTTGATCATGAAATCGTGATTGTCCGGGTCATAGTTGATATTTCCCGTGATATGTTCCTTCTCCAATCCTCCGATGCGATGCTCAAGTCCCGGCGTTCCGGGAATTGCCCACGGGCGTGACAAGGTCTTCTCGTCACGCGCATAGGGCTGGAATGTCGCCTTATCTTTAGCAAAGGTTACAGGAATTTCAGGCAAGTCATTGACGTTCGGAATCAGCCAGGGTTCGGCACCGTTTGCCACGTAGCCGTCTGTCAAACAGATAACCGGAGTCATGAACTTGATGGAGAGACGGGCTGCTTCATAGACTGTAGAGAAGCAATCAGCCGGAGTTGATGCGGCAATGACACAGAGTGGAGCCTCACCGTTTCTCCCGACAACTGCCTGCAGAAGATCTGCCTGTTCCGTTTTTGTCGGAAGTCCGGTACTTGGCCCGCCGCGCTGAACGTTCACGATAACAAGCGGTAGTTCCAGCATGATCGCGAGGCCGATTGCCTCAGTTTTGAGCGCCATACCGGGGCCGCTGGTTGTTGTCGCGCCCAACGCTCCCGCATACGACGCGCCGATTGCCGAACAAATAGCGGCAATCTCGTCTTCGGCTTGGAACGTCTTCACGCCGAAGTTTTTCATCGTCGAAAGCTCATGGAGAATATCGCTTGCCGGTGTAATGGGGTAGCTGCCGAGGAAAAGTTCCAAGCCTGCTTTCTTCGCTGCTGCAACAAGTCCGAGTGCGGTGGCAACATTGCCCATGATGTTGCGGTACTTTCCGGGGGAAAGTTTTGCCGGCTTTACTTCATAACGAGTAGTGAAGATTTCGACGGTATCGCCGTAGTTGTAGCCTGCATGAAGCACGCGTGTATTGGCTTCAATTACCTGTGGATCCTTCTTGAACTTGTCCTGAATGTAGCGGATTGACTGGTCCAGCGGACGGTTGTACATCCAGTACATCAGTCCGAGCGCAAAGAAGTTCTTCGTTTTGTCTACGAATTTTGTCGAAAGGTTCATGTCGGCAATCGCATTGCTCGTCATTTTGCTGATAGGAACCTTGTACACCTGAAAGCGGCTGAGCGAACCATCCTCCAGCGGGTTGGTCGTTAGTCCGGCGAGCTTCAGGTTCTTTTCGTTGAACGCGTCTTCGTTGACGATAACCGTTCCGTTTTCCCGCAGCATCTTCACATTGGTAATCAGCGCGGCGGGATTCATGGCGACAAGAACATCACATGTATCGCCGGGCGTAAGAATATCCGTACTGCCGAAGTGAATCTGAAATCCGCTGACGCCGTACGTCGTTCCCGCGGGGGCGCGAATCTCCGCCGGATAATCGGGCAGCGTGCTCAGGTCATTGCCGAGCGCGGCAGCGGTGTTGGTAAATTGCGTTCCGGTGAGCTGCATGCCGTCTCCGGAATCACCCGCGAAGCGAATGGTAACATCTTCGAGGGTCTTAACAGTTCGTCCCATACCTATCTCTGTAGTTGTTGAGTAGTGTTGATAAAAAAAAATCGACATTTCTCAGTACGAGAAGCCGACTCTGCTATCGGTTAGAAATTGTACACAATTGCAACATTTTCTATGAACAAAAATACGTTGTTTAGGAAGGAAAAGCAAGGTGAAGGAATTCCCCTAGTTTCCCATCCCGTCTGCAACATAATGCGGCGATTCAGACTACACCGCCGCTCCAGAAGTAATTCCCGTTCGGGTCCTTGTACCATTTCGGGTTACCGTTGATGGATTGCCCGAGCACTGAAGATGCATAATCGAGAGTCGTTCCCGGATCAATTGACTGAACGACCGGCGCAATTGTGTTCGGCTCTCCCTTTCGGACATTCAATCGGACGGTCGCTTTAACCGTCCCCCCTTTCTTTATAGGAAGAGAAATGGCGGGAAGTTCCGTTTTCGTACACTCTTCATATTCCTTAACGACGTGCTCCAGAAGTTGTTCATACGTCCGGCGGCTGCGAGCAAGACCCGTCACGGGGTCGGTTTTTCTGTTCGGGTCGAGAAAGAAATGTCCCACAACGGACTTTCGCGGATCCAGCTCGAACTTGTAACAGATGAATGCCATCACCCACACGAATCGGGCGTATGCCTCATCCGCATTGATATTGGTGCCGTAGCAATACTCGACTCCGACCGCTGCATCGTTTGCGTTGAAGCCGAACAACTGATTGTCCGTCGGAACGCCGTAAAGTACGTGCCAGGCCTTTTCCGGCGGGCCTGTCAGTGCCGGAACGCATTCGATGATCTCTCTATCATCCACAAAAAGATGAGCGGATGCGCTCATTTCGTTGCGCGAGTTCTCGTAGTAGCGCACGTTGCCGTTTGCAGTGGAGTTCGGGTTGCCGGTATCGTGCGCCACAATGAACTTCACGCCGGGCGACATTTTCAAGCCCGAGCGGCGTTTTGTATTGGGCGTAAGATAACGCGGCGTGATGGAGTATTTCTCTTTGAATGCCATGGTCGTCTTCCTTTCTGATTAGCCGTACGCCGGAGTTTCACCGCTTGCCGGCTGAGGCGGTGGAGGAGTTCGACCTTCCTGCGTCAATCTCTCCCGCTCGATATTACTGCTGCTTTGTCCGCCGCCTTGTACAGTGCCGCGAGCGCGTTCCTTAAGGCCGACGATGGTTTTCAGGATATCATACCAGAATGGCGCGCCCAGTCCAACGAGCAGCGTCATACCAAGCCAGCCGAGTATGTTTCCCCAAATTGCTGAGAAGATGACTCCCATATTCCAGCTTAGCGGCGTTCCCGATGCTGTATTCCAACGCATAAGCTGGAACGACTGGGCATTCACTGTCGAGTCGATGAACTTGATGTGTGTTTGAATCGCCTTGAAGGCAAGACTGTCGGGAACGTACTGCACGGAGTCACTGCCGTCGGCCAACTTTGCTACAATGAGAGAATCCTTCGGCGTTGCCGCAAGGCGCTCTCCGATTTTCACGGCGGAATCCCGCAGAACGCGGTTTGTGCTGAATTCTTTGTAGATGTCGAAGATATTCGCATTCAGCCACACAACAACCGCAGCTCCCATCAGAAACGCCCACATCTTCATGCGCCGTTCGTAGTGATCTTTGAACGACGTCATCGTAAGTTCATACCATTGCTCGATATCCCAGCGGGCCTTTTCCAGGAATCGGGCTTTCTTCTCTATTTCATCTTTCTCGGATTGTGAGAGAGACGAACGGTCGCGCTGCTCAAGCTCGGCAGTGTCGAACAGATCGCCTGCAATTCTGAAGAATGTATCCTTGTTCATTCCCTCCAGCATGCCGGCATCGTTGTAGCCGAACCCGGAAAGCTTGTTCCGAATCTTGTCAACAAGCTGCTTCGCTTCAGGATGCTGCTCGGCGGCCTCCGTGAACTGCATAGCCTGAGGCTTCCACGTCCGCTTGTACGGCGTGTTTGTCAGCAACGCCATCAATTCACGCTCCATCAGTTTTGACTTCATGTGGAATACCTGCTTGGCGATTTGCTGGATGGATTGAACAATCAGGCTCAACAGCAACACGACGGTAATGGTGGCAATGAGACTGTCGATAAGGTCGAACATGACGTTTCTCCTTACATCATTGTGTGGGGAAAAGGGTTGATACTATCCAATCTTGAATTCCATCCACATCGGACGGTGGTCGGAAATATAATAGCGCAAATACGCGTCGAAATTCTTTTTGTTCTTTCCGTTCCCCCACAGGTCGGGAAAAAGAACGGTATCGAAATCAAACACACCTTTGTTGCCGGAGAACGTGTGCTGAGTTGTTTTCGGGAGAACAGCTATCTGATCGTAGTAGGCATCGTTGGCAAGATTGGAGGCGATCTGCGAAGAGTGATTCGGAAGTTCAAGCCCGAGCTTTGTCAGGGCTTTGAAGATGGGATCATCGGGATGGACTTTCGGCAGATTGAAGTCACCCAATGCTACAAGTTCACGGGTGAATGAAAAATTACTTCTGTTCCGCTTGTCCGCCCAGCGCGCAACGGCGAATGTCTCCAACGAACGGCGCTCGATGGATTTCTTGCCGGTATCTCCGTAGTAGAGATGGACGTTGGCAAAGACAAACGAGGTGTTCCCCGCTTGGAATGTTGCGAAGTACGGCGTTCGGTCGAAACCGTTGAACAATTCGGTGACGCCGGGGAGCTTGACGTTCTTGTAGTCGGATGGCGGAAATGCGATCTCGCCGATTTCTTCCAGCGGTTTGAGTTTTCTGCTGTTGTAGAGGAATGCCTTTCGTTCATTGTTGCCGGCAACGTCGGACATGATCACGCGATACGAAGCGGGGAGCTTGGCGTGCACGTCAAAGAGATGCCCGTAGTTCTCCCTGCACTCCTGAAGGGCGACGATATCGAACCAACTGATGATTTCTGCGATGAGGTCGAGATGTGCATCCTGCCGCAACTGCGCGCCGAAATTGGCAACGTTCCATGTTGCGACAAGCAGACGTGTGTTCTTCTTCTGTGGTATGGCGCGGGATTGCCTGTGCTTGTGCAGGCGTTGAATCTCCTGCTGCACATCGAAGTCGAACGGGAACGACGGCTTCGGAAACACCGGCATGGGGAGTTCCTTTTCGTATGTTGCGGTTTCTGGGCGCTTGTGTTTGGGCTACAAGAAACGGAATAAGAAGGGGAAGGTCAAATCACATGAAGAAAATGCCCGTTCCCTGAAAAAGGAAACGGGCATGAATCGGGTCCAGTATGCGACGGGATTATTCCCGAACAACCCAGACTTTGACGACTGCAGAGACGTTCTGATGCAGCTTCACGTTCACGTTGTAGATGCCGAGCGCCTTTATCGGCTCCTCGAGTTCAATGATGCGCTTATCGATATTGAAGTTCTGCTCCTTCAGCGCGTCGGCAATCATTTGAGATGTGACGGAACCGAACAGCTTCTCATCTTCACCCACCTTCATTTGAATGGTGATGGAGACTTTCTCCAGCTCGGCGGCGAGTTTCTCGCTTCCCTTCAATTCCTTTGCTATCCGGCGACCCGCCTGCTTCTTCTCCTCCTCCAGCGCGGCCATTGCACCTTTTGTTGCCGGGTAGGCAATGTTGCGCGGGAAAAGATAGTTGCGGGCGTAGCCGTCTTTCACATCAACAACCTCTCCGATGTTGCCCAGCTTCTCATGCTCTTTGCGTAGTATGACTTTCATGACTTGATTCTCCTCGTGGGCACGTTAGCGAATGGCATCGGAAACAAACGGCAGCAACGCAAGGTGGCGTGCACGCTTGATTGCGGAAACAAGCTGTCGCTGATGCTTTGCACACGTGCCGGTGATGCGCTTCGGAATGATCTTGCCTTGCTCGGTAGTGAAGCGCTGCAGCTTTTTTTCGTCTTTGTAATCGATGTAGATTTCTTTCGCGTCACAGAAGCGGCAAGTCCGCTTTTTGCGGGGCATCTGGCCTTCCTTCTCGCGGCGCGGTTTTCGCGGTGAATTATACACTGTAAGCTCCTTGTCCTATCGTTGATGAGTTATGATGCCGCCGGTTCGTCCGTCTCTTTGAACAGCGGTTCGCGCACAGGAACCGGTTGCTCTGCCGGGGGCTCGACGACAGGGGCGGCTGCTTTTGCAGCGAGAGCCTTTGAGTCGAGCGCTATGGTGAGATAGCGAAGAACCATTTCGTCGAGCTGGTAGGAACGTTCGAGCGCAGCAATCAACGAAGGCGGGGCCGTGAACTCGTAGTTCACGTAAAACCCGTTTGTCTTTTTGTTGATGGAATATGCAAGACGCTTGCGTCCCCATTTGTTCAGAGCGGCAATAGTTCCGCCGTTCTTTGTTATCAACTCCGCAATACGCGTAACAATTGCCTCAATCTGCGGATCATCAAGCGAAGCGTTGATGATAACGGTGGATTCGTACGTTTTGTGCTTGTCCATGATGTCACCTCCCTTTGGACTTCTAATGATGCCCGCCGGTTCTGCGGCGGACAGGTTAGTTTGACCCTTCAATAATCGCCGGGTGGCGAATTGAAGAGTAGAGGGCTTTGTGATGCGGTTTGTCGATCAGCAATTCCGACCGGCCAAACTCACTCAGAAATGTCCCTGCTTCGTGTATTGTACAGATTCATCGTTCGCTCGATTCCTGAGCGAATAAATTCTTCGACTGCATCGGCTGCGGTTCGAACCATCTTCTCGACCTCATTCCGCTCATCGTTCTCGAAAGGGGAGAGGACGAAATCAGCCATTTCATGTTTCGAGGGCGTGTTCTCGTTTCGTATGCCGCATCGAATCCGGGGGAACTCATTCGAGTTCAAATAGTATATCAGCGAACGAAGTCCGTTGTGCCCGCCATCGCTTCCCTTCGCCCGTACCCGGATCGTTCCGAGCGAGATTGCAACATCATCAACAACTGCAAGAATGTTCCTCTCCGGAGTCGGGAACCGTTCAAGCACCTCTATCAGAGCCGAGCCGCTGTTGTTCATGTACGTGAGCGGCTTGACCAGGATTATTTTCTTTCCACCTATAGTCGATTGGCTGAACAGGTACTCGCCCTTGCCGGGCTTCCACATGCACCTAAGCCGTACACTGACTTCGTCGACAACCATGAATCCGATATTGTGTCTCGTATCTTCATACTCGAAGCCGGGATTTCCCAGCCCGACCACAATGACGGGATTGTCGAACACTCCGGTAGACTACTTCTTCTTTTCCGCTTCGCCGCCCTCGGCGCCTTCTTCGGGCTTCTTGCCTTTGCCGACAACCTCGGGCTCTTTCGGCGCCTCCGCAATTGCTGCCTCTGCAGGTGCCGCTTCCTTCACAACGGTCGGCGGTACAACAGACACGACCGGATCATCCGGGTCCTCGTGAACAGTAACGTTCGGAATCGTAAGATCACGAACATACATCGACTGATGAATCCCGAGACCGGACACATTCAATTCAATCTTTCCGGGAATGTGTTTCGGCAAGCAAGAAATCTTCACTTTGTGCATAATGTGCTGCAACATACCGCCATCGCGAACACCTGCAGGAATTCCTCCAACCAACACAACGGGAACATCCAACGATATCTCCTCATCTTCACGCAGACCTTGCAGATCGAAATGAATCGCCCGGTCTGTGACCGGATCGAACTGCAGATCCCGCAGAATCGCCTTTTTACTGATGTCGCCGACTCGCAGATCGATTACATGTGTCTCCGATGTGTAAATGAAGGGATCGAGACTCAGCTTCGGAACCTGAATGGGGATGTTCTCTTCGCCGTGCGCGTAGTACACGCCGGGAATCTTGCCCTCCCACCGGACACGCTTTGCCGTTTTACCGGTTGCGGTTCGGAGTTCCGCGTTCAACGTAATTTCAGCCATAACACTCCTTGTAAAACTGATGTTCGTAAATGAGGTTTCTTCTTAATCCAAAACAGCTCAGCAGTCATCCCTTGTCAATGTCGAACAGCGAACTAATCGACAGATGTTTGTATGTTCGTTTGATAGCTTCGGCGAATAGCTGGGCGATGCTGTCAACCTCGATTTTCGGCGACGTCGTCTTCATCGGCAAGGTGTCGGTAACAACAATCTTCTTCAAATTCGATTTGTTGATGCGATCCATTGCTGCGCCGGAAAACACCGGATGTGTTGCCGCCGAATACACATCGTTGGCGCCCGCCTTCTGCAACGCAACAACAGCATTGGAAAGCGTTCCTGCCGTGTCAATCAAATCGTCAACAATCAGGATGTTCTTTCCTTTGACGTCGCCGATGATGTTCATCACCTCGGCTTCGTTCTGCTTCGGGCGACGCTTGTCAATTACAACGAGATCTGCCTCAAGCCGCTTGGCGTAGGCCCGTGCCATCTTGATTCCGCCGACATCGGGCGAGGCAACAGCCAGATTCTCGATCGGATGATCTTTGAAATGCTTCACCAGCACTGCCGATGAATACAAGTGATCAACCGGTATGTCAAAGAATCCCTGAATCTGCGGAGCATGCAAGTCCATCGTGATCACACGATCGGCTCCCGCAACCGTAATCAGGTTGGCAACCAGCTTTGCCGTGATAGAAACCCGCGGCTGATCTTTTCTGTCTTGCCGGGCGTATCCGAAGTACGGAATCACTGCCGCAACCTTCCGCGCCGAAGCGCGCTTCGCTGCATCAATCATGATCAGCAACTCCATCAGGTTCTCGGCAGGTGGATTTGTGGACTGCACGATGAACACATCGCTGCCGCGAATGTTCTCACTGTACTTCACCCACATTTCCCCGTCGCTGAACACCTTGATCTCGCAATGACCCAATGGCTTACCCAACTCGGCCGAGATTTTCTCGGCAAGTGGTTTATTGGAACGTCCTGAAAAAACCTTGAGTTCGCTTGCCATTCAGGTGATGCAAAAGATTGCGATATCGGGACTTGCAGCAGGGGAAGGCCTACCTACAGCAGAACCTGTACCTTTCAGCCCGAAAAAGATACGGAAAAGGGGAGAGTTGTGCAAGGTACATGTGGGCGTGCCTCAAAGAAGGAGACTTTTTCGCAAAACGCCGAGGATTCCAACCATGGGCTTTTCTTCGTGAAACCTTTGAGTCTTGGAGTCTTTGCGGCAAATTCGTTCGTCGCTCATTGGTGAGTTATTAAGAAAGATTAAAGGAAAGCCGCGCCTTTGATTGACGCGGCTTTCATTCCCCACACCGAAAAACTCGCGCTTTATTTGAGTAAAACGAGCTTCTTTGTCGCCGTGTATTCGCCTGCCTGCAGACGGTAGAAGTACACGCCGCTTGAGAGCTTATGTTGGTTCTTTCCAACTATGTAGGAATGCGTGCCGGCTGCAAGTTGTGCATCGACAATCGTTGCCACCTCCTGCCCGATCAGATTGAAAATCTTCAATGTTGCGAATGAGTTTCTCGGCAAGTCGAAGCTGATGTTTGTTTCGGGGTTGAAGGGGTTTGGATAATTCTGATGCAACGCGAACGATACGGGGATAACGTCGGATTCGCCAACCGATGTTACGTTCTTCACGCGCAATGTCAACTCGACGGGCACAGTCGTTGAGTTCGGGTCGTTGCTAACAACGAAGAGACGAACTGAGTATGTCGAATCTATTTGAAGTCCGGCAGACTTGACATTCACTGACACGGCAACGGTCATGCCCGAGTCCGCTGTTCCGATTTGTGGAGAGATGGTGAGCCACGATGCACCGCTTGTGTCGAGTACGGCGAAGTTCAGCGTGCCTCCGCCAAGATTGCGAACGGAGATCGTGTTTGTCACGCTGTCGCCGATGACAAGCGTGTCGCGAATTATCGTCGGCGAAACCTGAATGATTGCTGCCGGCGGCGTAGAAACATTCATGCTGATTGGGACATCGACGGAAACTCTTCCGGGCGACTGTAATGCAATGTTGGCATTGAACGTTCCGGCAGGTTTTGCCGCCAGAGATGTTACCTGCACCATTGCCGAATCATTGCTTTCGAGAACGAGACTTGCCGGCTTGAATGTCAGCCACGAAACACCCGTCTCGCCGCCGATATTCGCATGCCCGATCTGCGGAGCAAAATCGGGGAGCGGATTTGCATTTGGTTGGATGTGAGACGAGAGGAACCCGATATTCATCTTGCCGTCCGGGTCGTTCAGGGAACTGACTGTGATGCCGCTGATTGCAGTTTCGGTTCCAATCGTCAGCACGCTGTCGCGCTGAATGCTCAGCAAGAACGGCAACCCTACAATCGTGAGCGTGTCGTTTTCCGTGCTGATGACGACGCCCGCACGAATCCTTCCGAAACCGGTAAGTGAGTCAATCAAAATTCCGCTCGCATCAATCAATATCTCACGCTCCGAGCCGATGTCACGTGACGGCAAACCCAGTCCAAGAGGAGTAGGAAACCGTCCCGTTCCAAAATCCTGATCCGTATCAACCGAGAGAATGATGATGATGTTCGTATCGGGGAGATCGTTCATTACCACCTTGAAGTCATGATACGATCCCAATGGGCCGGTTCTGAACTGATATTGCACACGATAAATATCCGCCGCCGCAGGCCCGACTTCCCCGCGTTCGTCCGTAAGAATCGTAGTGTATGCCAACGGATTGCTCGGGGGTTCTCCGCCTCCTATAAATGAGGAAGGTGTAAGATTCGCCCGTTGAAACGCCGGACGTAGTTTGTCAATGATTGATTGCAGATTGAATCCGGCTCCTTGACTTGCTCCGCCGGAAAGTGCCGTAGATGTTTGTCCGGATTCGATGAGGTTGACCGAGACTTGTCCCGCCGTCAAATTCTTGATCTTCAACGAATCCCTGAACACTCGTCCCGTCGGTCCGTTGAACGCAAATGCTGAAGGGAACACAACAATGCCGGTATCAGGCGGTGGTGCTATTGTCGTGAAGCCGTGCACTCGAATGTCATCAACATAAATCCCGTCACGATTATCTCCTCCGTCCGCAGACATTCGGAATCGCAACTTGATTTGGGAATTGACATAGCCGGACAAATCCGCCGATTGCTCGACCCACGTTCCCCCCGGCGTGTAGCTATCGTATCCCCAGGTACCGGCGGGTTGCTTGCTGCCGCTACGTGCCGAGCCGAAATGAGAAAGCTCAGAGCGGAGCGTTGTCCAGGTTGTTCCGTTGTTGGATGAAATCTCGACCGTCGCAAAATCCCACGTCGGCTCAACAGCCCACTTCGTCCAGAACTTCAGTTGTGCATGATTGTAGCCCGCCAGATTGATGGCGTTATTGAGTGTGAGAGAATTGTTTGCGTTCGTCGCATAGTTTCCCGTCGGGCTGTCGGTGAATGCAAACGGGGGAGTATGCGCGTTGGATGTCGTACCCCAACCCGTGCCTGTATTCCAATTACCCGTTCCGTTCGAGGCACTGTCGGCGAACAACACAGTCGGCGTGCCGATGAAGTATTGCAACGTATCTATTTTCAGGAAACCGTCACCGTCAGTAATCGTCACGTAAAAGAAAACAGGAACGCCCTCCGTTGCATTGGTGGCCACCGTTCCGTTCAGAATGACCTGACGTTCTTGTTGCGGCATTATTTGATTGATGAGAACAGGACTCGTGAACTGGACGGTTGGCAGACTGCTCGTTGCCTGAACCGAAATCATATTTCCGTAGCCTGTACCTTTGTTCTTTACTGTCGCAGCGAGCGAGAAGTTCTCACCTCTGTTCAAAAATCCATTATTGCTTTCCTGAACTTCGTGCCTTACAACAGTTGTGTACTGTCCCGCAAAATATGCAAGCAGCATGTTCGTTGGATGGAAAGCCATTGCAAGCGGCAGAATTCTCGCCGAAGGCGCCCAGAATCCGTCGGTTTCAATGCCAACTTCCGGCGTCATTGCATAGGCAATCGGCTTCGTTGTATCGCCGAACATGTAATCATCCGAGTTGCCGCGAGTAGAGTAGTTCACCGTTTGCTGATCGGTGCCGTTCGTAGCTCTTGAATGCGCCGTCATGAAATACGCCCAGTCGCGGTACGTCAGCGAATCGCCATTCTCTCTCGACAAATATCCCCACGGATAAATCAGGTAGCTTCCGTATGTATGATAGTTGAGGCATGTCTTGATGTTGCGTGACCGCATGAAGTTGTCGATTGCCTGGGTTTCCGGTTCGGAGAAGGGAGAAGGCCCGCGATAGGTATCGCTGCTCGGCGTTGTGCTCGATCCGCCGTTCGACGCATTCCACATATACATCGGGCCGTAGTTGCGGTTGAGATCGACGCCGAAGCTGCCGCCGTTATCGCGACGGTTCTTGCGCCACATGCCTCCGCCGTTCGGGTTCGTCGAGCGGTTGTACTCGTAACCGTCGGGATTGACAACAGGGATGAACCACTGCTGGCGGTTGTTGACGAGATACGTTGCACGAGCATCGGTAGTGTAATTCTCCAGAAGCCACCACATGTAGTACACAACCGACATCATTCCGGCAGGCTCGCGTGCGTGGTGCAGCGACGTATAGAGAGCTTCGGGTGTTCCCGCGCTTTGACTGCTGCCGATTTTCACAATCCAGATTGCCCGACCCTGTTGCGAGCGTCCGATGGAGTCGCGAACCGTAATCAGATTTGGATAAAGAAGGCGCATCGAGTCGAGTTGCTGGATCACTTCCTGAAGTGTGTAGTGGCCCCCCATACTGCCGAGGCCGAAGCCGAGAGCATTCACCGGGCCGCCGGAAAGGCGCTGCTCGTAGTATGCGGCGAGATCGTCAATCACAACACTGTAGCCGATACCCTGACGGGCAAGTTCCTGAAGCTCGAACTCGCCGGCTACAAACTCCATCATGCCGCCGATCTTGCCTTCTGATCCCTCGTGATCAATGCCCGTCGACCAGATGCGGTCAAGAGTGGCTTTGTCGGGGACGAAAATACTGACTTGTTTGAATGTTTCCGCCGCAAACGCAACGGCAAAACAGAATGCGGCAATGAGAATGAACGTGACTCTGCGGAACATCATTGAACTCCAAATATGGTGAGAACAATTGGGGGGAATACCTGAAGAAAAGTACGGAATGATGTCGTGAACCACAAGGCAATTGATTCTCTCTTAGCCAATGAGTATTTTGACCCTAGTTCATTCCTATTTCCTACCAACAAAACAACACATGGAGACAGTATGAGTACAAACGCAATCCTGACAAAACCGGCAGTATCAACAAGCGTGCTCTCACAAACGCTCTGGATTACGGCATTTGCAGCGGCAACGGCAATCGGCGCACGTGTGGAAATTCCCAACATTCCCGTTCCGTACACATTACAGACATTGTTCGTGCTGCTGGCCGGAGCTTTTCTCGGCGCACGCAACGGGGCCATCAGCATGATGCTGTACCTTGCAGTCGGAGCCCTTGGCGCGCCGGTATTTTCGCTCGGCGGATTCGGGTTTGCGAAACTTCTCGGGCCCACAGGCGGCTATCTGATTGCATTTCCGGTTGCCGCGGCACTTGTCGGGTACCTTGTGCATCAGTACAAGAGTTTTCCTGCCGTTTTGCTTTCGATGTTTGCCGGATTGCTTGTCATCTTCACGTCGGGCACGCTGCATCTCTATGCGTTCTACATCAAAGATCTGGCAGCCGCGTTCACATCGGGCTTCCTGATTTTTTCATGGTGGGATGTGTTGAAGCTGTTTGCGGCTTCGATGATTTACTTTGAGGTTGCGAAGAGGTGGAGAAGACTTGGCTAATAATCAGAAAAGGCACCATGATGAAAAATGAATACACGGCGGTAGTTAAACAAGATAATGGTTGGTGGATTGGGTGGATCGAAGAAGTGCCCGGTGTTAACTGCCAGGAGAAGACGTACGAGGAACTGAAGGAAAGCCTCGAGATTACTCTAAAAGAGGCGCTGGAATTTAACCGGCAGGACGCATTATCAGCTGCGGGCAGTGGATTTCAGGAAGAAAAAATTGCGGTATGAAAAGGAAGGAGCTACTCCGCTACCTCCAAGAGCAAGGTTGTGAATTCGTGAGAGAAGGTGGAAAACATTCGTGGTGGAGTAATCCGAAGTTGAATAAGCGCTCTGCTGTTCCAAGACATTCTGAGATTAAGGATATTCTGGCAAACAAGATCTGCAAAGATTTGGGTGTGGAGCGGATCAAATAGCCGTGTGAGGAATGACCGAGGAATGTCACGCGTGAACCCGCTGTAAGCGAACGTTCTTTGATACATCAATATGGAGGAAATCCGCAATGCCACGATTTCTCATCGAAGTCGCGCACGATCCGACACCCGGAGAATGCGGGCGAGCTATCGAGCTTCTCCTCGGGTCGGGCTCGCATTTTGTCTCTACGGCGGAGTGGGGCTGCTCGGACTCGGTACACAAGGCATGGATGATTGCCGATGTTGACACCAAAGAACAGGCCGCGTTGTTGGTTCCTCCTGCCTACCGATCCCGCTGCACAGTTGTGCAACTCACGAAGTTCACGATTGATGATCTCGGCACAATCCTCACACAGCATAATTTTGACAAGAAGTAGTGCGGTTTCGCAGAAGGCCCGCTGTCCATCACCGACCCCGGCATGAATGTGACAGCGCTTGTCGAAGAAAACCCGACCCGCTGATGCTCCTGCCTGTGCCGGCAGGCAGCCGCGAACAGGATAGAGTTCGTTTCAGCGAAGCCTGTACCTCAGAAATGAAACCTCACGCCCGGCACATCTGTGCTCAAACCTCGGCAGTAGGTCGGTTTCGTACGAAAGCAAGGATTCAAGATTCGCGTGAGATCAGGCAATCACATAAGGAGGACACCATGGCAATGGAAGAAGCAATGGCATTGACGAACCGTCTTCTCGCCCAGACGCAGGCACTTGGCGCTGCCACAGCATATCTGAAACTGAACGAGGATGGCCGCAAGGTAAATCCTGCACTCCATGGACATCTCGAACGTGTCGTGGATTTGCTTGGTGCCCGACAAGCGCTCGCCGATCTCAATAACCAGGAACGGGCTGTCGTTACCTCTTTTGCTCGATCGTATCTCCATCAGGCATTGGAGTTGATGGATGATCCCGCCCGGACTAATGCCTGGTCTCATAGCGATCCGACTATCCTTCAAGCGCAAGGCTCCGCGTCGGCAGTTGTTGCGAAGCTGATTGCCGACGCCGGGTTCGGGGGGCAGGGAATTCATATCCTCGATATCGGCACCGGTGTTGCCGGATTGGCGATTTCTTTTTGCAAGACTTTTCCGAACTCGACTGTGGTCGGGCTTGACCCTTGGGAGCCGGCGCTTTCGCTGGCGCGGACGAATGTTGCCAACGCAGGCCTTGAATCGCGCATCACGCTTCATGGCCTTCCGATCCAATCCTTTGAAGACAAAGAGGGCTTCGATCTCATCTGGCTTCCGTCGTTTTTCATTCCCGAATCTGTGATTGACGACGCGATGAGAAGGGCCAAGAATTTCCTTCGTCCAAACGGCTTTCTGATTGTCGGGGTGATTGAAGGAGGAGGCGACCCGCTGGCAGAAGCCATTGATGCCATGATCACCGTCCGGTCCGGCGGTTCCGCACTGGAACCGGTTGAAGTGATAGCGCGACTCACGAACGCAGGCTTCGAATACGCTCGTGAAGTGGAGCGCACGTGGCAGGCACCATTGCGTTTGGTTGCGGCGCAGTAAAGAGATGTCATCCGATATGCTGTTAACTTTCGCAGTTTTTGTTCTCATGCTCTCAACACCGCTCTTTGCTCAATTACCCCTGTACCTTGAGCAAAGGCATATCTGCCATCAGTGAGCAACGAATTTCTCAATGTCCAATTCTCCAACATGAGCTTCAATCTGAACAATAGCATCGCTATCCTTGGACGCACCCCCGACGTTCTGCGAACCTTACTGTCGGGCCTTTCACATGAATGGACGCATCACAACGAAGGCGGAGATTCGTGGAGTCCTTTCGACGTTATCGGCCATCTTATCGATGGCGATGAAACGGACTGGATGGCACGATTGCGCATCATTCTTGGGCAGGGGTTCAATCGCAAGTTCGAACCTTTCGACCGGTTCCGTCACCTTCAAACAAACAAAGGGAAATCACTTGAAGAACTCCTTGCACGATTCTCCGAACTTCGGGCAAAGAATCTCGCTGATTTGAAGGCGCTGAACCTCAACGACGGCCATTTGCGACTAACAGGCGAGCATCCGGAGTTCGGGACTGTAACGCTTGAGCAGCTTCTTGCAACCTGGGTAGTGCACGACCTCGACCATCTTGCCCAGATTTCCCGCGTAATGGGAAAGCAGTACAGGAAGGCTGTTGGACCTTGGGAACAGTATCTGTCTGTGCTGCATCGGTGAAGCTCATTTGCACTTGAATTGCTTGATTGACAATTCAATTTGAAAACGGCCATTCATGTCGTTCGGAGGTGACTGGGGTTGCATCCTATTTTGTTGATTGTCCGTCTCAACTGAGACCATCACACTATTAAGGGGGATCCTGACTCATGACACTGCAACGTTCACCGATTTCCCAGGTTCGCGCAGTACGACACATTATTGCATTGATTTTGTGTGTCGCGGCGCTGTTCATCGGCGCGGTATTGTTTCTTCATTACTGGAGAGGGATTCCCATCGGCTACCTTACCCGTGACCCGACTGCGGTCGCCGGTGTACAGGCGTACATCGGCTTCTTCTCGCAACTTGGTATATTCTTTTGGGCCGGTGCAGCGGCTGTGTGTTTTCTGGCTGCTGCAATCCTCACGCAACATGCGGAGAGTTCTGAGACAAGAAAGTTCCTTATTGTGTCGGGACTCATGACGCTGTTTCTCAGTTTTGATGATGTCTTTCTCCTTCATGAAGAAGTGTTTCCATACTTCGGGATACCGGAAAACGTTGTAGTTCTCAGTTATCCCGGATTCGTATTGCTCTACCTTTTCCGGTTTCGTTTTCTGATATTGAGCACGGAGTACATGCTTCTCGCGACAGCACTTTTCTTCTTTGCAGTGTCTTTCGTTCTCGATTTCTACAAACCACCGCAATTGGACAGGTATTTGTATGAAGACGGGGCGAAACTGACAGGCATTATTGCGTGGATGACGTATTTCTTCCGGGTCGGGATGCTTGCGGCTCGTCGAATGGTGGCACTCCGGGTTCCCAATAGTTAGATAGGAAACTGATCTTGCGGGGACGGTAACGCATTGACTTTGTCTAACATGTATTGAGGAGGAACCATGACTGCATTCCTGACGCTTCTCGGCGTGATGCTTTTTCAAACGCCTTCAAACCAACCGGATGATTCGTGGGGGTTTTGGGATTTCCAACTCTACATCGGAATCGCGGTGATTGTCTTAGCAGTATTAGGGTACGTTTGGAAAGTGTGGATTGAAAAACGGGAAGAGACAGAAACGCAAACAACCGGCAAGCAAACTCCAAAAATTCAATCTCCAAAGCCCAATCCTTCACGATCCAAGAAGAAGAAAACTCCTTCTAGTTCCGTTGCCGCCGCTCCCGTAATTTTCATCTCCTACCGTCGCGAAGACAGCAGCGATGTAACGGGACGAATGTATGATCGCCTGAGCCAGCATTTCGGGAAGCAGTCGGTTTTCAAAGACGTCGATTCAATTCCCCTGGGCGTCGATTTCCGGAAACATCTGGGTGATTCAGTCGGAAAATGCGACGTTCTTATCGCGGTTATCGGCAGACAGTGGGCTTCGGGAGAAGGGGGAAGTCGATTGAACAATGAGCGTGATTTTGTCAGAGTAGAAATTGAAGCTGCACTCCAACGCGACATTCCTGTTGTGCCTGTACTCGTTCAGGGTTCGCAAATGCCGCGTGAAAGCGATCTGCCGCCATCACTACACTCGCTTTCCTATCGCAACGGAATTGCTGTCCGCCCCGATCCCGATTTTCATCAGGATATGGACAGACTTATCAAAGGTATTGAAGAACACCTAAAAATCTGACGTGAATGTCAGTGCCAGTTTTCCTCTGAAGTCAGCCTTCCAAACCCGTATGCCGAGAAGTGGTTGATTATGCCCTTCTTCAGCATGATGTTTCCCTTATTGCCGCTTATCGTGATCTTCTCGAAGTCCTGAGAAACAAAACCGCCCGAGGAAGTAACATACACGAACTTGATGATTTCACGCGGCGAGAACGGATCGAGATTGATCAGCGTAACATCCAACAATGCAGGCTTGAGAAATTGCAATCCCTCCGGCTGGAATTCAATAACTGCATGTGAGCTGTCGATCGTCATCGTCACGGGTGTCGTATCACTTACCGCTCCGCCGGGAACCGTGAATTTTACATCGAACATTGCAGTGCCGAACCTCTCAGTTACGTAGCTGATCGTTCCGCTCAGGATTGTTGTTCCGGATGGCGATACCAGTTTTGTAACCCGCACACTGTTGGGTTGCGAGAGCAGAGGTCTGGGCAACTTGAGTAATGTTCCCGGTGAAGGTCCGGGATTTGTATTGCCCGCAGGATTCTCATGTTGCCCTATAATGCCATGTTGCAAAGAATCCACGGGCGGCTCGGCAACATTACATCCCCAAATAGCAAGTGTGAATGAAAGCCCAAGAACAATCACGATAGATTTCTTCAAACGACATTCCCCTGGTTGGTGAGAGATACGGGTTCGGGAATTTACAGGTTCAAGATATGTGCCGCTCCGTGCTTGGGTTTTTGCAGCACATATCGATACTTTTTCTTCCGGCCCTTGGTTTCCAAACCTGTCGATTCTACAAACCCACTCCTGCTTATTTTCTCAACAGCATCATTTCCAAATTCAAGAAACTGATTCTCGCTTTTTCCAAATCTGACAATGAAAGCGTGAGAAATGTCCAATTCTGCTTAATTTGATTGTTTTCTCTTGGCGCGGATTGTGATGGAAATGAGGTAATTCCATCATTTCTCATTGTCAGGATTAGCGAATGGCCACAACAGAGCAAGCGACCAAGAAAGGCATCGGGTCGCTGGTTGTAACAGTGGAGCGATGTAAAGGCTGCGGCTTTTGCATCGAGTTTTGCCCGACAACGGCGCTGAAGTTTTCCGAGCAGTACAATGCAAAAGGGTATCATCCGCCTGTGCTGATTGCGCAGGAGTTATGCAACGGATGTAACATCTGCGGATTACTGTGCCCCGATTTTGCCATCTACGGTTTTATCAACAAGAAAAAGAAACAAGGAGTACCCGCGTGAAAGCTGATCCAAAAGGAGTATTGACGGGCTTCCACTTTCTCGACGGCGATCATGCTTGTTCCGAGGGAGCTATTGCCGCGGGATGTCGTTTCGTTGCCGGATACCCGATCACACCGTCAACGGAAGTTGTCGAGCGGATTGCGGCACGCTTTCCGTATGTCGGCGGAATGTTTATACAAATGGAAGATGAAATCGCGTCCTCCATTGCAATTCAAGGCGCAGTGTGGGCCGGCAAGAAGGCAATGACTGTCACGTCGGGTCCCGGTTTTTCGCTGATGATGGAACACATCGGACTGGCGGCAATGACAGAAGCGCCTTGCGTGTTTGTCGATGTGCAGCGTGCAGGGCCATCCACCGGCTTGCCGACACAGCCTGCACAGGGCGATATGATGCAGGCGAGGTGGGGCTCGCACGGTGACTACGGCGTTATTGCCCTCTCGCCGAATTCGCCGCAGGAGTGTTTCGATCTGACCATCAAGGCATTCAATCTTGCAGAAGAATATCGTGTGCCGGTGATGTTCATGATGGATGAATGTGTCGGACACATGACCGAACGGGTTGTCATTCCTCCGGCCGATCAGATTGAGATTGTGCCCCGCAAGTTCTATGAAGGCGCAAAGTCGGAATATCTTCCCTACAAAACCAACGGCAACCTCGTTCCCGACATGGTAAAAGCCGGCGACGGGTTCAACATTCATGTTACGGGATTGACGCACGACGAGCGGGGCTATCCGAGCATGACTATTCAAACGCAGGAGAAGCTCATCCCCCGACTCGTCAACAAAATAAAACACAATGCACACAAGATAGTCGAATACATCGAGGATGAAGTAGAGGGGGCCGATGTTGTTGTGGTAACGTACGGCATATCATCGCGTACGGCGATTCCGGCAATCGAGCAGGCACGAAAAGAAGGCATCAAAGTCGGCCATCTCCGCCTTGTCGTTGTGTGGCCTTTTCCCGAATCCCGCATTCGGGAGCTTGCGGCACAAGTGAAATTGTTCGTCGTTCCCGAGTTGAATTTGGGTCAGATTGTGTATGAGGTGGAACGATGCGCAGCAGGCAAAGCGCGTGTCGAATTGGTTGGTCATGCGGGCGGTACAGTGCATAACCCGAAAGACATCTACAACGTCATCAAGAAGAGTGTAAAAGGATAGTCATGGGTCAAGAGGTTTTTGAAGTCGAGCAGGCAGTTCCATCCAATACTGTCGAATCCTTTCTCCGCATGGACAGGATGCCGCATATCTGGTGTCCGGGTTGCGGCATCGGAACAACGGTCAACTGCTTCGCGCATGCGCTGGAAACCAGCGGACTTGATTTGCAGAAAGTTGCGGTTGTATCGGGCATCGGCTGCACGGGGCGCGTTGCGGGGTACGTGAATCTCGATTCGTTCCATACAACGCACGGAAGGGCAATTCCTTTTGCCACCGGACTCAAGCTCGCCAACCCCGAATTGAAAGTAGTTGTGTACAGCGGCGACGGCGACCTGACGGCGATTGGCGGCAATCATTTCATTCACGCGGCTCGCCGCAACGTGGACATGACGGTTATTCTTGTCAACAACTTCATCTATGGAATGACGGGCGGACAGGTGGCACCCACAACGCCGATGACAGCTACTGCCTCAACCACCCCCTACGGCAACTACGAGCAGTCGTTCAACTTGCCATATCTTGCCGAATCGTGCGGCGCTGTGTATGTTGCACGCTGGACTGCGTTCCACGTTCGCCATCTTACCAAATCCATCAAGGAGGCGTTGGCGAAGAAGGGATTCTCGTTTATCGAAGTCCTGGCTCCATGCCCGACGCTGTACAGCCGCAGAAACAAACTCGGCGACGGATTGGATCAAATGGTCTACTATCGCGATCATAGTGAAATCCGGAACGGGGCCGATACTAAGACCATACCGCTTGAGTTTCAGGGCAAGATTGTTGTCGGCAAGTTCGTGGACAAGGAGCGTCCCACGTACCTCGACGTGATGAATGAGTATTACCAACAAAAACTCGGCGCCGCCTACACACCATACAAGGGATAAGACGATGTCAAGAACAGAAATCAAAATCGGCGGATTCGGCGGACAGGGAGTTATTCTCAGCGGCTACATCATCGGCAGGGCGGCATCAATCTATGATGAGAAGCATGCGACGATGATTCAGGCATTCGGGCCGGAGGCGCGGGGAAGCGCATGCAGCGCCCAGGTGATAGTTGCACAAGAGCCGATTGCATATCCGTACATCACGTCTCCCGAACTCATGATCGTCATGTCGCAGGAAGCGTACACGAAGTTCTCACCCGAACTGGCAACCGGAGGCGTGTTGATCACGGAAGAAGAGCTGGTCAAGACACACAATCTCCGCAAGGATATCAAACACTTCTCCATTCCCGCCACCCGCATCGCTGAAGAACTCGGCAAGAAACTCGTTGTGAATATCGTGATGATGGGATTCCTGACTGCCGTTACAGGCATTGTCGGAAAGAAGGCGATGGAGCAGGCTGTGCTCGCATCCGTTCCGAAAGGAACGGAAGAGCTGAACATGAAAGCATTCGAACGCGGTTTTGAATACGGAATGGAAGTGATGAGTGGTGAAAAGAAAGAGGAAGCGGTAACAGGGTAGTCGCTTCGGTACCCGTCTCTTTTCAAAATCAACAAGAGCGCCTTTTGCGGCGCTCCTTTTTTTGTAGTCGATTTCAACGAGGCAGTCTGAACTCCCGTTCACAATAGCAATATCCGACTGCATCGTGGTTTCAATCCGTGATTCCACCCGCAAATGCTTTGTATTAAGTTCTGTTGATGTACTTCCTCAACTTTTCAATTCCATCCTGAATAACCCCGAGAGCATTGTCCAGCTCTTCCGAGATCTTCGGCCCGACGTTTTTTTGGATATGTTCTTTTTCGAGTTCAAGAACGTACAAAGCAATTTTTCGGCGTTCTTCGGGAGAAAGCTCCTTTACTGCGGCTTTTGCCTCTTCAATTCCCATTCGTATTGATCCAATCTGTTTTTGAACGAAACCTGGCAATCCGTGTATCGGATTCCTTGACAGAAATATACGAATTGATGCTCAGAATGTTATCGTGAAGCCGAGCGTAGGCAGGAATGGAAACATTGTAGTTTCCACAGTCTGGATTTGCAGCGTTTCCCGGTCCACAAAATATTCGGCAAGAATGACATTCTTGCGGTTGTAGAGATTAATGATGTCAAGATAGACACTCCAGTTCAACCCGAACCACTCCGTGTAGGTTGTAGCCCGGAAGTCAAGCCTGTGATAATCGGGGTAGCGCGCTCGATTCATGTTGCTGAGCCCGCCCCGATCAGGAAAAAATATGACACCGAAGGCATCTGTATCCAGCTTTGGTATTTGCATACCGGAAACGGGGTCGTGTTCCATCACGATATTGGGCTTGAATCCGACCGGAATACTGTTGGGGAAACCTGAACTGTATGTGAAGGTGAGACTCAGGTCAAGGTCATCCAACGGTTTCCAACCGAGAACAAGATTGGCCGTGTGTCTGCGGTCGTAGTCGAATGGGTAAGTAATGCCATCCTGTGTACGTGTTGATTGTGCATACGCGTACGAGATCCACCCGTACAGGGTATTTGCGCCTTCTGACTGTACTTTCTGCAACGTCACTTCTATTCCTTGGGATACACCGGTGCCGTTGTTCTCAGGTATAGTTGTGAGAGAATCTTTTGTAACCATGAAAGGAGTACTCCACGCCTCCGGCTTTCGAATATCGAATCCTTCGATACGCGAAACCTCATATGATGTGCCCTGCGCGATTTTCGGCGCGACGAGGTTGCGGAGTCGCTTATCATACCCTTCGATCCTGAGTTGCCATTCAGAAGTGATCATGTACTCCCACGACAACGACATGGTCGTCGCCTGCTCCGCTTTCAGACTCCTCATGTTTGAATAGTCGTAAATGGTGTTTCGAAGATAGACTTCATGGCCGGGGAGGAAGGACTTTTCCTGTCCGGGCGATTGGTAATACCTTCCCCATCCCCACTTGACTGTCATCCGCGGTGAAATATCCCATGACCCCGAAATCCGCGGCGATAGATAGGTACGATTGATTCCGCCAAAATGATCAAGCCTGAGTCCCGCTTGAATTGCCACATCGCCCGACGGGAGATAGACGTCTTGCAGAAAAATGTGACGGCGTGTTTCCCGCATGTTCGACTCGAATGCCTCCGGTAATGCAGGATATCTGAAGTTTGACGAGCGGATGGCGAGAATCCCTTGGTCGAACTTCGTTCCCACATTCAGTTCTGTAAGGCATGCGCTGATCCCCGCGCCTGCCGACACAGCATGCCGATCATTTAGATTCCACGCGAGAGTTCCCTTGGCGGTGAACTGTCGAAACAGGAAACGATAGTTGCCGAGTGCCTCCAGCAGTTTTGGAATACTGAGTCCGAGAGACTTCAATGAATCCCGAAGATGTTCGTATTCCTCCGAAGAGAGTTTCCGGCCGAACGAGAGCCATGCACTTGATGTCGAGCCGAAGTTGTTCGAGCCGCCGTTTTGGTAGAAAGAGAGTTGGTACTGTCCGACGACATCCGGCGAATGCGCCCAGATCCATGTCAGCCCGGCGACATCATTGAATGTCACGTCATCGATGGAAATCTCTTCGATCGATCCCGCCCCCTTGAATTCGCCAAGGTCTACATGATCTCTGTTCGTGAGGCTTGTGAAGAGAAATTTGTGCTGGTAATGCGGCTGAAGTGTAAGCTTGAACTGGAAATCCTGAAAGCTCGGAAAAACCGTGTTGCCCTTGGCTGCGCCGGATGAGCGGGCGATGGGGCCGGCAATCAAATCGTAAAACGTACGGCGTGTGGATACGAGCCACGAGCCGTTCCATGGCGGGTCGGTTTCATCGTAGTAAGCGCCCTCCGTCTGTGAATCTTCTTCCGTAGTTGCCATGGTAAAAGCGCCTTCGCCAACAAGATTCAGGTTGGTAACGCTCATCCCCAGTTTTGCGTTGAATCCGGCGCGGTTGGGCGGTCCCTCGCGGTTGGTTACATCGATCACGGCGGACAATCGGTCGGAGTACTGTACGGGAAATCCGCCAGTGAGAAGGGTAATATCGCTGACTGTTTCGGGGTTGAACATCGACACAACACCGTACAGACGATACGGATTGAAGACTTCTATACCGTCGAGGATGATCAGATTCTGGTCGGGCGTTGAGCCGCGTATGACAAGCTGCGAACTGAAATCGTTCGGCGCTATCACTCCCGGGGCAGATTGCAGTGAACGAAGAACGTCCTCCGCTCCGCCCGCCTTGTATTTTACCTCTCGCGGCCGCAAGTACGTGACACCATTCAGCAATCCGTGCTGCGTGTTTGCGCGACGTGCAACTACTTCAACACTTTGAAGGGGATACGTCGTTTCGGTTAGGACGAAGCGATATTCCGTGGTGTCTGCGATTCCAAGGTAAACCGTCTGAGTCAAATTCAAGTAACCCACAAGCGAAATCCTGACCGCAACACTGTCGGACGGCACGTCTCGTATCTGAAACCTGCCGAACTGATTCGTGAATGCTTTTCTCGCGTCATCGAGCAGCGAGACAAAAGCGCCGCTCAACGGCATGCCTCGCGTGTCGACAACAATTCCTTTCAGCACGCCGGCTTGCGCGGCAAACGGGTTCATGCCAAGAAGGGGAGATGCCACCATCAGTGTGATGACAAGCGTACGAATGCGATGCGCGTTCACGTCAGGACCCCGCAGGAAATCTGTCCGAAATGAATTCGTCCAGCATGTTATTGACAAACAGTTTTTCGGCAGCCACAGAGACACTGAGTCACAGAGTCTCCTTCTGAGCAGAAAGGTTAAAGGAGCAATCATTGAGCAGCTATGTATGCTTTACCTTCATAATCTCTGTGCCTCTGTGTCTCGGTGGCAATGCCATTGTGAGTCTAAAAGAACACTTCAATTCCCACGGCCGGGGCACCGAGCCCGAATTGTGATATCTTCCCTTTGCCCGACATGCCGATGTCAAAGAACCTCACCTGCCCGATGACTTGGACATTCTTCCCCAGCGCATAACTCAGGCCGAACGTTCCCCATAACGAGGAGTACGATTCATTGCGTTCGGATTCAGGATCGCTGTTCGTTGCCGGAAGCTTCGCATTATAGTTGATAAATGCGATATTGAGCTTGAAGAACGGGCTGAGTTCCTTTGCCGGGGTGAAGAGGATTTTTGCATAGGGCGAGACTTCGAAGGCAGTCACACGGTCAAAAACCTTGTCATCACCGGATGCCGACCCGGAAAGCAACCCGAGTTGGACACCGGTGTAGATTGAAGGAGTTACGACATAAATGAACGATGCGCCGTACATAGGCACAGGCGCCAGCCCGATGCTCACCGTTTCTCCAACATTAATTCCTATTCCGACACGACCCGCGGATTTTTGAGAATATCCTGCATGTACCGCAAGCACAAAGCAGAGGGCGGATAGCGCAATGATTCTTGATGGATGCATACCTGTCTTCCTTTCGAGAGTAAATTGGGTGATGATTCTTCTGAAAAACGAAAACCTCTCCTGCTCATCGTGCCAATGAGAAAAAGAGGTTTTCGACTGCAACGAACAGCAAATTGACTGAGGACCAGATAGTTATATGAATACCCAACCGAAGTATAGTTGAGCCTCCGTCTCGCTTTATCGAACGAGAACGGCTTTTCTCGTCAACGTCGCCGTTCCGGATTTGAGTTGATAGAAATACACTCCGCTGGGCACATCAGCCGCGTTCCATTCAACGTTGTACATCCCCGGCTTCTTCACTTCATCCACAAGAGTTGCGATTTCGCTTCCCAGGAGATTGTACACACGCAATGATGTATATCCCTCCGTTCCGACAATGTATCGAATTGTTGTGCTCGGGTTGAACGGGTTCGGATAATTTTGCATTAGGGCGTACTGACCCGGATGCAGGTTCACTCCCTCCTCGTCCACATCAGCCGTCGAGCTGGGGAGAAAGAGACCGTACACGTCTCCTTCGCCGAAGCTTGAATTGACTCGTGTGGCACTCAGAACGAACTTGCCGTTGACAAATCCGCCGACTCCGCCGACCGGGACCTTTCCTCCAAGGATGCCGAACACGGTAAACGGAGCATTGAGAGGTACGCCCGATGCGTTGAAAAATCTTCCCTGTACGCGCGGCGTCGCCCCAAACTCCATCCACGTAATCAAATAGTTTGTTCCGTCGAATGCAGCAGAAGCAAATGTTGGATACGTTGTGGAATCGCATACCATAAACCTGCCTGCAACAACGCCGGAAGTGGAGACGAAACGCGCATAGATGTTCCAACGTTCGTTAGTATCGGCCGCTTGTTCATGATATGCCACCCAGAATTTTGTGCCGTCGAATGTCATAGTCACGGGATTGTCGCTTGCGTTGTCGCTTTCGTCAATTACGAAATTCGTCCCGACTAACGTACCCGTCTTGCTGACGAATTGTCCGTAAAGTGCCTTGTCGACATTCGGATGTTCGACACGGCACCACGCCACCAAGTAATTCGTACCATCGAATGCGACGGCGCATTCCCGTGCGTAGTGGCTGCTGATTTGAATCGGTGCACCAATGAGGCTTCCCGTTCTGCTGATGCGTTGTCCGTACATGTACTGATGATGGTGGTCGCCTCCTTTCAGATACGTCAGAAAGTACGTTGTATCCTGGTAGGAAATCGAACCGCGTCCCTGCGCAAATTTGATATTGACATCCGTGACCAGCGTGAACCGTGACCCGATGAGTGCGCCGGAAGTACTCAGGAATTGTCCGTAGATGTTGCCAATGCCATTGGTATCTCCTCCTGCAAACGACGGAAAACTGTCTGTCCAGACCATGAGGTACTTTGTTCCGTCAAATGCTACAAGCGGGGTACTGCCCATTTGTCCCAGCGATATTCTGGAACCAACGAGGACGCCGGTGGGAGACACAAACTGTGCGGTAATACTGTATTTGTTTTGTGCATCTCCGAGGATGCCGAACAGAAAATTTGTTCCATCATACGCTCCACCGCCGCCGAAGGTGTTGTCGTTTCCGTTCGCAATGGGGAATTCCTGAGCGCGTGCAGTGGCAACAGCAAGCACAAGCATTCGGGTGAAGATTGTTGCAAGTCGCATAAAGTCTCCTTCTCAGTGTGTAAAGAAAAAAGCCGGAATCTCTCGCAAGGAGAAATTCCGGCTTGTGAATGAACGCACAGGAAAGTTACTTGAGGGTTTGTTTGTCAGAGATGAGCGCTGTCACAGGGCGATCTGACAATACAGATTGCAACTTAACAGTTGTCATATAATTTGCCTGACTGTTGCGAATTGCAACACGCTACTTCAAAACATCCCCATAATTACCTTTCACCATCGCCGACATGATCGGGGCACCTTGCTCCGGGAAGACAAGGTATGACCACGCAGGGCACGTGAAGGAACAAGCACCGGATTCAGGCCGTATGCCAATGCTGAATAGGTCAGCGGCAGGATTGCGCTACGAGCTTTGACAGCATGCAACATCCGCTATTTGGCTGTTGATTTCTTTTGGGAGGAAATCGACGAACGTTCCGCCTCGGTGGAGGGGAGCAGCAAGATGCTAACGGGCGAATTGTTTATGAGAATTTCTTGTTGTTTCTTGTACACAGGATTTAGTAGTGAAGAGGGGAATGTCTGTGTACTGACTCTTCAACAACCGGAATTCCATCCAACATGCCCAAGGTAAATCCGCAATGAACATCGACCAACCGAAAACCGCATATCTCTTCGAGGGAGTGACGGAAAGTACTCTCCCCGATGAAGTGGTGAAAGCGATCCGCTCATTCTTGAAAACCGAGCATCTCTATGTGTCCGCTACACGGGAAATCACGACCAAACTGGAAATCCTGAATGACGAATTCAAACACATCAAAGACCGTAATCCCATTCACCTTATCAAGACCAGAATAAAAACGCCGCGCAGCATCTACAACAAGTTGCAAAGACTCGGCTGCGAGTTGAGTGCGGAATCCGCCAGGGCCAATCTGAACGACATTGCCGGCATCCGCGTTATTTGCCCGTATGTGAGCGACATTTACCTCGTCGCAAAGCTTCTTACATCACAGGACGATATAGAACTGATCCGGACCAGAGATTATATCAAGAATCCGAAACCGAACGGCTACCGGAGTCTGCACCTGATCGTGACTGTGCCGGTGTTCCTCTCAGATCATAAGGAGATTGTGAAGGCGGAAGTTCAGATACGTACAATCGCAATGGATTTTTGGGCGTCGCTGGAACACGAGCTTGCGTACAAGCTTACCGAAGGGAAATCTGAAGATCAAATAAGAGAATTGAGGGAATGTGCCGACGCAATTACCAATGTCGAAAGAAGAATGCAGAATCTCTACAACATTCTCTATCCCAAAAATGAATGCACCTGACCGCCAGGTGGTTCAGAAGAATTGCCCCGCGAATTGTAGAGTAGGGGTTTGAATAAATCAAACCCCTACGAATGATGCGCAGACTTGACAGCGTTACTTCATCAACACCAGCTTGCGAACGTGATTGAACGACTTCCCGTCAATCCCATCCGCCTTAATCCGGTACAAATAAACTCCGCTGGCAAGAGTTGATGCGTCGAACTCGGCAGCGTAATAGCCCGTCGCAACGTACCCGTTCACCAATTCCGCGACGCGGCATCCGAGAACATCGTACACTTCCAGCGTCACGCGTGCATCGACGGGAAGCGCGTATTCAATTGTCGTTGCCGGGTTGAACGGATTGGGATAGTTCTGCGACAATGCAAACTCAATCGGTTTTTGCTCCTGCACGGTGGTTGGCGGACCGTTGTATTTGTAGGTCACCGACTGCACGATGAGACCGTCCCGGCCCATGTTCACGACGGCGATGGGTTCCTTTGCCAGATTGTTCCAAAAATTGTACGTGATGAGGGTATCGGTTCCCATGCCGCGAAAGCCAGCCTGAACCGCAACATCGGTAACGTCCAACCAACCCAATGGGGGTACTTTGGTATCTAAGCGGGTTTCCTGAAGCCGGGTACGTTTTTCCCGCAACACATTGTAAGTGCCGCCGGGTATGCTCAGGCTGCCCCAGGCGTCCACCACATCAAGACGAGTAATCGCTATGCGATAGCGGAGGGAGTCCACGGACACCGGTAATGCTGCTATTAATGCGGGCGGAAATGCCCCGGGCGGAAATATTGCATATATCAATGAGCTGGACTGGTTGATGTCGAAGAAATTCAACGGCGCACGGCGCTCGACCAGCGGCGGAGTGTAATTGAACAAAGAATTGCCAACTACATCATAATGAATGCCATAATCAGCTTGTAGTTCAAACCTATTGCTTGTCACGTTGTAATACTCCTCCAGAGTGGGGGAGAGGCGAGTGAACAATTCCGCTCCGGGCACTTGTACACTGCCTTCGCTGGCAGGGCGAAAGATGATGTCTCGGGTCGCATCCACTTGCAAGCCGCTGAAGTTCCAGATTTGGTTGCCGCCCGGCGGCGTGATAGTCCCGATGCCGGCGGCGGGAGAGTTGTCGATAGCCATTTTCAGTGTATCGCCTGCAACGGGAAAAGTGGTGTTGGTGATGGTGATTTGGGCGAGGGCTGTCGGGCAGAGCGCGAGCGCAACAACGATGGTTGCTGTTACCCTGAGAAATCCTGCAAAGAGCTTTGGTGCATGTTTCATCACACTCTCCGATTAGTTGTTGTTAAAGAATTCATGCGGCACGCCGCAACTTACCGCCGGCGCCGCGCCGCACTGATGGTGACTACTTCATCAAGACCAGCTTGCGCATCTAACGGTTTTTCGTTCGTTTCACCAAGCGTGACAACCACCGGCGCCAGCTTCTGAACTGAACCCTGACTACTGAACCGGTTGCCGGATGACATTATGCGATGTCGAACCGATCAAGATTCATCACCTTGTCCCATGCCGCTATGAAGTCATCAACAAACTTCTTCTGTGCGTCAGAACTTGCATAGACTTCGGCCAGAGCGCGAAGCTGGGAGTTTGAGCCGAAGACGAGATCGACACGCGTGCCCGTCCACTTAACCGCGCCAGTCTTGCGATCACGGCCTTCAAACACGTCGGCATCTTTCGATGCCGGTTTCCATTCCGTTCCCATATCAAGCAAGTTTACGAAGAAGTCGTTTGTCAGCGCCTCCGTTCGCTTTGTAAAGACGCCGTGTTGCGACTGTCCGACGTTGGCGTTCAAGACACGCATACCGCCAACAAGTACGGTCATCTCCGGTGCGGTCAGCGTCAGCAATTGCGCCTTGTCAACCAGCAACTCTTCTGCCGAAACAGAGAATTTGGTCTTGAGGTAGTTGCGGAAGCCATCCGCAACGGGTTCGAGCACGGCGAACGAGGCCGCATCGGTTTGCTCCTGCGAAGCGTCCATGCGTCCCGGCGTGAAGGGAACCGTCACATTGTGGCCGGCATTCTTTGCCGCTTGCTCGATGCCTGCACATCCCGCCAGAACAATCAGATCAGCCAAGGAGACTTTCTTCCCGCCGGATTGCGCGCTGTTGAACGCGTTCTGAATACCCTCCAAAGTTTTGAGTACCTTTGCCAGTTGAGCAGGCTGGTTCACTTCCCAGTCCTTCTGCGGAGCCAGACGAATGCGGGCGCCGTTTGCGCCGCCACGCTTGTCGGAACCACGGAACGTGGATGCCGATGCCCATGCGGTCGAAACCAATTGCGCAACGGACAGCCCGGAAGCGAGAATCTTCTCCTTCAGAGAGGCAATGTCCTTCGCATCAACCAATGTATGATCGACGGCAGGAATGGGATCTTGCCAGATGAGTTCTTCCGCCGGAACCTCGGGGCCGAGATAGCGGGCGCGGGGGCCCATGTCGCGGTGCGTCAATTTGAACCACGCTCGTGCGAACGCGTCGGCGAACTGATCCGGATTCTCCATGAAGCGACGTGATATCTTTTCATATTCCGGATCGTATCGCAGGCTGAGGTCTGTGGTGAGCATAGTTGGAACATGCTTCTTCGACGGGTCGAACGCGTCCGGAATCGTGGCGCCGGCACCCTTTGCTACCCACTGATGTGCGCCCGCCGGACTCTTCGTCAGCTCCCATTCGTATCCGAACAGGTTCCAGAAGAAATTGTTGCTCCACTTTGTGGGGGTGGTTGTCCAGGTGACCTCCAACCCGCTGGAGATTGTGTCGCCAGCTTTGCCGGAGCCAAAACTGCTCTTCCAACCCAAGCCCTGCTCTTCGATGCCTGCCGCTTCCGGTTCGGGCCCCACGTGTTTTGCATCGCCGGCGCCGTGAGCTTTGCCGAACGTATGTCCGCCAGCGATGAGCGCAACTGTTTCCTCGTCGTTCATTGCCATGCGGGCGAAGGTCTCGCGGATATCCTTGGCTGCCGCGACCGGATCAGGGTTGCCGTTCGGCCCTTCCGGGTTAACGTAAATCAGCCCCATCTGTACCGCAGCGAGCGGGTTTTCGAGTTCGCGTTCGCCGGAATAGCGCTTGTCTTCCAACCACTTTGCTTCGGAGCCCCAGTAGATATCTTTCTCCGGCTCCCAAATATCCTCACGTCCTCCGGCAAACCCGAACGTCTTGAAACCCATCGATTCCAAGGCGACGTTGCCCGCGAGGATCATCAAGTCTGCCCAGGAAATTTTCCTGCCGTACTTCTGCTTGATCGGCCAGAGTAGCCTGCGTGCCTTGTCGAGGTTCACGTTGTCGGGCCAACTGTTGAGGGGCGCGAAGCGTTGGCTGCCGTTGCCTGCACCGCCCCGGCCGTCGCCCGTGCGGTACGTGCCTGCGCTGTGCCATGCCATGCGGATGAACAACGGCCCGTAGTGTCCAAAATCCGCCGGCCACCAATCTTGCGAGTCGGTCATCAGAGCGTGAAGGTCCTTCTTTACGGCCTGCAGGTCGAGACTCTTGAACTCTTCAGCGTAGTCAAAATCCTCGCCCATCGGGTTGGATTTAAGGGATCGTTGATGAAGGATATCGAGATTCAACTGGTTCGGCCACCAATCCCGGTTCGTCCTTCCGCCGCCTGCAGTGTGGTGCACAGGGCACTTGCTTTCATCATTCATAATAGTCAGTCCTTTCGTTGTTAGATTGTTCGACAGAGCTATTATAAATAAAATTGTGATTCGATGCCCATCTGTTTCATTGCAGGACACACACCCCACCGCGCCCATTGCCTGAGCCGAACGTCAACAAGAAATCCCGTAACCCTCCGTCGCGTAACATGCGCTGCAAGTCAGGTGACCTTCCTGCATTGAAATCGTCGGTATGCGGGAGGGCATTCCAACCGAGCTTGCGATTTCAGTAGCTTCTACAAGACGTAGCGCAGGACTCTGTCCCGTACCCCACAAGGCGTAGCGCGGGACTCCGTCCCGTATCATGCCTTACCAAAGCCACGAGGCCACCCGCACCCGACCCCAACGGGGCCCGTCGGGCTGAATCCGCGTAAGGCGATTCAGGAGAATCGCCCTACAACCTACAACAAGACGTAGCGCGGGACTCCGCCCCGTCCCCCCCAAGACGTAGCGCGGGACTCCGTCCCGTTTCAGGCTTTGCAGAGCAGGTTGCCAATCCACTCTCGCAGGGAAAGAGCGGGACTTTCTTAAAGAAACGGTCACCAAGAAATCCAAGTCTTTCCTCAAGCAAGCTCACTGCAGGCGTGTCGAGGCGTGTCGAAGACACGTATCCCCCAAAAAACAGAAACGCCCCGCATGCCTGCGAGGCGCTTCACAACACGTGTTTCATGGTATTACTGCATCATCGTATGTGGTAATTCAGTTGGACTCAGTACCGCAGCGATCCGGGCCCTGGTATTTCGCCGCGCTGGATCCTCTCCTCCGGGTTCGCAAACGGATCGCGCTATTGCAGCACTTCCGTTTTCGTTCCCTTGTTGCCGGGCCTGTCGGTTGCCACAGCCTCAACGGTGAGCTCTCCCGAGGCGGCATTCGTGGTCGCGGTGTAAATCCAACGGCCAAGACCGTCATTGGATTTCACAGCCGTACCGCTCTCAAGAACCTGTCCGTTCCTGATCGTCACTTCAACCGCAGTGACTTCGAAGTCATCAACCGCACGGATGGCGATCGTGTCTCCCGTCTGGCGGTTGTACGCGCTCAGGTCAATGTCCATAACCCTCGGCCGCGTCAGGGCGTCTTTCCGTGCCAGTGCAAACACGGGTTTGCCGAGCGCTCCCGATGCGGGTTCGTACAACGCCTTGCTCTGCGGGTCGGCAACAACCGCCTTGGCATAGTTCGTCGCAAGAACAAACCTGTCGCGCGCTTCCTGCTGATCCGTCGTCGGCGGCTTCGTGCTGGCCTTCGGCTTATCGGCGGCATACGTCGTGTTGCCGACCTTTTTGTAAATCCACTGCCCGGTTTTGCCGCGCATGGCTTTGATGGATGGATGAAGCTCGAGTATCATACTACCTCCTGTATATATTGTTTATGGATTAGTTGGTTGTGTTATTCACCCAGTGCACCGAGTGTTCTGCTCTAACCCCGTCACAATAGCTCATCCCCCGCACAGTACATGTGTTTCACGAAGCCCGCCGGCGGTACCGCTTGTTGACAAACGTTCCGCCGGCATGTGCCCCGCATGGCCAGAGGGTACAATGGCAAAACCCTCCTTCCTTCAACATAGCAGAAGGTATGCCACTCGATTGACAGATTTTTTAGCAGTTTTGTATGTACGATTGTTTCAACGGGCGAAAACGGCGTGACCAATATTGTGCAGATGATCAGCAAGCTGTTATGGAGAGTAGGAGGGAGGGAGATGATTCTGTGCGATGACCCAGAAGGGGTCAGATACTACAGGTTGGTCTACGACTCGTAGAGGGCACAGCCCCAATAACTCATGTACCAAACAATTGGTCATCACCCTGAAGGGGTGAGATGTCACCTCACCAGAGCCGCTGATTGAGCTTGTCCGAAAGCAGCAGAAACAACTCCTGTCGGGTTCAGCGGAGGACCCGAAGCGCAGAATCAAACACATCAATAAATTCCGATACTTTGTCTGACCATTCGGTAGGTGAGAGACTCTTGTACCGTGTTTGCTCATCAATCGGAAACGCAAGCTTTGCCATAAGCTGCGCTCTCCACTTCTCACGAAACGCCGCAGCGTTCTCGTCGTCATTCAACCATTCAAAACTCAATTGCAGCGTCCCGTCGGAGTAGACAGTGAACGGCGACCGTACGCTGATTGTGTTAAACTTCGGACTGAACGACCCCGACGTTTTCCCCGTGCCCCATGAAATGTCGTTCGCTTTCAATTTGGCGAACTCAAACAGTCTCTTCACAGCCTCGGCATCCCTGCCTGAAACCCGCTTCATCAGATCATCAAAAAACATCTCGTCATTCCAACGCTTTCGGCCGCTCGTCCCTGCGGAAAACTCTGCTTCCTTCACACTTTCCGAGCCGAACAGCTTCGGGATGATAATCTCGTACGAGTCAAACTTGTAGTATTCCATTTCAACGGCATAGATTGCGAAGCCACTCTTGGAGTTCAGGAATTTGATCAGGTCCTTCAGCTCATCATTCAGATGGTCCATCAACACCACGAATCTGAATTTTCCACCTGAATGGTTTGCCTTCATATTCTCAACCAGTTCGGCACATTCATCGGATGTAATCCCGAAGAAATCCTGAAGCCGCTCGCTGAGACCTGTACCGAATGTGTTGCGCACGGCAGACTCCAGCTTTTTCATCATGCTTGGAAAATCATCACGTGCCCACAAAGCGGCCCCGTAATCCAGCACTTGCGCCACAACCTTGCGCCTATCACTATTTCTGCAGAGCTTTGTTTCTATCACGTAGATGTCGCCGTACCTGTCAATCCCCAGCGCGTCAATCGGGCCGCTCAACGTGGGGAATTCCCTTGCCAGCACGAGTAGCCGGATGTCTTCCTTGATCTCGTCTAATGGCAGACTGTTCGGATTCTCGAAAATGTATTCCTGCAACGTGTCTTCGTCTTCAAATGTCGACCGTTCCAACCGTTGCGCCTGTTTTCTGTTTTGTGTAATGATAATGGACATGAGGTTGTTGGTTTTGTGAATGTGGTTATGTTCCGCTTCTCCAATAAAGAAGGTCGAGATGTATCCGTGCTATATTCTTCTTCTGAGCAACAAGTTTCGCTGCCCGCTGATAGGCCATACTGTCTTCCGGCGACAGGCGCTTGATGCCGTTCCACTTTGGAAGGTCTGTGCCCTCGTAATCCCCACGCAGCCCTTTCGCAACATACTGATCGAGCGGTACTTCCAGCCATGACTCAATCTTTTCCAGATGATAATGTTTCGAAAGGAATGTATTGTAAAGGGCGTCTCTGAGAAACAAGTTCAATGCTTTTCTCGCAGCTCCCCAATTCCTTGCGCCCTTGGGGAATCGTTTGCGGAGATCGTCGCATGCCGCATCCAATTTCCTCACGAAATCCCTCTCATTAGAAACGGCAAATGTCCTCAAGTCCAACCGTTTGAAGTACTCTCTAGCCACCCTGATCACACCCGGAGCACCTTGATTTCGCAACGCCGAGGGGCCAACTGCGGCTTCGGCAGTTCGGTTATGAATTGTGCGGAGGAAGTCTACAGAATGAGTTTTCATCCCATCAACACTCCATTGAATGCTCGTTGCATCAAACCCTGTGTCATTGCGAACTTCTTTTGTGAAGACCCGCTTTCTCGATTCCGCTTATGAGCGGGATTCTGGAAGGCGATCAATCTCTCTTTTCTGTAAGGAGTGCAGATGCTTCGTCGTTGACCCTTCGACTCCGCTCAGGGGCACTCCTCGCAATGACGTTATCCAATGAGCACCCCCTTAAACGCCCTCTGCATGAGCGACTGAAGCGGGTTTTTCAGCTCTTTCTCACTCTCCCTCTGCTTCACCCTTGCCGATGCCAACACAGACCAGATTTGCGATGCGCGTTGGGCTGCCGTCATGATTGCCATTGAGTAATCTCCTAAACGTGTTTGAAACCTGGTTACCGTTTTGTCTTTGTTTCGTTCACCGCGATCCTGCTCAAATCAAAGTAGATAGTCAGATTCATCGCGGCCCTTTTACCCTCCGTTGTACTCTTCTTGTATGAATTCAACTTCCGTACGCATTCATCGACGGCAAGATTGAGTTTCAGTGCTTCTTCGAAAGGAACAACAATATTCAGGACCTTTGTGGCAGGCGATACCTTATCACGGGCAGGACTCGTGCGTTCGTACGCGCATGTGCCGAATGTAAACTTCTTGTTGCGGTTCTTTGGTGTGTTCATGTTTTCTCCACAAGTAATTGAATCTGTATTGTACTTCATCAGTTAATCAACGCACCTAACTCCAGCATCCATCAATTTCCTGTTCTCCTCAACAGCAAAGGACGTCACACTTTTGCCACTCTGTAACCACCTGAAGACCTGCTTTTCCAGATTTCCTCCCGGATGCGCATAAGCGACAAAGATCTCGTCTGCCAACTGAGCCATCATCTCGTTACGTTGGTTTGCAGTGACTTGAGTTACACGAGTCACGCCTGTGTCAAATGGTGTTGCCAGAAGCAACCGATTGGAAGAGGTAGCTTCTTTTATTTCCGGTTCCAACCGCTTCTTCAATCCACGCGCAAGGGCTATGATCAATGGCTGCGATCCCTTCAACAAAAAGTGCACGACATCTTTCTCGATTTGCGAATGGTTGCCGCAAACGACGCATTCACCCTGATCTCGCATTGACTTTGCCCAGTCGTAAGATTTTAGCACTACTGATGCAGGGCATCGCCGAGAGCAGACGAACGCTGTCTTTCCAAGTTGTAGCAACCGCTTGTTGCCCTCACAATGCATCATTTCAACTCAACGTCATTTCAATTCAGTCGGTTTTCTGCGTTTCATACTCTCTCTACGCTTCCGTTCGATATACTCCTCTTGCATCGTTACGTAAGAGATCATTTGTGGTCTTTCACACTGTCGGAAGATCTCAATGCTTCCCTCGTGACAATGCAGACTACTTGAGCAACTTGTCGCTTGGAACCGAAGCCTCTGGATCTCTACCTGTTGCATAGCTAGCCGATTTCAACGCCGGCTTGCCGAAGCCACTCTTTGAATTCCGCGTACCATTGTGCTCCAAATGCACGAGAAACAAGGGGTCGGTCGATTCTATCATGCAGCAGCATGTCCTTTATGGTCGGCCATTCAGTCTGCCTGCCACCTGTGATACTTCGAACACCTGTTACTGTTAGAAGTAAACGATCCTGTAGGTGTGAGGGTAAACCGATAGCTGTTCTCTGATACAGAAAATCGAGGGCGGGAATATTAAGATCATCCAATGTCAGTTTCTTATTGTTGGTGATACTTCGGGGAAAAGCAATGGCCTGAGTAGGCTTCGAATGTTCGCTCCACCGTGAGAACGTGAACAGGTGCCCGGACCCGGAGATGAATTTGCTTAACTTCCCTGAATAGGAAATGATCAGCTCGTATTTAGCGCGTGTCATGGCAACATACAATCGTGACAAGTCGCGAAATGCCTCTGCCTCTGGTTGCTGGTGGTCAGGTGTTCCGCTTCAGTTGAAAATGGACTCCTGAAAGGGTAGAATATAGGAAACTCACAACCAGAAGGAGCCACGTTATGGAACGCAACGTCATCACCGTTCAGACCAAAGCCGAGATTCTCCGGGAGTT
>CAADGV010000003.1 GCA_900696645.1 uncultured Chlorobiota bacterium | reverse complement strand
CTCCCGGAGAATCTCGGCTTTGGTCTGAACGGTGATGACGTTGCGTTCCATAACGTGGCTCCTTCTGGTTGTGAGTTTCCTATATTCTACCCTTTCAGGAGTCCATTTTCAACTGAAGCGGAACAGGATACAACAGCCTTGTTCCATCGGGGCTGATATCAAATCCGTTAACAACTTCGAAGGGTCCAATCTCCGACGCATATTGAAAAAGAAGGCTGGCTTCGAGCGTGGTGAGGTCGAGTACATAATAGCCAGCAACGCGATTGAAGGCAGGACTTCCATAGCTATAGTACACGCATGCGTTTTGTCCAGGCAGATAAATCGCGCTTGAGACATTGTACGAACTATCCCTAAGGGTTAGGGTTTGAAGGGATTGGAGGTTCAACTCGCAGAGTCTACCAAGCGAGACATCAGTATACTGTGATTTGATCATCAGTAGTTTTGTCCCGCTGATATTTCGACAGACAAAGAGATATGGCTCACGCAGAATGAGTGAATCTTCAACTAGATTGAAGCTGCTATCCAAGCGAAGTAATCGTGCGGGCACAACATAGAAAATCTTATCAGAATACCACACGCCCATCCTGAAGCTACCTCCTCCAAAATCGGTGCAACAATATCGAATGCGTTGAATTGTTTGATTGATTGAATTGCCATTATCGCCACTATCCGTCCCGCAGTCTTTGCAAGACAACGGTAATAGCGCAGCAAAGAACACTATGAATAAATTGATTCGATTCATGTCTGTTTCTCCATCTCAGTTTTCTTTGGCAAAGCCGTTCATCGTCAATCCGTCGGAGGCGATTGTCTGGGTGGTACAGCCGCCGCTGTGTTACCAGCACAGTGGCGGTTTTGCTATGGCATGTACATGGGGATCACCTCCTTCCAGTTTCAGTTCACATCACGCAAAATATACAGCGAGTAAAATCCTTTTTGCTCTCAGTGGCTCACGTGTCGGACCCGGTGCGCTCCCGTACACGATATGCTTGCCATCGGGAAACCAGTTGGGAAACACGCTGACAGACATCCAACCGGGGTTTGTATTCACGTCCAGAATTCTCTTTGAAGGGGCCGCTCGCTCTATCACACCAATCTCACTGTCTGTTCCAACAGTAAATCCTCCGGCACCACGCGGATAGTTGGAATACAATATTTGACCTCCTGACGGATGATAACGAAGCCAGAGCAACTGGCGATCAAAACTCACGTTGAGAGTCTCTCGCACTCCCGTTGCAAATGCATATTCCACAATTCAGCGGCGGTTCGGCTGCCCGATTGACAGGAAACAACAGTTTTGTGCCATCGGGGCTAACATCAAAACCATTGACCACTTCCGCAGGGCCAATCTCGGAGATGTATTGGAAAAGCAAATTATCCTGCAAAGTCGAGAGGTCAAGGGTGTAGTAGCCTGGAAGAATCTGCCTGGATGGTTCGCCATAGCTGTAGTAGATGCATCGGTTTTCATTAGGCAGATACGTAGCGCTTGAGATATTGTAGGCACTGTCACGCAGCAAGCGCAAGTTGAAGGTTTGTGTTTCCAATTCGAGCAATTGCCCAGAGGATACATCGGGGTAGTTTGAGCGTATAACCATGAAGGTATGGCTACGGTGGCCTGATATGAACCCGTATCTTCCGAGGAATAACAGGAGAGTATCCTCCAGAACCATGGAACTAGAACTGATCTTGATACGCCGACCGGGAGAAATGCAATACAATAGATTATCAACCCCAATACCCATTCTATAGTCACCGCCAATAAATGGATCATCGCAGCACGATTTCACGAGCACAATGTTAGGGTTGATTTTCTGATTGTCACCGTCGTTTGTTCCACCATCCTTTTTGCACGAGAGCTGGCTTGTAAGCAAAATCAGTAAGACGCAAATTACTCGGCGTTTTATGGTATTTTCCTTCTTTGGCTTATCGTTTCGCAATGACTCAATCCGTCGGGGGTTGTACGGCCACCACTGTATTACCAGCACAGTTATTGCATGCACATAGACATCACCTCCTTTTCAAGTTCGTGAAGTCGGTGTGACTTGAACAAGGCGGACGGTGGCGGGGACTTCTACACTCCGTATGCGCAGCCAGGCTTCGGTGCAACTGGCGTCAACGGCCGTGAGCGAGAGTGTCGGCTCGGGGACTACCGGCGGTTCTTTCTTACACCCTTCGGCAGCAAGTCCGGTTAACATTATTGGAAAGAAACAGAGAATGAATGCACGCAGATTCTTCATCTTCACCTCCATTGGAACAAGAGAATCCTATGGCGAATGGCGAATGGCGAATGGCGAGGCTGCTCCCCTCCCGAAGAATTTCCTCTGCATCGTCGCTCGGCGCGCCATCTCACCGCACGTCAAAGAACAAAGAGTTTTGAAAATTGAAGGCAACTTTGGAGTTGTCTTTGACTGCGGGCAATATACATTTGCCCTAAAGAACAGTCAAGAACAATCGTAAGAAAAGGCGAAAAGAGTAAGACTTTTGGCTGGCAGGTCTACGTCGTACTGTGTGCTGCAATGTTCAACAACATCGTTGTTCAGACACATTCTGCGCACACGGAACAAGACTCGTCTTATGTTTACACCGCCTCAATCACGCGCTTCAGCCGCGCTTGCACTTCTTCGGCAATGGGCTTCATCGCGTCGTTCTCGAGAATCTGCGTCATCACCATCGGATCGAAGATGGAGACAGTGGAATGCCCGTTCTCTTCATACACGACAACGTTGCAGGGAAGCAGGAGGCCGATCTCGGGCTCCGCTTGCAAGGCTTTGAATGCAAACGGCGGGTTGCACGCGCCGAGAATCACATACTTCTTGAAATCGATATCCAATTTCTTCTTCATCGTCTCCCTCACATCGATTGTCGTAAGAACGCCGAAGCCTTCTTTATTGAGTTCGTCGGTAACTTTTTCAACTGCTTGATCAAATTGCAGAGTTGTGGTTTTGGAAAAGCCGTAAGTCACTATTGCCGCCTTTGTTCTTGTTTTGAGGTTTCTTCGTGAATAGCATCAATACGATGCCGGAACTCCATCAGAAGGGTCAGAACAACGTCCAGCACGACAAAAAGCAGAACGGGGTAGAATTCAGCGGGATGCAGCGCGCAGAAGCTTTCGAATCTCCTTCGGATAATCCGTCACAACAATCTTCACACCGGATTGCTTCACCTTCGCAAGCTGCCGTCGTGAATTCACGCCGTAACAGGCAAGCGCAATGCCGTTTCGTTCCGTATCATCAACAAACCTCTTGCGCAGTTGCGCAACGCTGCAAATAAACACGGACGCCCCGACGCGACGGGCAAGTACGGACGGCTTTCGCGCAGCATCACGCAAAGGATAGTAGAGAGCCCCGATCTTGATTTTCGGGTCGAGGGCGTGAAAGCGGCGGAGGAAGTCGTGGTCAAACGAGGAAACAAGCACACGACGCGAGAAATTCTTCTCGCGAAGAAGGAGCAGAAGAAGTTCCTCAAAGGCAAGGCGCTTGCGGCGTTCGCCGTCGGTTTTTACTTCGGTATTGAGGTTGATGTGGTGGGGGAGCAGATCAATCACCTGCCGTAAGGTAGGAATGCGCTCGCCTGAAAATTTCCTGCCGAACCATGAGCCTGCATCGAGTGCCAGCAAGTCGGCAAGCGTCAGGTCCCACACTTTGCCTTTTCCGTTCGTCGTGCGGTTGACGCTCCGGTCGTGCAGCACAACAAGCTCGAAGTCTTTCGTCATCCGGACGTCGAGTTCAATCATGTCCGCGCCGTCGGCTATGGCCTGCCGGAAGGCTGCCAGCGTGTTCTCGGGAGCCACGCCTGAACTGCCACGGTGGGCAACGACCAACGGACTGTGTTGAGCCATTGTTCTTCCCTTCCGAACAAAAAAGGAACTACGCACCAACCAACTGCTTGATTTCTTCGTGAACCGATTCAATAGACGTCATTCCGTCGAGCTGGACTATCACACCGCGCTCTTTGTAAAACTCAAGAACCGGCTTAGTGGTGGAGTGATAGATTTCCAGCCTCTTCCGGACCGTTTCTTCCTTGTCATCATCACGCTGAATGAGCTTGCCTCCGCATTCGGGACACGGACTTTCAGCGGTGACACCATCGGTAAGCTTGTTGTAGATGTTGCCGTCGTTCACGCACATTAGTCGCGAGCCGAGGCGCCGGATGATTTCCGCATTGTCGACGTGGAAGTTGATAACTTTGTAATTCCTGATGTGCAACTCATCGAACAACGTTGCAAGTGCCTTTGCCTGATCGACTGTCCGCGGAAAGCCATCGAGAATGAAACCGTTCTGAACTTTCGGAGAGGTAAGAACTTCACGCACAATACCAATCATTACGTCATCGGGAACGAGCCGTCCCGCATCCATGATGCTCTTGGCCTTCTTGCCCAATGCTGTTCCCGCGGCAACAGCAGCACGCAACATATCGCCGGTGGAAATATGCGGCACGCCGAATTCTTCCGAGAGAAGTTTTGCTTGTGTTCCCTTGCCAACGCCAGGAGGGCCAAACATGATTATTCGCATTGTCGTCCTTGGTCTGTATAGATTGTAGTGCCCGTTCAGACCGGAATCGTTGAGCCTGAACGGCGGGTAGAAAGCCGGACTTGCCGGGCGTACTCCTCTTCCGTTTTCACGGCAAGCTGTCCGCAAGCAGCGTCAATATCCTCACCCGCGCTGCTTCGCACAAATACTGAAAGGTGTGCAGCACGAAGCCGGTCCGCAATGGCATTCATGCGGGTGGACGGCTTGAGCGAGGCGCCCAACCCTCCTACTCCCGTGAACGCTATCGAATGAAACGGAATGATGTTCACTTTGCACGGCACACGCCGGGCTAACTTGACAAGTTGCGCAACTTCATAATCCGAATCATTCACGCCGCCAAAGAAAATATACTCGTACGTAACGCGCTTGCGCGTCTTCGCATGATAGTATTCCAGAGCAGACATCAATTCTGCAAGATTGAATTTCTTGTTGATAGGCATCAGCATCGTGCGCGTTTCGTCAACGGCACTGTGCAACGACACCGCAAGTTTTGCCTTGCAGCCGCTTTCCGCCATGAGTCGAATCTTATCTGCCCGGCCTGCCGTGGAAACCGTGATACGCCGCGCCGCGATATTGAGCCCCGTGGTAAGAATATCAACGGCTTTCATCACATTGTCGAAATTCATCATCGGCTCGCCCATCCCCATAAAAACAATATTCGTGATGGGACGATGTGCTTCACGCCTCACTTGCATTACCTGCCCTACTATTTCGCCTACTGTCAGGTTACGCAGAAAACCCATTGTTGCCGTTGCGCAGAATTTGCAATCCAAAGCACATCCCGCCTGACTCGAAATACACAGCGTCAGCCTGCGTTGCTCCTCCTCATGGTCAGCCTCGTGACCGCGAAAAGCCAATCGTGGAGGAATAAGCACACTTTCGACATGCAATCCGTCATGAAGCTTGACAAGGAACTTCGTGGTTGCATCGCCGTGCGAACGTTGGCGCTGAACGATTTCGACACGTTCAAGGGAGGCATGCTGTTCCAATAGTTCACGAAATGATTTGGCGAGGCTCGTCATTTCCGCGAACGACGATGCATCCTTTGCGTAGATCCAGTCAAAGAGTTGCTTTCCCCTGTATCGCTTTTCGCCTATTCGTTCGGCAAAATCAGAAAGCTCTTGAAGGGTGAGGCCAAACAGATTGTTATGCAGAGAAGTCATGCACGACTAATCTACAAAACGCAACGGAGGTATTCAAGGAAGTTCGGGTACCCAACAGGTTTGATAAAAAAAGCCCCCGGGCATCGATTGCCCGGAGGCTTGCACATCGTACACACAACTGGTTACAGCTCGGCGTCAACCTGGCCGAGGACTTCAATCTTGACCGCCAAACCGGACGGAACAGGCGCCTGCGAGACAGTGCCGCCGGCAGCCAGCGTAATATTCTGCTTGTTCCTGATTGCGGTGACAAGAGCAGTAAGGCCTGCGGCATTGCGCGTTATGAGCGGCGATGTAACAAGCGACTGTGGCGTATTAAAGGCAGCCCATGACCCGTTGTAGGCGAGTATCTGAACACCATTCACCTGAACAGTCCCGCTTACGTTTCCGCCGTACGTGCCGACAGTGCTCACAAGAATGTCGTAGATCCGCACTTTGTCAAGCACTACTTTGTCAAAGCCGATGTCGAGATAATTGTCGGCTGTAACCAGAACAGAACCGGAGTAGGCTGTATTGTTCCCCGGGTTCACATTGTATGTTCCCGTTATGCCCGATATGTTTACGGAGAACAACGAATCATCGTTTACACAGTCAAATCCCATCGTCATCATGCCGATGAGAAGCAACATCACAACTGCTTTTGCTTTCATACTCTCTCCTCTGAATAATTTCGATTATTTAAATTCTCATACATCAAAAACCGAACCCGATGCCCGCGGTAAAGCTGGTCAGCGCGCCGAAGTTGGCGTCAGCAAAGATCTTGAGGATGCCGAGATTCAGTCCGGCGCCAAGTGTCGCGCGAACAACATTGGATCCCTCGAGATCGATGTTCACGTCTTCCCCCCCCGTGGATTTGTACGTGAGTGTCAGCGTGCTCTTCTCGTATTGAATGCCGCCGTAGAGAACCAGGATGGAGAGTTCCTTGCTTGCGTGTGCTGCGATAGCCCATCCCTTTATGGTTATGAACTCCCCAACGGTGAAGCTGTTGTACATGAACCCGCCGGCCATGTCGAGAGGTATGGCATCGAAATACTGGCTCAGGCTGTGGCGCACACCTGCACCGAACAATGTGATTTTGGGAAGATTCGCGCTGCTGATTTCAGGAATCGGAACATACCGGATGATGGCTTCCGTACCATAGATGTGCCCGATAGTTACTTGCGGAGCCGCAAACGGAAAGATGGATGTGTTGATAATTCCGTCCGAGCCGCGATATTCGAGAGCGGGATTAGCCGGATCGATTGGGTTGGGGCTTGCGCCGCCCTTCTTTCCGAGAATCGTTGCAGTTTGAAATTTTCTGCCCCACGGATCTGTTGCCATATACGTCTCTTGATCAGACCCGACGAGTGCAGCCATGCCGATAATGTCGAGTCTGAAATTGAAACCTGACGCGGGGAGCTTCGCATTGCGCGAGAAGCCTGCGTTCATATTCGCTCCGAAGATGTCGGCGATCGGCTGAACGTACCCTTTGGCATTCTCCGCATTCTGCTGTCTGATGATTTTCTCGAAGTTCGATTCGGCCCGTATTCCCGTTGCAAGAAGTGCAAGGGTGAACAGAGCAACTCCGCCACGAACGAAAACATATTGTAAACGTTCCTTCATACAAACTCCCTGGATAGTTATTGAAACTTGATTTGGTGGACTATCTTACACACTGTCGAGTTGCAAGACAACACACATCTTTGTGGAAAGAGAACGCCGCGTGCAATCGCTTCACACGGCAAAGGAGCCCCCGACACGTTCAGTTTATTTCAGCGTCAGCCTGCAGATAGACTTCGACGACAACATACAAATTGTCAGGTACAGGCGCAATACTGAGCGTTCCGACCACTGAGAAGGTGATATCGGGGAGGGGTTTTGCTAAAAGGGCTGAAAGAAGTTCGTTAATGCCTTCCGGCTGGGGAAGGAGATATATCGAGTTGCCAAGCAAGGATTGTGGCTGGCGGTACACAGACCAGTTCACAGAACCTGTTCTCGGAAATCGCAAAATTTGTTTCGGGTCGCCGTTTCCTGCTTGAACTGCCGCAATTCCGGCTACTTCCCCGCCATATTCCCCTTCAACCCTGACTTTGAGATCGTAAATTCTGCCCTGTCTGATCTTGTTCTTGTAATCCCTTGCGACAATGCTGTCGAGTTTCACCGTGATTGTCCCGAAAAACGTCGGGTTTGTGCCTAACTTGTATCTGCCAACAATCGGTGAAAGATTTACAGACACGTGGGCATTCTCATTAACGCAGGATGAACCGATTGTCGAGAGAGATAGAAGAACTGCCGCCAACCCGACGGATAGCGTCTCGATGCGCGGCCTGCAGAGATTCACTAATCGTTTAGAGACCAAAACCGATTCCTCCTGTAAAGTGTTGAATGCGGCCAAAGTTTGCGTCCGCAAAGAGTCGAACTGCCTGCAGGTCTATTTGTAGTCCGGTCGTTACCCGGAAGGTGTTTCCCCCGCTAAGAGCAACATCGACAAGATTGGAGTTTGATGCTGAAGTTGCCTGATGGTTGTAGCGGAGTTCCATTGAACTCTGCTGAACCGCTATGCCGCCATAGAATGTGAAGAGCAGAACCGATTTGCTGATCTGCAGATCGACAACCGTGCCCTGCAACTCCACTATATTTCCCAGCGAGAAATCGGAGTAGAAGAATGCAACAGCCGCGTCGAAGGGAGGAGTTGCCCCGAAATACTGACTGATGCTGTGGCGCATTCCAACGCCCCACAAACGGGAACTTGGCAACTTCCCGCCCGAAAGCGAAGGGATATAGATATAGCGCACCATTGCTTGCGTACCAAAAAGTGTCCCGATGGTTACCTGAGGAACGAACAACGGAAACAAACTTGTGCTGAACACTCCGTCCGAACCCCTGTACTCAAGTCCCGAATTTGCATCCTTGAACGTGGTTCCGGCACCGCCAAAGACAGTGGCGGTTTGGTACGATCCTCCCTGCGGGATAAATCCGGAAGGCAATGTTGCGGTGTAACTTCTGTGCTCGTCGCTGACAACAGAGATCATCCCAACAATATCAATACGAAAATGGAAGCCATCTTTCCCGACATCGGCCGAGTGAGACAGACCTGCATTCATGTTCGCACCGAACATATCCCCAAGGGGCTGCACGTAGCCGCGAACTTCATCGCTGTTGAACTGCTGGATGGTTACTTCGAATCGGGATTGGGCCGATGCTGTTGTTCCGCCAATCAGCAGAACAACACCAACAAAAAGTGCCAAAGCCGGTTTCCTGATGTTCTCTGAGCCTATGTGTTCCATGTGAACCCCTGACGCGGTGTGCATACTTGACCCATCGCAGCACTGTTCGACCGGACTAATCCGGTTATACCCCACTTGCTTTGCTTTGATGTAAAAAAACTGAATTGCAGCTTGAAGAGCGGAATGTAGCTTTGTAAGCCGGAAGATTAGAACCCATCACGCTGAAATTTACGACTAACATAAAAAATAACTTTGTAGAATGCAAATCGGTGATGGGGAACACGAAATCGAAAAGTAACTACTGTGCTCTCAAATGGGCTAAAACTAACGAAAAATCGGCAGGAACGTCGGAATCAAAAAAAACTTCCTTCTGCGTTTTGGGGTGGATGAAGCCAATGGTCTTAGCGTGAAGCGATTGACGTAAAATGAGCCTGAGTAACTGCTGAACTTGGGCCTTTTGCCGGGGGGATTCCGGCCCGGTAACGATCTGGCGACCACTGTAGGTCGGGTCGCCGAAAACGGGGTGGTTAATGTGGGCAAGGTGAACACGAATCTGGTGGGTTCGGCCCGTTCGGAGTTTAAGCCTTATCAAAGAGAGATAGTTGTATTCTTCAACAACCTCGTATTCCGTGACTGCGTGTTTGCCATTCGCGACAACAGCAATCTTTTTCCTGTCGGACTTGCTTCTCCCCAACGAAGCTTCGATAACTCCCCTTCGTTCTTTGAAGAGTCCCCACACCAACGCCCAGTATTCCCGCTTAACCGTACGATCGGCAAACTGCTTTGCAAGCTTCACATGGGCCGCGTCCGTCTTGGCAATCACCATCAGACCCGATGTGTCCTTGTCCAATCGATGGACTATGCCGGGACGAGTCGCATCGTTCAGCGTCGAGAGATGGTTACAATGATACAGCAGCGCGTTTACCAGGGTGCCGGTGTAGTTTCCGTGCGCCGGATGCGTTACCATACCGGCAGGCTTGTTCACCACAAGCACATCGTCGTCCTCATAAAGGATGTCAAGAGGAATGTTCTCGGGCAGAGCCTTTTGAGGAGGTGGCTTTGGAAGGACGATGTGGATTCGTTCGCCGGGATTGACTTGATGACTTGGCCGGACGGCCTTGCCGTCCACCAGAACCATTCCTTGCTCAATAGCGCGCTGAACCTTGTTGCGCGTTGCATTCTCGATATGATGCGTGAGAAAGACATCGAGCCTTTCTTTCTTCTTGCCCGAAGGAACGATGATCTCAACTTCAGTGGGCATTGGCGGAGGGTGACTCTAACGTGGAGCTTTGTTTGATTCGGCAGGAGAAGGAAGGCGGGTTTCGTCAGAGGGGGTCTCTTGAAATACCGGCGGCGGAATATCCTCTTTGGCTGCTTCGTGCGGACGATGCACGAACAACAACAGCACGATGCCCACCGTAACCGCAGCATCTGCAACATTGAACACCGGCCATCGCGTGAGAGAATATCCGAGAATGTTGATATTGAAGAAGTCTACGTCGAAAAAATCCACGACCCTGCCATGAAACAACGGCCCCTCACCGAAGAGAACGCCGTAGAAGGTTCTGTCGATGAGATTTCCGATTGCTCCGCCGAGAATGAGTGAGAGGGAAATCCGGAATCCCAGCGGTTCCGTCCTTCCCCGATACAAATAGTAGAGGATACCGATACTCAGGATGATCGAAAAGAGAGAGAAGAAAAGTTTTCCCCCGATATCAATGCCGAAGGCCATGCCCGGATTTTCGATATAGGTGAGGCGAAAAAAATCGCCCAGCACGGGAGTGCTATACCCGTATCGCATACCCTGAATGTTGATTCCGAGCCAGGGAATGCTGATTCCCTTGACCAGAAGTTTTGAGACTTGATCAACAATAACAATAGCAAACGTGAGCCACAGAACACGCACGCAAACCTCAGTGCTTTTTCATTTTTGCCAGCGCTATACGGCCGCGCTCACAGGGAACATTGGTGTTCTTGTACTCTGCGCATGTTTGCGCTGTCGGTACGGCCTCCAGACGCTCTTTCGGAACCAGAAGCTGGCACACTCTGCATACACCGTAGGTGCCGTTCTCGATTCGCACAAGAGCGTCATCCAGTTGATTCACGAACTTGCTGCCGCGGGACGCAAAGAGAAACGTTTTCTCTCGCTCCATAGCATCCGTTCCCTGCTCCATGTGTAGCGAGTAGGTTGAACTCTCGCTCACGTATTCGCCTGTTGTCACGTCCATCATCGTCTCTTTGAGCGTTTCGAGCTCTTCCATCATTTCCTTCTTTTTCTCAAGGATGATTTCCTTGAAATGCTTCAGATCGCGTTCACTGTATTGCTTGGTAGGAACGGGCTGCTTCACTTTTGCGGTGACGGATTTTTTTACCGGCTTGGCAGTTGAACGCTTGATTGACCCGGCCTTGGGCCGCTTCGTTTGCTTCGCCCGCTTTGCTGCCTTCTCTTTCATAATCGCCACTGTAGATTTGACCACTGATTTCGATCCCTTTTTCGCCATCGACTTTGTGCTCCTTTATGAGATAGATGAACAGCTAGACACGACGTTCGATTGATATTTCTACAATCTCGCCATTGATATCCTGTGTTGATGTATGCGGACCCGCTTTGAATTCCGGACTCAGTTCTACAGCAAGCGTTTCCGTCATAATGTACTCCCGCATCTTCTGCAATGCGTTGGAGAGTTTCCCGGACGATCGGTAGAAGATGACAATTCTATCGGTGACTTCGAAACCGGCATCCTTCCGCATGTTCTGCACACGGCTGACGAACTCCCGGGCAAAACCCTCTGCAATCAACTCCTCTGTCAACTCAGTGTCGAGGGCAACGGTGACACCGCGGTCGGATTCGACAAGCCAGCCGTGCAGATCTTCCCGCACAATCTCCACATCCTCGGCACCGATTCTGAACGACGAGCCGTTGACCGGTAACTCGAACGAACCGTTCCGCTCAAGCTGGCCGATCTCTCCGGCACTCATCTCCTTGATCCGTTCAGCCACCTGTTTTACGGACTTGCCGAATTTCGGGCCGATGGACTTGAAGTTCGCCTTCGCCTTCTTCTTCACAATCCCCGAATCATCCGTGACGAATTCTATCGCCTTTACGTTGATCTCTTCGAGGATTACGTCCTTCACCTGCTCGACAAGCAACCGCTCCCCCTCATTCGCCACGGGGAGAATGATGCGCTTCAGCGGCTGCCGGACTTTGAGATTCGATTTCATGCGCATTGAACGAACCAACTCCACAATCAATTGCGCACGCTCCATTTTCGATTCAAGTTCGGTGTCAACAGAACGTTGCTCCACCTCCGGCATCATCGCAAGATGTACTGATTCTTCCGCTTCGCGTTTCGTTACCGAATTCAGGTTGCGGTACAATTCCTCGGCAATGAACGGCGCAAACGGCGCGGTCAGTTTCGCGACCGTGATGAGACACTCGTACAGCGTCTGATACGCCGCCGTCTTATCCTTTCCCCGTTCGCTTTTCCAGAAGCGGCGGCGGTTCCGACGAACATACCAATTCGAGAGGTGATCGATTGTGAATTCACTCACAGCCTTTGCGGCTTTTGTTACGTCGTAGGCTTCCATCAATTCCGAGTACCGCCGAATCAGCGAATTCAGTTCGGAAAGCACCCATCTGTCTATTTCCTGTCTCTCGGAAACAGGGATGCGCGGCTCGGCGTGCGTGAACCGGTCGATGTTCGCGTATAGGGCAAAGAACGCATAGGTGTTGACGAGAGTTCCGAAGAACTTCCGCTGCACTTCACCGAGTCCGGCCTCGTCAAACATTGTGGGGCGCCACGGCGGACTTGTTGTCACCAGATACCAGCGTGTTGTATCTGCGCCGTATTTCGCAATCGTTGCGAACGGGTCAACGGTATTGCCTTTTGACTTGGACATTTTCTGTCCGTCCTTGTCAAGAATGAGTTCGTTGACGATGAGATTCTTGTACGCCGGTTTGTTGAACAGAAACGTTCCGATTGCGTGCAACGAATAGAACCAACCGCGTGTCTGATCGATGCCTTCGCAAATGAAGTCGGCCGGATACTGCTCGCCGCTGTCGATCAACTCTTTGTTCTCGAACGGATAATGCCATTGAGCAAATGACATGGCCCCCGAATCGAACCAGACGTCGATCAGTTCCGGGGTTCGCTTCATTGTTCCGCCGCAAGAACACGCAAACGTCACCGCATCGACGAACGGTTTGTGCAGGTCGAGCGGTTCGGGAACATTCTCCCCTTTCTTGAACTCCTCCACACTTCCGACACACTTTTGTGCTTTGCATTTTTCGCAAATCCAAATCGGTAGCGGCGTTCCCCAGAATCTATCACGCGAAAGCGCCCAATCCTTGTTTTCCTCAAGCCAGTTACCAAACCGTCCCTCGCCGACTTCCGGCGGAACCCAATTGATCTGCTTGTTGAGATCAATCATCTTCTGCGCGTACTTCGTTGTGCTGATGTACCACGATTCACGTGCATAGTAGAGCAGCGGTGTTTTGCAGCGCCAGCAATGCGGATAGCTGTGCGTAATCGTTTCTTTGCGATAGAGGATGCCGCGTTGTTTGAGATTTTGAATGATGAGAGGATCGGCATCCTTCACAAATTTTCCGGCGAAGTCGGTTACTTCTGATGTAAATTCACCGCTCTTGTTCACGGGATGGATCGTCGGCAGATTGTACAGCTTCGAGATTTGATAGTCATCCTCGCCGTAGGCCGGTGCCATGTGTACAATGCCGGAGCCGTCTTCTGTTGTTACGAAATCTGCCTCAACAACATAATGCGCTTTCTTGTCTACAGGATGATAGTTGAATATCCGCTCGTATTCCAATCCTGCGAGTGCCGAACCTTTTATGTTCTCCAGCGCAATATATTCGCCTTCCAGAACGTTCAAACGGGCTTCGGCAAGAATCAGTTTTTCGTTCTTGTGTTCTACCTTCACGTAGTCAACGCCCGGATGAACAGCAAGAGCAACGTTCGAGATCAGCGTCCACGGCGTTGTGGTCCAGACGAGAAACGATGTGTCAGGCTGCGACTTCAACTTCATCTTCACATACACGCTCGGGTCTTTCACATCGTCGTAGCCGAGCGACACTTCGTGTGATGAGAGGGGCGTCTCACATCGCGGGCAGTAGGGCTGAATCTTGTAGCCTTTGTAGATCATACCCTCATCATAGAACCGCTTCAGCGCCCACCAGACGGACTCGATGTAGTTGTTTTCGAACGTGACGTACGGCTTTGAGAGATCGACCCAGTAGCCCATCTGCTCGGTCATCTGTTCCCAGTCTGTTTTGTACTTCCAGACAGACTCGCGGCACTTCCTGTTGAATTCGGCAACGCCGTATTTGACAATTTCGTCCTTGTGTTTGAAGCCGAGCTGTTTCTCAACCTCGATCTCTACAGGAAGTCCGTGCGTATCCCAGCCTGCCTTGCGATGAACCTGAAAGCCGCGCATAGTTTTGTAACGGCAAACGAGATCCTTCAGCGTGCGGCTCATAACGTGGTGGATGCCGGGTCGTCCGTTCGCCGTCGGCGGGCCTTCGTAAAAGGTGAATCCGGGTTTCCCTTCACGCGTAGAAATGCTTTTCCCGAAAATCCCGTTCTCTTTCCAGAATGTCAGGATTTCCTTTTCTACATCGGGATAGGAGAGTCTTTCTGTAAGCTCTTTGAACATAGTTGCTACAAATTCTCTGCTGCCTTAATCTCTAAAATCCGTTCTCTCAGAAGTGGCAAGTCGGAATTTGCCACACGCCAAATCAAGCCTAGCGTTACACCAAAATACTGATGGACGATAATGTCACGCAGACCTGCCATTTTCTGCCATGGAACATCAGGGTACTTTGTTCTGAATTCAGCCGGTATGTTCTTCGTCGCCTCGCCAATAACCAGCATTCTTCGCAATACGGCATCCTGCTTCTCAGAGTCACTGTAGAATTCGTCCTCGCCAACGGTTTCAATATACGCCTGAATCTTATCCATTGATTCGAGAATGTCGTCGATGTAAAGACCTATATCTCGACTCATAGAATAGGCACTTCTTCGCTGATGATCCTCTGGCGGATGCGCGGTTTTATGGCTTCGTACTCGACAAGGTCAACGTTTTTTCCAAGCACCTCTTCCAGCTCCAACTTGATTCCTACAAAGTCAAGCAATGAGAGATTTGGCGGCAATTCCACCAAGACATCTATGTCACTACTCTCTGCTTCTTCGCCGCGGGCGAGCGAGCCAAACACACCAGCCTTCTTGATCTGATGTTTTCTCAACACAGGGCGGATCTTTTCGGCAATATATTGAACTTGCGGAGCCATCTTCTACTTCAACTCAAACACCACATGCACATCCGCCCGGATGGAAAGCTCGCCCTGCATCACGGGGGCAGCGGAAGATGCCTCCATCATCGCGTTGCCTCTCATCAGCATGGGACCCGGGCCGCCGCCGCTGAGGCTTTCGGAAATAGTTGTCACCTGACCGAGCGAGGCACCTAACTGTTTTGCGAGAACTTCGGCCCGCGCTTTCGCGTCATCAGCAGCTTTCTTCAATGCTTCGCGTTCGATTTCGCGCTGCTTCGAGGATTCATATTGAAGTCCGCCGAAATTTGCAGCTCCTGCGGCAACAGCTTTGTCCATGAACTCTCCCACCTTCTCCATCAATTTCCCTTTGAACAGCACGGTGAAATCATTCGAAGAGGTGTAGCCGACAATCGGCGGCGGTTGAATTTGCCGCGAATAGTCATATACAGGCGAAACATTCACCCGCGAGGTTTGAATACTCTTCTCATCAACTCCGAGATTCTTCAACAGCGTGAGGATCGCCTGGGTTTTGCTGCTTGCCGAGCGCATTGCTGTTGAAGCCGATTCTTCCCGCGTGCTTACCTGAACAGAGACCCGCACCTGATCGGGGGTTGTTGCGACTGTTCCCTCGCCTCGAACGCTGATTGTTCGCATCTTTTCATTGGGCTCCGGTTGTTGTGCAAATGCTGCCGTTACAGCAGGCAGAAGGATAACGAATGCAAGTAGTGTGCGCATGGTTCTACTTTCTGAAATGTGAAACAATCCAAAGAATTACGCTGACGAGTATGCTGATTACAATTCCCGTTGTGATGGGAAAATAGAACCGGAAGTTCTCCCTCTCGACTCGAATATCACCCGGAAGTTTGCCGAGAAACGGAATCTTATCCCAGAACATAAATCCGATGCCCAACAACAGGATCACGCTTCCGACAACAACCAGAATTCTTCCAAGTCCTTGAAACTCCATCCCTCGTTCGACCTCTATAGACTCTCTACCACACCCTTCATAATAGCCGTCAGCTTCGGTTCGGTTTCGTTGGCAACGGCTATAATCTCCGCTACGTTTGCCGGCTGAAGCGCGTCGGGGAAGCATTCGTCAGTAATAATAGAGAAGCCCAACACCTGCATGCCCATGTGGTTTGCCACGATATTCTCCGGGACGGTTGACATTCCCACCGCATCGCCGCCAATCAACCGGAGAAACCGGTACTCTGCCCGTGTCTCCAAGTTCGGGCCGGCAACCGCAACAAACACGCCTCGCTCAACGCGTATTTTCTTGTCAAGGGCTACCTTTTCGGCCAATCCAATCAGCTTCTTGCTGTACGGCTCGGACATGTCGGGAAAACGAGGGCCGAGAGAGTCATCGTTCGGACCAATCAGAGGATTATCACCCAGCAAGTTGATGTGGTCGGTGATAATCATGACGCTTCCCTTGCGGAATTGGGGATTCATCCCCCCGGCAGCGTTGGAAATTAGAAGCGTGCTCACGCCCAGAAACTTCATCACTCTGACAGGGAAGGTCACCTGCTGCATGGTGTAACCTTCATAGTAGTGAAAGCGCCCCTGCATTGCCACAACCTGCTTTCCGCCAAGTGTTCCGAAAATCAATCTGCCGTGGTGGGATTCTACCGTCGAGACCGGGAAATGGGGGATGTTCTCGTAGTCAATAACAACTTCCTGCTTAATCTCCTTCGCCAATCCGCCAAGTCCCGTACCGAGGATGATCCCAATCGGCGGTTGCATGGAGGTTTTGGACCGGAGATAGGCTACCGCCTCATCAATGTGATTCCGGAGTTCCGACATTTTCAATTGCCTTGAGAATATTGTCGAGATCGATGTTGTCCTTACCTGTGCCTCGTGAGGAGTCATTCGAGAGAACGGGGTCGTTGCCCACTTCCAGCGACTTGATCAAATCCAACTCTGAGCTCAACAACACACGCAACCTGCCGATGAGGGAATCTTTACGGGATTTCAATTGGGTAATTTCGTTGTTGAGTTTGCCCATTTCTTCGTTTGCCTGATTGAGAATCTGGGCAGCTTTCAGTTCTGCTTCCTTGACGATTGACTCGGCATCGCGACGGGCGGCTTCGTATGTTTTGCCGGTCGCTTCCTGCGCTTGCATGAGGGTTTGCTGGAGCGTTCGCTCCATCTGCTTATAGTCCTTGAGTTGCGTTTCAAGCTCAACGATTTTCAGGCGGAGGTCGTTCTGTTCCTTTAGCAGATTTTCGAACTCATTTGCCATCGTTTCCGTGAAGGTTTCGACCTCAATCGGGTCGTACCCGCGCATCACCTTCTTGAATTCCTGTTTCCGGATGTCGAGCGGTGAAAGCTTCATATCAATCCTCCTCTGTTCATGTGATTATCCTTTTCGAGTACGCTTTCCGAAGATCGCCGTGCCGATGCGTATAATGGTTGCGCCCTCTTCAATGGCCACCTCAAAATCTCCCGTCATTCCCATCGAGAGATGCCGCATTTCGACGTTGGGCTGATTTAACGCGGCTACTTCATCCTTCAACAACCTCAGCGTCCGAAACATGGGGCGCGAGCCTTCCGGGTCGGGCAAGAACGGGCCTATCGTCATCAACCCCGCAATCCGGATGTTCTGAAACGCCGCAAGTGACCGGACAAAGCCGGTTGTTGCTTCAGGCCGGAGTCCGAATTTCGACTGCTCGCCGGTTGTGTTCACTTCCAACAACACATCAATGACGCGGCCGGCTTGTTTCGCCCGTTTGTCCAGTTCGCTTGCCAACCCGATGCTGTCAACGGCATGAACAAGATGAATCCAGCCGGCAACATACTTCACTTTGTTCGACTGAAGATGCCCGATGAAGTGCCATTGAACCGGCAGCGATTCAAGCTGCAACTTCTTGTTCAGAAGCTCTTGAACGTAATTCTCGCCAATATCGACGATCCCTGCTGAAACCGCCTCTGCAATCGCATCGGGGGAAAATGTCTTTGAAACTGCGAGAAGCGTAACCTCGCCCGGATCTCTGCGTGCTTTTCCGCACGCTGCCGCAATCCGGCCACGGATTGTCTCTATATTCTCTCGGATCATTCAGTTTTAACCGTTGAATATAAACCTATTGGTTCTGAAAATCAATGAAACTCGGGACTTACGGTGCTTCATGAATTGTTGTCTTGACTTCAGATTCCAATTTGGTTTATTTGCGAGCAAAGATGGAGGGATTCCCGACCGATAGCTTTAGAAAGGGAGATGAGCATGAGCATTTTCGATTTTACCAATTTTGACGATGAAAACGAGTCTCTGGACGACGAACGCCCTGAAGACGAGCTCAAGAAGCTGAAGGATATGCTCAAGGACGGCTCTTCCAAGATCTCGAGCATCGAAGCGCTGGAAGAAATCGTCAACTACTACTGGGAAAGCGAAAAATTCGAGGATGCCCTTCACTTCATCAATCAACTTCTCGTCTATATCCCCTATAGTGCCGAGACGTGGCAACGCAAGGGTCTCATCCTCAACAATCTCTACCGGTACGAAGAAGCAATCGAAAGCTACGACAAAGCCCTCTCGCTCAACCCCGTCGATCCGGAAATTCTGATCAACAAAGGAATCTCGCTTGACGATTTGAGCAAGCCCGAAGAGGCGCTTCTCTGTTTCGAGAAAGCCCTTGAAATCGAGCCGACCAACGAAGATGCCCTTTTCAACAAAGCGATCACGCTGGAGAAAACCGGAAGATACCAGGAAGCAGCAAAGATCTTCCGGTTTATCGTCGAGGGAAATCCGGCGAACAGGGACGCGTGGTACGAGTTGGGCTTTTGCTACGATTTTCTTGATATGCCCACGGAATCCCTTCGCTGCTACGACGAGCATCTGAATCTCGACCCGTACAATTATAACGCCTGGTACAATCGCGGCATAGTCCTGAACCGGATGGCCAACTACTACCGCGCCGTCGAAAGCTACGACATGTCGTTGGCGATTCATGAGAATTTCCCTGCTGCGTGGTACAACAAGGGAAACGCCTACGCCAACATGGGGAGGCTGGAGGAAGCCACCGAATGCTATCGCGAAACGCTGAAATCCGAAGAAAAAGACGTCCCAGCGTGGCACAACTTGGGCAATGCTTATGAGGAATTGGGCGACTACGAGCTGGCAATCCGGGCGTTTACGCAAGCGTTGAAGTACGATTCCCGCCACTACGAATCCTACTTCGGACGGGGAAGCTGCTACGACTCCCTCGGCCAATACCGCCGGGCCCTTGGCGATTACAACAAGGCGCTTTCGCTGTGCGGCGACTACGCCGACTTGTGGTATGCAAAAGCCGACCTGCTCTACAATATGGGACGTGTGCGCGATTCGGTCCTTGCGTACAAGATGGTTACAAAGCTGGAGCCGACAAATTACGAAGCGTGGATAGATTACGGTGAGACGCTGTTCGAACTCGGCTACGTCAAGCAAGCTCTCAAGGCCTTCGACAAGGCTGTCGAATCAAATCCCGTCTCAGCCGAACCCTTCTACTACAGAGCCAAAGCGCTGATAGTCCTGAACAGGACATTTGAAGCGATAGAATCCCTCAAAAATTCCTTCACCCTCAACCCCGAAATGCAGCGGATGTTTGAAGAGGAATTCCCCGACGCAAAATCGCTGAAGGCATTCAAAAAGTTGTTGGAGAAATCATAGCGTTTCACGAAGCAACAACTTTTAGTATATTATCCCGTCAACAATTTGTGAGACGGGATTTTTATTTGGGAGATGTTCATGTTCTCTGAAATCGTGCAATCAAAGTACCAACGACTTCAATCCATCTTGAAAGAGATGGAAAGCGTCGCCATAGGCTATTCCGGTGGAGTGGATAGCACGCTGCTTGTCAAAGTTGCGGTGGATATTCTCGGTGACAAAGCCGTTGCAATGATCGGCCGGTCGGAAACCTACCCGACACGCGAATTCGAAGAAGCGGTGAGGATTGCCGAAAGCATCGGCGCCCGATATGTCATTGTGAAGACGGAAGAAACCGACGTGCTGAAGTTCAGGGTAAATCCCGTCAACCGCTGCTACTTTTGCAAAACGGAGTTGTTCGGAAAGTTGGATCAGATTGCCGATCGCGAGGGATTGAGATGGATTGCAGACGGAACGATCACGGATGATGTCGGCGATTTTCGCCCCGGCATGAAAGCAAAATCAGAAAAGAACGTTCGCTCGCCATTGCTCGAAGCCGGATTGAGCAAAGCCGAAGTGCGTGAACTCTCGCGCCATCTCGGCCTGCCGACATGGGATAAACCGGCTTTTGCCTGCCTCTCTTCCCGTTTCCCCTACGGCATGAGCATTACGAAAGAGAATCTTACTAAAGTCGATGCTGCCGAAACGTTTCTGCGTGACGAGGGCTTCCGGTACTTCCGTGTCCGTTTTCATGATGAGCGGACAGCGCGCATCGAAGTGGGCACAGAAGAAATCAACAGACTGACCGACAACGACTTGCGTGAACGGCTTGTCCGGCATCTGAAGGAGTTAGGGTTCACCTATGTAACCCTCGATCTCCAAGGATACCGCACGGGTTCGATGAACGAGGTTGTGCCGGCGGAAGTGAAAGCGGAGTTTCTTCTGTAATCTCGATCTACTTCATCACCATCAGTTTCTTGACCTGTGAGAAGGCAGCGCCTCCCTGCACCGGCTGTGCCGTAAGCCGGAAGAAGTACACGCCGCTGGCAACGCGGCCCGCGTTAAAGCGCACCGTCTTGTAGCCCGCCTCCTGCTGCTCGTCAATCAGGGTCTCCACTTCACGGCCCAACACATCGTACACCTTCAGACTGACATGACTTGCAACCGGCAACTGATAGTCGATCGTTGTCACGGGATTGAACGGGTTGGGATAGTTCTGTTCAAGCGAGAATGTCGTCGGCCCCGTGTAGTGAATGACAATCGATTTCATCCACAGTGACCTGCCGTCGGTAATGCCGAGCTCGATTGTATCCTTCCCGTTCACGGGTGCTGACCGCG
>CAADGV010000002.1 GCA_900696645.1 uncultured Chlorobiota bacterium | reverse complement strand
GGGCTTGTGCTTGCGGTGGTGATGGAAAAGCTCACCGAGACGAAGATGCACTTCCCATGCCCGCATTGCGGGGATGAGAACTGTATCGGGATGTGCGAGTACACCGAGAACAAGCAATGAAAACCGCAATCCTGTCACTGTTTCTCTTAACTGTTTCGGTTCAGGCGCAAGAAAGGTACTTCCCGTGCACATTTTCGTGGGTTGATACTCGCGACGGGGGATATGAGAGGCATTGGATTGGAGTACAACTTATCGGTGATACGCTTTTTGTTGTGGGGGACATGACGAAAGAAGAAACAAAGTGGATGCTCTTAGGTTACGAGATGGCGGGTGGCGGTGATAGATTCATTGAGCCGATAGGTGCAACTCCATTAAGTTTGTCAGCACTAACGCCGAAGGCATACAGACTTCTAAGGGGATGGGCAGGGCTATGAAAACCGCAATCTGCGAAAAGCGGGTATATTATACAAAGCGCGGAGCAAAATGGTTTGGAAGAATTTTTGGGCAGTATTATTATCGTTGTCCTAATTGCAAGCATTTTCACTTGACAAGAAAAAGACAGTCGAGGCAGACTTTTTTAGGTATTCGTAATCACAGGGTTGAGGTAACAGAATGAACCATCCGAAAACCGCCGAGAGTCATAACGCCCAACTAACCGGACACGTAGAAATCCTGCGCGCCAAAATCGAAGAGACGCAAGAGCCGACCCTTACCGCCCTACTCGAAGCCGTGAGGAAGGATGCAGTGAAGGACTTCGTGAAGAGGTTGAAAGGTCGTAAAGAAAAGTATGGGTTTGTTTATTTCTATTGGAATTGGCATCAAATTCTACAAGAAGCAGGACTAACCGAAGAGGACTTGAAGTGAACCATCTTGCCGCAATTATGAACGGGGGAAAAATGCCAACAGCATTACCATACGATTTCAAAATGGAGAAAGTGCCATACAAACGCCAACGCAAGGTTGACGAATGTACTCCAATCTGTTCGATTTGCGGGGAAGTTTGTGAGACAGAAGTTGAAGTCATTCGCGGCAACATTGTAAAGGTCGCCGCCTTCGTTGACATGCACCCTCGATGCTACCAAACAGCAAACAGATTTCAAATCATTGATAAGGAGAAGTGATGAAATATCTCAAAATAAAGAATACCGGATTACTTGATGAAAAGGCTTTGTACTTACTTGGTGCGTCCAGTAAGCGCACTGATGAGACAAAGATTGGGCAATTTGGGATCGGCAATAAGTATGCTCTTGCCTATCTGTTGCGGAAAAAGTATCGCGTCGGGCTATTCTCTGGTACTGATGAGATCAGCATTGACACGGTGAAAGAATCATTCCGGGGAGACGATTACGACCTTATCACTATCAACGGGCGAAAGACCTCAATAACAACCGAGATGGGGAAGGATTGGGAACTTTGGCAGGCACTGAGGGAAATTTATTGCAACGCCCTTGATGAGGGTGGATGCTCGATTGAAGTCGTTGACGAGATTCATCCAAAAGAGAATGAAACCCACTTCTACATTGACCTGAGCGGGGACGTGCTCCTATTTCTTGCGGAATTTAACAAGTATTTCGCTGAGAGGAAGAAGATTCTGTTTGAGTGCCCGATGGGGCGCATCCTTGAGAAAACCGGGAACGTAGCGAACATCTACCGGAAGGGGATAAGGTGTTTTGAGACAAACCTAAATTCTGTTTACGACTATGATTTCTCCGAGATTGCCATTGAAGAAAACCGACTTGTGAAGTATCGCTGGGAAGTTGAGGAAAAAATATGGGGGCTTCTCTATCGTTGCGAAAACGAAGAGGTAATCATGCGCGTACTGATGGAGTCGTGTGAGCAGCAATACATTGAGGGGACGGTTGCCGATTATGCCGATATAACTCCGGGTGAAATTTCGCATGTGTTCAGGTCGTGCGTGAAAAAGAACAGGCTTGCCCCGCGCGGCTTCTCTGGGCTTCTAAAGCCCGATGAGATACACAACCACATAATCATCCCGACAAAAATCTTCAACTCTCTGCGCCCAATCATCGGCGATCAAAATGTCGGGGCGGCATTCAAGGTGTCCCAAACCGGTTTGATATTTCGTGACATAGAAATGCCTCCATTGTACAGGGCAACACTCAATCAGGCGATGGAATTCTTCAAAGAAGTCGGTTTTCCGGTTGATTACCCCGTGAAGTGTGCCATATTCGACAGCAAGGAAATGCTGGGTGTTGCTTACGAGGGTGAGATAATTATATCCGATGTGTGTTTTGAAAGGGGTGTGAATGAAGTCGCAAACACGATTCTTGAGGAATATATCCACCTGAAATACGGGGTGGGTGATTGTACGAGAGGGTTCCAAACAGCCGTCTTGACGGAATTCATTTCGTACATGAAGAACAAGAGCGCATTTGTACTCTAAACCGGAGAAAACGAATGGACGATGTAACCCGCATTGAATGGTTCGACGACAGGTACTACCCGATACCCCGCCCGAAAGAATTTGGGGATGCAAAATGGTCGCAACCCGTCGGAGATGGCCGTTTCTACTACAACTCCACGACGACCTTCCTGAACATCATCAACAAGCCCTTCTTATCGCTCTGGCGCGGCAAGATAGGAAACTTTGAGGCGGAGGCGATTGTAAATCGGGCACTGAACAAAGGCAGCCGCATACACGCCGGGATCAACAAGGGACTGATGGAGGGCGCGATATCCTTCAAAGACGAACTTGGCCGGATTCTATTCACGCAGGAAGAGTGGTTGCAGATTATCCGTTTCGCTCAATTCATGGAAGTAGTCAAGCCGCAGGTACTTGGCTCGGAAGTAGTTTCATGTTCTCATGTGCAAGAGACCGCCGGGACGGTTGACCTACCGTGCGTCTTGCAAGCCGGAGAATATGCGCTCACCAAGAGTACGGTTCGGGTTGTCCCGGAAACGGGGCTTTACATCGGCGACATCAAGACGGGCGGGAAAGACAAAAACTACCATTTGCAGACAGCCCACTACGCGATACAGCTTGAAGAAATGAACCTGTTTGGTATGCCGATTGTCGGGACGTTTGTTCTCTACCTTGACGCGGGGAACAAGTCGGGCTTTGATATTGACATCCGCACAAAGGAGCAGATGAAGCGTGACGGCGAATTGAGCATATTTGCCCTTGAACTCTGGCGATACAACAATCCGAACAACACGCCGACAGTTTTCACCATGCCGGACAGGATTGATTTCGGTGGGAGAAGTTTACTTTCGGGGATTCCGGTTATTGCTCCGGTGGAGATAGAGAAAATCAACGCCCAGATTGCGGCGAGTGACCCACTCACAACACAACTCGAAGCATCAATCGAAAACAAGAACGGGAAGAAAAACAAGAAGGTGACAGCATGATAACCTCCGAACACCGCAGGCAAAAAATCCAGACCGACCCACGCGGGAAAATCAAGACGGGGGAAAAGACGGAGCGCAACCTTCCCCGCGCCCTCGACCACTGGAATATAGATGCCTTCCCCGAAATCAGGGCACTGTATGGAGAGGAGCCGAAGGAACTGATGATCGTCGTCCCGTCTGACAACATCCCTGACGTATTTGATGACCGCTTCGCCCTGTACGGTTCAAACAGCCAAGCAATCCGCAAATGCGACGGCGACACATGCTTACACCGAATCTCCGAGAACATCGGCGGCAAGCAATACGGAGTCGGCGAGGAAAGTGAATGTGTCTGTCTCACATTGGGTTTGTTCGATACTGAAGATAAGGAGTTGCGGAAGAAAGCCTGCCGATACACGATGAACCTCAAGGCATTTGTTCTTGAGCCGACAAAGGGAACGATTGTCAGTACACTCCCGTATCTGTTCGAGACAGGAAGCAAGAACAGCGGGAGTGCCGTGTATGATGCTCTGACCAATCTGGCCGGACTCACCAAACTATTCTTCGGCACACCGAAACTCGCTCACCTTCCTATGAAGCTGTGGGTAAAGATGGTAGCCGGGAAAGAGGATGCAAAACTCAAGTTCCCGATTTGGGAACTCACGCCTCCGACAAGTATCTCAAGCATTGTGGAGCGTCTAACGAAGGTCGGAAAAGCACTTGGTTGGGATGAGGATTTGATGACCCGGATTAGTTCTTCGCGCCAACTCACAGATGGGACACCGATCCCCGGCGACATCATCCCGAAGTTGGTAAACGAAATCAAGGCAACAACCGACAGGCACAAGCTCGTTGAAATCGGGAACAAAATACTCGCCCTGAAAGAACAAAACGGACTCACGTTGGAAGAAGCAGATGAAGTTCAGAGCATGGTAAAAACCCGATGGTCATACCTCGGATTTGACAAGAAGAAAGAAGAGGCGATTGACCCGAATAACCCGTTGGGGATATGAGAAAATGATTACGAAGTTCTTGGACGAGCAATCTGTGATAAAGGGAGAGAGCATCGTCATTCGTGAAGTGAAGGAATGGCTTGCGAAGATGAGGCACGGGCGGGCGGGAGCAACGCCGACGGTACGCAAAGCTGTTCCTCGTAGCTGGGTGAAGTATGCTTTCGAGAAACAAGGCTTTGAATGTGCCTACGGATGCGGGGAGACAGATTTCAAGAAGATGTCGGGCGACCATGTAGAACCCCTCGCTAAAGGAGGAAAACATAACCGGCACAACATCGTCGCAGCGTGCCGCAAATGTAATTCGACGAAAGGCAGTAGGAGCATCCTGGAGTTCGCGAAATACAGGGGGGTGACCTTGGGAAAGTTCAAGCTCAACAGAGGGTAGGATATGAATGCTCAACAGAGCAAGATAGTTGAAGAGGTGGGGATGCGCTGCGCCGACTGCAAATACTGGGAGGCGATCGCCAATCAAGAGGGGAACACCAGAAAATACGGGAAATGCTACAATCCAATAGTATGGGTCGAGGTTGATGCCCATATTAAATCGTATGAAACTGACGGTTTGCAGTTTTGCTCAAACTTTAAGAGTCGTAGTGCATAAAATCCATTACAAATAGAACTAAAATATAGTTGATATGAGTACAGAAGTTAAAAACACAACGCCCATCCAGCATGACGCAAAACTGCTTGTTATGTGCCGTGCTTTATTGGATGCAATTGAAGCCGAGCGTAAAGCTGATTATTGTGCAATAGATGAAACTTGGCAATGGGCGATGAATGAAATGTCAGATGATGTAATAGAAGCGTGGAATGAGAAAACAAGGGCTATTCATAAATGTGCTGATGAACTTAGGCAGTATTTGTCCGAGCATGGCACATAACGGACAAAGCACCACGCAGCGATGAGCACAACTAACCACATACAAACGAGCGAAGAGTTGAGGGAGCGAAGCGACCGCCGTGGTGCGGGTTGTTATGTTGCAGGCCGTATTGAAAAGCGGCCACGAGTGCTTATCAGTTGCGAGAAAAGCCAGGCAGTGTGCAAGGCATTCCGAGCCGTGGGTTGTGAAGCGTACTCGAATGATCTGAAAGAGTGTAGCGGGGGACACCCAGAGTTGGCACATCAAGAACGATATGTTTCATGTGCTGATGAGCGCCCGATTTACGATTGGACTTGATTTCTTTGGAGCGCATCCTGATTGCAGATACTTGGCAAACTCTGGTGTGCGTTGGCTGTATAAACCGAACGGGGAGAGGGACGAGGAACGGGCGCAAGGTGCATGGTCTTGGGTGGCTTGGACTCATCATCCAGCATCGGGATGTCGTCTTGAAATTGGCAGTCAGTTCTCAGCCACAGAATTGCTTAGAGCAAAGAAAATCCATTGCTCATTGCATTCATTCGCTTACCGTCTTGATATTTGAGTTGAGAGGCTAACCAATGGGGGCGGCAACTCGTGGCCGCTATAAATTCAACGGCTTGCACATAACG
>CAADGV010000001.1 GCA_900696645.1 uncultured Chlorobiota bacterium | reverse complement strand
TTGGCTGGTGATGCAGTTCTCGCACATTTCGCAGTCGTCCCAGATTGAGGTCGGATGTGGCTCAAATATCTCCCCGCATTCACAGCACTCTTTCAGCTTTTCGGTATCCAACTTGCGCTCGATGTCACGATCTCGTCGTGCATCTTCGGCAGTGTAGTTCTCGTCGTGGTAGTTCATGTGGTTCCCCTTTGGGTCACGGTACGACTGTTGAGCTTACGTTTGACCGACCGGATTTCACGCGTGATCTCTGCTACTTTCTCATCCTCAATCTTACGAATGCCGTCATAGACACGACACGGGTAAACAAATTCGACGATAGCCCCCGCCGATGCTTGGATGAATGCTAAAGGGTCGCCCCCTTGTTTTTTGCGTAGTACCCAAGTCGTCCCATTGCCGTGTTCAAGGAACATTGCATCGTTGTATTGGATGGCTTGACCGTTTGGATAGCGTACTGTCATCATTTGCTTTGACTCCCTTTCGCTGAGTGGTTCATTTGCTTATTCAGTTCGGCAAGATACATGTTGACAAAGGAATCTATCGCCCGTTTTGCGATTTCGTTGTCATGTGGTTACTCTCCGTTGGGCGTGAAGTTCTCTCCGCCGAACAAGGCGGCGATGTTCGGATCGTGTCATCCGTTCGCCGTTAAGTCTCTCACGGTGAACTTCGGCAGAGCGGGAGAAATCCGTTCTCCCCTTGATGGGCTTGAGTGCTGAGAACGTCCCGAACGGACGGCGGTACGGCAACTCGTTGATTTTGCGGAGCATTGCACCCAACCAACCACCGTACCGATTGCGCTTCTCGACAATCGTTTCTTTCTCTTCTGTTGCGAGTTTAGACTTGGCCGCCACAATGAACTTCTCCTGTGTGGCCGTTGGGGTTTGACGGTTGAACGCAGTTTTGAACTTTGCAACGAGACCCTTCAACATGACTATATCCTTATGGTTGTGTCAGAGTAAAGGTAACTGAGATTGATTACGCTTTTCCACGATACGGGCTTTGAGAAATAGCATATCCACAACTCTTCTGTCGTCGTCGGCAGACGGTCTGTCGGTGTCGGCGCACCCGCATATTGTCGGGAAAAACCCTTGCGGCGCAGCCGCTTTCAGAATCGGGAAAACATTAGAACACCTTCAACGAAAGTCCGGCTTCCAGCATAGAAACCGTGTTCAGTCCAAGATTGTAATAGCCGTATCGGGCATAGATACCGTATCGCTTTGCCGTTTCGTAGGTTGCACCAACTGAGCCGCCAAACCCATTGTTGTGTATCGGGTCAAACTGAAATGCTTTGCCGAATGAACCGAACAAGTACAACTCTTGATTCACAAATGGAAAGTGTGTGAATGCGCCGATTTCTGCTCTGAGTAGCTTGAGGCGCGGACTCCCGATGTGGGTTGTGTTTGCATCGTAGTCGCCGTAGCTGGTGGAAATGAGTAATCCGCCGTCGAAGTGGATGTGCCCGATCATGACGTTAATCCCCGTGCTCCATCCTGCACCCGCAAGCCCGAATTTAGTTGTCTGATGCGGTTGCTCGGTTCTCTGCGGGACTGAAATGCCACCCATTGCCCTGATGTGGGTTTGACCATTCGCTGCCCACACTGCGGCAAACAGACACAACAATATCAAAAGTCCCGTGACGATGTTTCGGTTAATCATTTGTTCCCCCGTTTTGTTTGTGTTCACTTGATCCTCGATACAATGACTTCGTTTCCGTCCCGGCGTGTGATTATCCGCTTCCCGGCGTTCCACTTGTGGTACATACAGAGCGCATTTGAAATCTTCTGTCTGTGCTTGATTGGATGACGAGCCGTGTCACCGACTTTTAGTCGGTCAAAATCGTATATGCTTCCGCGTTTCACTTCTGTTCCCATTAGTGTATTACCTGTTTGATTGATTCGCCCGCCCCTGTGTAATCACCCATTCCCCCCGTTTCCCCGACTTTCCCCTTGTTTCCCCTGACCACGTGTGTTACCTTTGTACTGCATCACAAAATCAAACTCTTAATTGTGACAGCGAAAACATTTTCTCAAGTTCTTAACATCACCAAAACAAAAAAGGCTAACCGCATTGGTTAGCCCTTAAAAACTTCTCGACCCTCTGTTAATTACTTCTCTGTAACTTTACCTCCTACATATTATTTGAAGGAGGAAAGAGGGCTAACCGACATTTGAAAGATACAAAATGCCAAGACGGTTGTCAAGTAATTTTTTGATTAAATTTTTTCTCATACGTTGTATAGCGTATTGTAGGTTTCGGCTGAATGCGGTATTTTTCAACCGACGCCCCGTTACTTCGGCGAACCGGATTCCATTATTTCCAAGTTTGTTTCCAACAACATTGTATGGCATCCCGTTCTTCACCCCGAACTGAGAGAGGCCTGCGAACTCTATCTTTCCAATAAATACGATCTTCACAAGAAGATACTCAGGCGCGAAGCACAAGTTCTGAGGCTCAAATGAATCTCACTGAATGTTTACCGCATCCGCAGTCTGAAAAATCTTTCAATGCCGAAGAAGCGATTGAAGAACTGCGACGGAAACTCAAGGCCGCATTCCCATTTTTTTTGAACGACCTTTTGGTGAGATCATCATGGGAAATCGTCAAACTCTATCCCGTCAAAGGACTGACGGGCCGTTCGGGTAACAATGCTCCGCAACATTCTCTGTCAACCCGCACTTGAACTTTCCCCCCGTTTCAAGAAGTACCAAGCCGAACTCCCACGTTCTCCGCTTGTGCTTGCGTATTCATCCCTCGACGAAGAACAGAAATCGGCTGCGTGATGTTCCCAAAGTACATGAACGACAGATTCTCTCTTCTTCCGGCAGTCTTCCTGCTCGCTGCGGTAGTGTATTTTATCATCCGACTACTCTCCTAACTACCAATCTTTCGGTTTACATCCAGAAGAAAAAAAACGCGCTCGCATTCTTTTTGCGAGCGCAAAGTCGCCTATCTTTTCAGGCGATAATCCCCCTACCCCCTTTCTTTTGATGAAGCACGGCAAAGGGAGGTAAGTTTCCGTTTTGTTTTTCTGGGATTATTCTTACGGTGTGAAAAACTCATCAGAGGACTAATCGGCGGCAACCCAGCCATCGCGGTTCGACTGTTTGCGTGAAATCCGAAAATATCGTGATGTTAAAGCTCCTGCTCTCGACTAAGCGAGTTTAGTACTTCGTACCGAGGGTCTTGTGAACTCAAGGGCGGCGGTCTCCGTACGCGTCTGTCTCGGAAAGAGAAGGCGTTAGGTGATGACAACCTCCGTGTCGGCAAGCTGGCCGAACATTCCGACTATCTCGTTGTGGATGCGATCCCCATTCTTGGGGGCGTATGCACGCCGGATTCTGTCGGACTTGCCGACCTTGTGGGAAGGTCTTGACTGTGCAGACGCACGATTGTGGGCGAGCCTTGCGCTCATCGCACGTTCAATCAATTCAATTTCTTCTTTAGTTCTCATGAACCAACAATAATATCTCAGCCCTGCAATGTCAAGAGGGTTTTGAAAAAAGTTTCAGCCTGCGCCGTAAGTTATTCTATTATCATACGTTACGCGGATGCAGTATAGCGTACCAACCCTTTACAACATTGTCGTCAACGTCAAACCACCTTCGGGTGAAGTTCTCCACCGACATTCTCTTTTGCTTCGCGAATCTCGGACGTGTGGCTTCGTAGTAGTTTGCAGGATCGGCGAGATGAACGTATCGCTTGCTCATGCCAACCACAACAACATAATGCCCGTTGTTACCATTGGGCGCGCCGTAATCTTGTATGCTTGTCAGTACGGGGGAATCCTTCAATAACCATCTTCGCAAGTCGTCTATCGTCCCGTTGCGGTATTCCCTGAATGTGAATCCGTGTGAGCGCGCCAGTTGCTTCATCTGGGTGAACCCCGTACCGTCCTCGGTGATTTCCGCTTCTTCGACAAGTTCCCTTTCCGATACCTTCACGCCGTAGTGGGCGAAGATTGTCCGTAGTGCGGCGGGGCCACAAGTATAACTTGTTCTCTGCACAATCGGCTTTATCCCCTCAATGCGGACTTCCATTAGTCTTTGCTTTCAGACGGTAGAAATGTATCCTGTTTTGCACCCCCTCGACCTTGAACGCACGTTTCTCCGCATCCTGCATCTTCTCATCTAACACGCGCCGAGCTGTGCGTTCCTCCAATCCCATATCTATCAAGTCCAACTTGCTAATCCAGCCGTCTTTTCGTAGCGACTCGCGCGTACGTGGACGGTAGGCTTCAGCAAGTTCCGATAACAATTCTTCGGCTGTTATTCTGGTTTTGGCGGGTCTATTGTCCACACTTTCCTCCTGATGTAAAGTTCATCGTCGTGGTAACGTATTACAATCCCCCCGAACTGTGGAAGAGATAACCGTGCGCCGGGGATTTTCCAAGTAAAAGGAGTTTTCCCTTGCCATGCGGGTGTTACAACGGCTTCCGCGTGCCCTATCTTCGTGCCGGTCGCAATCTCATCTCGGAAATAACGATGTCTGTGGGAACGCACAATCATGTCGGGTGGCTTCCTTCCCCATCTGGCGGCTTCGACGTAGCTCTCAACAAGTTCTTTATGCACAGCCGTTGCCTCGTATGCTTGGCTCCCCGTTGTGCCGATGTGATGGAGTAGGTGAACTAATGCGGGGCCGCAATACTTCCAAAGTTCATATCGTGAGTGTTGCCCCTCTTCATTCTTGATTGCTTTCAGTCTCTTGGCAAGGGCTTCTTCGTGTACTGCGGATTTGCCGACATGCGCCTCTGTCCCCCTGATGTGGTAATACCTGCCCTCACATTTCTCCACAACCGGTTTCAAAATGTTGTAGGCAATTTCGATTTGGTCTTCGATGTTGTGCGAGATTTGTGTCGTGGAGTTGTGATGAACGCCGTCAATAGCGTCACCGTTGTGGATTACGGCGTATGGTTCTTTCGAGGTTGCGTGAGGAACAAACTCCCCCCAGAACTCTTCCCACATATTCCATACTTTGGCTTGTAAGCGGGAATGCCTGTATGTGCCCCCATCGTCAAGTGCCGCTTCGGGCGGGCATAGCCCCAATCTACAACCGCAATGTGTGTCTGAAATAACGACAAGATTATTTACCTTCACCTACCCCCCGTTGGTTGTTCGTCATATCCCGGAGCGCAGAGTGCGTTCGCGGGCTTCTCTTTGGTCTTTCTCCACGCGAAGTTTCGCCTGATATTCCGGCGAGGCTTTACGCATGTCGTCAAGAACGCGCTTGGCCGCTGTGTACGCGTCAATGTCCGGCTGGGAGCCGGTTTCAAGGGCACGGATTTTCAATCGTGTTACCCGCTTTTCTTGTTCAGTTATTCTTTGCAAGACTGGCCTGCGCGCCCCCAATTCTTCTGTTGGAATGTCGCGGTAGAATCTCCCCGCAAATGGGGCTTCCCGCGAAGTCGGTAGTTCTCCCGTCACGGTTGATGCCGCACTCGTAATTACCTTTGATAAGAACCTGCCCGTTCCTCCGGTGGCCTGATCGAACACATACTTAATATCTGCCGGGCTTACCTCAATACCTATGTCATCCAAGCGTCGCGCCGTTGCAATAGCCCCCTGCCCAACCGCCGATTTCTCAAGACTCTTGAAGTACAGGGTATATCGCGGACGCGCTCCGTAATCATGCGGACGAATCATTGAACCCGACCATGTTTTGTTACGAGCCAAGTCAACCGGAAGGTCTAATACTGTCGGGGTAATAGCTGAGACAACATCGCTCCCGCCAAGTGGGTTGTACGCATCAATAACCGACGTGAGGACACTGCCCACCGCATCTTTAACGCTCTCTTCGTTCCCCGTAGAAAGATCGTAGATGTTGTCCACCATCGCCTTTATCGGTTTCAATCCCCACGATACCGGAATAGTGATGTACCGTACACCCTCATCCGATGGTATCAGTATTGGCAAACCGTTCAGTCTATCCCACTTCGATACTTTATCCCGCCAATCCTCGTCTATTTCATCATTCCACTGTGCCGTGAGAAATACCGCCGTTGCGACGGCAAGAGTTACCGCAGTAGCCACCTTTGGGTTTTTCATTGCCCGCAACATCTTGACCGATCCCTGAATAGATGCGTTTGAGAAGATGTATAGAGCATTGATAACCCCGCCCCACTCGCCCTTACGATTGAAGTCAATCGTGGAATTCTTGGCGTGGAACGCCGCCTGCTTGCGCGTCATACCCATTTCAAGCGCAGTCCTGTACACCGAAAGACGGGTAGAGTCCTCAAAGATTTGATTAAGATGGTCAACGGTTTGGATGGCATAGTTCAATGCCCGCCTCCCGCCACTCCGATTGAGCCTCTTCAGCTTTTCAAGGTTGATTTCAATATCTTTGCGCGTAGAAAGTGCAAGTCCGCCCGTTGTTCCACCATCGGCCTTCATCTGTGCGTATAACCTCGCGCCTTCGGTATCCTTACCGCGAACATAATCACTCACCGCCTTGACGTTCTCCATGAGTATGTCGCGTCCAACAGCTTTCAGCGCAGCTTTCCCGCCAAGTCCCTTCGCCGCCGCAATCGTAGGCAACAATTCCTCAAGATCACGAATTTTGTTACTCGGCCAGAACTCAGGATTGAATCGGGTTGCCAGACCGGAATACAACCTTCCGAAAGCCGCAACGTAATGAAACAACGGATGCAATTTTTCGATGTTGATATTCTGGAACGCACGCGCAAGGCTTGCATCTTTGATTCTCAAATACACGGGCTTCCCGTTCTCGTACAAATGCAATACAAGCGGATCGCGTATCTCTTGGAAGATTGTCGAACCGTCCCACCGCTTCCCTATCGCCTTCGGTTTGATTTCTTCAAACAACCCCAAGTGTGCATTGTCGCGGGAGAATTGTAATGTCGCCAAATCCACAAGGTTCTTTTCCGCCCTCACAGAGAATGTCGCAAGATTTGTGGCAATGTTTACTGCAATGTCGGCAACCTGACGTTCGCTCCCTTTGGCGCGCTTCAACCCGGATGAATACACGTTGAAGCCCTCTCCGCCGGCGATGTAGTGCTCAATCCCCGTATCATCCATGACCCTGTTCAGGGGGACATGATTGGGGTAGAGTTCCCGCAGTTTGCTGTATTTTTCTTCGCTGATGAGTTGAGCGTTACGAAGTATCTCCAACCCTTTCCGGCTCGCCTGTGCGAGTTGATCGCCGAGACGTTGAATGTCCGAAAATTCTCCCTTCTCTTGGAGTTCATTCATAACATTCTGAGCATCTTCGTCGCTCATGCCGGATGCTCGTTCCCCATGAACGGCATTTCGTTCGGGGGCATGTTTCGCGTGGAGATACAGGTTAATATCGTTCCACAATTCCTCGGAACTCAGCCCACGTTCTTTCGCGGTTTTGAGTACGGCTTTATCAATGGAATCGAGTTCATTTTGGATTTTATCCATTCTGTCCTGTACACGCCCAGCGTACAGTACCTTTTGCTGGTAGGGATTATTCTCATCGGTAACGACTACTTCCCTGTCTTGCAGAAGTTTATCAACGCGCACCCAATTATCTTGCAACTTCTCAAGGATTTTTACCTTGACGCTATCAAGATTGCGCTTGATGCGGTCATAATTCTCCTGCGCCTGCAAAGAGGTTACATCACCCATCGGTGTGTCAATCCCCTCATCCAACTGCCGTAGCACCTGATAGTCGGCGTTCTTCTCTTCGACGATAGCGTTTATCTTCTCCGGCGTGTCAACGGTTTCGGGGAATCGGGCGAATGTCGTGGGTACGGATTTCCCCTCTGCATCCTTTACGCCCTTGTGCTCGAAGTAAACGACGGGTCTGCCCATCTGGGAATCCACACGGACGTTGTAGCCGCCCGTGCCTTCGATGATGGGTTTCAGGCGTGCGAGTGTTTCGGAGTCGGATTCGGGAGAGAGTTGGCGGAGCGGTCGTCCGTTGCCTTCAATATCGCGAGTTTCTTCATCACCCTCAATCTGCCTGAGCACGTCGGGGCTGACGAGTTCACGCTTCGCTTCTCTGGACGCTTCCTGTCTTGACACGAATTGTCCTGAATCATCTATGAACCCGTCTAACTTGTTGTGGCTGTCGGTATTGTCGAGGTACTTGAATTGCTCATCCTGCGTCATACGGGGAAGCAGGTCGGCATGAATCTCGCCACGGTTCCCCCGATACACCTTGTCGCCGA